>NZ_JAQITD010000048.1 GCF_028618555.1 Bartonella sp. CM31XJBT | reverse complement strand
AGCCTTTTCGCCAAGCTTTATGGCTCCCTTGGCTGCTCCAGCAACTCCTGTCATTAGGGATGCTGTTTCAGTCAATAATTTTCCAAATTCAAGTCCAGCTTTAAAGGATCCACCAGCACCGGCTCGCTCATATTCCTCCTCCATTTTATTAATGCGATCTACATAGGACTGTCCAAGGGTCTGACCAATTGTCGCCAAAATCTCACCACTGCTGAAAAAATCTTTGAGCGCTTTCAAAGTCTCTTCGGGATGTTTGGCTAGTTGCCAAAAACCATCAACCGTATCGTATATTTCAGCCGGTACACCAGCTACTATACCAGCCCCAAAGCTTATACCTTGCCCTGTACTAATCGCAGACCACTTCGCAGACACTTCTGCTTCACATAAAAGGTCAGGACACTCCTTTAATTCTTTCTCCATCTGAGCTTGTTGAGCACTGCTGAGGTAGTTATTTGCAGCGGCATTACCAGCGGCATCAGCGCCGGCATCAACATTGCCACCGGCAAGGGCAGCGGCAACGCCCCCAGCAGCCCTTGCAACATCAATGGTGTGGTCTCTAAAGTCAGCAAACTGCGCATCAATCTTTGCGTTTATACGCGCTTCCTCTTCCGCAGTTGGGGTGCGACCGTTTAGGTTACCCATTTCCTCTTTCACAATGCCTTGCACCCACAATTGAAACTGGAGCATAGCAGTGGCTTCACCCACAGCACCCCCCACAGCACCGGCCGTGCAAGCACCACTCGCAACAGCGCCTTTTAAACAGCCAAGACCGGCGTGGGCAACGATTTGTGTGACCGTATCTATTTTGCCTTCTGCCTTGGCGGTACCGATTTCTTCCGCCAATGATTTGCCAACCGTATCAGACAGGGCGATGCGCAGATTGTTAAAAAAGTTCTTGTCAAGAGAGCCGCCCTCAAGAGCCGTCTGCACGCCTGTGCCAATGGCGGCTTTGATCAAGTTCTTTTTCGCTTCAAGGGCGATACGATCGACAAAAGGAGCGGTTTTTGGCAAAGATTGTCCAACACCTGCCATTTCCGTTAGTTGGCTGGTTAAGCCCGCCGTTAACATCGATGAGACAATGCTGAGAACATTCTTTGAAGAGCCAAGCTCATGCAAGGCGCCGGCAATGTTGCCGCGATTATTGACAAGAGCCACAGCGCTTTTGTTAATCAGCGCTTGGACACCTGCCTGTATCGCCGCATTCATGGCGGTACTCGAGCCAAGCCCCAAAGCACCGGTAATGGCACTGGCAGCGCCCGAGGCTGCTCCGCCCGTAACCGCCGTGACAGCCAAGGCCACGATAGCCGCACCGGCTTCTGTCAATCCTTGGGCTTTATAATCCCAGTCTTTAAATTCAGCCTTAACTGCTTGCCAATCCACTTGCTTGGATAATTCTGGATCATCACGCAGTTGCTTGATCCATGCCATGCCTGGAGAGCGAGACAATTGCTCAAGAGATTTGTCTAAATCACCAGTTGCCTCATACTCAACAACAAAGCCATCACCCGCATCAAGCTTTATGCCACCCTTAGCATCTATGGTGACATGTTCGATGGTCTCCTTAAGGTAACCTTTATCGCTCTCACTCCACCACACAAGGTTTTCATTACGCTGATAAACATCCTTAAAATCTTGATCCTTGTTGGTCAGAAACTTGATTTTTCCCTTATCTGATGCCAAATGCGTCTGACCACCACTTGATAGCCCTGCCGCACCAAGTGTGAGATCCCCATTTTGCGCATGCATGGAGAGGTTGCCCTCTGTTTCTATCGTGGTTTTGTTTGTAGTAACTTCTGTTGATTGTTGACGAAACTTATTCTTTTGCTTCGATTTGTCGCCTTCTTTGCCCCTCAGATCCAAATCAAAACTGTTAAAATCTTGCTCTGAAATCGCGTTGAGAGCGCCACCACTGGTGAAATCCCCATTGCCCTTGGCTTTAAACTTTCCCTCAAGGTTCAGTTCACCACCTGTGACAATGGTCAAATCTCCATCACTGTTGACTTCTGTCAAACGGTGCTCACTGCTTTGGGCGTTATAATGCCCTTTTTCCAATGTCTCCTTATGGTCACTCTCTAGCACTAATGAACCAAACGTAGCAGAACCACCGACAATCACCGTCATCGGACCGCCGCTGGTGAATTCCCCCCCCTCTGAGCCAAGATCACCAAGGGATTGAATGTTTAATTCATGATCAGAGAGAATTTGTCCCTTCTGCCCAGCTCGATCAACAAAACCATATTCATTCGTGTCACGGATTTTAGCGGTACTATTGACAATCGTACCACCCGTCATGGTAACCGTATCACCATGAATAACACCGGAAGAATTGGCTAAAAGACCGTTACTGGTGAGTTCTACAGCACCTCTGGCATCTAAAAAACCACCATCATTAAACAATGTTTGCGTGGTCGAAACATGCAATGCATCATCACTTACCACAGCACCGCTATTGGTAAGACGGTCCGTCTCTATAGTGACGCCATTGCCTTTCAAACGCGCACTGGCAAGGTTTCCTTGCAATCCTTGTGCGTTTTTTATCCCTTGTTCTGAAGAGGAGGTTGGCGCCAAATAAACGTGGGGCACTAAGACCTCTTGTCCGTCGACAAGGTGAGTTTCAAGCCAGATCATATCCTTTTTGATCCCAGCAATCTGCTGAGGCGTTAAGGGCTTGCCTAGCACTAACCCTAAAGGACCTTGCTGCTCCACAGCATTGTCATAAAGCCTTTGCATTTGAGCATTGGGATCTTCAACATCAAGAAGAGTGCGATTGCCTGTCAGCTCAAAGATTTGCTCACCCACCAGACGATATTCAAAATAAGCATCCCCCAATCTTTTAAACACGTGCTCAGGCTTATAATTGCCAATCTTTTTTAAGTAATAGTCCGATCCTAAAAATTTACTTGGGTTGATAAAATCCTGTCGCGTCTCAACTAAAAACGGCACATCCGGTGATTGGGTCTGGTCCAATTCTGTCTTAACAGAGCTAAGCCCATCTTGCGTTGGCACCTGTATGGATTCTGGTGCGGGTGTTTGGATGCTCGGTGCAAAAAGCCCTTTGTGCCCTTTCAAACCATTGATGATGCCGTCCAATCGATCATCACTAATCAGTGGTTTGGAACCGTCAAAATCGGTGTTTTTAACACCAGCCAAACCTTTATCGCCAGAGCTTAAGCCAACTTGCTCAACCCCCTCACGCACCGCATGATTGTCAATATAGCCTGTCAACTTGGCATCAAGCGTGCCACCAGCTTCAATCGTGCCGTAAACAGCATCATAAGTGCGGACGGTTGTTTGGGTATCAGTATAATGTCCCTCATCTGTAATGCCTGTAATACCACACCCTCCTAATAATGTGTGGCAATGTTTCTTCCTGCGATGTGTTTCAGTTACAATCTTGGTTGTTTCGATTAAATCGCGCCCCTCATTGAGCAGCGTATCACCCTGCATCTCAATGTTGCCATTAGCAGCAATCAAACTGTAGCTATTACGGATATCGCCGGCATTAATTGTCAGATGACGCCCTACTAAAATCTGTGCAGCATTATTGGTAAAATGAGGCTGCTGACGGCTAATTGTAGTGTCAACATCTTCCTTTATCTGATGGTGTTTAATATTAGTGCCTTCCCAACTTCCCGCAACGTAACTGTGAGAAATCACTTTATCGCTAACTTCAACCCCGCCTTCACGCATGTTGGTGAGAGCTGAGACATCGAAGGTCATATCGCCTGACACGGCTTCTAAAAGACCCGAGCTGTTGATTACATGACCAGCCCGCTCTCCACTTAAACCACGGATGATGAGATTGTCTTCAGCAATGACATCGGCAAACTTATTGATAAAATCCCCATCTAAGGAGAAAATGGCAGATTTCTTGGCATAAATTAGCCCGCTATTGCTCAGATCAGCGCTCACATTGAGCGCAACCCCATCACCACTTGAACCAATACTGCCGGCATTGTCCAAAACATCTGCGGTTAAGACAAAAGCACCACCACTTTTGAGAACACCGTCTTCACCATTTAAAACCAGAGCAACTTGCCCCAATGACGGATCATGACTTTTTGCTATAAGCGTAAAACTGTTACTGGCTAAAAGCTGACCTGAATTGGCTAAAGACCCAAGCTTCGCATCAACAACACCGCCCACCATAATACCGGAATTACTTAAAACATCATGGCTGTTGAGAGTAAGTACCCCGCCTTGCGCTTCCACAAGCCCAGCTTGGGTGAGTGTGCCTGCCTTCAGCGTTACATCATAGGCGCCAACCTCACTTGTCTCACCCAGCGTCAAGATGCCATCACTGGAAAGCTCTATCCGCTTTTTAGAGACAATGCGCCCCGTTTGGCTGAGATTTGTTTGCGCATGCAAAGCAATGGTATCATTGCTTTCTATTGTGCCACTATTGCTTAAATCACCGTGGCTGGTCAGTTGAAGGTCACCACGCTCAATCTCTATGTGCCCTGCTTGGATCACACTATCAGCAACAATATTAACTGCCCCTTGCGTAGAAATGAGACCATCAACATTCTCAAAACTGCCCACATCAATGCGCAAACCATCCCGCGCTAAAACATGTGCACCTTCATCATGTGTAGCGTTTTGTTGGTCTGAATTTGTCGCTTCAGCGCTTTTATTGACAAAAGACGTTGCAACAATCTTCATCTCACCGGCTAAAGCACTAAGAAGACCAGCCTCATTGTTTATATGACCAGCACGTGTCTCTTTCAGCCCACCAATGGTGAGAGCCTCTTCAGCAATAATTCTGCCCTGTGTGTTGGTTAAATCACCATCACTGAATAGATCCATAGATTTTTTGGCGTAAATCAGCCCGCTATTGCTGACATTTCCTGCCACATTGAGGGCAACATTCTCACCACTAGAGCCAAGCACACCGGCATTGTCTAATTGCCCTGCGATCACAACAAAAACACCACCACTTTGAAGGACACCTTCGGATGTATTCTTCAGAAAGGCTTGTTGCGGATCGGCGCCTTCTTGTGTGCTTACCATCAAATGCAAATCATCGGTTGCAATAAACGTCCCTTGATTGGTAAATGCACCAATATGAGCATCGACACTCTCACCGCGCATTGTGCCGTTATTTGCAACCCCATCACGCACTTGAAGGGTTAATGCTCCTTCTTGAGCTTCCACAGTCCCTGCTTGGGTTAAAGCATCAGCACTTAAAACCACATCATAACTTAAAATCGTGCTCTCTTGACCGGTTGTGAGCATGCCACCCGCTGTCAATACAACCTGCTGCATACTGATAATATCACCCGTATGATTGAGGGCACCATGGGCATCCAGCGTTATCTCCCCATTAGACCAGACAGTGCCTTCTTGGACAAGATCACCGCTACGCGCATAAAGGTCAATTTTTTGCTCTGCCACTAAGCGCGCACGTGATGTAAGCTCTGCCGCTTGCACCAAAAGAGAGCCGCCGGCGCTATAATGTCCAGCGCCTACAGTGAGCGCATCATCGGCGCTCAAGACAATATTCCCCTTGGCACCAATATGGTTGTTTAAAGCGGTGATTTGATTGGTTTTAATGGTCAGATCGCCAAGGGAAGAAACCCCTGTTTGATCATTGTCTTGCATGCGGCTTAGATCAATTGTTGCTGCTTGGATCTCTAAAAGATCACCAGCGGCTATCCGCCCATCCCCCGCCTCAAGCTTTGCTGCCTGTAAGTACAAAGAACCCGTCTCTGACTGTTGACCATCACTCCCAATACCGCTTGCTAGAAGAGCATGGGACTGGAGCTTGATCACATCGGCGTGCACATCAACAGCACCGCTTGCCGCAACGCGAGCTTGCTCAGCCAATTCAACATGTTTCAAAGCCTTCAGCTCAACCGCTTCTTCTGAAAAAAGCAGATCTTTCACGTGCACACTATCGTGGTGGGAACGCGCTTTTACTGCTCCTTTGGCACGTGCTTTGGCA
>NZ_JAQITD010000047.1 GCF_028618555.1 Bartonella sp. CM31XJBT | reverse complement strand
CAGAAAGTGATATGGCTTTTGCTGCACGCCTTGCAGAAGAATATGATGCGGTAGCAAAGCCCGTTGATGGCAAACTGGTGCTCGCCAAACGGGGTGAAGGCAAAGCCATCACCGGTGAAACACTCCCCATAGTTGTTATCCATGAAAAACATTGCACCTCTTGGGATTTTAAATACAGTGCGCGTGATGAAGCAGGTGCAGCCAATGGCTTAGAAACAGATGTGGGAGATGACCAAAAAGCCGCGGCTGATGCACGAGAACCAGAAGAGATTGATGATGATGAAAACTTTATCCATATGGATAACAGTGACAGAGCATCATCATCTGAATCAGAAAAAGCAGAAAAAGAATCGGAAAAGCAAGAAGAAGACAAAGAGAAAAAAGGCGGTGTTCTCGCAACCTATCATGATATCCGCAGTGGTGAAAAAAAAGAAGTCAAAGTTGGTAATCCGCCGTTTCATGAACTCAAATACACCTACCATAACCAATCAGAGGCTGTTGCAGCCATTGCTGCTTATCGCAATAAATCATCTCGTGGGAAATCTTCTTTCTCATGTGATATCGGTGGTGATCCGTTTGTGCAAGCAGAAGCAAAGCTTGTTCAAGAGCCCCCTTTCCGCCCCTATATTCCAGCAGAATGGCGCATCAAAAGCGTTAAACACAAACTTGATAAAACAGGTGGTTATACCACAAAAATAGATTGCGAGCTTTTTGATGAAACCCAAGAAGACACAGCTGGAAACGTTGCAAACACCACACCAGACAAGGATGATACCCTTGATCCAAACGCCCCACCAGACGCATGCGACAAAGGCGAAGGCGTCATCCATATGGATGAAGAGGATAGATAAACAAAGCTATTTTATGATGATAAAAAGAAATACTATTTTTATTTTACTATTCCTAAAAATACAGCTAAACAGCGTTCAATTTCTACCATTTTATCTGCATGAATGGAGCCGAAAGCTGGACTAACTTTTTCACATCTTACCGTCATAATCTTATCAATCATGACTTGCGAAGGTTTTTGCAAACCATTTTTAGCGGTTGGCTGAATCGTAATGCGGAGTAATGGCGCATCAACAAGTGTGCTAGTAATGGGTAAAACCGTTACACTTGTATGCTCACTGAATTGATTAGCTTGAATGATTAACGCAGGTCTTGGTTTACCAAAATCGCCTTGCATAGCTATTGTGACGAGAGATCCACGCATTATTCTGTCCAGCCATCAACATCCATTAAAGATTGATCCATCAACAACTGCATAGATGTATCTGTTTTATCCATTTTTGCGACTAAGCGACATTGGCGTCGGCACTCTTCTGCAAAGTTCGGTTGGCGAATATCTGGTACCCAAATTTGCATTAAACGCAAACCTGCTTTTCTTTGTGCGTTGCGATGTTTTTGAACGCGTTCATTGACGTGCATTGTAGCCATAACAAAATCTCCATTATGTTTCATGTAACGTATAACACAGAAAAAAGTTACATGAAACGAGATTTTTAATAAAAGGCAATAATTGCAATTTTAAATATTCACTCATCCCCGCCTTGTGTGGGGCTTTTTTATGGAGAAGCATATGCGAAAAATATCATCAGAAGGGCTAGCACTTATCAAACAATGGGAAGGCTTGCGTTTAAACGCCTACAAAGATACCATTGGTGTGTGGACAATAGGTTATGGACATACAAACAATGCTGGAAAGCCTTTTATTTACGAAGGCATGACCATCACGGAAAAGCAAGCAGAAGAACTTCTTTGTCAAGACTTAAGACAATTTGAAAATGTCGTTGAACGCGCTGTTACAGTTTCATTAACGGATGAACAATTCGCGGCGTTAGTGTCGTTTTGCTATAATGTAGGAACAGGAGCCTTTTGTAACTCGACACTGTTAAAAAAGCTCAATCAAGGTGAATATGAAGCTGTCCCTGCCGAGCTACAGAAATGGACCAAAGCAGGCGGTAAGCGTCTTGAAGGTCTAGCACACCGGCGTGCAGCAGAAACAGGCTTATGGGCGAAAGGGGCTTTTGTTTCCTCCAATTATCAAACAGTAGAAACGCAAGCACCAACGGGGGTTTTCAAAGCAGAAGCCCTTGCACCGATTATTGGTTCTTTTTCTGGGCTTGGAGGCTTATTAGCAGGAAATGGACCAATCCAATGGGCATTGGCCACCATTATGATTTTAGCTGCATGTGCTGGCATTTTCTTTGTTGCTAAACGCTTTCAGGAACACCGTTTATGATCTTATGGATGAAAAGAAATCTGATGGTAATAGGCGCGGCTCTAGCCGCTTTTTTTATGGCTTTGGCAAAAGCTTTCACCCTTGGAAAAAAGGCAGAACAGCAAAAGCAAACAGAAAAAACCTTAGAGGCAGCAACAACACGGCTTGAGGTAGAAAATGAAATTAATCAAAAAAGTGATGCTGATGTGCGTGCTGCTCTCTCTGACTGGTTGCACGACAAATAAATATGCTTCTTCTTGTGTTGGTTGGTTGCCAATTTATTTAGAGAGGCAAGATATCAACGTCATCAGTTCCAATTTAGCAAGAGAGATCTTAAAGCATAACAAGCAGGGCGAACGTGTGTGTGGATGGAAACATGGCTAGGAAAAAAACAAAAGACGATATAGAACTTACAGAAGGAGAAAAAGAAATACTTCAAGAAATTATTATGACCTACAAAAGTATAAAAGTGATGTCACGTTATACGAAATGGATTGTACTCATTATACTCTTATTAGCGCTTGATTTTTCACGCCTTATAGATGCTGTAGGAAATATTTTTACACAAAAACCAAATATCCGACTCTAAATACATTCTGAGATGTGCGAAAATCTTTAGAAAATGAATTCTTAATTTTGCTCGTCTCATGGAGACGATAGACAATGTCTTCTTCCATTTAAAACAGTGGATTTCAAAGAATTAATCTTTGAATTAATTGTTTCATGAATTTAAAGCTTCTAATAAACTGTATTTGATATGAACAGCTTCGAAATTTTAATCCTTTAAGGATGAAGAGGAAGTCAAATCTTTGTAAAACGACACAATTGATTGTCTTTTATAGATTAGAGTGGATAATGAAAACAAATTTAAGTGGCCGCGTAAGAAATACATCTTTACCAGAAAATCATGCTCTACTGCCTCTTTTTGAAGCAGTTGTAAATTCTATTCATTCCATTGAAGAAATAGGAAATGATTTTTCCTCACGCTACATTATAGTTTCAGTCATAAGATCGAAGCAAGCTTCACTACCACTTGAAAAAGATACTGAAAAACGAAACAAAACACAAATTATAGGTTTTAAAGTAATCGATAATGGTACAGGCTTTAATGATAATAATTTTCAATCATTTGAAACTTTAGACTCAGATCATAAAATAAAAAAAGGTTGCCATGGTATAGGACGACTTTTATGGCTTAAAGCTTTTGATAATATAAAAATCCGGAGTATTTATGAAACAGATAGAGGATTAAAAGGGCGTGAATTCTTATTCGACGCTGTTCAAGGTATAAAAGCATTACACGAATTTCAAGATAATTGTATAAAGAGAGAAACTGTTGTTGAGTTAACAGGTTTACAACAAAAATATAAAAATCATATTCCTAAAAAATTACAATCTATCGCAAAAGCACTCTTAGAACATTGTCTCTGGTATTTTGCAAGAACCGGTAGTTGTCCCTCTATAACTATTGAAGATGATTCAGAAAAGATATTATTGAATGATCTATATGAACAATGCATGCATGGAGCCATTTTTAATGAAAAAATAATAATAGAAAAGTATAACTTTTCTATTATGCATATTAAATTTAGGTCCTTACCTTTAGAAAACCAGGCTTTATATTTTTGTGCAGCCAACAGAGTTATCACAAAAGAAGGATTATCTCATAACATTCCTGGTATTCATGCAAAACTGCAAGATGATATAGGTGAATTTATCTACTCTTGCTACGTAAGCTCTCCTTTTTTGGATGAAAGAGTACGTGCTGAAAGAATAGGCTTTGATATTCAAGAAAATACTGAAGGGTTACTAGAGAAGATAGAGATATCATTTGATAAAATACGGAAAGCTGTAGTCCCTAGTATTCAAAAATACTTAGATAAAGAATTAAAGCAAAACATTCAAAACAGTAAGAAAATAATTGAAAAATTCGTAGCTGAAAAAGCACCACGTTACCGTACAGTTCTAAAACATTTAACTGAAAATGACTACATAGCTTCTCCCTCAAGCTCTGACCAAAGCTTAGAGCTTCTCCTTCATAAACATCTTACTAAATTAGAAGAAAAGGCTTTAAAAGAAGGTCATGATATTTTGCAAGCTGAACAAAACGCAAATTATGAAGAATACTTAAATAAAGTTAGCGCATATGTAGAAACTGTAAATGATCTTAATCGCTCTGATCTAATAGGTTACTTATGCCACAGAAAAGTTATCTTAGATCTTCTAGAAAAGGCTTTAAAGAAAAGCGATAAAGGCTACGCTAAAGAAAATGTTATTCACAAACTCATAATGCCAATGAAGTGTGATTCCAATGACATTTCTATGGATAATTGTAATTTATGGTTAATAGATGAAAAGTTAGTTTTTCATGATTATTTAGCTTCTGACATCTCATTGAAAGAAATGCCTATTACAGGTTCTACAGAAGATAAAAGACCTGATATATGTGCCTTAAATGTATATGACAACCCTATATACGACATTCCTATTTTAATATCAGACGAACAGCCTATGCAATTGGCATCTCTTTTTATAATAGAAATTAAACGCCCAATGAGAGATGATGCACAATCAGGAGATAAAACAGATCCTATTAAACAAGTGTTTGATTATCTAGATAAAATTAGAATAGGTAAAGTAAAAACATTCGATGGTCGTCCTATAAAAGACTCTCTTGATATACCTGGTTATTGTTATATTATCTGTGATTTAACTGATAGTATAAGGAAATGTTGCAAAAACTCGAATTTAAGAATAACAGGTGATAACATGGGGTATTTTGGATATAACGAAAATTATAAAGCTTATATAGAAGTGATTTCATTTGACAAGCTTGTAGATAATGCCAAGAAAAGACATCGGTTATTTTTCGATAAGATGAATTTGCCAATAAAATGATTTATCCCCTCCCCGCTTTTAAAGCGGGGAAAAAGAGATTATATCGTAATCTATCCGCTAATCGTTTAAGTGTTTCTTAGATACCTGACTCGACAATAGACATATTATCAAGCCTCTCCTGATATAAATGCAGCCCACTGTTCCAAGAGAACACGCCGTTGCTCTAAAAAGTCTGTTCGCATATAAGCCTTTGTCACTGAACTCCCAACTGAATGGGCAAGAACAGTTTCGGCAATCTCAAATGGTGTTGACGTTGTTTCTGCTATCCAATCCCGTAAGCTTGAACGAAAACCATGGGGACGATAAGTCAAACCACAAATTGTCATATATTTTGCCATGGTGGCATCAGAAATGGGGTTGCCTCTAAGACCAGAAAAGAGAAAACCATTCTTTTCAAAGGGGAGAGTTTTTTCAATAACTCTCAAAGCTTCATCACTTAGTGGCACGCGAAAGTCTGAAACTTTCCCTACAATACCCTTCATATTTTCTTTTGGTATAGTCCATATCTTTTTATCAATTTGTTCAAGACGCAAATAGCGCAATGGATATGACCGTACTCCAGTCAAAATCAAGAGCTTCAGTGCTAAATTTGAAAGGATCTTATCATCCAAGCTTTGATAAAATGCCGGAACCTCTTGCCATGGCATAGCAGGAATATTTGTTGATGTCGCACGTGGTTTTCCTAAAAGCGCGCGTGCCTTCATACAAGCCTGTAGATCAACATCTAAACCAAAAGCCGCAGCATATTTCAAGCAAATATTGATACGGTTAAGTGCTTTTCGCGCTGTGTCTGCTTTTTCATGCCAAAGGGGTGCGAGAACATTGCGAATGATATTGGCTGTTAATTTTTCTATAGGTAAATTACCTATGTGTGGAATAACGTGCAACTCTAGTGGAGAAAACCAGCGGCCGTTTTTACCTTCATTTTTCAACTCTGCTTTTTTGCTTTCAAAAGCCGCTTTTGCAATTTCTTGAAAAATATTGCTTTGCTGTTTTAAAATAGTCTGTTCTCGAAAGACAATAGGATCATTGCCTTCTTTAAGAATATCACTATAATATCTTGCAAGCTCACGCGCTTCTTTTAAAGAGAGTTTTGTAACAGGACCAAGTCCCATTTCACGGCGCTTATTGT
>NZ_JAQITD010000046.1 GCF_028618555.1 Bartonella sp. CM31XJBT | reverse complement strand
ATGGACCACGTATTAGAATACGCGGCACCTATGGAACGCAAGAGTTTGTTGATAACTACAAAAGCGCACTTGCCGAGTTACAAGGACTCATACTTCCTAAATCAAAAACCGGTAAACTTGTTGAAGGGTCATTTGCATGGCTACTTAAACAATACTTTAACAGCTCCAATTGGCATAGCCTTTCTAAAGTCACCCAAAAACAAAAAGAACTCATCCTTATGAAGGTATGTGATACCATAGGAAACATTCCATACCAAGCAATTGAAAAGAAACATATCATAGCCGGTGTTGAACGGCGTAAAGAAACACCAGCAATGGCTAGAAATTTTCTGAAAGCCCTTAATGGACTTTTTAATTGGGCGATTGATCAAGGTCTTTTGGAAAATAATCCAGCTTTAGGAATAAAAAGACCCCCCCTCAAAAACAAAGAGGGATTTCCTGTTTGGACAGAAGAAGATGTCGAAAAATATTATCAAAGATGGCATCATGGTACCCATGAACGTGTCTGGATTGATGTTCTTTTATATACGGGCTTGCGTCGTGGTGATGCGGTACGCATTGGCTGGAAAGATGTCAAAGACAATATTATTCATCTCAAAACAGAGAAAAGTAAATTCCAAACAGATGTTTTTCTTCCCATTTTACCGGAATTAGCTAAAACGCTTGAAACTGGTCCTATTGGAGAAGAAACATTTATCTGTAGTAAAGTGAATCAAAAATTCACCAAAGAAAGCTTTGGGAATGGATTTAGAGACGCTTGTAATGCGGCTGGAATTAAAAAATCGGCGCATGGATTAAGAAAATTAGCCGCAACACGTGCAGCTAATTCTGGAGCAACAGTATCACAATTGAAAGCAATTTTTGGCTGGACAGAAGATCAGATGGCATCCCTTTATACAAAGAGTGCAGATCGTAAAAGACTAGCTCTTGAAGCTATAAAAAAGCTCCAAAAAAGTTAGGGGCAGAGACAAAAAAACGTAATAGAATCAAAATTCATTAATTCCCTTATATTCTATATAATTCTTTGATTTTATTTACTCTATACCCGCCCCTTGGGCGTACCATGTTTCTTCTTACTATGTGTAATATATTCATTTTATTTGTGTTTTTAAAAATGAGGGATGCATAAATAAAAACGAGAGAACAAGATTTTAAAAGGAATTTCTTCGTAAATTAAAAGGAATCTCTTTGTAAAAAGGATACAAGAATCATTAGGTGATTAATTTCTTTGTTGCATTTCGAGGATAATGCTTTACTGCGCACAGTTATAACAATAAGAATCTATAAAATATAAGAATTAGAGTATTCTAGCTCGCGATACGGTAGTTTTATAAGTCATATTCTTGCGTATGCTGTTAATTTTTAAATTAAACCAGCCACATCATTTATACGTTTTTTCCAACCTTCAAAACTGAAGTTTATCCCAAACGCATTTTATATGAAGCATTTCTAATTACAGTGCCTTTGTTATCACATTAAACTTTTTATAAATAAACAAACCGTAATCTTAGAGTTGAAATAGCAATATAAAAAATAGATGCTTATTCACCTCACACAACAAATCAAGAAACTATAATTCAGAATACGATCAATTTATTAAATGGAATCTCTGATAATAAAAACGCACAATCCCGTCCCTCGGTGATCTAACTACCTTATCTATTAAACAGATTCTTCATCAATCATAGAATACTTATAGATTTATAAACACATCACTTCTTTTCAAGGATTAAACCCTCCAACAAAATTTTACACTCTATTGATAATATATTCTAAAAGCTCATATTTGAATGCTTTTTTCCCTTGTTTTTACTTTTCATTATAAAGTTGAAAGTGTTATATAAGTAGTATCGCTTAAAAGAAAAAGGATTTCTAATGGTAAAGATCAAAGTAGAAAACCCCGTTGTTGAACTTGATGGGGATGAGATGACCCGCATCATCTGGAAATATATCAAAGATAAATTAATCCATCCCTACCTTGACATTGATCTAAAGTATTATGATCTTTCCGTCGAAAATCGTGATGCAACCAATGATCAAGTAACAATCGATTCTGCCAATGCTATAAAAGAATATGGGGTTGGTATAAAATGCGCAACCATCACACCTGATGAGGCACGCGTTAAAGAATTTAAACTAAAAAAAATGTGGAAATCACCTAATGGTACAATCCGCAATATTTTAGGAGGAGTCATTTTTCGCGAACCCATTATCTGTAAAAATGTCCCTCGCCTTATTCCTAACTGGACAAAGCCAATTATTATAGGACGTCACGCTTTTGGCGATCAATACAAGGCAACAGATTTTAAATTTCCAGGAAAAGGGAAATTAAGTATTAAATTTGTAGGTGATGACAATCAAGTTATTGAACATGATGTTTTTGATGCTCCAAGCGCAGGGGTTGCCATGGCTATGTATAACCTTGATGAGTCAATTCGTGATTTTGCCCGCGCATCCTTTAATTATGGACTACAACGGAATGTTCCAGTTTATCTTTCAACAAAAAATACCATTCTAAAAGCTTACGATGGTCGTTTTAAAGATATCTTTCAAGAAATATTCGATATGGAATTTAAAACTGAATTTGAAAACCGTAAATTATATTACGAACACCGTCTTATTGATGATATGGTTGCTTCTGCATTAAAGTGGTCAGGTGGATACGTATGGGCATGTAAAAACTATGATGGTGATGTCCAATCTGATATTGTTGCCCAAGGCTTTGGTTCTCTTGGTCTCATGACTTCTGTTCTCATGACACCTGATGGTAAAATTGTTGAAGCAGAGGCTGCACACGGCACCGTAACACGCCATTACCGTCAGCATCAAAGAGGCGAAGAAACATCAACAAATTCTATTGCATCTATTTTCGCATGGACACGTGGACTGGCGCACCGTGCTAAACTAGATAACAATGAGAAATTAAAAAACTTTTCCACGACATTGGAAGAAGTTTGTATTAAAACCGTCGAAGAAGGTTTTATGACTAAAGATCTCGCACTTTTGATTGGGCCTAAACAAAAATGGCTTTCTACAACAGGTTTCCTCGATAAAATTGATGAGAATCTCAAAAAAGCAATGGGCAATTAAGTTATTAATTAAATTAAAATTCAAAGCTCTAAACAGAGCTTTGAATTTCTCTTGGCAAATTCAAAGAAGTACCTTATAAGTAAAAAGAGGATAAATTTTTATTAAATAGCAAAAAACAGTGAAACAACAGAGCTGGTCTGAGCTTTTATTGGGTAAAAATGGTCTTTGCTTTTTAACGTTTACAGGTGGTGTTATATTACACGCTACCAATGTTTATATTGTTATTACTATTTTACCTTCCCTTATAAATCATATTGGCAATGAATATTATTCTTGGGTGGCGACTGTCTTTATTACAGCTTCACTCCTTGGTACTTCACTTGCAACAAAAATATTAGGGAAATTAGGTCCTCGCAACGCTTATGTTATCTCTGGTCTTATCTTTACCCTAGGCACTTTCCTGTGCAGCATTTCTTCATCTATGCCATTATTTTTAATAGGACGCTTTATTCAAGGATTGGGAAGTGGTTCTTTGTTATCTCTATCCTATTCCATGGTACGTATTGTTTTCAGCCCATCTTTATGGTCACACGCATTAAGTGTTATCTCTGGAATGTGGGGAATATCAACCTTGTTAGGACCAGCAATCGGAGGAATTTCTGTATATTATGGCCTATGGAGAGCATCCTTTTGGATCATTGGCGCATTAGCTATATTCTTCTCACTCATAGCCTTTAAAATTTTACCCAAAAAGAATGAAAACTATGTTCCAACATCCCCCCTCCCTCTTCTCCAGCTTCTCACACTCACCTTATTGATTTTTATCATCTCTGTTGGAGGAGCTATGGACACAACAATGGCAAAAATTTGCGGATTAGTTATCGGACTTAGTCTTCTCTTTGTTTTAGCAAAAATCGAATCATATAGCTTTCATCCTATGTTGCCGCGCAAATCCTTTTCTTTCTCTTCTGAAATTTTTCCTGTTTACGCATTAATACTCGTTATGACAACAGTCGTGTACAGTATAGAACTTTATTTACCACTTTTTCTTCAAGAACTTCATGGACAAGCTCCACTTATAGCCGGTTATATAGCAACACTTATGAGCCTAGGGTGGACGTGTGGAGCCCTCTCAAGTGCTGCTGTCTCCACAAAAAAAATTCGCAACATCATTATATACTCGCCCCTATTAAAACTGTTAGGCATAGCGATTCTTTTATGGCTCATACCAACAGAAGTTTCCACGCTTGAATATATTTTTATTATTTGCTTAGCACTATTTTCTATTGGAATCAGTGCAGGCATAGCATGGCCACATTTGCTCACACGAATTTTACAATGTACAAATGATGAAGATGCTCTCCGTGCCAGTGAATCCCTTACCTCCGTACAACTATTTTCAGCTGCATTGAGTGCAACTCTAGCCGGAGTTATCACCAATTTTGCCGGACTCTTTAATCCTGGAGGAACAATAGGAATGATCTTAGCAGCAAAAACTCTTCTTGTAGTGCTCATTGGTTTTTTATTTTGTTTTGCTATCCCATTAGCGCTGCGCATTTCTTACTGCATGTTAAAAAATCCAACAGGACATTCCAATAATTAAATAAACATAAAAATACCTTCTTCATTTTAAAAATAAAAAACATTAAGCATGCTTCTCCATATACCATGAGACGCAAAAAACCATTAATCCACACAAAGTTAGAACACTTCCTAAAACAGCTGTATATTCATAACTATAACCCAATTTTAAAACTAATGCTCCAGATTCTGCACCAAGAGCGTTGGCAATATTAAAAGCAGACTGCATTAATGCTCCTGCCAAAACCTGTCCCTGTAGGGCAACATCCATAATTTTTGTTTGTATAGAAGGCATAGCAGCAAAAGAAGTTCCAACAAAAAAGCATCCTATTGCCGCTGTTAACGGAGCATAGGATAAAAAGAAAAAAATAAAAAAAACAAATACGCTCCAAAGCATAGAAAAAAATATCATCGGCGAAATACCAATTTTAACAGCTAATTTAGGCCCCAAGAGATTTCCTATCACCATTCCCAATCCAACTAACGGCATAATAAATGGTACCAACTCAAGTGAAACACCAGAAATATGCATTAATGTTGGCTTGATATAAGTGAAAACAGAAAATAATCCTGACGCTCCCACCGACACCATCAACAAAAGAAGCCACACCTGCTTTTGCTTTAATGCACCCATTTCTTGCAAAAGATTCGTTTTTGGAAAACTTGAATCACAAGGAAAAAAATTCCAAATAAGCAAACAACATAATAAAGCGATCATCCCCACAAGGACAAAAGCAATCTGCCAACCAATAAGTTGACCAATCCAAGTAGCACTGGGTGCTCCCAAAACGGTTGCAATTGTTAAGCCAAGCATAACATATCCAACAGCTTTAGAACGTTCTTTCATTTCTACCATTGAAGAGGCAACCATAGCCGCAAGTCCAAAATAGATTCCATGGGGAAGTCCACTGAGAAAGCGTAATACTACTAATATGCTAAAATCAGAAACAAAGGCACTAGCAATATTTGCTAAGGCATAAAAAAGCATCAAGCCTATCAAAACAGTTTTGCGTGATACCTGAGCTGTTGCCACAGCTAAAAGAGGTGCTCCAATCACAACTCCTAATGCATAAGCAGAAATATATTGACCAGCGGTAGGAATATCAACATAGGAACTTCGTGCCATCTCTGGCAGTAGCCCCATTGCAACAAACTCTGCAGTACCAATAGCAAAACTGCCCACGGCAAGAGCTAAAATTATTAAACGTCGTATTCTCGAATCAATTCCCAATGCAAGAACCTTTTGTTGATAAGAATCCCTCATATCATCACTTCTGGATAGGAGTTTTAACTGTAAATATCTGTAATACACACAAACAAAAATTCAAAACATTGTTATACGCATGCCCAATAGTCCCCAATAAAGTTTTAGAAATATTTTTATATATAAAGCATTTTATGGAGTTTTAAGTAAGATTCTTTAATGGAAAATCTTTGAAAACCTCAAGATCATAGACGTATTCACCTATTTCTATCAGATCTACCAGATAATAAACTTTGTCTCCTCTTTTCAGCCGTTGAAATTTTACAGTGAAAACTTTAACAACGATATACTATACCCTATAAATAATTCTAAAATTTGCTGAATAATGCATTTCAAACAAGTGAACAATATCTCATCATTATCTTGATACAAAGATAAAACTTCTCCCCCAATTATTGTTGCTTTATTTTTGCTACCTAAATGCAGATCCCCCAAATCGATAAGCTATAATTTCAACTTTAGGCCATTCTTATAAATTATTATAGAGTCTTTTAAAAATTCTCATGATAATAGTGCTTGGTTTCTAGATTTATTAAATATCCTCTTTTAGGCATCTTTCCCCCTCCCTCACAGAGGAATCGCATCAGATATCTAACTCACTATCTGTAAATTAAAATATTCACGTAAATATATTATGATTATTTTCAGATAAATTCTATAAACAAAGCAGAAAACAAATATAATAAGTTTTGTTTCAATATATATATTGATATTTTATAATATATGATAATTATTGTGATTAATATTTAATTTTTATTACATTAAAACT
>NZ_JAQITD010000045.1 GCF_028618555.1 Bartonella sp. CM31XJBT | reverse complement strand
TTTACGACAAATGTTCGCACCCCTCTGGGGTTACACTGCCCGCGTTGGTTGCTTTTGTTAAGGGCGCTGGCTCTTTCGCCATTCATAGAACCTTTTTACAAGCCAATGGCTGC
Organism: Bartonella sp. CM31XJBT; assembly: GCF_028618555.1. GTDB lineage: Bacteria > Pseudomonadota > Alphaproteobacteria > Rhizobiales > Rhizobiaceae > Bartonella. Next base: position 6,585 of record NZ_JAQITD010000045.1, on the reverse strand, counting down.
AAAACAGACCAAAACCAGCAAAAGCCATGTTGGGATCTGTAACAGGTGGTGCTGTGCATTTAAGTCAAGGCAATCCCAAACATCTGGTCATTTGTGAGAGCATTGAAACCGGTCTGGCTCTGCTGTCTGGGTTGTTATCAGAGCCCGTTGATTTATGGGCGTCCCTTTCAACCCTATGAAAATGCAAAATAGATATAAAATATCTATTTTAACAGTAGCTATTGAAGAAATAGTAAAAATACATTACATTAGAACTACTTTGTAACACATTAAGTGGTTGTAAAATGGCTGAAACAACATTTACCTTTCGCGTCGATGATGTATTAAAAAATGAATTTTCCAAAGCAGCAAAGGCGTGTGATAGATCTGGTGCACAATTATTGCGGGATTATATGCGCGATATCGTAAAAGAACAAAAAGAAAAAAGTGCATACGATTTATGGTTTCGGGAACAAGTTCAATTAGGGATAAACTCTGCTAATGCAGGTGATATAATATCTTCTGAAGAAATCGAAGCAGAAGCAAAGGAATGGCGCTTAAAAACACAAAGTAAACTCGATAGATCAACTTTATGGAGCTAATTTGGACACAAGTAGCACACGTTGACCGCAAAAAGATACGTGAATACATATCACAAGATAATCCTTCTGCTGCCTTAAAGTTTGATCAACTTTTATCTGAAAAAGTAGAAAAACTTGTTAAATTTCCTACTCTTGGTCGTTTAGGACGAATTGTAAATACACGTGAACTTATTGTACATTCAAATTATATCATGATTTATGATATTTCAAATGGCGTTGTGCGTATTTTACGTGTGCTTCATACAAAGCAAAAATTTCCTTAATCAACTGTATTTTTATTTATTTGGTAATTGAAGCAAATTATTTTCTACAATACTGCGCTCCGTATCAGTAAATAATGATAAATTATTATTTTTCTAATATTGCAAATATGATTGCATAATTACTTTGCACACCGCTTAGTTTCTACTCGTAAAAATAATGATGATACTCTTGGTAAACGACGTTTTATTGTCAATGATGTGACAGTCGAAAAGCTTGGGGAACTCTTAAAAGAAACCCCCATGGTCTCTTAATGGTGCGTGATGAATTGTCTGGTTTTTTAGCCAATCTGGAAAGAAAGGAATATCAAACAGACCGTACTTTTTATCTAACGGCTTTTAATGAAGATGATCAATTTACCTATGACCGTACCGAGCGTGGAACCATTTTTATCCCTCATGTCACTTTATCTATGATTGGAGGCATTCAATCCTCACGAATTATTCCCATCATTCAAGCAATACAGCGTGGAATAAACGATGACGGTTTTTCGTGAAATCTCTGGAGACAATAGCTCCCAAGGCGTTCGACCTATCATACGTTATGAATCATCCCTTAGTGAAAAATCATAAGACATCATACTGAGGCAATTTGGAAATCTTATAAAACATTAAACAATATAACAGTGAACCTTCAAAGCACTCCCCATCATTAGTTTTGGGGGACTTTGGGGGTGCTTCTTATATGTATTATTTTATTTTTGATTGAAAAAAATATATAATGGGGGGAGTAAAAGGAACCATCAAAATCCTCAAAACTAAGTACCATAATAGTTTTGATAGCATTTCTTATAAGTTACAAGCTATCTTTTGAAAGGCTTAAAGGATCAGCACTTTCCATGGTGAGACAGTCATCATTATCATCTGCTTCATCCACTTCCCCTGCCACTTCAACAAAAGTTGTTTTGGAGGCAACAGATACTGTTTGCGGATCCAAACTCAAAATTGGAACGTTTTTAGGAAAACCTGTTCAATAACGCTGGGCAAGATTAAGCGCGTTGTCAATATCATATTTTGTGATAGTATCTACAAAGCCTAGACGGTTTTTTCTTTGAAAACTCTCCTTATAAAACTTAAGTTTTTTGACATTGCCAGTCAAAATAAGTGCAATAAGGTGAAATTCTGCAAGGCAAAATTCACTGTTTGTTAGCAACGCCGCATAATCATAGATGATTTGGTTGGTGTTTTGGTTATCAGCCCATTTAAAAATATCCACACAGATTTGCTTTAGTTTGCCTTCTTCAACTTCAACACTAGAAACTGTATAAACTTCTTCTGCCTCTTTGAGAGCTATATATTGAGGATTCTCGGGAAAAACATCCCTATGAGCAGTGGAAAAGGCAAGTGTTGAAAGTGAAGCCTTGAATATAAGGATCGGTGTTTTTCCTTTTGTATCAAGGCTGTACATTATATTAATGATACGGTCTTTGCTTATAAAATAGGCATTACGATTATAATTTTTGTCGCGATAGACTGTCCAGTTCATCATTTTTAATGTTTCAGAAACTGTATTAAGAAGAGCCAAAGATTGTACACCAATACGTGCATCTGCCGCCTCTCGCTCCTTTAAAACGGTCAGATGTCCTTCAGCAAATTGAACAGCGTGATTAACATATTTTTCCACATCATCGTCATCTAAATATTCAGAAATCGTACCTGCTTTTACGGCATTTTGATAGGATTTCAGGACATCAATTTGACCTGTCAATGCTAAACAAGCCAAATGCCAAATCACAGCTGGATAATAGCTATATTTTTGGATAAGCGTTTTGCTTTCTATTGATGCTTGTAAATCTTGGGCACGTGCCCACTGTATCACCCGCTCAGAGATTTTTGTCAACTCTTGCTCATTCAATATCTCTACACAAATATCAATTCCTTTATCAACACCACTAAAAACCCCTCCCTCAATCGTATTAAAAGACTGATAAATATTTGTAGCTGATATCTGCCTACATTTTCTACTATCGTGAATATAATGGCAAGCTACAGAAATATCTTCGTTGGAGATCCCTGCTTCAAGATGAACATTATAATCATAATGAAGACGGATAAAACCAAAATCAAATTGAATAAAACGATCCGGCAAAACTAACCACATTTTCCCAGGCTCTGTGGCAAACCATCCTTGGGTTTTAAGAATGTGCGTTGCTGCTGTGAGACTCATCAAACGCTGTTTCGGTTTTTTGCGTGCTAAAATGTCATCCAATTCATTATTTTTATAAGCTTCAGCAAAAAAGATAACGCGCTTAACCTGCGTTATCTTTTCATAATCAGAAAACTCTGGTGTATATAATTGAGGTGTAGGTTTGTAATTCCTTAAAGTTTCGGTATCGCCGAGTAGAGCCTTTGCAACGAGAGAATGATTAGCAGATTCTTCACGTAATTTTTGCTCAATATCTTGTGCTTGCGCCCAAGCTAACACTTTGTCTAAAGCTACCTTGACATGGCTTTCAAAAAACTCCAGTGCTGTAACTCCAAAATTCTCTTCTGAAGAAATCAGCATAGCCTCATATTGAGGTTGAGATTCTTTACCGTTAGCATATTCACAGCCAAGACAATAAGCAGCAGTAGTAAGACTGACAGAAACCCACAATCTTCCGCTATCCCGTCCATAATCTATGACACCATAATGAATACGCACTATGCGATCGGGGAGGTGATAATAAGCAAACATATCACCCATTTCATCGCGATGGGGCTCCCAACCAACTTTTTTTAAAATCTCTGTTGCGTCTTTGGTTTGCATCGTCATTACCCCCCAGCATGTTCCATAATTCTTTTACAGAGAAATTCATAAAAATTACTTGCGTAATACTGGGGATCGCTAGGTGGAAATCTAAGATAGAGCGGGCACTCACCATTCTGGAATTGAGAATAATCAAAATAAAATGTCTCACCAAAATCAGTTCTACTCACAACAAGCTGCTGTGGTTTTGCCAAACCATTTTCTATATCCGTTATATGATAATAAACAATATCATCACTACGAGCAATTTCAAAATTTGTATTATAAACACTTAATATTTCCTCACCACAGATCTCCGCTCTTCCATAATTCTTCAAAAAACTTTTGTAGGAGGATGTGAATTGCAATTTAAGAATCCCCTCTGCTTTTTCAATTAGTACATCATCAACTGCTTCATCTGTAGTGCCAAAATCGATACTATCGCTATATTTATCAACTAGTACTGCAATATCAGCTAAGGTATAGGTTTTCATAAATCTTCCCCTGCGTGCTCTTTAATTCTTTTACAGAGAAATTCATAAAAATTACTTGCATAATAATGTGACGCTCCAGATGGAATCTTGACGTAGAGTGGGCATTCACCATCCCGAAACTGCGTATAATCAAAGTAAAATGTCTCACCAAAATCAGTTCTACTGACAACAAGCTGTTCTAATGTCGCAAAACCATGTTTCCTATGATATAAGTTTTTATGCACAATATCACCAGCAGGATGATCCTCAAAACTTGCGTTATAAATGCTAAAAATTTCCTCATAACCAATTTCTCCTCCCTTATAATTTTTTAAAAAATCCTTATAAGAAGTTGTAAACTGTAAACCGAGAGCTTTCTCCGCCTTTTCAATCTGTAAATCATCTGTTTCATTCTCTTCATCATCTTCACTACCCAAATTGATAATCTCATCATCATATTTATTCACTTTATCAATTAATACTGCAACATCATCTAAGGTATAGGTTTTCATAGATGAACCTCAAAACGTGCGTTATAAACGCTCCATATTTCCCCTATCAATTTCACCTCTTCCATAGTTTTTTCCAAAAACTCTTGTAAAAAGGGATAGGTTGCGGAGTGGGAGTGTTCTCAATCTTTTCAATCGGTTGATCACCATCAGGTATCTCAACTCCCGCGTGTACTTTAATTCTTTTGCAAAGGAATTCATAAAAATTACTTGCGTAATATTCGCAATCTTCAGATGGAAGCATGACATAAAGTGGGCATTCTCCATCCCTAAACTGTGTATAATCAAAATAAAAGGTTTCACCAAAAGCAGCATCACAAACGATAAGCTGTTCTGGTGTTGCAAAACCACGTTTCCTATCATTTAAATTTTGGAAAACAATATCATCAAAAGGAATATCTTCTCCACACTCCTTATAAAGCCTATAGATTTCATAACCACCAATGTCCCCGCCTTTATAATGCTTTAAAAAAACTTTATAGGAAGATGTGAATTGCAAACCAAGAATTTCCTCAGCTTTTTCAATCACGAGATCATCAACCTCCTTATCTTTGCTAGCAAAATTAACAATATCACCTTCATATTTATCAACTAATTGTATAACATCATCTAAGGTATAGGTTTTCATAGATGATCCTCAAAACGTGCGTTATAAACGCTCCATATTTCCTCTATCAATTTCACCTCTTCCATAGTTTTTTCCAAAAACTCTTGTAAAAAGGGATAGGTTGCGGAGTAGGAGTGTTCTCAATCTTTTCAATCGGTTGATCACCTTCAGGTATCTCTTCTCCCGCGTGTACTTTAATTCTTTTGCAAAGGAATTCATAAAAATTACTGGCGTAATATTCGCAATTATCCAATGGAAACATAACATAGATTGGACATTCTCCATCCCGAAACTGCGTATAATCAAAATAAAAGGTTTCATCAAAATCAGCTTCACACACGATAAGCTGTTCTGCTGTCACAAAACCACGTTTTCTATCATTTAAGTTCTGAAAAACAATATCACCAGCAGGAATACCCATAGGATTATCATAAAGACTATAGATTTCTTCACCACCAATGTCCCCGCCTTTACAATGTTCTAAAAAACTCTTGTAAGACGATGTAAATTGTAAACCGAGAGCTTTCTCCGCCTTTTCAATCACGAGATCACCAACTGCATCATCTTCAGTACCAAAATTGATAATATCACCATTATATTTATCAACTAATTCTAAAACATCATCTAAGGTATAGTTTTTCATTAATTATTCTCCAAACTTCTTTTTTCTCTTTTCATCAACCGTAGAGCATTACTACCGATGCTCTTGTCCCCATCTGTCAAAATCTATCCCTATGATACTCCATTTCATATCAATTATTCCTCCTAAATTACTGTTTTTTTGTTCTCTATACCCTTTAGCGCGTTCCTTCCAATATTCCTCTCTCCATTTTTTAAACTTTTTTCTCTCTATAAGTGATTGATGTGTTTTGGAAGGAGCATGAATCACGGAATTATATTTATTATGAGATTCCTTGCTCATTTCTGCTATGGGCCCCTCATGTGTTTGCTTTAGGTGATGCAACTCAACAGGCTTACCATCAAAACCTATAGGTGCTTTTCCTGCTTCCATCCTTTCAACATTGGTGCCCCACACCGTTTTTTTGTTTTCTCTCCACTCAGAAATTCTGTCAGGATCAAACAAATCGTCTCTCTGATAGGCTTTGTTTGTCTGTCCAAATTTGCTATCAGTAAATTTAGTGGGTTTCTTTTTTAACCAAAGCTTTTTTTCTTTAGCAGCGAGTTTAGTTAGTTCTTTCCTAGCAGCTAGTTTGTCAGGATCTCCTTGAGCTGCAAGTTCTGCAAGATTTTTCTTGGAAGCGAATTGGGCAAAATCTTTCCTAGCAATGAACTTGATCACAGCCTTTTCGCCAAGCTTTATGGCTCCCTTGGCTGCTCCAGCAACTCCTGTCATTAGGGATGCTGTTTCAGTCAATAATTTTCCAAATTCAAGTCCAGCTTTAAAGGATCCACCAGCACCGGCTCGC
>NZ_JAQITD010000044.1:3966-7016 GCF_028618555.1 Bartonella sp. CM31XJBT | reverse complement strand
ATGCAAAAGTCTATGGTTATGCCAAGGTTTTTGGTGATGCTAAGGTTTACGAAAATGCACAAGTTTACGGTTATGCACATGTTTACAACAATTCTCGTATTTATGGCAAAGCAGAAGTTTGCGATGAACCATGCATTTACGGTGATGCAGAAGTTTACGGTGATGCATATATTTGCGGTGAACCGCACGTTTTTGATAATGCAGAAGTTTATGGCAATGCACAAGTTTACGAAAAGGCATACATTTATGATAGGGCGCGTGTTTACGGCAATGCAGAAGTTTCCGGTGATGCGCATGTTTACGGTCATGCAAAAATTTACGGTGAAGCATGTGTATGTTGGGACGACTGGATTGATGGCGATAAAAGAATCTCAACTAGGTAACAAACCAGATGAAAAAATACGAATTTACTGATGAAAAAATTGTGTTTGATGGAAGAACTCTTCACCGAATTAGAGCATTAAGAGACTTTGGATATGTCAAAAAAGGTGACCTAGGCGGTTTTATAGAAAAAGAGAGCAACTTAAGCCATAAGAGAGACTGTTGGATTTTTGGCAATGCACAAGTTTACGGTGATGCCAAAGTTTATGATGATGCGCGGGTTTATGGGAATGCACAAGTTTATGGCAATGCACAAGTTTATGATTATGCCGAAGTTGGTGGTGCTTCTGTTGGAGATAATGCCAAGGTTTTTGACTATGCGCGGATTTATGGGAATTCTGCTATAGGGGAAAGTGTACACGTTTACGGAAATGCTAAAATTTACAATCAAGCATATATTTGCTGTCGTGTAAACATTGCTGGAAATTGTAAAATTAGTGGCTCCACCGTAATCGTAGAACGTGAGAAATAGTAATCATGGAAAAGAAATATGAACTTACTGATGAAATAAAAGAATTTTATGATGCAAGAACCGATAAAAGTAAAAAACTTTATCGCATACGTGCATTAAGAGATTTTAGAAATATTAAAAAAGGTTACTTAGGTGGCTATATACAAAAAGAAGACAACCTATCGCATGAAGGCGATTGTTGGGTTTGGCATAAAGCTATGGTTTGTGGTGACGCTAAGATTTTCGGCAATGCACAAGTATTTGAACGCGCACAAATTACAGGCAGGGCGCGTGTTTATGAAAATGCAAAAGTTTGCGGTGAAGCATATGTTGAATATGATGCGCAAATTTACGGCAATGCACAAATTTATGGTGAGGCTCGAGTTTTGGGCCATGTTTATGGCAATGCCCGTGTCTATGGAGATGCTTATATAAGTGATAAAGCACACATTTCCGGAAATATGAAAATTCTAGATAGAGTATATATTTTCGATAATGTAAATATTTCTGGTAATCTTGAAATTCGTGGACGCAATTCAATCATCTACGAAAGTGACTATTCAGCAAGCGATATAAGCTACATAAGCCGTTTCTAACAACCAAACAACATTTTTAAACACAAGCGTGATTCACGCCACGGGTGAATTGTACGCAAATCAAGGAAATAAACCATGGAAAAAAAATACGAACTTACTGATGAAACAATTCAGTTTGATGGAAAAACTCTTCACCGTATTCGTGCTTTAAGGGATTTTGATGATGTCAAAAAAGGAGATCTTGGTGGCTTTATTGAAAAGGAATATAACTTAGGTCATGATGGCAATTGCTGGGTCTATGATGATGCCAAGGTGCTTGAAAGCGCTACCATTTTTCATAATGCCAAGATATTTGATGGCGCCTGTATTAGTGGAAATGCTTCAGTTTATTCTGATGCACAAGTTTACAGTCGTGCTGTTGTTTTTGGTAATGCCGAAGTTTCTGGTAGTGCACATGTTTTTGGTGATGCTGTTGTTCGCGACAAATCTCATGTTTACGGTGATGCAGAAGTTTACAATAGCGCACTCATTTATGGTGACGCAGAAGTTTTTGAGAATGCACGAATAAAGAATAGTGCCCACATTTACGACAATGCTCGTGTATATGGGAACGCAATAATTTGTGGTCCTGCTCTCATTTATAACAATGCTAAAGTTTATGGTGATGTCATTATATCATGCTCCAATTTCACGTATGAGGATGATATTAATTATGGAAATGTTGAGATTTTTGGAGATGCAAAAGTTTATGATAGTGCTCGCATTTATGACGCAGTCAAGATCTTTAGAAATGCCGAAATTCGTGGATTAGCTAATATTCGCGGAAACACGAGAATTCCTCAAGACATAAAAATTTAACAACCAACCAGCCTTTTAACACCAGCGTGATTCACGCCACGGGTGAATTGCGCGCAATGTAGGAAATCAAGATGACAAATTCTACTTTTTTAAAAGAAATGGCAGAAAAATATGGATTTTCTGCTGAAGAATTTCGAACCACAATCATAAAAACTTGTATTGGAGATAAAAATGCTAATGTCATCACTGATGCAGAATTTGCCGTTTTTCTTTTTGTTGCCAATACTTATGGACTTAACCCTTTAACAAAAGAAATCTATGCATTCCCTAAAAAAGGCGGCGGCATCATACCCGTTGTTTCTATCGACGGTTGGATAAAGATCATCAAATCAAATCCTGACTTTGATGGCATGACCTTTCAAGATCAACTCAATGAAGATGGGAATATCATTGCTATCAAATGTGCTATTCGTCTCAAAGGAATTAAAGACCCTATCGAAGTCACCGAATATCTCAAAGAATGCGAACAAGACAAAAGTGAACCTTGGAAAAAATACCCCGCACGTATGTTGCGCCATAAAGCTACTATACAGTGTGCTCGCTATGCTTTCGGGCTTTCCGGTATTTATGAAGAAGATGAAGCAAAACGTATCAATGAAACAAACCATAACGTACAAACGAAGTTAGTTTCTTATGATGTGCTTACGCAAATCAAACAATTAATAAACATCACTCAAACAGAAGAAGAAAAAGTGCTTGATTATGCACAAGTCGATAGGCTTGAAGATCTTCCTGATGAAGTAGCACAAAGGATTTTGGATATTTTGCAAAAGAGACAGCATGAAAAAGAACAATCTTTCCTACAACAAAAGCAAATAGAAGCG
>NZ_JAQITD010000044.1:0-3956 GCF_028618555.1 Bartonella sp. CM31XJBT | reverse complement strand
ATACGAATTTACTGATGAAAAAATTGTGTTTGATGGAAGAACTCTTCACCGAATTAGAGCATTAAGAGACTTTGGATATGTCAAAAAAGGTGACCTCGGCGGTTTTATAGAAAAAGAGAGCAACTTAAGCCATAAGAGAGACTGTTGGATTTTTGGCAATGCACACGTTTACGGTGATGCCAAAGTTTATGATGATGCGCGGGTTTATGGGAATGCACGCGTTTATGGCAATGCACAAGTTTCTGATTATGCCGAAGTTGGTGGTGCTTATGTTGGAGATAATGCCAAGGTTTTTGACTATGCGCGGATTTATGGGAATTCTGTTATAGGGAAAAGTGTACACGTTTACGGAAATGCTAAAATTTACAATCAAGCATATATTTGCTGTCGTGTAAACATTGCTGGAAATTGTAAAATTAGTGGCTCCACCATAATCGAAGAACGTGAGAAATAGTAATCATGGAAAAGAAATATGAACTTACTGATGAAAAAACTGTGTTTGATGGAAGAACTCTTCACCGCATTCGTGCATTGAGAAGCTTCGGAAAAATCAAGAAAGGTGACCTAGGCGGCTTTATAGAAGGTGAGAGCAACTTAAGTCATGAAGGAGACTGTTGGGTTTATGATGATGCCATGGTTTATAGCGGTGCAAAAGTTTACAACAATGCCAAGGTATTTGATAACTCAAAAGTTTGTTATTTTGCAAATATTTATGAAAATGCAACAATTCATCATAACGCAAAAATATATGGTGGTCGTATTTTTGGAAAAGCACATGTTTACGAAAATGCAAGTGTTCATTGCAATGCAGAAGTGTATGGTAACGCACACATTTACGGAGATTCAGAGGTTCGTGGAGGCAGTATTATCACAACGAGCGAGAGAAGATAATTATTATGTATAGATATGAAATTAAACCTACTTTGTGTTCGCAGTTAGTTGTGAGAAATACCCACAATCCAGGTGAACTTTGTATAACGATCTCTGGAGATAAGGGCGAGCCCTATGTAGATACCATAATCTCTAAAGACAAAATAGATGCCTTCTTAAGTGAAGAGAATATCGTGCCAATGGAACTCATAGGATCGCAATGCTTTGCATTTTCATACGAATTCAGACCGTTTGCATGCACTAGATTTGAAATGATACCACCCAATTCAGATGAATCTTTCTTGTTGACGCTATATTCTGATCATTGTGCATATATAAAACGCATTCCAATTGATCGGATTGTACAACCTGTAAAGACAAAACTCTAACACCCCAAAACCAGTCTTTTAACACCAGCGTGATTCACGCCACGGGTGAATTGCGCGCAATGTAGGAAATCAAGATGAGTGAACAAAACACTAACCTAATAGAAATTGAAGAAACACATCATTTAGCCGTCGAACAAACTGTCATGGAACGTATTTTAAATAAAGCCTTAGACAGTGACGTCGATATGGATCGCTTAGAGCGTCTTCTTGATTTAAGAGAACAAGAGATAAAACGACAAGAGCGCCAAAATTTTGTCCGTGATCTTTCGGCTGTGCAAATGGCATATAAAAATATCGAACAAAACGCCATTAATAAACATACAAACAGCAAATACGCTACACTTGATCAGTACATTGATGCTGTAAAAGACGGACTTGCAACATACAAATTTGCTTTGTTTTATCGTATTAAAAATCAAACAGAAAAAAACGTTACCATAGAAATAACTCTGTCTCATCCTTCAGGCAATGAAATATCAACAGAAGGAACATTTCCAATTGACAGTACAGGCTCTAAAAATAGCATACAATCACTTGGTTCCACACTTACCTACGCACGAAGATACCTATTAGGCATGCTTCTTAATTTAGCAAGTAAAGAAGACGATACAGATGGTCAAATGCAAGCCAAAGAAGACGATACAAATAATCAAAAAGTTTCCTCTAAACAGATAAAGCAAATCGAAGAATTAATCGAACAAACAGAATCGGATAAAAATAAGCTTCTCTCTTATGCAAAAGTAGAAAAGCTAACAGATATGTCTTGTGAAACAGCAGACGACGTTTTGAAAATATTAGAAAGCAAGCCAAGAATTCAAAGAGAAAGCGCTCTACAATCTCTCCCACCACAAGAGAAAACATACGTTCCTATACAAGATGCCGAATATATTCACGTCCAAGATATAGAATATGTATCACAAGAACAAAGAACGGCGGTGTGATATGGAACAAAGAACAGCAGAATGGTTTCAAGCGCGCTTGGGTAAAGTCACCGCATCAAACATTTACAGCGTACTCAGTAAAACTACAAAAGGATTGCCTACGAGCAAATATGAAGACTACAAAATCAAACTCATAACAGAACGTTTAACAAGAGAAACAAGCCCCTATTATGAAACTGAAGATATGAGATGGGGTATTGAGCATGAAGATGATGCCTTGAGAGAATATGGCTTCATTTATGATGCCGATATAACAAAATGCGGCTTTATCCAACACCCCACAATAGAAATGGCGGGGGCTAGCCCCGATGGTCTCATTGGAGAAGACGGTTTAATCGAAGTCAAATGCCCGAGATCAGTAACACATATGCGCTTTTGTATAGGTGACGAAATCAAACCAGAATATCACGCACAAATGCAATTCCAAATGGCTTGTACAGAACGAAAATGGTGTGATTTCGTAAGCTATGACCCACGTTTTACGGGGGAATTCTTTCACTTACGCATGAAAGTCAAGCGTGTTCTCCGTGATGATCAACAAATTGAACAGATCAATCAAGCTGTTGAAGCCTTTTTAGCAGAGATAGAACGAGAGATAAAACAACTCTCAACAAAAGCTGCTTAACCTTATGGGGGTGTTTTGTTCCCCGCATATCTACGAGCACCCCCACCCTTTCACATAAGGAAATTAAACGTGTGTAACATCGAACATATTATCATACAGCCTGCTAAAGATGAGGAATTTTGTTTTTTTACCATTGGCTATGAAGGTAGGTCCCTTGAGAATTATCTTAGTTGTCTCATAGAAAACAATATCAAAACTTTATGTGATGTTCGTAAAAATCCAATAAGTAGAAAACACGGATTTTCAAAAAGACAATTAGAGCAAGCTGTAAGCAACATTGATATTGAATATATGCATATGCCTGAACTTGGAATTGCCTCTGAAAAACGAAGAAATTTGAAAACACAAAAAGATTATGACCGCCTTTTTAAAAATTATCGAAATACAACTCTCAAGAATAATTCTTGTGCAATAAACAAATTATATCAAATTTTTTTAAACAAAAAGCGCGTTGCAATCACCTGTTTTGAAGCCAATGTATGCATGTGTCATAGAGGACAACTCGCATTAGCTCTTACTCAATTGCCTGATTGGAAATATGAAATTAAGCACATCTAAAAAATAAACTTACAGATTTTTTACATATGGGAGGTGTTTCTCTTCACAAATGCCTCCTAGCACCCCCACCCTTCTTAACACTTTCAAGTAATGCGTGATTCACGCCACACGTGAATTGCATCTCAATGTAAGGAGAAAAGATATGGCGCCTCGTCCAGCTGCTATAACGCAACCAGCCATTGCACGCGCTTTAAGAGAAGCTAAAAAACAAGGTTGTGAACTCGTAGAAATCAAACCTACTGGTGAACTGCTTATCTATCTTAAATCCGATATTCCACTACCAAATTCAGTTAACCACCCAGACAAACTTTTAGATTTGTCAAAGAATGAATATTACGAAACCGCACTCTCTAAGATGTAAAATACCATGCCAAAACCACGTCCTCCTCATCTTGTCAAAGAAGTCACACGTCATGGTAAAATTATATGGTATGTACGTATTGGTCATGGACCACGTATTAGAATACGCGGCACCTATGGAACGCAAGAGTTTGTTGATAACTACAAAAGCGCACTTGCCGAGTTACAAGGACTCATACTTCCTAAATCAAAAACCGGTAAACTTGTTGAAGG
>NZ_JAQITD010000043.1 GCF_028618555.1 Bartonella sp. CM31XJBT | reverse complement strand
TGTGAAAAAACCTACAGCGTAGAAGAATTTAAAAAAGATCACAAATTATACGAAAAATGGAAAATGAAATGTATGACATCAGGGGATCTCGATTCGCAAAATTGTAAAAACGCAGAGCAAGCTTATCGTGAGAGTCTTCCAACATGGGGATGGGGGAGAACTGGCTCTACAAATGACGATAAACAAGAATCTGAAAAGAAACAGGACAATCATTAATCATGAATAAAGTTCTCATAACAACATTGCTACTTTGCACTGGAATTATCGCTGCTGGATGTGAAAAAACCTATAGCGTCGCTGAATTTAAAAAAGATAAAAAATTGATGGAAGAGTGGAATGCTAAATGTGGATTCGCAGGAACTTCAAAAAATTGTGAAAACCTAAGATTAGCACAACTTGAACTTGAAAAGGAATATGAAGCCAAAGCTGAAGAAAGAGCGCGTGAACGCGAAGAAGAAGATCGTAAAGCAATGGAAAGATTTCGAGCAAAAATGGAAGCTAGACATAAAAGAATGCAAGCTGAACTAGAAAAACTAGAAAAAAGAAAAGCTGAAGAAAAAGCAAAAGAACAAGCCGAACGAGAAGCAGAAGAGCGCGCTAAAGCTAAACAACAACAACAGGACAATCATTAATCATGAATAAAGTTCTCATAACAACATTGCTGCTTTGCACTGGAATTATCGCTGCTGGCTGTGAAAAAACCTACAGCGTAGAAGAATTTAAAAAAGATCACAAATTATACGAAAAATGGAAAATGAAATGTATGACATCAGGGGATCTCGATTCGCAAAATTGTAAAAACGCAGAGCAAGCTTATCGTGAGAGTCTTCCAACATGGGGATGGGGGAGAACTGGCTCTACAAATGACGATAAACAAGAATCTGAAAAGAAACAGGACAATCATTAATCATGAATAAAGTTCTCATAACAACATTGCTACTTTGCACTGGAATTATCGCTGCTGGCTGTGAAAAAACCTATAGCGTCGCAGAATTTAAAAAAGATGAAAAATTACGCCTAGAGTGGGATGCTAAATGTGGATTTGCAGGAACTTCAAAAAATTGTGAAAACATGCGGTTAGCATTTTTAGAACTTCAGAAAGAACGTCAGGCACAAGATGAAGAAAGCGATCGTAAAACAATAGAGCGCTTCAACAAAGAGATAGAGGAATTTGTAGCCAAAGAAAAAGCTGAAACTAAAAAATTACAAGCCGAACAAGAAGCGAAAGAACGAGCCGAACGAGAAACAAAAGAGCGCGCGGCAGAAGAACAACAAAATAACCATTAAGACATAATGAAAAGCGGAGCATCTCAATGGCAGTAGAAAGCAAAGGCATATTTTCTTATATCGACAATATGTTGATGGAACCCATTACAAAGACAATGGATAGCGCCATTACACATCACTATTGCGCTTTAGCTGCTCAACTTAAAGAACCTTACAGACTATACAATAGATTTATGGCAAGATTATGTCGCTGCCCTAGATTTATCATCACTGGTTATAAAAAACCGATAACACAAGCATAATTTAAAAATTGTGCTCAAAACTTGTAAAACTGAAAGAAAGAAGGGGAAATATCGATGAATAAAGTTCTCATAACAACATTGCTACTTGGCACTGGAATTATTGCTGCTGGATGTGAAAAAACCTATAGCGTCGCAGAATTTTAAAAAGATAAAAATTTACGCTTAGAGTGGGATGCTAAATGTGGATTCGCAGGAACTTCAAAAAATTGTGAAAACATGCGTTTAGCATTTTTAGAACTTCAAAAAGAATATGAAGCAAAAGCTGAAGAAAGAGCACGTGAAGCGGCAGAAGAGCGTAAGAAAGGTATGGATGCACTTCTGGCGAAACAAAAAGCTGAATATGAAAAATGGAAAGCTGAATTTGAAGCTAAAAAACGAGCTAAAGCCGAACGAGAAGCAGAAGAGCGCGCTAAAGCTAAACAACAATAACAGGACAGTCATTAATCATGAATAAAGTTCTCATAACAACATTGCTACTTTGCACTGGAATTATTGCTGCTGGATGTGAAAAAACCTATAGCGTTGCAGAATTTAAAAAAGATGAAAAATTACGCCTAGAGTGGGATGCTAGATGTGGATTTGCAGGAACTTCAAAAAATTGTGAAAACATGCGGTTAGCATTTTTAGAACTTCAGAAAGAGTATGAAGCAAAAGCAGCAGAAAGAAGCCGTAAAATTGAAGAAGAAAATCGCAAAATAGATGAAAAGTTTCAAGCTGAACAAAAAGCTTGGATTGAAAAAATGGAAGCTAATACTAAAAAAAAATTAGCAGAACAAAGAGCAAAGCGACGTGCTGAAGAAGAACAGGAAGCAAAAGAGCGCGCGGCAGAAGAACAACAAAATAATAATTAAGACATAATGAACAGTGGAGCATCTAAATGGCAGTAGAAAGCAAAGGCGTATTTACTTGGATAGACAATATGTTGATGAAACCACTTACAAGGATAATGGATAGCGCCATTACACATCGCTATTGCGCTTTAGCTGCTCAACTTAAAGCATTTTACGCTCTTTATAATATATTTATGGCAGCATTATGTCTGTGCCCTAAATTTATCATCACTGGTTATAAAAACCAGAACATAGCATAATTTAAAGATTGTGCTCAAACCTTGTAAAACTGAAAGAAAGAAGGGGAAATACTATGAATAAAGTTCTCATAACAACATTGCTACTTTGCACAGGGCTCATCACAGCTGGATGTGAAAAAACTCACAGTGTAGCAGAATTTAAAAAAGATAAAAATTTACGCTTAGAGTGGGATGCTAAATGTGGATTCGCAGGAACTTCAAAAAATTGTGAAAACATGCGTTTAGCATTTTTAGAACTTGAAAAAGAATATGAAGCCAAAGCTGAAGAAAGAAGCCGGAAAGCGGCAGAGCGCTTCAACAAAGCGATGGATGAACTTATGGACAAACAAAAAGCTGAACATGAAAAATGGAAAGCCGAACAAGAAGCAAAAGAACGAGCTAAAGCCGAACAAGAAGCAAAAGAACGAGCTGAAAAAAAACAAGATAATAATTGAATCAGAAATGATCATATTTGCAGACATTAAATAAAACGGACGTGCAATGGCATTTGAAAATGTAACTGTATTTACTCGGATGGATAGTTTTGTAATAAAGGCTCTTGAAGATATAATGGATAAAACTATTAGTAATCTTTCATCGGGGTTAAGTGCCCCGCTTAAAGCATCATGTACAATTTACATTATATTTATGGGGTACAATATCATCTATGGGCGTTTTTCCGTGCCCTTATGGGAATTTATAGCGACAGCTTTCAAACTTGGCATCATTGTTGCACTTGCCACAAACACTGCTCTTTATAATGCGTGGGTCAGGGATATATTTTTCAATGATCTGCCGAATGCCATTGCAAATGTCACACAAGGTGCAGCACACTCGGATCAAAATATATGGGACAATATGCTAAGACAAGCTGGTGCACACGTTTTTGACGCATCAGATCAGTACACAGGATGGACCGAAACGGGTAAGTTTCTTGCGACATGGCTTGCTGGTTTTGGCTGTTTAGTGGATGCCATAATAGTTTCTGCAGTTGGTTTTATCGTCTCAATGTTTGCTAAACTTGGTTTATTTCTTGTCCTATCAATAGGACCACTGTTTATAAGCCTTGGTCTGTTTTCCCCAACAAGGCGTTTTACAGAAGCATGGTTAGGACAAGTTGCAAACTTCATCATTTTGCAGGTATTAGTCGTGTTGCTTGGCGGTATGTATGTCAATCTTGCAATGCAAATCTTCTCAGTAAATCTTGAAGATATAATGCTTTCCTTAATTAATTTCTCAGCTATTAGCTTTTGTGGTATTTACCTTTTCATAAAATTACCTGATATAGCATCAGCTTTAGCCTCTGGGGGTGCTTCTCTCACAAGTGCAATAACTGGAACGCAACGCGCTGGAAAAGAAGCTTTTCGCGCTGCTAAATTTGCCGGCAACACAATAATGAAGGGTGTAAAAAAATTAGCATCACTATTAGCAAAGGCCTAAGTTCAAATGCGGAAATTTAAAAAAATTGGGATTATCTTACCATTTCTCTTTCTCAGTGGCTGTATGTCTTCACCAAACACACTGAAGTCACTCCCAAAGTGTGATGGATATTCTAAACGTCCACTCAACAGATCAATGTGGAATTGGGAAGGGAAAAAACCCACGCCCACGCCCATTATCATCAGTAACAACACCCCTTCAACCCTAAAAGAAGGTAAGCTGGAAACGCTTCTGGCACAAAAATTAACGGATGAAGAAATCAAATCTTACAAAAATTGCGGGCAAAAAGCATGAAAGAAAAAGATATAGAACAATACATTGCTGAAGCACGCTCGTTCGATCAAGATCGCATGCTCGCCTCACGCCGCACCACCCGCGTCTCGCTTGCCATTGCCGGCATCGCCGTTGCGGTTGCAATAATGTCTTCTCTCGCGGTCATCACCCTCACGCCCCTTAAAACCGTGGAACCTTTTGTCATCCGTGTGGACAATTCAACCGGCATCACTGAAGTTGTGGAAGCCTTAAAAGAAGGTCCCACCAATGTCGACGAAGCAATCACACGCTACTTTGCTGCAAAATATGTCCGCTCCCGTGAAGGCTTCACCACAGAAGAAACACAACACAACTTCCAAACCGTCTCTCTCCTCTCCTCTTCTGAAGAACAGGAAAGATTTGCCAGCTGGTATGGAGCAAGAAATCCACAAAGTCCTCAAATTCTTTATAAACACGCCGCCGTTACAATAACAATAAAATCAATCTCCTTTATCAATGACAATGTTGCCCAAGTGCGTTACTATAGAACCATTCATGACAATGAAACCAACAAAGAATTCATCACCCACTGGGTTGCAACACTTACCTTTGAATATATCAATGCCCCTATCTCTGTCCAAAACCGTTTGATAAATCCTCTAGGGTTTATTGTTAGTGAATATAGAACCGATCCGGAAGTGGTCAACTGATCATGACAAAAAAAATTCTTTTTCTCATTCTTAACATCGCTATTACCCTCTCTCCTATAGCCTTGAGCCATGCTAGTATTTTTCCCACCCGTGCGCCAAGCGATAGCCGCATTCGCTTTATCAACTATGATGCTTATAATGTCACAAAAATTATTGGCTCCATACGCTCATCGGTACAAATAGAATTTTCTCCCAATGAAGAAATTGCCCATGTAGCCATTGGCAACAGCGTTGCATGGGAAGTTGCCCCCGCTGGCAATATTCTTTTCCTCAAAGCAAGAGAAGTCCAACCCATTACCAATCTCCAAGTCGTCACCACAAAGCTTGATGGCTCAAAGCGCTCCTATCAATTTGAACTCATGGTCAAAGATGGGGAAATTTCCTCTGGACAAGAAACCTATTTCCTTGTGAAATTTCGCTACCCACAAGAAGAAGCAGAACAAAGAAGGCTCGCAGCCCTTATGCGACAAGAAAAACAGCAAGCTCAGCGTATTGATAATGTCTTCAACGCATATGAAACCTACGGACCACGCAATTGGGCTTACACCGCTCAAGGCTCAAGCGTACTCGAACCCTCCTCCGTTTACGACAATGGCAAAACCACAACATTTACATTTCCAGACAACCAAGAAATCCCTGCCATTTACATCGTCAACAATGACGGTACAGAATCGCTGGTTCCCAAAACCACAAGAGGCAACATGGTGATTGTCCATGCCATTAGCGCGCGCTTCACCCTAAGAAAGGGAAGAAACGTCCTATGCGTCTTTAACGAAGCCTATCAACCAAAAGGCACAAATCCAAATACCGGAACAACCTCACCATCTGTTGAACGTAAAGTTGCATCAGATCTTTAAATAAGCGGGAATTGAAGGGGACAACTTATGAGTGATAAACCAATCATCGAAGATCGCGGATCTATTGGGGATGGCAAAAACAATAGCGCCAAAACCGCCGGCAAAAAAATAGTTGTCGCAATTGCCTGTATAGGAATCTGCGGCTATGTGCTCTGGAACATCTTATCCACCCCCACAGAACAAAAAAACACCGCAAAAGCTCATAAAAAACAAGAACAAAGCTTTCACAACACCCTCGCGCCTTTAGAGCTCGCCCCCTCTGACCCGCGTGCCAACATAGCGCCAATAACCTTACCACCCCCACAACCACTCGCACCAGAGCCCAAAAAAGATGACCCACTACTTGATGCCGCAAGACGTGCCCCTGTTCTCGCTTTTGCCAAAGGCTCTAAATCTGAATTAAAAGACATCGTCAACACTGCTCTAAACCCCCTTGACAAATTCCATGCCCTTGAAAATCTCGCGAATGCGCAAAATTCTCCTGCCCTTCAAAACACACAAAATTTTGCAACCCTTTTAAAACCCACCACAACAGAAGAAACAAAAGCAAAACTCATCGGCAATAGAAACTTTATCATCGCCATGGGAACCTCTATCCCCTGTATCTTAGAAACGGCATTAAACAGCGACCAACCAGGCTTTGCAAGCTGCATAATCAACCGTGATATCCTCTCTGACAATGGGCGCGTTGTTTTGCTTGATAAAGGAACCCAAGTCATTGGAGAATACCGCGGTGGGATAAAACAAGGTCAATCTCGCCTCTTTGTGCTCTGGACAAGAGCCAAAACCCCAACCGGTGTCATCATTCCCCTTGCCTCACCAGCAACCGACACTTTAGGCAGAGCTGGTTTTGATGGCAACATCAACACCCATTGGTGGGAACGCTTTGGCTCTTCCCTTTTACTCACCGTTATTGATGGTGTCACAACAAACCTCACCAATAGAATGCAAAAAAAATCCAATAAAGCAGGTGCAAACAACTCTGCGGGTGGTGGTTTTGAAGGCGCAGACAACATTGGAAAAGATACTGCCACCATTGCCCTTGAAAATCAAATCAACATCCCTCCTACTCTAGAAAAATTTCAAGGCGAACTCGTCAACATCTTTGTAGCAAGAGATCTCGATTTTTCATCTGTCTATAAACTCGTCGTAAAAAGCAAAAGAAACCGCTCTACTCCTAGCTATTCCTTTTTTCATTAAGCCAATAAAGTCACATTATGCCATCAGCCAAAAATGCAGAACG
>NZ_JAQITD010000042.1 GCF_028618555.1 Bartonella sp. CM31XJBT | reverse complement strand
GGTGAACTCAATGAGGTTCAAACCATCATCAGGGGGCGGCATGACCGCTTGGGGCGCCTTGTGGCACAAGAAGGAGACCGCGTTGAACGGGCTGATGCTTTTGTCAACAAAGAGACAAGGACCGTAACGTTAACGGATGGCAAAATTTATATCGCAGGCGATATTTTCCCCGTTGCACCCGCTGTACTCAACAATGTTGCCATGATTGGGCGCTTGGAAATTGGTGTGAAGCTGCAAAAAAAATGGATAACCCATGAGGATGATCCAGAGTTGTTGGGGCAAGTCCCTGGCACATTGGCAGAAGGAGAGCCTGGTGCCGCACGCGAAACAGCACAGCTTGTTTGGGCACTAAAAGAGGATGAGCAGAATGGCACTTTCTTTCCCGTTTATATCTTGCAAGATGGTGTTCTGATTGATCAAAAATCACCCTCACTCCTTGAACCCGCCATGCAAGCTATTGCGACGTACGACCGCGCCCATGGGCATTATATCGTGAGTGGCTGCCGTGTGAGCGCATTGGGAGCAAATAATGGTTGCCAAGTGTTTAGTATTCAAGAAGGAGAAGCCAATATCAATGGCTTTAAACGTAAACGCCTTGCCGCCTTGCGCCATGAAGAGATGCAAGATTTTTCGACAAGCGTTGTTCCTAGCGAAACGCATATTTTTGCGCCTTCAAAAGGGAAAACAAGTTTTACCTTTAAACCCTATTATTTTCCTATTGCCGATATTCAGTCTCTTTTGTTGACAAAAGAAAAAACCGTTAACGTCACCCGTGGTGCCGTTGCCGCTGGGCGTGATGGTGTTCCTGATAAAAGCATCACCGCGTTTATCAAAATCGTTCAAGGAAGCAAGGAATTTAAAGAAGGCACAGATTTTAAAAAAACCGGAGACACCATTGATTGGGCACCCGTGGGAGACGAACCTTTAGCGGGGAGCAGCTATAAGGTGACTTACCGTTACCGCGCAAAAATCACCGCTGATAAAGTAACAGCACAGGAAATCACTGTCTCAGGTGGGGCGCAAGGTGGTGATATTATCGTCAGTTACACTTACAAACTCCCCCGCATTGACCGCATAGGACTGAACACGGGGGGCAATGTCGTATATATCAAAGGAGTTTCATCAGATCACCCCATGGCACCCAGTGTCCCTGATGATGTGTTGTCCCTTGCAACCATTACCAACAATTGGCTTGAAACGCCGGTTGTGGTCAATGATGGCACACGGGTTGCCCCCTATGATGAAATGTGGCGCTATTTTCAACGAGTGCTTTCGCTTGATCGATTGATGCAATTAGAGCGTATTAAAAGCAATGTTGACTCTAAAGAACCCGTTGCCAAAAAGGGCATGTTTGCAGACCCTTTTCTTGATGATAGTTACAGAGATGAAGGCTTTCAACAAACAGGTGCTGTAGGCAACGGCATTTTACAGCTTGCCATTGACCCAACATTCTATACTGCTCCTTTAAAAGCGCCTGTTACGCTTGACTGGACAAATGAAGTGATCATTGCGCAAGAGTTGACAACGGCTTGCGAAAAAATCAATCCTTATCAAAATTTTGCGACCTTACCTGGTACAGTAACCCTTGAACCCGCGACAGACTTTTGGCATGAACAGCGTACCGATTGGCTCTCAAGCGTGACCAATCAACTGAACATGGGATGGAACCGTGGGAGAAGCGTTCGTAAAACAGAAATCAGTGATGATTTGGTGAGTGCAACCCAAGAGAAAATCGATTTTTTGAGACAAATTACCCTTTCTTTCAAAATTGAAGGTTTTGGCAGTAGCGAAATCTTGGAAAGTCTTACCTTTGATGGTGTGAATGTTTTACCAAAAACAAAGCTTGTTGCAGATAGCAAAGGCACCCTTGAAGGCACTTTCACGATTCCACAAAACATTCCGGCTGGCACAAAAAATGTTGTGGCACGGGGAAAAGGTGGAACCATTGCTACGGGTCTTTTTACAGGGCAAGGCGTGATTGATGTGAAAGTGATGCGGCGCACCACCACGGTGAAGATATGGGAACAAGACGATCCACAAGCGCAAGTCTTTACCCCCGATGAAACACGGCAAATCACCGGAATTGACTTTCATCTTTGCAAAATCGGCAATCAGAACCATGATCTGGTGATTGATTTGGTCACCACAGAAAATGGCTATCCGACCGCCGATATTCAAGCGCAAAGCTTTTATTCTATGAAGGGCGCAAAGCTAGGTTGGGCAGAGGCACGCTATGATGTACCACTCCTTGTGATGGATGACCGTTTAACGGCTTTTGTCATTAAAACCGATGATGCTGATCATTCCGTCTCTTTAGCAAAGCTTGGAGATTTTGATGCAGAACACCAGAGATACGTCTCGAGCCACCCTTACGTGACCGGTCCACGCTTTTCTTCTGTCAATGCTAGGAGCTGGACCGCCCATCAAGATGAGGCTTTAGCCTTTCGAGTGCTGGCGGCACGCTATACACAAACAGAAAAAACCATTGATCTTGGCACTTTTGACCTTGTTGACTGCTCTGATTTGCAAATACGCGCAGCCATTGAATTGCCTTCAAGCGATTGTTCTGTCATCTTTGAAATTGAAAGAAACAATGGCACGGTTTATCAACTTCTTCCCTTTCAATTACTCAGTCTTACTGAATATATCAGTGAAAAGATAAAGCTTCGCGCTATTCTCAAAGGCACCGAAAAGCTCTCACCCGTCTTGTTTGCGCCTGTTCAATTGATTGCGGGAAAGATCCATAAGGAAGCTACCTATGTCACGCGTGCTTTTGCCTTTGGTGAAAAAGCAAGATTGACCAGCTATATCAAAACCTTTTTACCGGGCGGTGCAACCTTTTCATTGGAGATGCAGCTGGATGATGGTGCTTTCACCCCTTTGAAACTTGACGAAACAGAACAACTCGCTGAACCGCTTTGGACAGAACGAAAATTTACCAGCAATGATAAAGGCGCCAAACAAGCGCGCTTGAAACTCACGCTTACCGGTGGACCGGCGGCACGGTCAATGGTGCGTGATTTTGGCGCCGGCATATTATGAGGGGAAAATGAGAGATGACAAAAACCAAAAAACTCGACATGGAATTGCCGAAAGAAGGTCGCTTTATCAGTTCTGAATTCCCAATCTTGCGGGAAAACTTGACCAAAATTGATCAAGCTCTTTTGGCTGTTGAGGAAAAGGTAGAGGGAAAAGCACCTTTAAAACACACGCATACAATAAGTGATGTTGCCGATCTTGAAGCGGCTCTCAAAGGCAAAATGGCAGCCGATAAAACCTTCTCATTTGCTGATTTAAGCGATATCGAGGGGGCAAAAGATGCCGCAAATAATTATGTTCTCTATAAATCAAGCAATAATAACTTCACCTTTGGCAGTGCTGTCTCACTGTTAGGCGCACATCAACATAAAACCGAAGATATTGTGGGGCTTGATGATTTTAGAGCCAAGATTAATGAAGATCTGACAAGCTATGGACGCCTCACAAGTCCAAATGAGTGGCAGAATTACAATAAATTTACCAGCAAAGTCACTATGAGTGGTGGCTTAGAACTGTTGGGAAACACATCATTGAATATTACCCATAATAACAAAATGATCACTAACTTAAGTACAAGCGGAAGCTCACTTAAAGGACCTTTGAGAGTCGATGGAGAACTTGTTTATACGAAATCAGAAATAGATATTCTCAAGCAGGAAATTAAAAACATCAAAAAAGATTTGATTAATAAACTCATTATTGCCGATGCTGAATTGCTTTATACGCAAGATGGGAAAATTGAATGGCCCAACTGGGTCACGGATAAAACCAAAGTCGAAATTACAGCCTGGGGTGGCGGCGGTAGTGGTGGTTGCTCTTGGTCTTATTGCTTAGGCGGCGGTGGAGGAGGTGGAGGTTGTTCCGTGTGGTACGGCTATAAAGCCAGTTTAAACGGGCATGAGGATATCATCATTGGTAAAGGAGGAACTTCTGTTGCAAAGCATGGTGCGACAGGAAATTCTGGAGGCACAACAACCGTTGGCAAAAATTTTATGACAGCTACAGGAGGAAAAGGTGGTGGAGGTGCTTATTATTCCAGCCCATCATCCCGTTACTCAGGTTCTGGTGGTACTGGAGGAGTTGGCGGGAACTTTGGTTGGGCAACAGATGGTCTCTTAGGACTTGCCAAAGGCGGAAATGGTTATGCTGGAACGAAAGGAATTGATGCAGAAATGAGTGGTAACGGAGGTGATGCTGGGGGCGATACATCAAGGGGTGGCGCTGGAGGAACGGGAGATGGTTACCATACTTCAGGAAAAGCAGGGCGTGGTTTTGGGGGTGGAGGTGCTGGTGCTAACGGGGATGGGCATTACAGCGGTGCTGGTGCTGATGGCGCTGTTCTTATAAGATTATGGAAAGAATAAATGGATGCACAAGTAACCAAGATATGACACAAGTCAAATGGATAGCTGTTGTATAAGCTGGCTTATATGTTTTTAAGTCCTTTTATCGCTCTTTAAAAGCCCTTTGAAAGGGCTTTTTTTGACTGACAGTGTCAGGCTTATGGAGCATGGTGATGGTTGTTATTCTCTCTTCATTGATTTGGAGAGCAAAATGACAATAGAATTTAAACTTCGTATTCACTTTATTAAGAATGGCAAGGGATCTAAGTTTTTAGCAATATTTGATCAGACAGCCGTTGGTATGGTCGTAAAATCCTTGATGTTAACGTGCAAATTTATCCCCTCCATGCACCTATTCTTCTCTTTACGCATGAGGTGGAGAAACAGGATAGTGTTCTGTTTCATAAGCTTCAATTAACAAAACAAGAGTTTTCATTCTATCAAATTCTGGAGTATTAACTTCTGGCTGCTTATCAAACATTGCAGACACAATCTCTAAAGCTTTTTGATAATCTCTCTCTGTACGAATTGGTTTGATATTCATTTCTTAAATTCTTGTAGTTCCACAGTGTTGGCATCAATCATATTAAATTGTAACATTTTTGTTGACAATTGTCACTTAATACATTACATCTTACTTAAAATAAAGTTGTTGAGTTTGCTATGATCAAAACATTTAAAAATAAAGACCTCCAATCTCTCTGGGAAACAGGAAAAAGTAAGATTGATAGCAGGCTTCAACAGCGTATTATTCGCCGTCTTGATGCCCTTGACGCTGCTTCTCAAGTTAGTGATATCAATGTACCAGGTTATAATTTTCATATGCTTAAAGGCTTTACTCCAACTCGCTACACAATTCATATCAATGGTCCTTGGTGTATCACTTTTGAATTTAAAGACAGACACGTTTACCATGTTGATCTAGAGCAATACCACTGAAGGTTTTAAGATTTGTAAAGGAAACTATCCATGACCACACGTAATCCTAATCGTTGTCCTTCTCATCCAGGAGAAATTTTAGCTGAATCCTTAGAACATTTAAATGCAAGCAAAACCGAAATTGCTAGGATTCTTCAAATATCACGCCAGCACTTGCACGGTATCCTTAAAGGAGAACGTCCAGTCACAGCCGTAACAGCAGCTCGCATTGGTAAATTGTTAGGAAATGGACCAGCCCTTTGGCTACAGCTTCAAGCCAATTATGATACATGGCATGCCTTGAGGGACATTGATGTCTCTTCTATTCCAACATTAACAGCTAATAAAGTGGATATACAAATGGAACAGAGCCATTAACCACCTCCCCGCCTCAAAGACGAGGAGATAAAATCATGTTTTTAACTTAAGCTACTTTTACAACAGGGCTTACTAAAACTCGCTTGGCTTCTTCAACAAGCGTTTTATAATGTTTGCTCTCTTCTGCTAATGTAAAGGCTTTAACAAGATGCATGTGAAGCGGTCCATAAATATAAACAGCTTTTTCAGTAGGTCCCATTTCATCCCAGTTGCTTGGAAAATCAAAGCGTGTATCACGATCATTATCAATTAATTGGTTTTTTAAATCATAGAAAGCTTTGACGAGGGCTTTTTTGAATGCACGCACCGTATCATTGTTACGCATATAGGTCATGAGTAGAGTGGCTTGTGGTTCGTTGAGAATAGCAACTTCTCTCTTTTGACCACCTTTACCGTCTCTTTTACTCACTTGGATTTCAAATCCAAGTGAACCAAACTCTTCAAAATCCTTACGATTATTGCGTACTAACTGTATAACTGTTTTATGCGTATTACCCACACCCTCTGCAATTTTTAAAGAAGTTGTAACAGCAATACCAGCATTGTTGATTGTCACTAAATTGTTCATGATGAACTCCTAATGGTTTTAATGTCTCTATTGACACCCCCAAGGGTGCCGGGCGTTAGAAACACGGCCATTAGTCCGTCGCTATGTCTTCCCCTCGTGAGAAGGTATTGTATAGCATAGCTACACCCGACAAAATCGTTATATGCCAATAATAGCATAAAAGACAATCAGTATTTTAAATGCATGGGAGAGATCTTACGTGACCTATCCGCTAATGGTTTAGTGTTTCTAGCACTTATGATTCGACTAACATGAGGGTTTATTAGTGTCAATATGCTTTTAAAAAATTATTTTACATATTGTTGTTTTCAAAGGATCGCATTTGAAATGCTACCCTTTACTATTCACTCGCATTTGAAATGCGAGTGAACCAAAATCCTTATGATTTGCTGTTTTAAAGGGTGCGATTTCAAATCCAACCCTCATTTTTCCCATTCATTTTAATTCACCACTCATTTAAAGGAGCATAAAGTATGGCAACAGGTTTTCTACACGGTGTTGAAGTTGTCGAGGTTGACGACGGCACCCGCCCCCTTCGCGCGGTACAATCGGCAGTTATCGGGATTGTTGGCACGGCGCCCGATGCAGATGAACAAGCATTTCCTCTTAATACACCCGTTTTGGTAACAGGCTCTCTTTCACAAGCCGCTAAACTGGATAAAACGGGTAAGCGTCAAGGTACCTTACCCAATGCCCTTGATCTTATTTTTAAACAAGTAGGGGCAATTGTCGTTGTCGTACGCGTGCAAGAAGGTGACAATGAAAATGCAACACTCACCAATATTCTGGGTGGTGTGAATGCAAATGGCGCTTATGAAGGCGTCCATGCTTTGATTGGAGCGCAATCCATTGTGGGACAAACACCACGCATTCTCATCGCTCCAGGCTTTACACATCAACGCCCTTCCAGTGTGAATAGTGAAGAGAATGGAACTGGTGCAACTGCCAACC
>NZ_JAQITD010000041.1 GCF_028618555.1 Bartonella sp. CM31XJBT | reverse complement strand
CGGGTGAACTCAATGAGGTTCAAACCATCATCAGGGGGCGGCATGACCGCTTGGGGCGCCTTGTGGCACAAGAAGGAGACCGCGTTGAACGGGCTGATGCTTTTGTCAACAAAGAGACAAGGACCGTCACTTTAACGGATGGCAAGATTTATATTGCTGGTGATATCTTCCCAGTCTCTGAAGCTGTACTCAACAATGTTGCCATGATTGGACGCTTGGAAATTGGTGTGAAGCTGCAAAAAAAATGGATAACACACGAAGATGATCCAGAGCTATTGGGGCAAGTCCCTGGCACCTTGGCAGAAGGAGAACCTGGTGCCGCACGCGAAACAGCACAGCTTGTTTGGGCACTAAAAGAGGATGAGCAGCAAGGGGCTTTCTTTCCCGTTTATATCTTGCAAGATGGTGTTCTGATTGATCAAAAATCCCCATCACTGCTTGAACCCGCCATGCAAGCTATTGCGACGTACGACCGCGCCCATGGGCATTATATCGTGAGTGGCTGCCGTGTGAGCGCATTGGGAGCAAATAATGGTTGCCAAGTGTTTAGTATTCAAGAAGGAGAAGCCAATATCAATGGCTTTAAACGCAAACGCCTTGCCGCCTTGCGCCATGCAGAGCCAGAGGATTTTTCGACAAGCGTTGTTCCAAGCGAAACGCATATTTTTGCGCCCCCAAAAGAGGGGGCAAGCTCTAAATCTAACATTCAAGCTGGTTCTGACATCTTCCGCTATATTACTGATACCAAAGAAAAATATACCTTTTCGCAAAAAAAAAGCGAAATAAGCTCTAAATCTAACATTCAGGCTGATTCTGCTGACTACCACACCGTTTCTCGTGGTCCGATCACCGCCGCCACTTCTGACATTCACGTTAGGTCTGGCGTCATTCTAGCTGGTGGTAACATCACCATAGATGCTGGTCATGACATCACCGACCTTGCTGCTTACGGGCATGCTACTCCCGAAGAAACGCATATCTTTGCACCCCAAAAAGGGAAAACAAGCTTTACCTTTAAACCCTATTATGCTCCCATTGCCGATATTCATTCTCTTTTGCTTACAAAAGAAAAAACTGTCACACTAACCCGTGGTGCAATTGCTTCAGGGCGTGATGGTGTTCCTGATAAAAGCATCATTTCTTTTATCAAAGTCGTTCAAGGAAGCAAGGAATTTAAAGAAGGAACAGATTTTAAAAAAACCGGAGACTCCATTGATTGGGCACCCGTGGGAGATGAACCTTTAGTGGGAAGCACCTATCAGGTGACATATCGTTACCGCGCAAAAATCACCGCTGATAAAGTAACAGCGCAGGAAATCACTGTCTCAGGTGGGGCGCAAGGTGGTGATATTATTGTCAGTTACACTTACAAATTGCCCCGCATTGACCGTATAGGACTGGATACACAAGGCAATGTAGTTTACATCAAAGGCATTTCATCAGACCAACCTATGGCACCAAGTGTTCCTGATGATGTGTTGTCCCTTGCAACGATCACCAACAATTGGCTTGAAACGCCGGTTGTGGTCAATGATGGCACGCGTGTTGCCCCCTATGATGAGATGTGGCGCTATTTTCAACGTGTGCTTTCGCTTGACCGGTTGATGCAATTAGAGCGCATTAAAAGCAATGTGGACTCTAAAGAACCTGTCGCAAAAAAAGGTATGTTTGCAGACCCTTTTCTTGATGATAGTTACAGAGATGAAGGCTTTCAACAAACGGGGGCTGTAGGCAATGGCATTTTACAGCTCGCCATTGACCCAACCTTTTACACTGCTCCTTTAAAAGCGCCTGTTACGCTTGACTGGACAAATGAAGTGATCATTGCGCAAGAGTTGACAACTGCTTGCGAAAAAATCAATCCCTATCAAAATTTTTCACCCCTGCCTGGTACAGTAACCCTCACACCCGCGACAGACTTCTGGCATAAACAGCGCACTGATTGGCTCTCTGGTGTCACCAATCAGATCATCATGGGAAAACATCGCGGCAGTACCATACGTAGAACAGAAGTAAGCGATAATTTCATCAACACACATCAAGAACAAACCGACTTTTTAAGACAAATTACCCTTTCCTTTAAAATTGAAGGTTTTGGCAAAGGGGAAATCTTAGAAAGCCTCACCTTTGATGGTGTGGATGTCTTGCCAGCGAGCCGCCTTGTTGCCGATAGACAAGGCACCCTTGAGGGCACTTTCACGATTCCACAAAATATTACGGCTGGCACAAAAAATGTTGTGGCACGGGGAAAAGGTGGAACAATTGCAACAGGGCTTTTTACCGGTCAAGGTGTGATTGATGTGAAAGTGATGCGGCGTACCACCACGGTGAAGATATGGGAACAAGACGATCCACAAGCGCAAGTCTTTACCCCCGATGAAACACGGCAAATCACCGGTATTGACTTTCATCTTTGCAAAATCGGCAATCAGAACCATGATCTGGTGATTGATTTGGTCATCACTGAAAATGGTTATCCGACCGCCGATATTCAAGCGCAAAGCTTTTATTCTATGAAGGAGGCAAAGCTAGGTTGGGCTGGGGCACGCTATGATGTCCCCTTGTTAGTCCCTAATGACCGTCTCACTGCTTTTATCATTAAAACCGATGATGCTGATCATTCTGTCTCACTGGCAAAGCTTGGAGATTTTGATGCAGAACACCAGAGATACGTTTCAAGCCACCCTTACGTGACCGGTCCACGCTTTTCTTCTGTCAATGCTAGGAGCTGGACCGCTCATCAAGATGAGGCTTTAGCCTTTCGAGTGCTGGCGGCACGCTACACACAAACAGAAAAAACCATTGATCTTGGCACTTTTGACCTTGTTGACTGCTCTGATTTGCAAATACGCGCAGCCATTGAATTGCCTTCAAGCGATTGTTCTGTCATCTTTGAAATTGAAAGAAACAATGGCACGGTTTATCAACTTCTTCCCTTTCAATTACTCAGTCTTACTGAATATATCAGTGAAAAGATAAAGCTTCGCGCCATTCTCAAAGGGACAGAAAAGCTCTCACCTGTTTTGTTTGCGCCTGTGCAATTGATTGCGGGGAAGATTCATAAGGAAGCCACTTATGTCACCCGTGCTTTTGCCTTTGGGGAAAAGGCAAGGTTAACCAGCTATATCAAAACATTTTTACCAGGCGGTGCAACCTTCACTTGTGAGATGCAGTTGGATGATGGTGCTTTTGTTCCTCTCACATTAGAGGAAACAGAGCAGTTATCCGAGCCCCTTTGGACAGAGCGCAAATTTATCAGTGGTGATAAAGGCGCCAAACAAGCGCGCCTCAAACTCACCCTTACCGGTGGACCAGCAGCGCGGTCCATGGTGAGTGATTTTGGTGCCGGTATATTGTGATGGGAGAACAGAGATGACAAAAACGAAAAAACTCGACATGGAATTGCCTAAAGAAGGTCGTTTTATCAGTTCTGAATTCCCAATCTTGCGCGAAAACTTGACCAAAATTGATCAAGCCATTGCAGATGTTGAGGAAAAGGTAGAGGGAAAAGCGCCTTTAAAACACACGCACACAATAAGTGATGTTGCAGATCTTGAAGCAGCCTTGAAGGGCAAGATGGCAGCGGATAAAACTTTCACTTTAAAAGATTTAGGTGATATCGAGGGTGCACAAGATGCAGCCAACAATTATGTTCTCTACAAAGCAAGCAACAATCACTTCACTTTTGGCAGTGCTGTCTCTCTATTAGGCGCACATCAACATAAAACCGAAGATATCGTGGGGCTTGACGATTTTAGAGCCAAGATCAATGAAGATCTCACAAGCTATGGGCACCTCACAAGCCCAAATGAATGGCAAAGTTATAATAAATTTACCAGCAAAATCACTATGAGTGGTGGCTTAGAACTGTTGGGTAATTCGTCGTTTAACCTTATCTATAATGGCAAAGTGGTTACCAATTTAAACACAAACGGAAGCTCGCTTAAAGGACCACTTAAAATCGATGGTGATGTTGTTTATACGAAGGCGCAAGTGGATGCCGCCATTTTGGCACAAATAAAGAGTCTTAAAAAAGATTTGATCGATAAAATCACGAATTGGCCGGCTCTTGCTGATGCTGAATTGCTCTATACGCAAGATGGCAAAATTCAATGGCCCGATTGGGTAACGGATAAAACCAAAGTCGAAATCCAAGCTTGGGGTGGTGGGGGTAGTGGTGGTGGAGCGGATACACCAAGATTAGGAGGAGGAGGCGGAGGAGGCGGTTGTTCCGTGTGGTATGGCTATAAAGCCAGTTTAAACGGTCATCAAGATATTTTGATTGGAAAAGGAGGAGTTTCTGTTACATCACGCAGTGCGACAGGAAATTCTGGAGGAACAACAGTTGTTGGTAAAAATTTCATGACTGCTACAGGGGGACATGGTGGTGGGGGTGCTTCTGCCTATCAATCTCACACGGGATTTGGTGGTGGTACGACTACCTACTATTCAGGCGATGGCGGTGCTGGAGGAACAGGTGGAAACTTTGGTTTAGCAACGGATGAACATCCAGGAATTGCCAAAGGCGGAAATGGTTATGCTGGAACGAATGGAATTACGAGTAAAACAAGCGGTAATGGAGGCGATGCTGGAGGTGATACATCACGTGGTGGCTCTGGAGGAGTCGGCAAAGGTTCCTATAGTTCGGGAAAAGCAGGGCGCGGCTTTGGGGGTGGTGGAGCAGGTTCTCATGGAGATTCCTCTCCAAGCGGTGCTGGAGCTGATGGCGCTGTCCTCATAAGATTATGGAAAGATTAAATGGTTGTGAACGATCACAAAAGAAAGACGAGCAAGTTTAAGTTATAATAGCACCTTTAAAAAAAGCATCTCAATACGATAGAACAGCACTAACAAGAACTCGTGAAAAGAGGATGTATTTTAGGTTGTTTATGTTTTAGAGCTTGTGCTAAATCATAATTTGCCTGCATAGCTAACCAAGCACGTGCAGTACTCACACCAGCCATTTCAAGCCTAATAGCGAGATTGGGACTAAGTGCAGCTTTCCCATTTAAAACCCTAGAAAATGCGACACGAGACATACCAAGCCGTTCGGCTGTTTCACTAACAGATAAACCAAGCTCTGCGATTACGTCTTCACGCAAGAGTTCACCGGGATGTGGAGGATTTTTCATCATTTTTTAGTTCTCCTTATTTAAGGATAATCTAGGTAATCGACCAATTCGACATCTATACCAATAAAACGAAATATTACGCGCCAATTTCCATTTACAGTAATTGACCAATAGCCCTTAAGATCACCTTTTAGAGGATGTAATCGAAAGGACGGATAATTCAAATCATTTGGTGATATAGCTACATCAAGAGCACCGAGAATACGCCTTAACTTTTGAGTGTGAGCTGATTGAATGCCTTTTGTCGTACCAGTGTTGTAGAAAGCTTCGAGCCCTTTATGTTTAAATCCTAAAATCATAATGCACTATATCGTGTATCGTTACCAAATACAAGAAGGACGCGCTTTACGTCCTGAATGTTCACCTTTTTGCGCTTGTTCGTGCCATAAATAATAATATCGAACAACATCCCCCGCTTTAAACATATTCATCACTATTCAAAATGTCATCTAAACCACGATCTAAATCGTCTAATATATTTTGCGGTGCATCTGCATAAACAAAAGATTGTGCACCAGAACGAGATTTTACTAATTCATTATATAAATCAACAGGAAGCATAATGATTTTTTCACGCCCTCGCTTTGTTAAAGCTACAGGTGTAGACATAGCCTCGTCTAAAATATCGCCTGCCCCGCGGTTTACATCTGTAAAACTATATTTTTTCATATGCACATCCTATCTTTAATGTATAATACGTATTATACGTAGAATATGTATTATGTAAAGATATTTTACGGCATTAACTACCTCCCCGCCTCAAAGACGAGGAGATAAAATCATGTTTTTAACTTAAGCTACTTTTACAACAGGGCTTACTAAAACTCGCTTGGCTTCTTCAACAAGCGTTTTATAATGTTTGCTCTCTTCTGCTAATGTAAAGGCTTTAACAAGATGCATGTGAAGCGGTCCATAAATATAAACAGCTTTTTCAGTAGGTCCCATTTCATCCCAGTTGCTTGGAAAATCAAAGCGTGTATCACGATCATTATCAATTAATTGGTTTTTTAAATCATAGAAAGCTTTGACGAGGGCTTTTTTGAATGCACGCACCGTATCATTGTTACGCATATAGGTCATGAGTAGAGTGGCTTGTGGTTCGTTGAGAATAGCAATTACTCTTTTCTGTCTTCCGCCTTTGGTCCCAAAGGGTGAGATTTCAAATCCAACCCTTCCAAATTCTTCAAGGTCTTCAATGTTTTGACGTACCAACTTTATAACTGTAGCGTGGCTATTCCCCACACCACCGGCAATTTTTAAAGAGGTTGTGACAGCAATACCATCATTGTTGATTGTTACTAGATTGTTCATAATGAACTCCTTACTATTTAGTTGTTTTCTATTGACGCCCTAGAGGGGTATCGGGTGCTAGAAAACACGGTAGTAAGTCCGTCGTTATGCTTTCCCCATAAGGGTATTTTATAGCGTAACTACACCCGATAACATTATTATACGCTATGCGCATATAACGAGTCAAAGCATTCAATGCACGGAAAAAGACTGTTTCGGTAACCAATCCGCTTGTTGTTTTAAGATGTTTTTGAAGCACCTTTGTATGAATCTAACGGTTTTAAAGTTTTTGTCAAGTCGCTCGTCAGAACGGCTTCCACCTCTAATTTTTCCCATTCATTTCATTAGCCAACCATTTAAAGGAGTATAAAATGGCAACAGGTTTTTTACACGGTGTTGAAGTCGTTGAGGTTGACGACGGCACCCGCCCCCTTCGCGCGGTACAATCGGCAGTTATCGGGATTGTTGGCACAGCACCCGATGCCGATGACCGAGCATTCCCTCTCAACACACCGGTTTTGGTAGCAGGCTCTCTTTCACAAGCTGCAAAACTGGATAAAACGGGTAAGCGTCAAGGTACCTTACCCAATGCCCTTGATCTTATTTTTAAACAAGTAGGAGCCATTGTTGTTGTCGTACGCGTGCACGAGGGTGACAACGAAAATGCAACACTCACCAATATTCTGGGTGGTGTGAATGCAAATGGCGCTTATGAAGGTGTTCATGCTTTGATTGGAGCGCAATCCATTGTGGGACAAACACCACGCATTCTCATCGCTCCAGGCTTTACACATCAACGCCCTTCCAGTGTGAATAGTGAAGAGAATGGAACTGGTGCAACTGCCAACC
>NZ_JAQITD010000040.1 GCF_028618555.1 Bartonella sp. CM31XJBT | reverse complement strand
ATGATTATTAATATACCCATATGGGTATATTTTCAAGTGGTTATTCTAATTTTGTGATTTTTTAATAACTATTATTAATAAAATTGACTTGATAAAAATGGTAACAAAAAACCATAATTGTTTATTTGTTTTATGAAAAGCTGCTTTGTAAAAACCAACGCTTCCAAATGTAAAAAGAACGTTTTTTGCAGATATTTATTGAATATGCATTTGCTTTTGATTGGATTGTTAAAGCTACCGAGCATTTTGATTTGTTTGATACGTTTGATAGCCATAACAAGCGTTTTATAGGCTTTCTCATTCAAATGAGTGATTAAAGATCATACGCACATTTACATTCCTTTTGATAAGTTTTCATATCTCTCATAGAGCGCTTGCAATATGATACGTTTTGTATATATGCATTCATTACTCCATTGTGGATGATTATTTTTTATCATTATAATCGTTATTTGAAAGCCGCGTCATATCATTTGGCACGGCTTTTTTTTTATTTTACTCTCTCTTTTATGATATGTTTATAGCAATGCATTTTATATGCGTTTATAACCATAAAGAATGCACGCCCCCCATACCTGTTTTTATTCTGTTTTATCAGTTATATTGACAAGCTTATCCCTTTCATAAACCTCACAATTTTTTGGAACTAACCTTACTTTGCTTTTTTTATTGATTTTTGCATTGCCATAAGCACGCCCCCAGATCGTTGCACAATATGAGATTTTAGCATTGCCATAAACAGAGCCATAAATCTCACAAGAGCCACTCACACAAGCATTCCCATAAACCTTGCCATAAATTTTTGCACGACCATTAATAACAGCATAATTATAAACTTTTGCATGGCTATAAATACAAACCAAGCCAGAAACCTTGGCATGACCATAAACGCGTGCATAACTAAAAACCGTAGCATCATAAGAAACATGCGCATGGTCATAAATATGAGCATCAGCAAGAATGCGGGCACTACCATTCACATGAGCATACCCATAAATATTGCCATAAACATGAGCATTGCCATAGACAAAAGCATGGTCATAAACTTTAGCATATTGAGAGATAAAAGCTTTTCCATAGACTTCAGCATTGCCATAAACTTGACCACAGACTTGAGAAAAATGGCGTATTTTTGCATTTTCATACACTCTTGCATGACCATAGACACAAGCCTCATCATACACCCAGCAATTACCATCATGGGATAGGTTAACTTCCTTTTCAATAAAGCCGCCTAAGGACCCCGCCTTTACATCATCAAAATCTTTTAAAGCTTTAATGCGATAAAGGGTATGATTACCAAATACACGCGTTTCATTTGTGAGTGCAAACTTCTTTTGCATAGCACAATTCCTTCATAAAGAGATTTAAATTTTTAAATGAGATATTTAAAGGAGGGCGCCCCCGCTGCGCCCACGCGTTATTTAAGCAGCGTCTTTTAGTGACTGATTATCATCACAGATATCATTACGAATTTTTGCACGGCTATTGACAACAGCATTGCCATAAATTTGCACATGATGATCAATATTTGATTTGCCATAGACCTTGGCATTATCATAAATCCTTACAAAGCAACCAACACGAGCCGAGCCAGAAACCTTGGCATAACCATAGATACTTGAATAATCCTTAATCCAGGCATTACAAAAAACATGGGCATTATCATAAACGCGCGCCCAGACATAAATGCGTGACTTGCCATACACATGGGCATTGCCAAAAATATAGCCACAAACATAGGCATTTTCATAGACACGGGCATTGTCATAAACCTTGGCACCATTAGAAATAGTAGCATTATCACTAATTACGGCAT
Source organism: Bartonella sp. CM31XJBT (assembly GCF_028618555.1). Taxonomy (GTDB): domain Bacteria; phylum Pseudomonadota; class Alphaproteobacteria; order Rhizobiales; family Rhizobiaceae; genus Bartonella. The sequence goes on along the minus strand of NZ_JAQITD010000040.1, from coordinate 5,740 downwards.
TACCATAAACATGCCCACAGACCTTAGCGTTATCATGAATTTTTGCATTATCATAAATATGAGCGGTTGTATCAAAAACCAATGCTTTGCCATTAACGATAGCATTGCCACACACCTTGGCACCTCTAAAGATTTTCGCGTCATTATAAATTTTAGCATTTTCATAAACAGTTGCATTGAAAAGAACCGCGGCATTATCATAGACCCAGCAATTGCCATCATGGGATAAGTTACTTTCATTTTCAATAAAACCGCCGAGGTCTCCCGCCTTAACATCATCAAAATCTCTTAGAGCACGTATACGGTGTAAAGTAAGACCATCAAAAGTGAATTTTTCATTGGTAAATTCGTATTTTTTTGCAGACTCTTGTTGATTAACAGATGTGATTTCGTTTGCAATGTTAGAGGAAATTGTATTTTGGGAAGTTTTTATTATAGAATTTTTCATTTTAAATTCTTTCTAATCGTAATGAAGTTTTCAATTGACGCGCTATAAAGGCGCCGGGCGTTGAAAACACGGCGATTAGTCCGTCGTCACACTTTTCCCATAAGGGTATTGCATGGTGTGACACACCCGACAAAATCATTATACGCTTTAATACGTATAAAAAACAGTCAGTATTTTAAAGACTTTGGAAAGATTGTTTCGTAACCTATCCGCTAATCGTTAAGTGTTTTCAGCACTTGAATATTTATATAACAAAATACGTGTTTATTGTCAAATAATATTTCTATCTTTTTGATATTTTTTCTTATTTTTTAATACGTTGCGTGTTGATAATATCTTATGCTTATCAATTTCTTCTTTTATATTTATGTGCTTTTAAAACTATATTATAGGTTTTATGAAACGATAGCGTTATTTTCTGAATCTATACATTTATAATATTTAGAAACGCTCTCATAATGCGTATTTTAAACTTTATAACCTATCAATTTTGTTACTAAATGAATTTTAAATTTTTTGTGAATTTTGTTTATAAGGGGCTTTAATTTAAACGACCTTAATAGCACCGCGCTCTTATAACAAATGCTTTCATTTGCATTTTTGCTTTCTCTATAGCTGTTATGTTCTTTATAGCCATGGCATCATTTTTCATGTTCATAAGAGAAATGATAAATAGGATAATTGTGATTTATTGCTTGTTATGAAAACATCTCAATAGAAACTGATCATTATAGAGATGAGCAAAATCCCTTTTAATAAACTTTTGTCAGTCTTGTCAGTTCTTTTTAGAACCTATATCATTTTTTTTAAATGAGAAAAAATTAAAATCATTATATTTCAATAAGTTGAGTTTTGTCTATTTTTCAAAATACAACCTATATTAATAATGCAACCTATAAATTCAACTAATGCTATATATTTTTGTAGGTTTTTTTGGGGGGGGTAGAAAAATTCAAAACCTATAAGTAATATAAGAAAATGAATATACATAATTCTGTTTAAACAAAGCTTTTGAAAAGGATAAAGCTATCATTTTAGATTACGATATAATCTTTTAAAGGCAATCAAAATAAGAGTATTTAAAAGTGCAAATGATTTCTTTTTAGAATAACGCATATAAATACTCCTTTTAAAGATTGTATGTAAGCAATTTATAAAAGTGATATAGAACCTATAGGTATAAGACCTTATACCCCTTGTGAGGTTAATATGCCTATCATGTGAGCATGCTTTATAAGTTATTTGGTTTCTCTTATTTCTAATTTTGGTAAGTTCTTAACAATTTTCATTGTTTCTAAACTTACAGTAATAACCCTTTGAAATAACTCTAATGGATAAGCAGGGTTGCCAATGGTTTCAACAGCATAGTGATTGGCATCATTCACAATACCACTCTTTTTATCTGTTTTTACACATTGACGCCCCATAAACCATTCAAGAGCAGGCTTGCCATTGACGATATACTCATAAGCTTACTTAGGGATATCTGTCATGATGATATTGCTATTATAAGTAACTGTTGATTTATTCTTTTCCTTACTATCCTTAATTTTTGCGAATTTCATTTCAGTCACATAATAAAACTTTTCTGGATTAGGGATATCAGTTAATTTTGGATTACCCTTTTAAAAGGTCACAGGATAAGGCTCTACAGTTTCATAATTCACGTGCAAATGCCCCAGTTTACGCCCTACTGTCACAAATTTCCAAAAATCATCAGCATTCTTTACACACGGGATACGCGGCAATTTTTTAGAGAGGTTATTGACATAACGAGTGCGATAATCTTCTGAATGCAAAAGACCGTAAACATAATAAAATAGATCATCTTTAGTAATTTTTTCATTGGGATAAGCAGTTTTAAAATGCGCTAATTCTTCATAAGTTATGGCATCACGCATTTTCTTTTTTGCTTATTTTAGTAAATAAGCTATTGTCATACTATTTTTCTTATCAAGCGATAATAATGGAGTGTTTTTTGTTGTCTCTAATATGTAACAGTTCCAATAAATTTGGTCTATTCTATGAATAAGAGTCTTTACTTGAAGCTCAAGATTATATTACATGCAACACCTTAAAATTAAGAAGCATATAGAGTGTATGATTGTCATTTAACAGTGTAATTGTAAAATCTTCGCAAGCGGGGGAAATGATATGGTTTGCACAACACATAAAGCAGGTGTATACAGTACAGTCTATGCTTTTCTCTCAGATGTTATAAGTATTATTCTCATCAAAAAATTAAAAAATTGTTACGCGGTTGGCGATTTTTTCTGTGACGCTGATGATATGGTTCATTTGGTTGCTCATTTTGAGGACACAATGAATGCATAGATTTTTTTTCACTTTTATTTTTGCGGCTATTTTGTGCCTTTTTTCGTTGCCGAGTTTTGCCCAAAACATTCGTGAGAAAGCGATTAATCAATCAGAGAGCATCCAACGACAACAAACACAACAACAGCGTTTTCAGCAATTACACCGTAGAAACGAAACCCGTGGGGTATTTTTGCCAGATGATGATACCACATCTCCCTATGGTGCTTCGTCTGGTACAACCTGTTTGCTGATCAAAAGCATTGAATTTGTTGGTGCTCAGTTGATTTCTCACACCGACCTTCATGAAGCCATTTCTCTTTGGGAAGGACGGTGTTTGGGGATTGCCGAAATCAATAAAGTGCTCAAAGCGGTGACCAAGCTTTATATGAAGCGCGGCTATATTGCAGTGCGGGCTTATTTGCCTGAGCAAGATTTAAGCGGCGGTCATCTCAAGATTGTTGTTGTTGAAGGTGTGATGGAAGATATTACCCTTGATGGGCATAAAGTTGGAAGGAAATCTCAAGGAGAAATCACCACGGCTTTTCCAAACCTTATTGGGAAGCCGACCAATCTGCGCCAGATAGAGCAAGGGCTTGATCAAATCAATCGGCTTTTCTCACGCCAAGCTACCATTAATCTTGGTGCGGGTAGCAATTCGGGTGGTTCGATACTCGATGTTCATATTGAAAAACAGAAACCTTGGCTTATTACGCTTTCCAGCGATAATCTTGGTGCTAAAGCAACAGGAATTTATCAAACGCGCTTGAGCCTTTCTTTTGATGATCTATTAGGGATCAATGATCAATGGTCGTTTAGCTATCAGCGTTCTATGGATGGTAGTCCGTATCATTTTTCTCACAAGCGCCCCAATAGTGATACTCTAACGGGATCCTTTTCTCTTCCCTATGGCACTTGGACAACAGGTTTTGATGGGACGTGGAGCCAATATCATTCGAGTGTTAAGGGAATATTTTCCGATATTATGACTGAGGGTAAGTCTTTATCGCTGACACCGTGGATTTCACGGGTTATTGACCGTGATCAAGAGGGAAAGACCTGGCTTACGGGACGCTTAACATGGAAATATTCTGATAATTTTATTATGGGCAGTCGGGTTGATGTTTCCAGCCGTAAACTGGCTATTGCAACCTTTGAGCTTGATCATTCGCGCAAGTGGCTTGGAGGAGAGTTAAGCGCGCATATAGGGTTTCATAAAGGGTTGGCAATTCTTGGCGCTTATGATGATAAAGAGCAAGAGAATGCAACAAAAAATTCACCCAAAGGGCAATTTTCCAAATTGTCTTTTTCCCTAGGCTACGTGCGTCCTTTTTCGCTCAAACAGTATAACTTTCGCTATAACACACTGTTTTCAGGACAATTATCACCCGACACGTTGTTTAGTTCAGAGCAAATATCGCTTGGTGGTAGTTCCTCTGTGCGCGGGGTGCGTGAGGCGATTTATTACGGCAATAATGGGGCGTTTTGGCGCAATGAATTGTCGCTGTTGTTGCCAGGTTTTTCTTCGAGAATGGGGCGTAAATTTATAAGCCAATTTTCCCCTTATATGGCGCTTGATCTGGGGGCTGTAGCCAATGATGCAAACAAAAACAGTTTTGGCGGGAGCCTCGTTGGGGCAACTCTTGGTTTCCATGCAACCGGAGACATTACGGATATTGATGTATCTTATTCGAATATTTTAACCCAATCGACAGTGCGAGAAAAGGGAAATTCGACAGGGTTATTTCAAGTACGGGCATTATTGAGATTTTAGAGCAAAGGGGCGGTAAAAATATCGCTGCGCTGTTTACATCCCTTTGGGTTGTTTTTTTAAGAGATAAAGAATTTTATGAGGAGCTGAAGATGCGGGGATTGAAAAATCAAAAGCATAGATTGGGATATGGATACAAGCTATGGCAGCGCGTTCTTTGTGTTTTGCAGCGAGGGATCCATAAGGGGCTTTCACTTGTTTTAAGTTTTTGCTTAGCTTTTCAGCCTTTGTTGTTGCAAGCACAAGCGCTTGGAGCGCGAAGTCCTGTTGCACAAGAGAGCCAAGGGATAAAAGCAGCTGATGGGGTTGGCTCTGTTTTCCGCCCCACGGTGGGGAAAGCCGGCAATGATGTGCCGCTGATTGATATTGTTCGCCCCAATGGACAGGGTCTTTCTCATAACAAATATGACAGTTTCAATGTTGATACCCATGGCGTGATTTTGAACAATTCGACTGAGGAGGTTTCGCGTTCACAGCTTGGGGGATTGGTGCCAGGCAACGGCAATTTGCGTTATAGCGGTGCAGCAAAGGTTATCCTTAATGAAGTGGTGAGTGCCAATCGCTCGCGTCTTGAAGGCGTGAGCGAAGTACACGGGCAAATGGCGGATGTTATTATCGCCAACCCCAATGGGATTACCTGTAATGGTTGTGGCTTTATCAATACTCCACGGGTGACTTTATCGACCGGACAACCGATCATTGGAGCCGATGGCGCTTTGAGTGGGTTGCGTGTTGAGGGTGGTGATATCACCATAGGCTCTCGTGGGGCTGATGGGAGTGCATTAGATATTTTTGATCTTGTTTCGCGCAAGATCAGTATCGGGGGTCCCATACAGGTCAAAGGAGATTTGGCTGTTATCGCTGGTCACAATCATTTTGATTATCACAAGCGCGAAGCAACTTCTCTTGGTTCTGATGGCAAAGAGCCAGAATTGGCGATTGATTCCAGTGAGTTTGGTGGAATGTATGCGGGGCAGATCCGCGTGATTGCCAATGATAAAGGCGCCGGCGTTAAGATGCGAGGAGACATGGTTGCCAATGCAGGCGCCATGAGATTGACAAGTGATGGCAAGCTGGTGATTGCCAAAGCACGTGCCAAAGGAGCAGTAAAAGCGCGTTCCCACCACGATAGTGTGCACGTGAAAGATCTGCTTTTTTCAGAAGAAGCGGTTGAGCTGAAGGCTTTGAAACATGTTGAATTGGCTGAG
>NZ_JAQITD010000004.1 GCF_028618555.1 Bartonella sp. CM31XJBT | reverse complement strand
CGTATTCATGATGTTGAGAAGAGTGTGGCGAGCAATGGTTTGAATTGGAATGAAGAAGAAGGCGCGTATGATGCGAAGCATGATGGTAAGTCGAGTAAGATTACGAATGTATTGGATGGTAAGATAGCAGAAGGTTCGCAAGAAGTTGTTAATGGTGGTCAGCTTTGGAGCACGAATGAGAGGGTAAAAGAGGTTGAAGACAAAGTAGATACGATAGATCAACATGTGAAAGATATTGAAGTAGCCGTAACAGATGGCGTTGTTAACTATGATAAAGATAGTGATGGGAAAAAGACCAATAGCATTACGTTAGTAGGAGGCAATGACAGCGAACCTGTTATGATAGACAATGTAGCGGCAGGCAAGATTGAAACAGGTTCTCAGCAAGCTGTTAATGGCGGTCAGTTGCATGATTATACTGAAGAGCAGATGAAGATAGTTCTTGAAGATGCCAATAAGTATACGGATGAGAAAGTTAGTAGTCTTGTCAATGATGCTGTTAACGAGTCGAAATCCTACACGGATATGAAGTTTGAGACGTTGAATTATGCTATTCAGGATGTTAGGAAAGAAGCAAGACAAGCTGCTGCTATTGGTCTAGCGGTGTCCAACTTACGTTACTATGATATACCAGGATCTTTAAGTGTTTCATTTGGGAGTGGTTTATGGCGCAGTCAATCTGCACTTGCTCTTGGTGCTGGTTATACATCTGAAGATGGAAATATTCGCTCGAATGTATCTGTGACAAGTGCTGGAGGTCATTGGGGAATAGGCGCTGGAATTACTCTGAGGTTGAGATGATAATAGAAAAAATGGCTGTTATTGTAAAAACGAGAAGTATGTTAGTAAAGGTTCTGCTGTTTGCTCTTGCCTTAATAGGCAAGAGCGAAAGCTTTGCCAACGAGAATAATAATATTTATACGGTGCATCCACCGCACTTATCGATACCTAAGGGAGAACCTGGCGAAACACGTCGAATTATTATGCAATTTTATGATTGGACTTTGATTTGTGACGAAAAACAAAAGCTTAAACATAAGCAAGGTATATGCAATGTGACACAGACGGTTCATGATCAAGAAGGAAATACCATTTTTAGTTGGTCTCTTGTTTCTACGACAAGTGGTCAAGCAGTGATGCTTTTTCGAACATTGCCAAATTCTGATATAAATGTTCCGATTCAAATGTTTGTAAAAGATGTTAAAAAACCTGTTCTTATTAATTATACGCAATGTAATGAAACGGTTTGTTTGGCACAATCACCTGTAGGGCCGGTTTTGACTAAACAAATAGAGCAGAACAATAAGGTACGTATTTCCTATAAAACTAAAGAAGGTAAGGTATTTTCTTTTACTGTACCATTTAAAGGGTTAAATGCGGCACTTAATTCTTTCCGTCCTTAGAATCCATCGAGTATTTTTAACAAGAGTCATTTTTCCATAAATTGTTGTATTATATTTTTGAGTGTAAATTATAAGGTCAGATAAGTAAGAAGTTTTATATAATATGATATCGAGGTGATTTATTGGAAAGAGTGAGAGTTTTATGAATATAAAGTCACAGTAAGTTCTTTATATGTAATAGAAAATCAAATTAGTATTTCCTATAATGCTTAAAGAGTGATTTCGTTAGTTATTAAAAGTAAAAAAGATTAGAAATACTCGATTTCTTCCTTACAATAATGAGTAGACTAAATTCTTTTTTTAAGCTTCAAATGGATTTTTAATGCGGTCTGATTAAGCATTAATATTTTTCAGATAAATTTTATAATTCTAGAGTTTTTTTGAACGATAGTTTTTATTGGTATTCACGAAATAACAGCTATTGTAATTGCATTTTGTAGTACTACGGAACTTTTATTCCAGTATAATCAAAGCCATTTCATTGCATATAACAAACGTGGTTTGTGTGTGGATAACGAAAAAATTTTTTTTTCTTATAAACCGTACTAATGTATAGGTTGTTGTAACCTTAAAAGTCAGCAAATAGTATGATAGTGTAGGTTTGTTACAATAGAGGTGTGCTCCGTGTAAATGGTATAAAGAAAAGAGCATAATTTATAAAAATTGATGTGAACGTAAACGATTAATTTATAGTTTTAAGTTCATAAAGAGATGCATGATTTCACGGAAACAACCGAAAGATTATACAAAAATCTGAATGATGTTAGTGTAGAAAATTTTAATGATAGAAAAAGAAAGAATGATTTCTTGTATATATCATTTGATGCTGCATTATTGCTTTATTTAGGAATGAGCAGAAGAGTTTTCGCGTTTATTTATTGGGGGAACGCTCAAGGGATAAGGGACATGACCCCGTTAAATTATGGTTCAAAAGAGTTAAAGCGAGGAGAAATATACGATACCAAAGCAGATCAGTTGTATGATCAGTGCAGTAGTAATACAAATAATCTTTCTGCATTGTCACGAACAGAGGCATACTCTGTCCTTGTTGATATAAAGAGACAACAGAGAAAAAAACATTATGAACAGAAACAGGTTTTTGTTCAATCTGAGGCAGCTTTTGAGTTTCATAATCAGATAATGATAGGTGCTCAAAAAACAAAAAAACTCAAAGCACCTTTTCTTCGACGGTTCCATTCAGTAAAATCTCCACCTCTTTATGCGGCACTTGATCTCGGAACAAATAATTGTCGTCTTCTTATCGCATCTCCCAGTAAACCTGGATATTTTCGTGTTGTTGATGCTTTTTCTCGTATTGTACGATTGGGAGAAGGTTTAATAAATAACGGTTTTCTTAATACACAAGCTATGGATCGTGCGATTGAGGCATTAAAGATTTGTCATTTAAAGCTAAAACAAAGGCATATTAAGCGTTATCGCTTGATTGCAACGGAAGCTTGTCGTTCTGCAGAAAATGGTAGACATTTTATTCAGCGTGTTTTGGAGGAGACAGGACTTGAATTGGAAATTGTTGATCGGCGAACAGAAGCGCGTTTTGCTGTTACAGGGTGTAGTACACTTGTTGAACCAAATACTGACGCAATTGTGCTTTTTGATATTGGAGGAGGGTCATCAGAAATTGTGCTACTTGATGTTTCTCAAAAGCGTTCTTTTCGTTTAGCTAGACAAATTATCGCTTGGACTTCTCTTCCTGTTGGTGTTGTTACGCTTGCTGAACGTTTTGGAGGGAATGATATTAGCTTAGACGATTTTGAAAAAATGAAAAGCTATGTGCGAGGGTTATTAAATAATTTTTCAGATCGTCATAAATTAGGAGAGTTAGCACAAGGTTCGAAGTTTCATCTTTTGGGAACCTCCGGTACAGTTACGACTTTAGCAGGAATGTATCTTAATTTAGAGCGTTATGATAGGAAAAAAGTGGATGGCATTTGGATGAAGGATGCAGACATTACACTTATGACACAACGTCTATTATCATGGGATATAGAAAAACGTGTCATAAGTCCTTTTATTGGGCGCGAGAGAGCAGATTTAGTTTTAGCTGGTTGTGCAATTTTAGATGTTATTCGGGAAGTTTGGCCAAGTCAGCGTTTAAGAGTTGCTGATCGTGGATTAAGGGAAGGAATTTTGATAGAGCTAATGTTACGCGATGGGGTATGGTGTCGTCGTAGAAAGAGCAGAGATTTCAAGCGTTAGAGAATTAAATATGGAGACAATGAATAACGATGAAAAAAACAACAAAAACACCGAGAGGTGGCTATGGAGGTTCAGGGTCACATGAATTATATCAGCGCGTAAAAAAGAAAGCAGGAACCATTAAAGCTTCATCACGACGATGGTTAGAGAGGCATCTGAATGATCCTTATGTCCATCAATCAAAAGTAGATGGTTATCGTTCACGTGCGGCTTATAAACTCATTGAAATTAATGAGCGCTATAGGTTTTTGAAAAAAGGTCAAAAGGTTATTGATCTAGGAGCAGCACCTGGGGGCTGGTGTCAGGTGGCTGAGCGTATAGTAGGGTCAAGTGATGAGGATCCTAGCGTTGTTGGTATTGATTATTTACATGTTGATCCATTACCTAGAGTTGCCATGTTGGAAATGGATTTTTTGCATACAGATGCACCGCAGAAATTAATTGAAACTTTAGGGACAAAACCGGATGTGGTTCTTTCTGATATGGCAGCGCCAACAACAGGTCATCGTCAGACGGATCATTTAAGAACGATTTATTTATGTGAAGTTGCGGCTGATTTTGCTCTTTCGGTTCTTAAGCCTGGGGGACATTTTTTAGCAAAGGCTTTTCAAGGAGGAGCAGAAAACACTCTTCTTACGATACTAAAACAGCATTTTAAAAAAGTCTATCATGTTAAACCACCCGCAAGCCGATCAGAATCAGTAGAGCTTTATCTTCTAGCACTTGAATTTAAGGGAAAAACAAAAATACAAGAATAGCGCCTTCTTTTAAGAAGACTTAACTTTACTTAACCTATTTAGATGTGATGATTTTTTTCTCAAAGAGTTATCGGCGATAGTGACAGTTTTTCTGTTAACAATGATGAAAAACTGGTAAAACTAATGTATTGCCTATAGAGGTAAAGAGATTGATTCCTCAGTGAGTGTTTCCAATGAAATTTCTTGATCAAGCTAAAGTTTATATTCGTTCTGGTAATGGAGGTTCTGGAGCAGTATCATTTCGTCGTGAAAAATTCATAGAATTTGGGGGACCTGATGGGGGGAATGGAGGACGGGGTGGTGATGTTTGGGCTCTTGTTGTTGATGGGCTTAACACGCTGATTGATTATCGCTACCAACAGCATTTTAAAGCAAAAACAGGGGGGCATGGCAAGGGGCGTAATATGACGGGTGAGAAGGGTAATGATGTCATCCTTAAAGTTCCGGTTGGGACGCAAATTTTTGAAGAAGATAATACAACGTTAATATGTGATTTAACGGAAGTGGGACAGCGCTATCGCCTTGCAAAAGGAGGGAATGGCGGTTTTGGCAATCTTCACTTTACAACATCGACAAATCGGGCACCGCGTCGTGCAAATCCAGGTTTGGCTGGAGAAGAGCGTGCAATATGGCTTCGTTTGAAGTTAATTGCTGATGCGGGGCTTGTTGGTTTACCAAATGCTGGAAAATCAACTTTTTTAGCTTCTGTAACGGCTGCAAAACCAAAAGTTGCAGATTATCCTTTTACCACTCTACATCCTCATCTTGGTGTTGTACGTATTGATGGTCGTGAATTTGTTTTGGCTGATATTCCAGGATTAATTGAAGGAGCGCATGAAGGTGTGGGAATTGGAGATCGTTTTTTAGGACATGTGGAACGTTGTCGCGTACTGCTTCATCTAATTTCTTCTCAAGAAGAAGATGTAGCAAAAGCATATCAAATTGTGCGTCATGAACTTGAGGCATATGGAAATAATCTAAGTGATAAAACTGAAATTGTTGCTTTAAGCCAGATAGATACTCTGACAATTGAAGAGCGTGAAGCTAAACGGGAAGCTTTGCAAAGAGCAGCGGATCAACCAGTTATGATGTTTTCTGCGGTTAGCCGTGAAGGTTTAGAAAATGTGCTGCGTGCTGGTGCACATATTATTGAAATGTCACGCAAAGAGGAGATCAGTGGGGATAGCAAGGTTGATTGAGATGGCTGTTGGATCGCAAAAACTTACACACTATAAACGTATTGTGGTCAAGATTGGATCTGCCCTTTTGGTTGATCCTCAGGCAGGTTTACGGGTTGAATGGCTTAAAAGCTTGATCAATGATGTTGTTGAATTGCACAAAGGAGGCGTAGAGATATTATTGGTGTCTTCAGGTGCTATTGCTTTAGGAAGGACATTGCTACAGCTTCCTAAGGGGGCTTTGAAATTGGAAGAAAGCCAGGCATGTGCTGCTTTGGGGCAAATTGAGTTAGCAAAAACCTATGGTGATGCGCTTGCTCAACATGGGCTCAAAACAGGCCAAATTTTGCTCACTTTATTTGATACGGAGGAGCGAAGGCGTTATCTCAATGCACGTGCAACGATTGAGATGCTTTTATATTTGGGAGCTGTGCCTGTTATTAATGAGAATGATACTGTTGCAACAACTGAAATTCGTTATGGTGATAATGATCGTTTAGCTGCACGTGTGGCAACAATGGTGAGGGCAGATCTTTTAATACTTTTATCCGATATTGATGGTCTTTATACAAAGTCTCCCCATAGTGATCCTACGGCTGAATTTATACCTTTTGTTGCATCCATTACGCATGATATCGAAAAAATGGCAGATGTTGCTGCTTCAGAGTTTTCACGGGGAGGAATGAAGACTAAGCTTGAAGCCGGAAAAATAGCTAATGCTGCTGGAACGGCGATGATTATCACCTCAGGCAAGCGTATGAATCCCCTTGCTGCAATTGACAAAGGTGAACGCAAGAGTTTTTTTGCGGCAAGTAAGAAATCTGTCAATGCTTGGAAAACATGGATTTCTGGTCATTTAGATCCATCTGGTGTTTTGACGATTGATCAAGGAGCCATTAGGGCTCTTGAATCAGGAAAATCATTATTAGCTGCAGGGGTTATTGGCGTTGAGGGAAATTTCCAGCGTGGGGATACGGTTGCAATTGTTGGTACAGATGGAGTTGAGATTGCGCGTGGACTTGTAAGCTATGACAAAGATGAGGCTGTACGCATTATAGGACATAAAAGTGAAGAAATCGAAGCTATTCTTGGGTATGAGGCGCGCTCTGCTATGGTGCATCGTAATGATATGATTGTACGTTTCTTGATCAATTCTGTTTAAAAAAGTTACTTTTGTTTTTATTGTTTTGGCAGAGTGGATGTTACGATGACTTTAGAAGAAAAAATGAAAGATATGGGACAAAAAGCACGCTATGCCGCTGCAGCATTGGCTGTTGCTTCTTCTGAGCAAAAGAACAATGCATTAGAAATGATCGCTTTAAGTTTAGAGGCTCAGTCAGATGAAATTTTACGGGCGAATTGTCAAGATTTAGAGAATGCTGCTCAGAATAATTTGAAAGCTGCAATGATTGATCGGCTAAAATTAGATGATTTGCGTTTACGTGCAATGATAGACAGTGTTCGCCAAGTTGCTCGTTTATCTGATCCTGTTGGACAAGTGATGGATGAATGGACGCGTCCAAATGGGCTTCATATAAGTCGTGTACGAACACCTCTTGGTGTGATTGGCATTATTTATGAAAGTCGTCCCAATGTTACAGTTGATGCGAGTTCTTTGTGCTTAAAAGCAGGTAATGCTGCGATTTTGCGCGGTGGTTCGGATAGCTTTCATTCTTCTCATGCTCTTCATTTAGCTTTGGTACAAGGTTTAGAGCGCTCTGGTTTACCCAAAGATGCTATCCAAATGGTTGGAACGACAGATCGTGCTGCCGTTGGGGAAATGCTCAAAGGATTGGATGGAGCGATTGATGTGATCGTACCACGTGGTGGAAAGAGCCTTGTTGCCCGCGTTCAGTCTGATGCACGTGTTCCAATTTTTGCTCATTTGGAGGGACTTTGTCATATTTATATTGATAAATCGGCAGATTTAGATATGGCACGCAATATTGTTTTAAATGCAAAGCTGCGGCGAACAGGGATATGCGGTGCTGTTGAGACAGTTCTCATTGACGGCCAAGCATTAAAAAAATTTCTTCCTGTTTTAACTGCTTTACAGGAAAAGGGGTGTGAAGTTCGTGCCACAGAAGATATTGTTTTTCTTATGCCAGATGTCAAATTAGCTTCTGAAGAAGATTGGTCGCATGAATATCTTGATGCTATTCTTTCTGTTAAAACGGTTGAGGGTGTTGAGGGAGCCATTTCTCATATCAAGCGTTATTCATCAGGACATACGGAATCGATTATTGCTGAGGATTTGGAAGTGGTGAAGAATTTTTTTAATCATTTAGATTCAGCTATTTTATTACACAATGCATCTACACAATTTGCTGATGGAGGTGAATTTGGTTTTGGAATGGAAATTGGTATCGCAACAGGAAAAATGCATGCACGTGGTCCCATAGGTGTTGGACAGCTAACATCATTTCAATATCACGTTAAAGGAAATGGTCAGGTTAGAGCTTGAGAACACCATTTTTTCCATGGAAAAATTGTATGCCACATGTTGAAAGATCTAATGTTGTGGGTCTTTTTGGTGGTTCCTTTAATCCACCGCATGCGGGGCATCTTCTTGTTGCAAAAATTGCCATTCGGCGTTTGCATCTTGATCAGTTATGGTGGATGATCACTCCAGGAAATCCTTTAAAGGATTGTACACAGTTGCCCTCTTTAGAGGAGAGAATGCAATTAAGTTTTAAACTTATTGACCATCCAAAAATTCGCTTAACAGGTTTTGAACAGGCTATAGGGAGCAAAGTATCAGTAGATACGATTTTTCATATTCTTACCCATTACAGTGGCGTAAATTTTGTATGGATTATGGGGGCAGATAGTTTTGCGACGATACATCAATGGTATCGATGGCATGATATCGTCTCTATGCTTCCTATTGCGATTATTGATCGTCCTTTAGGCAATCGGTCAGCACTTTCTTCTCCTATGGCACATATTTATCGCCGTTTTCGTTTGGATGAGAGAGAAAGTAAGCGATTACCTTTTATCAAGCCACCAGTTTGGACTTATTTGCATGGACCTTTATCTTTTCAATCTTCAACAAACCTTCGTTTGAAGAAGAATGATTTTTCTTGAACATTTCATAAGATTCTGCTTCTCTTTAGAGAAGTCTCTTTTTTAGATTCCACAACGATAAGAAAGGATATTGATCTGAAAAACGTTGCACACAAACACTCTTACGATATTATGCCTTCAAAAGAAAAAAAAGTTTTTTCTGTTAGTGAGAGTCTTGAAGTTATTCTCAAGAGTTTAGAAGATACAAAAGCAGAAGATATTGTTGCTATTGATATTCGAGGGAAGTCATCTTTGGCTGATTATATGGTCATAGCTTCAGCAAATTCGCAGCGTCATGTATCGTCTGTTGCTGATCATTTATTACATACTTGGAAAGATAGTGGGCAGGGGCTTGCGCGTGTAGAAGGGCTTGCTGGAGGTGACTGGGTATTGATTGATACAGGTGATATTATCACTCATCTTTTTCGTCCAGAAATTCGTCTTTTTTATAATTTAGAAAAAATATGGATGACGCCGGATTTAAACGATACGGCTTTGCTTCTCTTCGGAGATCATTAAAATGCAAATTTCTATTTTTGCGGTTGGTCGTATGAAAAGTGGGGCGGAGCAAAAATTAGTTCAGCATTATTTGGATCGTTTTTCTAAAATTTCTGGAGATGTAGGCTTTCATTTAAAAAAGTTACAAGAGATACCAGAAAGTCGTGCTCAAACAGTTTGTCAACGTATGGAGGAAGAGGGGAGAAAACTTATTGAATTTTTACCTGAAAAATGTCGATTAATTGTGTTAGATGAGCGTGGAGAATCGATTTCGTCAATTTCTTTTTCTGAAAAATTGAGGTGTTATCGTGATGAGGGCATTCGAGATGTCGTCATTGCTTTGGGAGGACCTGATGGGCATAATGAACAAATAAAGAAGCGTGCTGATTTTCTTTTATCTTTTGGTTTGATGACGTGGCCACATCAAATTGCACGTATTCTTCTTACAGAACAACTTTACCGCGCTGTAACAATTGAAAATAACCATCCGTATCATCGTTTTTAATATTTTTGTGCAATTTTTAGCACTTATTTATATGTTTATTAATATTGTTTTAGCTGACACCATTTAAAGCATCTCTAATGTATACGATGAGGTGTCATGGTTTTTGCAAATGAAAAAGCTTCTTCATAGAAAGATGCTATATTTATATGAGGAGTGCGTCATATTTGTCATTCTGCTCTTGAGTATGTTTTTTTGCTTTTCTGTATCGCGTGCGGAAGATACAATGAGGAGTACGGAAGTACATAAAGAATTAGGAGAAATTCGCCAAAATATTTCACTTTCGCGTGAGCGTGTTGCTTTTCTTATGCATCAAGTTGAGCATTTAAAAAAAGATCAACGTGTTTTGAGTGATGCACTCATAAAAGCGGCTAAAGAAGAACGTATAGTAGCAGATGATATTGCTAAAAGGGAAGAAAAGCTTAAAAAAATGATAGAAAAGCGGGTACAAGTCTATCAAAGTTTAAAAAATCGTCGTGCTGAATTTGCGGAAGTTCTTGCAATTTTGGAGCGTATGGGATTGAATCCGCCTCCTGCTCTTATGATACAGCCAGAGGACGCGTTGGCTTCTATACGTAGTTCTGTTTTATTAGGTACTGTTATTCCTCAGATGCAGGAGAAAACACGAGATTTAACAGAAAAACTCAAGGAGTTGACCAATTTGAGTAATTCCATTACTACGGAATATAAGGCATTAAAGACAAAACTGCAAAATCAAGCAGAGCAGCGAAAACGTCTAGAGCTTTTATTAGACCAAAAAAACAAACTACAAAAAAAATCAGAAAAAGAACTTACAGAACAGCAACAAAAAAATATTGCTCTTGCTAAAAAAGCGCAGTCTTTGGAAGAATTGATTTTAGAGCTAGATCGTCAGTCAAAACTTAACTCTGATGCATCAGTACAGGTACGGAAAAGTTTGCAATTGTTAGAACAGTCCAATTTTGAAAGCCGAAAAGGTTCTTTACTTTTTCCTGTTTCAGGAAAAAGAATACATCACTCTAACAAAAGTTCGCAAATTACACGCTTTGGTGAAACGATAGAAACAGAGGCAGGAGCTGTTGTTATATCACCTGTGGATGCTTTTGTTGCTTTTGCAGGGCCATTTCGTTCTTATGGACAGTTAATCATTCTCAATGTTGGAAATGGTTATCATATCATTCTTACTGGAATGTCGAGAATTAATGTAAAACAGGGGCAATTTGTTCTTTCAGGTGAGCCTCTGGGTATAATGGAGATGCAATTTATTTCAAACAGTGTTGCATTGGATATAGGAAAAACTTCTCCAATGCTTTACATTGAGTTTAGAAAGCAGGGAAAACCTGTAAATCCAACTCCTTGGTGGCAGACTGAAAAAATAAGAAGGAGCCAAAATGATTCGTAAAGTTATTCTTTTGGTCGCTGGGGTATTGCTCGGCGCCTGTTCAATGATTATGGTGCAGTCTGTTGCTGCGAATAATGAAGATAATGCATATAAAAAGCTAGCTATATTTGGCGATGTTTTTGAGCGTGTGCGTATGCAATACGTTACAGTTCCAGATGATAAAAAGCTTATTGAAAATGCTATCAATGGCATGCTCACATCACTGGACCCTCATTCATCTTATTTGAATGCTGAAGAAGCCAAGGATATGCGGGATTCTACGAAAGGAGAGTTCGGAGGTCTTGGTATTGAGGTCACTATGGAAAAAAACTTAATTAAAGTTGTTTCACCAATGGATGATACTCCCGCTTCAAAAGCAGGTATTCTAGCAGGAGACCTTATTTCAAAAATTGATGATGTACAAACGAATGGTCAAACATTGAATGAAGCTGTTAATAAGATGCGAGGTGCTCCTGGAACACCAATTACCTTAACAATTATTCGTTCTGGTGTTGATAAGCCATTTGAAGTGAAGATTGTTCGTGATATTATCAAAGTAAAAGCGGTGAAATATCGGGTTGAGGGTGATATTGGATATTTAAGAGTTATCCAGTTTTCTGAGCAGACATTGAATAATCTTCTGGCGGCAATTAAAGATATCCAATCTAAAATTCCTGAAGATAAGCTAAAAGGTTACGTCCTTGATTTGCGGCTTAATCCGGGTGGGCTTTTAGATCAAGCTGTTAATGTTTCGAGTGCTTTTCTCAATAAAGGTGAAATTGTGTCGACTCGTGGGCGCAAAAAGAGTGATGTGACAAGATTTGATGCGAAGCCAGGTGATGTCATCAATGGAAAACCGCTCATTGTCCTTATTAATGGTGGTTCGGCAAGTGCTTCTGAAATTGTTGCGGGTGCATTACAAGATCATCGTCGTGCAACAATTTTAGGGACGCAGTCTTTTGGTAAAGGATCTGTTCAAACAATTATTCCTTTGGGTGAAAATGGGGCTTTACGCTTAACAACAGCACTTTATTACACGCCATCTGGCACTTCTATTCAAGGAACAGGGATCACGCCTGATATTATTGTAGAGCAACCACTCCCTGAAAAATATAAGGGTTATGATGTAAAAGTTGGTGAGTCTGCATTAAAAGGACATATCAAAGGAAAACGAGAGAGTAATAAAGGATCTGGTTCAGCTGCTTTTGTTCCCAAAGACCCTAAAGATGATATCCAGTTGAATGAGGCTTATAAATTGTTACGAGGTGAAATGGCAAATGCCGCATTTCCACCAGATCCCAATAAGGATGTGTTAAAGTGAGAATTGATATCTATAGCTTGCGATTTTGAGGAATATTAAATGGATGCAGGTATTAATTTGAAGGTTCTTCCATATCGCAAATGTGTTGGGATTGTTATCTTTAATCATGACGGTAAAGTGTGGGTTGGGCGTCGTTTAATGATGCCCATTCATGCAGATATTGAAATATCTCATCGCTGGCAGCTTCCTCAAGGAGGGATTGATGAAGATGAAAAACCATTAGATGCAGCATATCGTGAACTTTATGAAGAAACGGGTATTCGATCTGTGAAGTTGATTAAAGAAGCACAAAATTGGTTCCATTATGATTTTCCACAAGAACTTATTGGGTGCACATTAACAAATAAATATCGTGGGCAAATACAAAAATGGTTTGCTTTCCAGTTTACAGGAAAGCTTTCTGAAATTGCGATTAATCCGCCACCAGATGGCAATAAAGCGGAATTCGATCAATGGAAATGGATTGATCTAGAAACCCTTCCGTTGATTGCTGTTTCTTTTAAAAAGCACGTTTATACGAAAGTTGTCAGCGAATTTCGAGGTAGCCTTAGACCATTATAAAAGCTATATGATTACGAGAAAGCTTTTTTTATTAAGATGCTTTATATTATAATAAATAATAAACATGTTTCTCTTTTATGTAAAGAACAGGAATATAAAATGAAAAAGTTATTTAATTTACTTATAGTTTTTACTCTCTTGAGTATTTCATCTGTTGCATTTGCAACAAGTTCAAAACCTCCTGCATCAAAAGATGCGGCAGCGACATTGCCAAATGGAGCTTCTTCTTTGACTGAAACCTACGGTTTGTGGACTATTAACTGTGGTATACAAGAAGGGAAAAGAATTTGTTTTATGCACCGTCAAGAAGTGAATGAGCAGGGGCGTGTTGTTGTGGCTATGGGCCTTACTCTCGATGCTGAGGGTGTTGTATCTGGTAATTTAACAGTTCCTTTTGGCATTTTGGTTTCTAAGCCTGTTCGTTTACAAGTTGATGAGGGAAAAGCTGTTATCGAAACCGGTATCCGGACTTGTGTACCAGCAGGTTGTGTGGTTCCTGTCGTTTTTGACAAAAATCACGTAGCAGCTTTACGTTCTGGAAAACAGTTAAAGTTGGCGATGACAATTGCTGCTGCAGGTGAACCAGCTTTGAATGATTTATTTGTTCAGCTAGATGGTTTTAGCAGTGCTCTTAATCGTTTGACTGCTTTGCAGAAATAATTTTAAAACTAAAAGCGGCCTTTAAAAGGCCGTTTTTAGTTTGTTTGTTTTTTATATATTAATAATTAAGACGATGAGATTTAAGATTAATCCTATAAGGGATATTCAGATTTTTTGCCGTTTCTTCTATTGTATGTGCTATTTTTAATTTTGATATTTGTTTTCTAACTGCATCGTCATTAAATAGAGAGATGAAGAATTTAGATATCTGGTTTTTATTCAAGAAAAAAGAGTATTGAAATATAAAACCATTTTTTGATACACAGACCTGCTTTAATGAAGGTTTTCTATACGCTCTTCTGTTTCCTTGATTGAAAGGGATGACGCATGATTTATGCATTGCTTCGAACGATTGATTTGATTTTTGAGATTTATATTGATATTTTAATCGCTAGTGTCATTTTTTCTTGGCTTTATGTCTTTAATATCATAAATTCACGCAATCGCTTTGTTGTTTTGATAGGAAGCTTTCTAGATCGTCTTACAAATCCCGTTCTAAGCCGTATCCGGAAAATTTTACCAAATTTGGGAACGATTGATATTTCACCTATTGTAGTGTTCATTATTATATATTTTATTCGTACTTTTATGTGGCGCGTTTACGCAAACATGTATGTATAGAAATATTACTTGAGGCGAATACATGTTTTATCAAGTTGATAAAAATAACTTGATTTTGTTTGTATATCTCATTCCCAAATCGTCCGTTGACAAAATAATAGGGATTGAATGTAGGGATGGTGAGAAACAATATCTGGTTATACGCCTTCGTGCTGTTCCTGAAGATGGAAAAGCGAATAAAGCTCTCATTAAATTTCTTGCCAAGCAATGGAGAATACCATCTTCTTCTATTTCTCTGAAAAACGGTGCAATATCTCGCTACAAACAACTTTACTTTTCAACACATTTAGAAGAGCTAAAGCAGATATGGCAATCCTTTAGAGATTGCATCTCGTAGAAAAAATAAAGAATAAAGCCTATTTTTAAATAGGCTTTATTTTATTAAAATCGTTATATTTTTTTATTGCGCTCAACAGCTTGCTTAATTAATTCATGCGCAAAGTTTTTATCACGCCATCCTTCAATTTTAGCCCATTTTCCAGGTTCCAGATCTTTGTAATGCTTGAAGAAATGTTCAATTTGTTTGAGTGTAATCTCGGGTAGATCTGTATAGTCATGAATATTGATATAGCGTTTTGTTAATTTTGTAGTGGGAATGGCAATAATTTTTTCATCTTTACCACCATCATCTTCCATCATTAGAGCTCCGATGGGGCGAACATTGATAACACAACCAGGCATAAGTGGACGGGTATTACAGATAAGGACATCAATAGGATCACCATCATCTGAAAGCGTATGAGGGACAAAACCGTAATTTCCAGGATAAACCATTGATGTATGAAGAAAACGGTCAACAAATAATGCACCAGACTTTTTATCCATCTCATATTTTATTGGTTGCCCACCAAGGGAGACTTCCACAATAACGTTAATATCTTCTGGTGGATTTTTGCCTACGGGTATTTCCTTAATATTCATAGAGACATCCTTTCTGGAATATAGTGAGGCTCAATACAATTAAATATTTTACCAAAGAGATTATGAAATTAACTTGAAATTGATGCACGTGTTTTTTCAAAACGTTTACGTTCATTAGGATCAAGATAGAGTTTGCGGAGACGAATATTTTTAGGGGTTACCTCCACAAGTTCATCATCTTGTATCCACGATAAGGCACGTTCTAATGTCATTTTAATGGGAGGCGTTAACTTTACGGCCTCATCTTTTCCAGAAGCGCGCATATTGGTGAGTTTTTTCCCTTTTAAGACATTGACTTCTAAGTCATTATCTCGTGAGTGGATGCCAATAATCATACCTTGATAGACTTTCACACCCGCATCGATGATCATAGGACCACGATCTTCAAGATTAAAAAGAGCATAAGCGACAGATTCACCGTTGTCATTTGAAATCATAACACCATTAACACGACCAGCAATGTCTCCTTTATAAGGTTCATAAGCATGGAAAAGGCGATTCATAATTGCTGTACCACGTGTGTCCGTTAAAAGTTCAGATTGATAACCAATGAGTCCTCGGGTTGGTGCATAAAAGACAAGGCGGACACGATTACCTCCAGAAGGACGTAATTCCACCATTTCGCCTTTACGTTCAGACATTTTTTGTACAACAGTACCGGAATATTCTTCATCAACATCGATAACAACTTCTTCGATTGGCTCAAGAGTTATTCCATTTTCATCTTTTTGCATAACAACACGTGGGCGTGAAACACTAAGTTCAAATCCTTCACGGCGCATATTTTCAATGAGAACTGCAAGCTGTAATTCTCCTCGTCCTGAAACGTAGAAAGAATCTTTATCGGCTGATTCTTCAATTTTAAGAGCGACATTGCCTTCTGCTTCTTTTAACAATCGGTCACGAATGACACGGCTTGTTACTTTATCGCCTTCAGTTCCAGCAAGGGGACTATCGTTGACGAGAAAACTCATAGTAACAGTAGGAGGATCAATTGGTTGGGCAGTAAGGGGTTCATTGACAGTAGGATCACAGAAAGTATCAGCTACGGTACCTTTTTGCAGACCTGCAATCGCAACAATATCACCAGCACTTCCTTCTTCAATAGGTTGCCGTTCTAAGCCACGAAACGCTAAAATTTTTGAAATACGCCCAGTTTCTAAAAGTTTTCCATCTTGTCCAAGAACTTTGACATTTTGATTGGGTTTTAGACAGCCAGAATGAATCCGCCCTGTAATAATTCGTCCCAAAAACGGATCCGCTTCAAGAATAGTTCCAATCATGCGAAACGGTCCTTCTGCTACACTAGGAGAAGGGACATGCTGCGTCACAAGATCAAATAAAGGACCTAATCCATGATCTTTTGGTCCTTCAGGGGCTTCAGCCATCCATCCATCGCGTCCAGATCCATAAAGAATAGGAAAATCAAGCTGTTCATCGGTTGCATCAAGAGCAGCGAAAAGGTCAAAAACCTCATTAATGACTTCATCAACGCGTGCATCCGGTCGGTCAATTTTATTAATAGCAACAATAGGGCGCAATCCTACTTTCAATGCTTTGCCAACGACAAATTTTGTTTGTGGCATTGGTCCTTCAGCAGCATCAACAAGTACAATGGCTCCATCAACCATATTTAGAATGCGTTCAACTTCTCCACCAAAGTCGGCGTGTCCTGGTGTATCAACAATATTAATTCGAGTATCTTTCCAAACAACAGATGTCACTTTCGCTAGGATTGTAATTCCGCGTTCTTTCTCAATATCGTTTGAATCCATCATACGTTCGCTTGTACGCTGATTATCACGGAAGTTTCCTGATTGCTTGAGAAGTCCGTCTACAAGCGTTGTTTTCCCATGGTCAACGTGGGCAATGATGGCAATGTTACGCAATTGCATAAATTTTCTTCTTTTCGTTTAATGAAATTTCATTTGAGGCAAAGTCTTTACATTCTTTGCCTGACTATTAAAAAACCTTTTACATGTTTTTTTATAGTTTTGGAAGATGGAGGCAATATTTTTATGACAAAACTATTTATCCAAGTCTTTAGGGTTCTATTAAGCTTCAATTGCTGGAGCTTCGTAAAAGGATTTTTATAGTGCGTATGTTCTATTCTCGAGCTAAGAATTATCCAAAAAATCACCGTCAACTTGATTTCTATCAATATGACACAAGGAGTTTATATGAGCTCTTGTAAGAGTAAGTAAGTATAAAGCTAGCCATATTATTGTTGTTGTTTTGCAAAGAGATTAATAAAAATCCAGAATATCTCTCAATCCATAGCCAATTTATTGACAATTGTACAACATTCTTATTCTAAATAAAGCTTTTTCTTATTCTATAACTTGTCAATCAAAATCCAGATCTAATGCAACCGTGTATTTGAGGTAAATATTGAGATGATTAAGAATTTTATAAGAAGTTCTAGCTTTTGTATGCCAGATTGGGCAAGAGTTATATCTGTTTGATTTATTTATGAACCCGGAATACAGTTTTATTTAGAAAGAATATGAAGGCATCCAAAGAAAATTTCCATCTTTGCTGTTAATCCAATTTATGCTTTCAAAGGCATCTAAAGTAATATCTTTTAAACCATGGAGATAGTGCTTTGCCCCTCACACTTTTGTTAATCGTATTCTCTAATAGGAGCATGCTTTTCATGCCAAACAGAACACTTTAAACAGAATATACTTGTTGTTGCATATTCATGTACTTAAGAGAGATTGCTTAACGTACACTACATCCATTCCATGATAGGCTCATAAATGATATAATATACGCGAATAGTATACTACTAACGCCTTTGTGAAAAAATATAAAACTGTTGAGCATTATCATTCTTTCTCAGCTGTCAATATTGCGCCAGTTTTTGCTACGAGAAAGAAGATATAAGAAGTATTTTATTTTTTTCTTGAATAGTTTTTAGCCATACACCGATCTCGTTTGTGACTGGCAAGAAGATGACTTTAATCGATTTAATATGAGAAGCTTTATGATGAGGTAAATTTACGTTATTCGGAGCTGTTATTCAAAAAAATAATAAATTATCTATGGAGCGGTGCGCTAGAAAATAAATAATAAAGCTTATTCTCTTATGGAAAGAATCTTAGGTTACATGACAAGATCTTTCCATAAGTAAGAGTTTTTACTTTACATGTTTAAAGAAGAGTTCCTGACAAAATGAGGGAAGCTACAGAAAAATAGATTATAATGCCCATGACATCTACTAAAGTTGCCACAAAAGGAGCGGAAGCACTTGCTGGATCAAATTTTAAACCTTTAAGAATAAAAGGCAACATAGATCCAGAAAGAGAACCAAAGGTAACGATTCCAACTAAAGCTGTACCCACTGTTGTCGAAATAGCAATCCAATGTTGGCCATAGTCGTAGATACCCAGTTTTTGCCAAAGAGCAATGCGCGTAACACCAATAATTCCTAGTAAGAGACCAAGGGATAGTCCTGTTGGAATTTCACGAATGATCACTTTCCACCAGTCTTTCAACGTGAGTTCACGTAAAGCCAATGCACGGATAATAAGGGATGTAGCTTGTGAGCCGGAATTTCCTCCTGAGCTCATAATGAGAGGTATGAACAGTGTAAGAATAATCGCTTTTTCGAGTTCTGTTTCGAAATGTTGCATAGCGCTTGCTGTCAGCATTTCACCGATAAAGAGTAAAGCGAGCCATCCGCCACGTTTTTTCATCATTTCAGGAAACTTAATTTGCATATAGGGCTTATTAAGCGCTTCCATACCCCCAAATTTATAGGCATCTTCATTCATCTCATCGACCATAGTATCAAGCACGTCATCAACGGTTACAATGCCAATGACATGGTTACTTTCATCAACTACAGGCACAGAGAGAAGATCATGGCGCTGGAAAAGGCGTGCGATATCTTCATGATGTGTGAAGGGCGATATTGTAATGGGCGAGTCATGGGTAGGGACATTAAGAATTAGTTCATCAGGTGAGGCAAGAATAAGGTTACGCAGGGAAACAGCTTTGAGAAGAGTACCTGTTTTAGGGTCAATTACATAGCTGGTATAAACTGTTTCACGTGTTCGCTCGACCTCACGGATGTGATCCAAAGTTTTTTGTATGGTCCAGTTTGAAGGAACGGCTATAAATTCTGTTGTCATCAGTGCCCCTGCTGTATGGTCAGGATAACTGGTGAGTTTTTTAAGTTCAGCGCGCGTTAAGGGGTTAAGCAAGGCATAAAGTCGTGTGCGGGTTTCTTTATCCATTTCTTGAAAGACGTCTGCAGCAGCATCGGCAGACATGCCATCAAGAATTTCAACAGCACGATTTATAGGGAGAAGTTCTAGGATGGCAGCAGGTTGCTCAAGCTCTGGTTTATCAAAAAGTTCGATAACATAATCAAGAGGCAGAAGACTAAGAATAGTTACACGTTCCATGCTATCGAGGTCATTTATGATATCAATAGAGTCTGCAAAATGCTGGTTCTTTAACTTTTCAGCAAGAGCTTCAGGAGAAAAATTTTTGAAGTCGAAGGCCGTTTTGATTTCAGTCATGATAAAGTACCTCCTGAAGAGTTGGAGAGTTATAAATCTAGATAATAGATGAGATAAAAACAAAAGTTTATGGAAGATTTAAAAAAAACTCCCCAGCTATATTCCCAATTGTTAATATTTGAAGTAAAGTCAAGGGTGAATTATAAGTTATAAACAAGTTTCTGAATCACTAAAACGAGAATACAGCTTAATTTGAGGATAATATAAAAGCGTAAATGTAAAAATCAGTTCTGATTTTTACCATCATTTCTTTAATGCAGTTTTGTGATTTTCAAAAGAATCTACAGCAATATTTTGTAAAGAGTGGAGATTATGCCTTTCTCCAAGTGTTTTTGTTAATATGCAATTCTATTGTGATGTGTGAGCGAATAATCTTTATTGCTTCAATATAATATGGTTTAAAATGAAAGAACTTTGCGATTTTCAGGTTTTTTATTCAATAGCGTTTTGAAAGGTAGTTTTGAAACTCACGAGATAGTTTTAGTATGTTATCAATTTGTGTCGTAAAGATAATTGTTACAGTTTAAATTTATAATGGAGACATAAAGTATTATGGCAAAAGAAGCAGTGCTGGAGTGGAAGGGATTTTCATGTCTTCCTGATTTTTCTTCTATAAGTGATGAAGATTTTAAACCCGCTTTTGAACAGGCTCTTCAAGAAGCCGAAGAAGAACTAGAGGCGATTGCGATGGTGCAAGAACCACCAACGCTTGAGAATTTTTTACAGCCTTTTGAGCTTTGCGGCAAAGCGCTTGATCGTGTCTGTTCAATATTTTTCTTACGCACCAGTGCTCATACGAATGTATTAATTCAACAGCTAGAGCAAGAGTTCGTTGTAAAACTTTCTCGTTATTCTTCAAAAATGATGATGGATGCGCGGATATTTGCGAAAATAGATATGCTTTATAAACAGTCGCAGCTGGGCACATTTGAGAGTGAAACAACACGTGTTCTTGAATTATGGTGGAAAAAGTTTGTTTGTCATGGGGCAAAACTCGATGAAAAAGCTAAGAAACGGCTTTTGGAAATTAATGAAAGACTTGCTTTTTTAAATGCTACTTTTGGACAAAATGTCTTAAATGATGAAGCTGAATGGATTCTATTTTTAAAACAAACAGACTTATCTGGTTTACCGCAAGATCTCATTGCTTCAATGAAGGAAATTGCGTGTGAAAGAGGCAATGAAGAAGCGTATGCATTAACACTAGCACGTTCGATTGTTGAACCTTTTTTAAAATTCTCTGATCGTCGTGATTTGCGTGAGGTTGCATTCCAAGCTTGGGCTAAACGTGGTGAAAATAATAACAAGAATGATAATAAAACAATTATTGTAGAGATTGTTGCGCTTCGAGATGAGCAGGCTAAATTATTGGGATATAAATCTTTCGCAGATTTGAAGCTCGATAATACTATGGCTAAAAGTGTTGATTCCGTTATGGATTTGCTTATGCCTGTATGGGAGCGCGCAAGAGCGAAAGCTTCTACTGAGCAAATTGACTTACAAAATTTTGCCAACAATCAGGGCTGCAATGAATCTTTAGCTGCTTGGGATTGGCGTTATTATGCTGAAAAACTTCGTACTGAAAAACTTTCTTTCGATAGCGCGGAGATTAAATATTATTTTCAGCTTGATCGTATGATTAAAGCGGCTTTTAGGGTAGCAGAAAAACTCTTTGGCATTACATTTGAAGAAAAAAACGCTGTTACACTTTGGCATCCTGATGCACGTTTGTGGGAAGTAAAAAAGTCTGATGGAAGTCTACTTGGGCATTTTATTGGTGATTATTTTGCGCGTTCTTCAAAACGCTCCGGTGCGTGGATGAGTAGTTTGCAATCACAACATAAATTGGATGGCGGACAAAAGCCTATTATCTACAATGTTTGTAATTTTGCTAAACCGCCCAAAGGAGAAGTTGCTCTTTTATCACTTGATGATGCACGTACGCTTTTCCACGAATTTGGACATGCATTGCATGGTTTGCTTTCTGATGTCACATGGCCATCTGTGTCGGGAACATCTGTTGCACGTGATTTTGTTGAGCTACCTTCTCAACTTTACGAACATTGGTTAACCGTGCCAGAGATATTAAAATCTTATGCTATACATACAAAAACAGGCCATCCTATGCCACAAGAGTTGATAGATAAAGTTTTAGTAGCACAGACATTTAATGCAGGATTTTCTGCCGTTGAATTTATCTCATCAGCTTTAGTGGATATGGCTTTTCATCAAGGCGAAACAGTCACTGATCCAACAGTGTTTGAACGCCAAGAATTAGAAAAGCTGCAAATGCCTGACACAATTATTATGCGTCATCGTCCCCCACATTTTATGCATGTGTTTGCAGGGGATGGTTATGCATCTGGTTACTATTCTTATATGTGGTCGGAAGTTCTTGATGCAGATGCTTTTCAGGCTTTTGAAGAAACGGGAGATGTTTTTAATTCAGAGCTCGCTGATCTTTTAAAGCGTTGTATTTACTCCGCTGGAGGAAGTCGTGATCCAGAGGAGCTTTATAAAGCTTTTCGGGGACGGATGCCTTTACCAGAGGCAATGATTAACAAACGTGGACTATAAGATATAACGGTATGGTTAACACCATGCCGTTTTCATATTATTCGAAAGGTGCAGTTGCGAGTTATGCAAATTTCCTCTTCATTATAGCTCTGTAAACAGAGTTTTTTATCTTATTCGCTTTTTGTTTATAGAGGAAAACAGATTTTGTATTTTAAATAGACATTATGGGAAAGAAAAATCATCAGCTCGATCTTTTTGATGCCCATTTGGTGGAAACCATGATTTTTTTATAAAACTTAACTTTCTTTTGCCTAAAAGGTGAGTGTTTTGTTGTGCCATATCATCGAGGCTCATTGGAAGCTGACGCATAATTTTACTCCGCTCTTGATTCTCTGATTCTTGTATAAGTTTTTGAATAGCTTGATCGGTTGAGTAAGGATTTCCATGAGAAAAGGCATAAAAATTTAAAATATTTTTCAATGGCTTTTCTAAATAAGAGGCAAGTTTTTTCTTTCCTTCAGGGGTGAAATGCATGCCATTATTGGTGCGTAATTTGGTTATTTTCCCATTAATATCATAGCCTGAAAAAGAAAAATTTCCTGTCTCATCACTAAAGCCGCTCCAGATATCGAGAAAATACCCTCCTGCTGTTTCTGTTTCTTGTTGATAGAGCGCATTAAAAATTTTTATTTTTTGTGTCAAAAGATCATTTCCAAAAGAAGGCTGACCTATCCATATCCATGGTTTTCCAGAGGCATGAAGACTTTCAGCAATTTCGATAATTCTTTGTTTGTAGATGCGTATCCATTCTGACTGATCTGTGTTAATCATGTTATGAGAGTCTGTGATGGGTTGATTATCATTTGCACCGATCATCATGATAATAACATCGGGATTATTTTGATCAATGAGTTTAGAAATATTGCCTTGCCAAGAATAATAATCCGTTCGAACTAAGCCGGAAGCTGGTATTGTGTTGTTCATGATAACGATATAGCTATTATTTATAAAAGACTTCTTAAGTGCATCGGCAACAGCAGAAGCTGCAAAATCCCCTATGACAAGAACGCGCTTTGCATTCTCATTTTTTAGCTTTTGTATGTTTTTTTGTGTTACGATCTTTTTTTGCGGCTTGTCTATTTTTTGTTCTATAATTTGCGGTGGCTGCTGTGTCTGTTTGTTTTGTTGTGACAACCATTTGAAGAAGTTCGTTGCTTTACTTGGGGATGGCTGTAAGATCCCCACAATAGAAAGTGAAAACAGCAATAATGTCAAGTATATCAGGCGAAAAGAAGACAAAAATTTAGTCTCCCTTATTGTTTGCGAAGGAGAAAAAGCACTTGAGGTGATGGATATCCATTTGCTTTTAGACCGTGACGCAGTTGAAAAGCTTTAATTGCTTTGCGAGAAGCTGTTCCGATTTTTCCATCAACATTCCCTTTATAATAGCCCAGTGCACTTAAGCGAGATTGTAGTTCTTTACATTCCTGGAAAGTAAGAGGTTGAAAAGGTCTTTGCCAATCATTTACCAATCCAGGATGTCCAGCAATGCGATCAGCAAGAAGGCCAACAGCAAACGCATAACGATCTGCATTATTATAATGTTTCAGAACAAAGAAATTTTTTGTGACTAAAAATATAGGTCCTTTTGCTCCATCTGGATATTTTAATATTGCTTGTTCAGCTGATGTAGGAAGAGGGTGACCATTTGCGTGTTTTACACCTAATTTTTTCCATTGTTCAAAGGAATACCAGCCTTCAGGAAGGTTTTTCCCCTGCGGCACTTTTACCTCTACTCCCCAAATAAGATTAGGTTGCCAGCCATTTTTGTGGAGAAGGTTAGCAGCAGTAGCCAGAGCATCTGGAACAGAGTTCCAGATATCACGCCGTCCATCTTGGTCCATATCAACTGCATAGGCGAGATAACTGCTTGGAATAAATTGTGTATGCCCCAATGCACCGGCCCAAGATCCAGTGAGTTGAGAGCGTTTAATTTCGCCACTTTGTAGAATTTTCATAGCAGCAATCAGCTGTGTATATGCATATTTTGCACGTTTTTTATCAGCATAGGCTAAAGTTGCAAGAGAGCGAATGGTATCACGCATTACACTTTTATTGGCTAAAACCTTCCCATAGTTGCTTTCCATTGACCAAATAGCAAGCAGAATATTGCGATCAACACCAAAACGTTTTTCAATTTGAAGAAGCCATTTGTTCCATTTTTGAGTTTGGCGCCGTCCTTCCTCAATTGCAATATCATGGACACGATTATCGAAATAGTTCCATGAAGGAGCAACAAATTCCGGTTGGTATGCGGCGCTTTTTAGAACTTCTGGATCAATGGCATTAACACCTTTAAACGCCATATGAAACGTAGAAGGGGTAATATTGTGAGCAATAGCTATTTTTTTAAATTCTTTAATCCAGTGTTTAAATCCGCTATCAGCATATGAAAGGGATATAAAAAACATAAAAAAAGCAGAAAAAATAACGGCAGAGACAGTGAAAAGAGTTCTCCAAGTTATTGACTTCTCTAAAAAGAGAGTCTTCAATTCTGTTTTTTGCATTTTGAAATCCCCATTAATATTCAATTCATTAGATGTGCAATAACTTTATTTTGTATTTAGTTTAATCGATAATATGATCAAGAAGAGGAAAAAACTGAATAAATAATTCGTTTTAATCCTTTCAATAAATTCTCAGACTCTTTTTACATTTTTATTATCCATTATAATGATAATCAAAACAATAAGATATCTTTTTTACCATTTCGTAAAAACATATGATAAATAAAACAAAAAAGTTATATGAATTCATTGAGGAGGGTGAGTGTGCGTAAAATCCGGAAAGCAGTATTCCCAGTAGCAGGTCTTGGTACGCGTTTCCTTCCTGCGACAAAAACGATTCCTAAAGAAATGCTAACAGTTGTTGATAAACCTGTTATTCAATATGTTGTGGATGAGGCGAGGGAAGCTGGTATTGAGCATTTTATTTTTGTGACTGGACGTAACAAAGCAGTCATTGAGGATTATTTTGATGCGCAAGTTGAATTATACACGACACTTGCTGAATGTGGAAAGAAAGAAGATCTTGCAAATTTATACCGTTTACAGCCATTACCAGGGTCAACTTCTTTCACTCGGCAACAGCAACCTTTGGGATTAGGGCATGCTCTTTGGTGTGCGCGTGAATTAGTTGCAGGGGAACCTTTTGCTTTATTATTACCCGATATGTTGATACAGGCGAAAAAGGGCTGTCTTTCTGAAATGATGAGCCTTTATGAAAAGGTGGGTGGGGGAAATATTATAGCAGTTCAGGAATGCGATCCTAGAGAAACACATAAATATGGTATTGTTGGGAAAGGCAAACAGATTGCAAATGGTTTTGAAATCACAAAAATGGTAGAGAAACCAGTACAAGGAACGGCACCATCAAATTTGTACATCAATGGACGTTATATTTTGCAGCCAGAAATTTTTAATATTCTTTCTACTCAAGAACGGGGAACAGGAAATGAAATTCAATTAACAGATGCTATGATACGGCTTTCAAATGAGCAAGATTTTTGGGGTTTGCAAGTAAAAGGGCGCACTTTTGATTGCGGTTCTAAAGCTGGTTTTATTGAAGCCAACGTTGCATTTTCTTTGGCACGCGCTGATATGCACAGCCACGTTTCTGCTTCATTGAAAAATTTATTGGAAACCATTAATGTTGAAAAATAATATAGATCTCTCATTTAATTTTATTGATCGAATTTGATTATGATAATACCGTCTCCTCATATGGCTTTGCAGGGTGCTGTTGTATCAGCGCTTAAAACACTTGCCAGTGAAAAGCAGGGGCTTGAAGCCCTTGAAAAAGCTCTTCTGGAAAGTCTTTCTTCTTCTTTTGAAGCGGCTGTTCAAACTATTAGAAATGCTCGTGGACATGTGGTCATTACTGGTCTTGGAAAAAGTGGTCATATAGGGACAAAAATTGCAGCAACCTTAGCCTCAACTGGAACACCTGCCTTTTTTGTTCACGCTGCAGAAGCCAATCATGGTGATCTTGGTATGATTGGATCTGATGATGTTATTCTTGCTTTATCATGGTCTGGTGAAACTCAAGAGTTAAGTGGTATTATGAGTTATGCGGCGCGTTTTCGTATTCCCCTTATTGCGATGACATCAAGTAAGCACTCTGTGTTAGGACGACAAGCTGATATTGTGCTATTATTACCAAAGATAGAAGAGGCTTGCCCCCATGGTTTAGCCCCTACAACTTCAACAATTATGCAATTGGCAATGGGAGATGCATTAGCGGTTTCTCTTTTAGAAATGCGTGGTTTTACCGCAACGGATTTCAAAATATATCATCCTGGTGGTTCTCTTGGTGCAAGCCTTAAATACGTGTGTGATATTATGCATGAGGGTGATAATATTCCTTTGGTAATGCAGGGAACATCTATGACTGAAGCGATGAATGTTTTGGTGGAAAAACATTTTGGTTGTGTTGGTGTTGTGAATCAAGAAGGTGAACTAATCGGAATTGTAACTGATGGCGACCTTGCACGTAACATTCATTTTAATTTATCAAAATTTAATGTTGACGAGGTGATGACCAAAGCTCCTAAAGTTGTAAAGCCAAATACACTTGTTGGTGCAGCAACAGCTTTTATTAATGATCATCAGATTGGTGCATTTTTCGTGGTTGAAGATAAAAAACCGATAGGAATTGTCCATTTTCATGATCTTTTGCGCATTGGCGCTGCTTAGATTAAGCTTCCTTATCAAATAAAATGTTATTTTAGGTTGAAATAGATTGCAGGATACAAAGTTATAATTTTATTGTGAGGTGGCTTTACTGATATTTTGTGGAAGAAAATGATTATTTTACGCATTTCATAATGTTTAGAAAATTCTCAGGGTAAAGATTATACCAGCCTCTTTGCGTATTTTAGAGAGGATTTTCTATCAGGAGGAGAACGGATCGCCTCCTGCTTAATGTGTGTGCTCCCTCTGTTCTTAAGAGAGGTTTCCCTTGTACTTTGTTTAAGATTTCCGCTTAAGGAAAAACTGTGCTCCTGTATGTGAGGTGCAGAGAAGTTGTGTGGCGTCATAGGACATTGTACAATTGACTCTAGAAATTGTTCCACGGAGAATAGAGCGTATTTCAATTTCTATATTTTGGGCATTGAGATAATTATATGCCCCTTCTGATAGTTTTTCTTCTGTATCTGCTGCACGCGTTTCAAAAACACCATTGTGGAAAGAAGAAATAATACCATTCTCATCAACCCATTTCCCATCAATTCCAGTTGGCATATTTGAATTATAATATTGCGAAAATTTACAGGCACTTAACAGCAAGGCGGTGATTGTAAGACATAAAATATGATAGGTATGTTTCATTTATTGCACTCTATTTAGATTATTTGCTCTCGAGTTTCTATAACATTATTAAATTACCCCATGAGTCAATATGAAAAATTTAATGAAAATCAATGAAAAAGCAAAAAAATGGAAAAAAATGCCTTAATGTTGTATTTAATTGATAGCTTGATGAAGTTCGTAAGTGAAACACAAGAGGTGAAATATTTCTTATGGTTTACAACAATTTTGATATTAAGCTGCTGAGTAGTCTCAAAGGAGATTATTGACATTATGGTTGGTCCCATTCTTGTTGCGAGTGAAGATTATGGAAGACGTATAGAACTTTCTGCTATGCTGAGAGGTTTTGGTTATCGTGTCATTGAAGCAGAAAATGGTCTCCGTACGATTGATCTTTTACACAGGCGTAAAAACATTGTGCTTGCACTCCTTGATGTCGTTATGAGTGATTTGAGTGTGAGCGATTTGATTAAAATGATTAGAGTTGCTGGTGTTTCTGTTCCTATTGTCGTTATAGCACAACAAGAGAATCAGCATTTACTCCAGAAAGCTTTAACAGCTGGAGCTATTGATTATTGGATCCATCCAGTAACATTATTACGCGTAAGAGTTACTTTGGATATTCTTGCTCTTATTTCTGCCTTGGAGCACGAGGTTCGAGATATTCGGCGAAAAAAAGAGAATCATTTACGGTTTTCTGATCTTTGCGTAAAAAGTAGAGCTATGCAGATAGTGTTAGAACAATCGAGACAAGCAGCAACTTCTTTACAGAATCTTTTGATAGAGGGGGAAGCTGGAACAGGACGTGAGACATTAGCTCGGATTATTCATCATGAGGGATTATTTTCGGAGGGTGTTTTTGTTCGCTTTCAATGTTCAGCCATCGTTGATCCAGAAGAAGAAAATCAGCAGTGGTTTAAAGAATTCCTACCATTGGTTTCTTCTCTTGAAAAAGGGACACTTTGCCTTTGTGATATTGATCGACTTGAGCCCATACAGCAAAAACGGTTTGCTCATTACCTTAAAGAGAGGGAAAGGGATACAAAAGGAGGATTTTTCCCTTTTCGGATCATTGCTATTTCAACATCGCGTTTAAAGGACTTGGTTAATGAGAACTTTTTTTTGCATAGTTTGTTTGAACAATTTTCTCACTTGTCTATTAGCGTCCCTGCTTTACGAGAATTAAGGGATGATTTTCCAGAGATTACACAACGTTTGATTGATCACATTATCACAGAAACAGGGCGATCACATGTCCATGGTTTAGCAGGCTCTGCTCTTTCCTTGCTTATGCAGTATGATTGGCCTGGCAATAGAAATGAGCTTGAAACCTTTTTATTTCGTGCGATTTTACTCAGTGAAGGACCGTTATTAACTGTTCGAGATTTTCCGCAATTAATGGGAAATTCATTAATGAATGTTCCCAATATCATTGAGGGTAATATACAAGAAGATAATGAACAAGAATCGATAAAATTTTTGAATACTGATGGGCATGTGCGTACTTTTGCAGAGATGGAACATGATATTATAGAGAAAGCGATTAAACATTATAAAGGACATATGAGTGAGATTGCGCGCCGCCTTCATATTGGTCGCTCTACACTTTATAGAAAAATGGAAGAATTGAGAGCAATAAGAAATCAAGAACGAAAGTAAAATTCATAACAAATTTCTCTTCATGACAAGCATGAGTTTCAAAAAAATAGAGT
The DNA here is from genome assembly GCF_028618555.1 of Bartonella sp. CM31XJBT. Classification (GTDB taxonomy): domain Bacteria; phylum Pseudomonadota; class Alphaproteobacteria; order Rhizobiales; family Rhizobiaceae; genus Bartonella. Next base: position 99,369 of record NZ_JAQITD010000004.1, on the reverse strand, counting down.
GGATTTTGATAAAGTTCGTGGGGGAAGCTTAAGAAAACAATTATTTATTGTAAAATTTATCTATAGAGGATGATTTTGTAGATTTAAATCAAATATAAATTTTATGTGATTATTTTAATCGTTTGTTTCAATTTATACAATTTTAGTTAAGTTTACATTTATTAAAACAGAGAAGCATTTTTAAAAACTTTTAAATACTACCGCTAAAATTTTTGTATCATCAATATTAAATTTATACTCTCTTAAGCAAGAAGTGGCATTTTATCTGCTATACGATTAAGATAAAGTGATTAGTGTTATCGTTTGCATTACTGATGATGTGATAGTTTAAAATAGAAAGTTTATCCTCTTTGACTCTTTTACAGATTGTTATTGGTTTTGTCCTCTTTTTTTTTATTGCATCTATGTTGGCAATCTACACCTATGGACGTTTTGTGAAAAATGCTAGGGGGCAATGTTCTTATGCGTTACCTATTCAGAAAGATGAAACTAAGCTTGATCGTATCGTCAGTCAATTAGCTGAGGAAGAAAGTGGATTGGGGATTGATAAAGATGCCCTTTCCCTCATTATCAGCAATTTGGATGCGTTTTGTGTTCGTGCAATAGGAGCTGCAGAGGCTGGGCGTAGCCTTGATCTGATGTATTATATTTGGGACGATGATTTAACGGGGCGCCTATTATTAAGTGAAATAGTTGAGGCAGCAGATCGGGGTGTTCGGGTACGGCTTCTTTTGGATGATATTAATGCTCAGGCACGTGATCCAGCTTATATTGCGCTAGATAAACATCCTCATATTGAGGTGAGAATGTTTAATCCAGGGCGATCTCGTAAAGGTGGTTTACGCCGTGGTTTAGAAATTATATTACGGGCAATTACCGTAACACGTAGAATGCATAATAAAGCTTTTATTGTTGATGGCAGGGTCGCTTTTGTAGGAGGACGTAATCTTGCAGATTCTTATTTTGATGCTGGTAAAGAATCTCATTTTCGAGATTTAGATTTGATGTTAATCGGTCCCTCTGTTAAAAAGGTAGAAAGTATCTTTGATGATTTTTGGAATAGTGCTGTTGTTTTACCAATTCATACTTTGGTTGTTCCTAAAAGCGCAAGTGATCTTAGCTATTGGAAAGATAAATTACGAAAGTTTCGTGATTCCAAGGTTGCAAAAGTTTATTTAGATTATGTCAAAGAGCACATTAACTTTAATTGTTTTATCCAAACAGGAAAGCGGTTATTTTTAGCAGACAAAGTTGTTGTTCTTTCTGATCCTCCAGAAAAAGCATTGCGTAAAAAAGCAAGCAATTGGCTTATGAAGGCACTTTCAAAGGTTATTGGAAATGCCCAAAAAACGGTTCAGATTACGTCACCTTATTTTGTTCCTGGTAAGGTTGGCACGCAGAATTTTAGTAATTTGGTTTCAAAGGGTGTTGATGTCAAAATTCTGACAAATTCTTTAGCAGCTACTGATGTAGCATTAGTGCATGGTGGTTATGTACCGTATCGTAAGGCATTGTTGAAAAGTGGTGTTAATCTTTATGAATTAAAAGCGGAAGGCAATACTCATGGGTTACGATTGTTTCGATCGAGTAAGGCAAGTTTACATGCCAAAGCTTTTTTAATTGATCGTAAAACAGCTTTTATTGGATCTTTAAATTTTGATCCAAGATCAGCATCATTAAATACAGAAATGGGCATTCTTTTTGAATGTGCTCCCATTACAGCAAGATTAGATTTGTTGTTTTCTGAAGAAACCACAGGGGAAATGAGCTATCATCTGCGTCTTGGTGATAATAATCGTATTTATTGGGATTTTATTGAAAATGAAAAAAAATATAGCATTGACTATGAGCCAGAAAGCAATTTTTGGCGTCGCGCATTTGCAAAAATAATAAGTTGGTTACCTATTGAATCACAATTGTAAATTTTTATAAACCACACTTAAAAAAATATTTTATTTTTCTTTTCATTTTGTTTGTAGCATGGCATAATTTTTTGCCAATCTACCATGTATGAGAACCGCAGTTGTATTTTAAAGCTCCTTGCGGTGTTTTATTATAAAAGGAATTTTGCTATGGCAAAGATTGTTGAAACGGGGACAGGTGCATTGGCACTGACTTTTGATGATGTACTTTTACAACCCGGTCATTCTCTTGTTATGCCTAGTCAAGTGGATCTCAGTACGCGCATTGCAGCGGATATTAAGCTCAATTTGCCATTGCTTTCTGCGGCAATGGATACGGTAACAGAATCGCGTTTGGCTATTGCGATGGCTCAAGCTGGTGGTCTTGGGGTTATTCATCGTAATATGTCTCCTGCAGAGCAGGCAGAAGAGGTCCGCCAAGTAAAAAAGTTTGAATCTGGTATGGTTGTTAATCCAGTCACCATTGGACCAGATGCAACACTTGAAGAAGCAAAATCTTTGATGCGCTCTCATGGTATTTCCGGTATTCCGGTTGTTGAAAATGGTGCTAAAGGTGAAACTGCTGGACGGCTTGTTGGCATTTTGACAAATAGGGATGTGCGTTTTGCATCGGATCCCAAACAAAAAATTTATGAATTAATGACGCATGAAAATTTAATCACAGTGCGTGAAAATGTTCAACTCAATGAAGCAAAGTATCTTTTACACCATCATCGTATTGAAAAATTATTAGTTGTGGATGAACAGAATCGTTGTGTCGGACTGATAACAGTTAAGGATATTGAAAAAGCAAAATTAAATCCAAACGCTGCCAAAGATTCGCAAGGTCGCTTGCGTGTTGCAGCTGCAAGTAGTGTAGGGGACGATGGGTTTGAGCGGGCTGAACGATTAATTGATGCAGGTGTTGATATTCTAGTGATTGATACTGCACATGGACATTCTCAGCGTGTATTAGACACAGTTGAGCGTATTAAAAAAATGACGTTTTCTCCAGCCATTATTGCTGGTAATGTCGCAACTCCGCAAGCAACACAGGCTTTGATTGACAGTGGTGCGGATGCTATAAAAGTTGGTATTGGTCCTGGTTCTATTTGCACAACGCGAATTGTTGCAGGTGTTGGTGTTCCTCAGCTTGCAGCCATTATGAGTGCGGCAGAAATTGCTGATAAGGTCGGTATTCCCGTTATTGCTGATGGGGGGATAAAAGCTTCGGGTGATTTTGCTAAAGCCTTAGCAGGTGGGGCTTGTGCTGCTATGATTGGCTCTCTTTTAGCGGGTACAGAAGAAAGCCCTGGTGAAGTTTATCTATATCAAGGACGATCCTTTAAAGCTTATCGCGGCATGGGATCTGTTGGTGCTATGGCACGAGGATCGGCAGATCGCTATTTTCAAGATGATGTTCGTGATGAACTTAAGTTGGTTCCTGAGGGTGTAGAGGGGCAGGTGGCTTATAAAGGTCCTATAGCATCAGTTCTACATCAGCTTGCTGGTGGACTTCGTGCTTCGATGGGGTATGTTGGAGCAAAAGATCTTGTAGAGTTTCGTGAAAAAGCAACGTTTGTACGTATTACGAATGCGGGACTCCATGAAAGTCATACGCATGATGTTTCTATCACACGAGAGAGTCCAAATTATCGTGGGCCAGTTTAAAGATACAAGATCCTAATGTCATATTGCATAAATATAAAATCTTCCGAGAATAAGAAAGAGAGACTGCGCTTTTTTCTGTTTGTAATTTGGTGTAATAATCCCAAAAAGGAAAGAATTAGAGGTCAAAACTCTAATTCTTTCTGTTAAGACTATATGAAATAAGTTATATAAAATTAGAATTAACTTTTTGTTGTCTTCCGTCCAGTCTTTGACGCACGTTGGCGAGTGTTTGTCTGATCACTTTGGATGGATTTCTTTCCGTTGTTTGAGGGCATTGTATTATGACGGCTTTTAGACGAAGTTGTTTTTCCATTATTATAAGTCATTATTTTCTCCTTTTAAATTGTCTGGCAGTTGCCATTAGAGTAAAAACGGTCATGCCAAATAGTGGTTCCAAGCATTTTCTAAAAAGTTAATTTTTTGTTGAACGTAAGATGAAATTGTTTAATTTTATGAGAAGACTTTTTCTATTTTTTCAGCAGGATAGCCGTACAAAGATGGGAGATATTTGATTTTTTCGTAATGCATGGCGGAAATAAGTTCTTTATGGATGGCTACGTATCTTTTAGCATAAGAGGTAGAAGGATAAAAAGCGAATGGGCAGAAGATGAAAGGAAAAATCTAGATACTCTAAATTGGATTTTATAAAAAAGTATGATCAGATCATTTTAATATTGAATGTAAATTTTTTATGGCTTTGAGAAGGTTCCATTGGCAAGAAGACGATAATATTATTTTTTTAGATGATTTAAAATTTTATTATTTTAATGGGAGAAATGAATGCGATTAGGTGGGCGTTTGCAAGCAGCAATAGATGTTCTCAAAGAGATAGAAATGAAGCATCGCCCAGTAGGAGCAGCTTTAAAGGATTGGGGGCTTTCTCATCGCTTTGCTGGAGCAGGTGATCGCGCAGCTATTGGTACAATCGTTTATGATGTTTTAAGACGACGTTATTCTTTACAATGGCGTATGGAGAGTGATGATATCCGAGATATCGTTTTTGGTGCCTTATTAGATTATGGAAAAATGACGCTGGAGCAAATTGACGGTGAGTTGGCAGAAGATCGGTTTGCACCACAGTTATTAGGGGCTAAGCAGCGTAAATCGTGGCAAGGTCAGCAATTAGTGGATGCTCCAGACTATATTCGTGGTGATATTCCACAATGGTGTCAAGCGCATCTGCGTCCTTTATTTGGTGATAATTGGATCACTGAAGCGGCTGCGTTAGCAACGCGTCCTTCTTTAGATCTACGGGTAAATAACCTAAAGGCAACACCAGAAAAGGTGCTGAAAGAATTAGCAAAAACCAAACTTAAATCTTTTCCATGGTTTGGGCAAGCTTTAAGAATTGCACCGATTGAAAAGTTTAATCGTCATCCCAATGTTCAAGTGGAACAAGCTTTTCAAAAAGGACACTTTGAAATACAGGATTTAGGATCTCAAATTGTTGCTCACCTTGTGGACGCGCAAGAGAGCATGCAGGTATTAGATTATTGTGCAGGTGCTGGGGGCAAAACATTAGCTTTAGCTTCCGATATGAACAATCGTGGACAAATTTATGCTTATGATTCCGATAAAGCGCGCTTAGCTCCTATTTTTGATCGTCTTCGACGCGCTGGTGTTCGTAATGTACAAACACGAGCACAAAAAGAAGAATTGAAGCCATTAATAGGCCAGATGGATAGAGTTCTACTAGATGCACCATGTAGTGGGACAGGAATATGGCGTCGTCGTCCAGATGCGAAATGGCGTTTAACATTAGAACAGGTGAAACAACGCCAAACAGAACAGAGGGCTATTTTGAATGAAGCGATAGCTTATCTTAAGCCAAATGGGCGCCTAATCTATATTACCTGTTCTCTTTTTACAGATGAAAATGAGGAACAAATTTCCCATTTCCTTCAACAACATTCTCATTTTTCTCCAATAGATATGCCAGCGCTTTGGCAGAAACATTTTAGTTTTTCTCCTGTGCAACCAGTTTTTTCAAATTATGGACTTACTTTGTCGCCAGCCACAACACAAACAGATGGGTTCTTTTTATCTGTGTTGCAAAAAAAACATTGATCCATATTTTTGCACTTTTTATCATAAACTTTACGAGAATAATCTTTTTCTTAAGAAAACAGGCTTGTGAAAAGAGAAAGATTAAATCATAACTCTCATGAGTTTTCTTTTACAATTGTTGATTGGTTTTCTATGAGCATATCACATCCAGACACTGTTCTTATTATTGACTTTGGTTCACAAGTTACACAACTTATTGCACGACGGGTACGAGCAATGGGGGTATATTGTGAAATTGCTCCTTTTCAATTGGCTTTAGAAGTTGTGCGCCGCATAAATCCTAAAGCTATTATTTTATCAGGGAGTCCTTATTCCGTTATTGATGAGGGTTTTCCGCGTGCTCCAATGGAAATTTTTGAGGCGGGTATTCCGATTCTGGGTATTTGCTATGGTGAACAAGTCATGTGTGTTCAGCTTGGAGGAAAGGTTGAAGTTGGGCATGAGCGTGAATTTGGGCGTGCTTTTTTGGAAGTGCAAGAAGAGAGTGCCCTTTTTGATGGAGTGTGGAAAAAAGGTTCTCGTTATCAAGTATGGATGAGCCATGGTGACCGTGTGGCAGCTTTACCAGAAGGTTTTCGTGTCATAGGAACCTCAAAAGGAGCTCCCTATGCGGCTATTGCGGATGAAAAAAGACATTTTTATGCGGTACAGTTTCATCCTGAAGTTATCCATACACCGGATGGTACAAAACTTTTGCAAAATTTTGTTCATAAGATCTCTGCTATTACAGGCAATTGGTCAATGGCTTCTTATCGTGAGCAGGCAATTGCTACGATACGACAAAAAGTTGGAAAAAATCGTGTGATTTGTGGTCTTTCAGGGGGAGTGGATTCATCTGTTGTAGCGGTACTCCTTCATGAAGCTATAGGAGATCAACTGACATGTATTTTGGTAGACCATGGGCTGATGCGCAAGAATGAAGCTGAAGAAGTTCTCACGCTCTTTCGTGATCACTATAATATAGAGCTTATTCACGTTAATGCTGCTGATGTGTTTCTTAATGCTTTAAAAGGTGAGACAGATCCAGAAAAAAAACGCAAAACAATTGGTCGCCTTTTTATTGAAGTTTTTGAAGAAGAAACGAAAAAAATAGGAGGTGCAGAGTTTTTAGCACAAGGAACACTTTATCCAGATGTTATTGAGAGTGTGTCTGCTATTGGTGAAACGGTAACCATTAAAAGCCATCATAATGTGGGTGGGCTACCAGAACAGATGAAGATGAAACTTGTAGAACCGTTACGTGAGCTCTTTAAGGATGAGGTTCGCTCGCTAGGACGAGAGTTAGGGCTACCGGAGCAGTTTATTGGTCGCCATCCTTTTCCAGGTCCCGGCCTTGCAATTCGGTGTCCAGGTGCTGTAACACGTGAAAAATTAGAAATTTTACGCGAAGCAGATGCTATTTATCTTGAGGAAATCCGTAAGGCCGGTCTTTATGATGAAATTTGGCAAGCTTTTGCTGTTCTTCTTCCAGTTCAAACTGTTGGTGTTATGGGGGATGATCGCACTTATGAATTTGTTTGTGCTCTTCGCGCTGTCACATCTGTAGATGGAATGACCGCTGATTTTTATCCCTATGATATGGCATTTTTAAGTAAGACAGCAGCACGTATTATTAACGAAGTTAGAGGGATTAATCGTGTTGTATATGATGTAACCTCAAAGCCTCCTGGTACTATTGAATGGGAATAATTGAAATGAAGAATAAGCTTTTATCTGACAATCTGTACGTCAATATCGTTTAAAATTGAGAAGTGTGGGATTTTGCATGTCTGAGAAAAAAATTGTTGCACACCGTGGAGGAGCTCATCTTTATCCTGAAAATACCCTTTCAGCATTTAATAATGCTATAGCGTTAGGTGTTGATGAAGTTGAATGCGACGTTCATTTGCTGAAAAGCGGTGAAGTGGTTGTCTTTCACGACTTCCGTTTAGACCAATTGGTTGGGAAAAAGGGGTATATTCACGACATTGATAATGAAACACGCAAACAACTCTGCGTGAAAGGAAGCCAAGAAGCACCTCCCTTATTAGAAGAAGTGCTTGATCTTTTAGCACCAACGAATGTTGCGTTGCATCTTGAAATCAAAACATGTGGTGAAGTGGAGCGTGAAACAATATTATCCCAAAAAGCGCTTGCACTAATAAAAAGCCGAAATTTATTAGAACGGGTTTCTGCAATTAGTTTTGATCCTTTTATCCTTCGTCCTTTTATTGAAGCAGGAATACCATCTGGTCCATGTGTTGATAATTTTGAAGGTGATATGTACCGTCATTTTTCTGAATGGAAGCAATTAGGTTATTCTGATCTAAGTTTAGATGGCTCCATTGTTTCACAGAACTTTATTGAATCAGCTCTTGAGGCTGGTTTTACTGTAGGGGTATGGACAATTAATGGAAAAGCTCGGTTATCACATTGGCTTGATATGCCTGTACATTACATTACGACAGATCAACCTGATCTCGCATTGCAATTGCGTGCACAAAGGTAAAAAACACATCAACACAAAAGGAACTATATATTTTCATAAAGCTAGCGTAATAAAAGAATAAAAATTATCTAATATATAACAATAATACATTGATTTATAATGATAATTAATGGTTTATTCATGTGAATAATAGACCTTAATACATAAGATTTTCTTATTTCAAATCTTTTTACAATGAATCAATTCAAATCATTCGTTTGCACATTACAAGCAGGGTTGGTGTGTGGATAAAAAATGATTGAGAAAAGAATGAAAATGTTCATTGAACGTATTTTAAATGCAAGATTTGTTGAAGCATTAGGGTCTCACATGATGATGTCGTTTTGCACTTTTATGAAGTGTAAAAGTGATGGTATACAAAAAGTCTTATATACTTTAGTGGAGAGGCTTTATGGCTTATATTATAGGAGCTATCACGAAATGTAGATGTATTGAAAGATTTTTTTACAGCATGGAAATTGGTCATACATTGTCATTTTGTTTTGCGTGAGGGGCGTGATCTTGTTACAGGGAAAGAGACTATTAAGCGCTCAAAATGATTTTTAATTTTAAGAAAAGTTTTATTTGTCTCTTCGTTAATACATAAGAATGCTTATAAAAGAAAATGAATAAATTTAAACAAATTCATTTGACCTTTTGGTGGTTCCTGTTTAAATGAGAGAATATGTTTCTGAAATAAAACTGTCATAGCATGTTCATGTGTAATACTATAAATTTAGGGGTAGTTTGTATTCCATCACTTCAGAAAGGGTGAACCATGAGTCGTTTTTATCTTTCCATAGCGGCCACGGTTGCTATCATAATGTCCACAGCGGGAATAACAGCAAGTTTTGCGCAGACAAAAATCAGCTTTTGGCATTCTATGAGTGGTGAATTAGGAAAGCAAACTGAAAGTCTCATTAACGATTTTAATGCAAGTCAATCTGAGTATAAAGTTGTTTCTTCATATCGCGGTGAATATGAAGAGGGGTTGATTTCACTTATTGCAGCATTTCGTGGAAAGAAACAGCCAGTACTTGCCCAAATTTATGACGTTGGTACTGGAACTATGATGGCTGCAAAAGGCGCAATCTACCCATTTTATCAACTTATGGCTGATACAAAACAAGAATTTGATCCTACAGATTATTTCCCTGCTATTAGTGGTTATTACTCCGATGAACAGGGGCGTATGGTTTCTATGCCATTCAATATTTCAACACCCATCCTTTATTATAACAAAGATATCTTTAAAAAAGCAGGGCTTGATCCAGAACAGCCTCCTAAAACGTGGCAAGATATAGAAAACTTTTCCAAAAAAATTCTTGAGACTAAAGCAGCAACTTGTGGTTTTACAATGGCTTATGCCGCTCAATGGATTGGTATAGAAAATTTTTCAGCGTTGCATAATGTTCCGTTTGGAACGAAGGAAAATGGCTTTAAAGGACTTGATTCAGAACTTACATTTAATGGACCTTTACAAGTGCGTATGTGGACTGACCTGAAAAAGTGGTCTGATCAAGGTATTTTCCGCTATGGTGGTCCAGCAGGTGCATTAGATTCAACACCAATGTTTATGGCACAAAATTGTGCAATTTTTATGCAATCTTCAGGATCACATGCTGGAATTGTTTCTGAAGCTCAGTTTAATGTGGGGGTTGGTATGCTACCGTACTATAAGGATACAGAAGGAGCACCACAAAATTCAGTTATTGGGGGAGCTTCTATTTGGGCGTTTAAGGGCCATACCCCAAAGGAATATGCAGGGGCAGCCGCTTTTCTTAAATTTCTTTCAAAAACAGAAAATCAAGCAAAATGGCATCAGGAGACAGGTTATCTCCCAACCACAAAAGCAACTTATGAATTGAGTAAAAAGCAACATTTCTATGAAAAAACGCCAGGTGCGGATATAGCTATCAAACAGATTAATCTTAATCCACCAACAGTTAACTCAAAAGGGATAAGATTTGGTAATTTACCACAAATCCGTGCCATTCTTGATCAAGAGTTGGAAGCTGTTCTTAGTGGTTCAAAAACACCGAAAGATGGTTTAGATGAGACCGTTGAACGTGGAAATAAACTCTTGCGTGAATTTGAAAAGTCTAATCATTAATTTCGTTTTATTGTTAAACATTAAAGACTCAACAAAAACAGTTGAGTCCTTTTTGTTTACCTTTTTAAAGTCTCTACATTTAAAGAGCCCTACGAATGCAAGAAAAACAAGCATATTTTAAAAATAGTCTACTTTCTTACGGACTGCTTTTTCCTCAGCTTCTTGTGACTTTTTTGTTTTTCTTTTGGCCTGCTGCTCAGGCAATAAAATCATCTTTTGAGCGTGAAGACCCTTTTGGTTTTACAACAACCTTTATTGGTTTTGAAAATTATCTAACCGTTCTTTCTGATCCTACTTATCGGCAATCACTTCTTACAACCGCAGTATTTTCCATCTCCGTTACTGTCGCTTCAATGACAATATCACTTCTCTTAGCTGTCTGTGTTGATCGTGTCATCCGTGCAAAAAAGGCGTATACAATGCTTTTGCTCTGGCCCTATGCTGTTGCTCCAGTATTGGCAGGTATATTGTGGCTGTTTATCTTTCATCCCACCATCGGAATTATCCCTTTTCTTCTCGAGAAAATAGGGGTGCTATGGAATTATCGTATTAATGGCACTCAAGCAATGATTCTTATTGTCATTGCGGCTAGTTGGAAACAAATTTCTTACAATTTTCTCTTTTTTCTTACAGGTCTTCAGTCTGTTCCGCGTTCTCAAATAGAAGCAGCCGCCATTGATGGTGCTGGTCCCTTTAAACGATTTTGGACAGTGGTCTTCCCGCAAATTTCACCAACGACGTTTTTCCTTCTTATTGTCAATGTCAATTATGTTATGTTTGATACTTTTGGTATTATTGATAATACAACTTCTGGAGGTCCTGCGCGTGCAACGAGCATCCTCGTCTATAAAGTATATGACGATGGCTTTAGAAATCAAATAATCGGTGCATCAGCAGCACAATCAACAATATTGATGTTGATGGTTATTGTCTTAACGTTTATCCAGTTTCGCTGGATTGAGCGCCGTGTACAATATTAGGAAACAAATTATGGTTGAAAATCGCCCTGTTTTGAAATTTCTAACCCATATTATTCTCATTGTTGGTATTATCATTATTTGCTTTCCAGTTTATGTTGCTATCATTGCATCAACTCATAGTTCAGCAGCATTTAACTCAGGAACACTTCCTCTCTTACCTGGGAAATATGCTTTGGAAAATTATAAAACAATCTTCGGTGATGGCCTTGCACAGCTAGGTTTGCCCAACCTTTGGCCACTCTTAATGAATTCATTCATTATGGCTCTTGGGATTAGTATTGGAAAAATTATTATTTCACTTTTGTCTGCTTATGCAATTATTTACATGCGCTTTCCCTTCCGAAAAACTGCTTTTGTTCTTATTTTTGTTACATTGATGCTCCCTGTCGAAGTTCGTATTCTTCCAACCTATGAGATTGTTGCAAAATTGGGGATGGTTAACACCTATAGTGGAATGATTATTCCACTTATTGCATCTGCAACCGCTACATTTTTATTTCGCCAGTTTTTTTTGACTGTTCCAGATGAACTCTTAGAGGCGGCACGTGTTGATGGTGCAGGTCCAGTTAAATTTTTTAAGGATATTCTTCTTCCTCTTAGTAAAAGCAATATCGCTGCTTTATTTATCATTATGTTCATTTATGGATGGATACAATATCTCTGGCCTCTTATCATCACAACGGATCAAAATCATCAAACGATCCTTATTATTTTAAAACAGCTTGTTGTCGAATCTCTTCAACATGATCCTCAATGGAATATACTCATGGCAGTATCGGTTGTTGCTATGGTTCCCCCTGTACTTGTTGTTATCTTCATGCAGCGGCTTTTTATCAAAGGCCTTATTGAAACGGAGAAGTAATTGTGGCCATAATCCAGTTATCAAATATAAAAAAACAGTATGACAACGGCATTCTGGTCATTGATGATTTAAACTTAACTGTTGCCGATAAAGAACTTCTTGTTCTTGTCGGTCCTTCAGGGTGTGGAAAATCAACCTTATTACGTATTATAGCAGGACTTGAACAAGTTACCTCAGGTGAATTATGTATTGATAACGAATGTATCAATGATCGTGAACCAGCTGATCGTGATATCGCTATGGTTTTTCAAAATTATGCCCTTTATCCCCATATGACAGTTCGTGGAAACTTAGAATATGGTCTTAAAAATCGTAAAACCCCTAAAGAAGAAATTAAAAAACGCATCGCACATGCTGCAAAACTTTTGGAGATAGAACCATTTCTTGATCGTAAACCACGACAATTATCAGGAGGACAACGTCAGCGTGTTGCAATGGGGCGTGTGATTGTACGTCAACCCCGTGTTTTTCTCTTTGATGAACCTCTTTCAAATCTTGATGCAAAATTACGGGCGCAAATGTGTATTGAAATAAAAACACTACAGCGTTCATTAGGAACAACGAGCCTCTATGTTACCCATGATCAACTAGAAGCTATGACATTAGCTGATAGAATAGTCGTTTTGAATAAAGGAGCTATCGAGCAAATTGGAACACCAATGGAAATTTACGACACTCCAGCAACAACATTTGTTGCTGATTTTATTGGTTCTCCTCCTATGAATTTTCTTGATCGCCATGTCTTAGAACAACATTTAGGGCATTCATTGTCTTATGGCGAAGAAACGGATCTTTTAGCATTCAGACCTGAAATAATCTTATTAGGCGAACATCCAGATAAAGGACCTGTCTTTCACACAAAAATTGAGCTTATCAAGCCTATTGGAACAGGTTGCCATGTTTTAACGCGTTGGAATGATATCATCTTTACGATTGAAATAAAAGAACGCTTGACACACGACTATGATCAAAAACTAAGTTTCACTGTCGCTCATCAGAATTTTCATACTTTTAACAAAAACACTGGAAAGCGCACAAATAATAAATAAGCATTAATTGATGTGACACGACTTTCTTTTATACCGCGTCATGATAATGGTGCGTTTCGACTTTCTCGATTACATTTACAAAATCAGATTATAACCGATGGGATTAAAAATAAAATTTTAAAAGTTTTGGTAATGATCCATTGTCCCATGGCGCTGAGAATGCCAAAATATTTATATGAACAAAATGTGCATTTTCAGGGTCTGTGAGAAGAATATTATTTTCAAACCTCAAACATAATAAAATCATTTTCATTATAAAAAAATATCAATATAAAATAACCATTTATTAACCATATTTTTCTCATTTATAATTTTTTTATAAAAAACAATATATTATCATATGTTCCTTGATGTAATAATTTATGTAACTTATAAAAAGTAAATGAGAGAAATAGAGGGAAACAATGATTCACAGATGAGAGGGGATGCGCCCCATATCTTAGCTTTGATCCCTAACATAAGAAGTCTATTTGATCCACAAAATACGACGCTGTTCTAAATAATCTGTACGAGAATAGGCACATTCTATTTTACCGCTGACCATATGATCTAAAATGGTTTCAGAGCTCCTATAAGAAGCATTTGTTTTTTCTACTAATTAAATAAATTAGAGAGAAACCTATGCGCGCATGCTGCAAGTTTATTTTTTCTCATGTAAATCACTATGCAATTCTCAGCGAGTGTATCCGATCAGTTGCAAAAGAAATCATTGAGAGATAGAAGGCGCGCTTGTTTTAGAATTTTCATTACTTTTAACGATAAAAGCAGATGAAACACATCTGTAACATCCCATCGATCTTTCTATATTCTTGAGTTAAAAATTGCCTGTAGATCATCCTCAAACAGATCTTTATGAATATAACATAATGAATATAACATAAGGGATCGGTGCGAACACCTATAAGAATCAGCAGGGACAAAGACAGTTATATTGTTGTTTTGCAAAGCATTTTATAAAAGCTGGTATATTTTTTCAATATATTGCCAGTCTATTAATGGTTTTATCATATTGCTTTCTTATAAAGCGTGTGCTTTTTTGTTGCTTATAAATCAACCTAAACTTTATACAGCAGTATGTTTGAGACAAATATGAAGACGGTTCAGTGCTGTATTCAGTTGTGTATGCCAGAGTAGAATGAGCTTATCTGCTTGTGTAATTTCTAAAATGAGGGGACTGCTTAATTTAGGGGAATATGAAAGCATCAAGATAAAAAATAGATTCTATCTTTAGCATCATCTTTTAATTTAGTATTGCGATTTTCAAAAATATCTGGGCCAATGTCTCTTACATAATGGCGATTAAGTATTGCCGAACACATTTTTTCACGTAGTCGTTTATGAGTAATATAACATAAAATCCATTGTGTATCTCAATCTTTATGCTTATAAAAATGCAAGCTTGGGCCATCATCATACTCTCTTTCAGTCTCCAACATTGCAATAATTATTGTGTTGAGACTCTTCTGAATTGTTTCAAGTGTCGAGAGTTATTGTAAAAGAATCATTGAAAAGTAGAGTGCTACTGCTGATGGTTTGGGCACCATGAGGCAATAAATCCACTTACTTTATCTATCTTAGCATCTATTGAGTATAAATTTCTCTGTAAAAGTAACTTTATTTCATATCAATGTTAATCAATTATAGATATTGGGTATCATTAGTAACATAATCATAGACTTACGATTTTATAAACTCTTTTTATCTCTTTTGTAGAAGATCTTAATGTTTTGTGATGGCATCAATGATGGTATTCACATTATGTTCCATCATATCGAGATAAGTTGCTGCTGGACCATTTTTGTTTGACAATGCATCAGAATAAAGTGTTCCACCAATTGTTAAACCTGTTTCTTTTGCAATCTGTTTTATGAGACGGGGATTAGAGATATTTTCAACGAATAGTGCAGCTGCTTTATTCGCTTTAATTTGTTTGATAAGTTTAGCAACATCGGCTGCGGTTGCTTCAGCTTCTGTTGAAGCACTTTGAGGGGCAAGGATAGTAAAACCATATTCCTCGGCAAAATAGCCAAAGGCATCATGAGATGTGATAATGATACGTTTATCTTTAGGAATGGTAGCAATTTTTGTTTTTAGGGTATCTTGTGCTATTGTAAGTTTTTGGATGTAGGTTTCGGCATTTTTTTTGTAGCTGGTACAGGATTGTGGATCGATTTTACAAAAAGCAGCAGCGATATTCTTCACATAGATTTTGACATTGGGAATTGTTTGCCAAGCGTGTGGATCAATAACGCTGTGGTAGTGATGGGCATTATGTTCTTGATTTTTCATTTTGATGGAGGGAATGTTAGCGCTAACTTCGACAAGAAGTGCTTTTGTACCGCTTGCTGTAATGAGGCGATCAATGAATCCTTCTAAATGAAGTCCGTTGATGAAAATAATTTGAGCATTTCTAAGAGCTTGAGCATCATGGGGGGTAGGTTCATAAGTGTGGGTATTCGCATTGGGACCTACAAAAGTGGTCATAGAGATATGGTTGTCTCCTACATTTTTTACGAGATCTGCAAGAATAGAAAAGCTCGCAACAACTTTGATTTTATTGTGTGCAGAAGCAGAAAATGGAGAAAGAGCAAGCAATAAAGCTCCAAGAAGAACAAATTTTTGAGCAAACTTAGGCACATTTTTTTCCTTAAAGTGAGGAGGTATAAAAGAGGTGGGGAAACCATGTTACAATAAAGCCACGTGGACTTATCAAACAGGAAACAAGATAAATAAATCCTGCGGCAATGATGATAGCAGGGCCGGATGGAAGTGAAAGATGAAAAGAAAGCAGGAGACCACATACACTAGAAATGATTCCAAAAAGAGTGGAAAGCGCGCAAATAGGGCCTAGCCGTGAAAACCAAAAACGGGCTGTAATAGCTGGAATCATCATAATGCCAACGGAAAGTAATGTTCCTAGTGACTGAAAGCCTCCAACCAGATTCAACACCACAAGTCCAAGCAATGAAATATGAATATATTTACTCAATGGAGAGAGTGATTTAAAAAAGAGGGGGTCAAAGCTTTCTAAAACGAGTGCGCGCCAAAAAATACAAAGACTGCATAGTGTAATCAGCATTATAGTAGTGATTAACCAGAGGGCTTGTGCATCAAGTGCAAGAACCGATCCGAATAAGAGATGAAGCAGCTCAATTGTTGAATCTTTCAGTGAGATAATAATGACACCTGCCGCGAGTGCAATAAGATAAAAGACAGTCATGGATGCATCTTCTTTCTGAAAGCTATTTCGTGAAATTAAAATGGTTGCTAAAGCAACAATAATACCAGCGAAGATGCCACCAAGTGTCATAGATATGAGGGAAAAGCCACAAATCAGAAAAGCAGTTGCAACACCAGGAAGAATGGCATGAGAGATAGCATCTCCTGTCAAGCTCATTCCACGGAGCATCAAAAACACACCAACAGGACAAGCGCTAATAGACAGGAAAATAGAACCGATAAGGGCGTTTTGCATAAATTGGAAATCAACAAAGGGGGCAAGAAAAAATGCATACACGTCTTATAACCTAAGAAAGAGAGGATCATTGATGGGAAGATTTTGTTTTTGTGCGCTAACAGGGAAAGAATTGGATGAGAGAGGTGGCATAACGTGATGAATGGTGTTGTTTAAAAACTGTGTTGTTTCTCCATAAAAGGCGTTTTGTTGATCAATTTGAATCATTTGGGGGAAAAATTCTTGCACGATGAGAGGGTTATGGAGTGCGGTGAGAATTGTGCGTCCTTGCTGTTGCCAGTATGTGATCAGTGCAAGAAGGTCTTTTTGGGTACTATGATCTACACCATTGAAAGGTTCATCAAGCAAAATAATATTGGCATCTTGCACAATGATACGTGCAAAAAGAGCGCGTTGTAATTGCCCGCCTGATAATGTTTCAAGTGAACGGGGTGCGAGTTCTGTAAGCCCAACCATTTTAAGCGCATTTTGAATCTTAGAATCATAAGGGCGTTGATTTTTCCATAATCCACAAAAAGACCACAGTCCTGTTTTTACAAGCGTTTTCACATCAATTGGAAATGTTTGATCTATATCACATTGCTGAGCAAGATAAGCAATGCGACTTTTTTTTTGTTTTATAATTTTTCCCTTAAGAGGTTTAATCAATCCGGCGATGGCTTTTAGCAGTGTCGATTTTCCAGCGCCATTATCACCTGTTATTGCGACCAATGAACCAGCTTTTAACTTTGCTGAAAAGTTCTTTATTGCTATTCTATTCCTATAGCCTAATGTTGTCTTATTGAAGAGCAGATCCATATTTTTTACCATCGTTGCTTATTATTTTGGAAACTATGTAATAATATAACGTTTGTCAACAAAATGTTATATTATTACATAGTTTTGAGTACTGAAAATTTTAGTGGGAAGATCGTGGAAAATTAAAAATAATAATTGAATTCACCTTGACGAAAGAGAGAGAGTATATACTATATATAGTATCAAAATGATTGGTGATTCTAAATAAGCACAAGAGAGGGTGTTAGTGTGTTTCGTTTGGTATCTAAGTTATTTCCATTATTGTAAAGAGTTTATTGACCAAGGGTATAGCAGTATTTTTGCTGAAGGATCTCTTTTGGAAGGATTCCCTTTCATTTTTGTAATTGATTTTTGCCGTAAAAGAGTAAAACAGAGCTCTTGGAAAACGGTAGTTTAGAACGTTAGTTTTTTAGACAGCAGGAGGGAATTGTAATGCAAGCAAAAGATTGTTTTATAACTAGGGGGCTTTGCCATTTAAGTTGTAGAATAATCTCTTATTCTCATCATAGTCTTTGAAGTTATTTGATGAGGAATTCTGTTATATTCAGGAAGCTGTGTACTATTTGAAGAATAACCACATGCTTTGCGTACAATTTCTATTTTTTGTTATTCTTGAGTACCTATAAAATTATTAGATTGACCTTTGAGGGTTGATTGTTTGGAATTGTGAAAGTTGAAGAAAATGTCGATCACTATTTATAGTAAACCATCTTGTGTCCAATGTGATGCTACACGCCGCGCTTTTGATGCAAAAGGCATTCGTTATCGTGTTGTTGATATTTCCTGTGATGAACAAGCATACAGTTTTGTTCAATCTCTGGGGTATCGTCAGGTTCCTGTCGTTGTTTGTGGTGAAAATCATTGGTCTGGTTTTAGACCAGATATGATTAGTGGTCTTTGTGCTTAATGGGGCTTATTGTTTATTATTCGAGTGCAACGGGTAATACACAGCATTTTGTCTCGCAGCTTGGTCAACGACTCTTCAAAATTGATAAAAGAAAGCCTTCTGCATTGGTTGGTGAACCTTATGTACTGGTTGTTCCTACATATGCAGATGGTGAAGGAAGAGGGGCAGTGCCGAAAGCCGTTGTCCAGTTTCTTAATGAAGCTGAGAACCGAAAATTAATTTGTGGTGTTATTGGCGGTGGGAATCGTAATTTTGGTCGCTATTATAATTTAGCAAGTAAAATTATTGCTGAAAAATGTTGTGTACCTTGCCTTTATCGTTTTGAGCTGCGTGGAACTGATGAAGACGTTATTTATGTAAAAAAGGGATTGGAAATATTTTGGAAACAATTGGTATAGGACAATCGCAGAAATCGGATCAGATTACTGATTATCATGCGCTGAATGCAATGCTTAATCTTTATGATGAAAATGGTCATATTCAATTTGATATGGATCGGCTTGCCGCACGGCAATATTTTCTTCAGCATGTTAATCAAAATACAGTTTTTTTTCATAACCTGAAGGAAAAAATAGATTACTTAATAGAAGAAGGTTATTATGAAAAAGCTTTATTTGAGCTTTATGATTTTTCTTTTATTAAAAAACTTTTTAAACGTGCTTATGCATTTAAGTTTCGTTTTCCTACCTTTTTAGGCGCATTTAAGTATTATACCAGCTATACACTGAAGACTTTTGATGGGAAACGTTATCTTGAACGTTATGAAGATCGCGTCTGTCTTGTAGCTTTATATTTGGCACAAGGGAATAAAGCTCTTGCTGAAAATTTTGTGGATGAAATTATTACAGGACGTTTTCAACCGGCAACACCGACATTTTTAAATGCTGGGAAAAAACAACGAGGTGAATTGGTTTCGTGTTTTTTGCTACGTGTTGAAGATAATATGGAATCGATAGGTCGTGCGGTTAATTCGGCTTTGCAGCTTTCAAAACGTGGTGGAGGTGTGGCGCTTTGTTTAACGAATTTGCGGGAAGCAGGGGCACCAATTAAGCAAATAGAAAATCAGTCCTCAGGTGTTTTACCGGTGATGAAACTCTTGGAAGATTCTTTTTCTTATGCCAATCAGCTTGGGGCACGACAGGGGGCTGGAGCTGTTTATTTGCATGCTCATCATTTAGATATTATGAAATTTTTGGATACAAAGCGTGAAAATGCTGATGAAAAAGTTAGAATTAAAACGCTTTCGCTTGGTGTCGTTATTCCTGATATTACTTTTGAGCTTGCACGGAATAATGAGGATATGTATCTCTTCTCATCGTATGATATCGAGCGTGTGACAGGTAAGCCTTTTAGCGATATTTCTTTAACGGAGCATTATCGTTCTTTTGTTGATAATGCAAAGATTCGTAAAAAGAAAATAAGTGCACGCGTTTTTTTCCAGACATTAGCGGAAATTCAATTTGAGTCCGGTTATCCCTATATTTTATTTGAGGATACTGCTAATCGATCGAATCCGATAGCTGGGCGCATAAGTATGAGCAATTTATGTTCAGAAATTTTGCAGGTGAGTGAGGCGAGTGAACTGGAGACAGATTTAACTTATCGCACGATTGGAAGTGATATATCCTGTAATCTTGGATCCATGAATATTGCCAAAGCAATGGAAAGTCCTGATTTTGGACAGACCGTGGAATCTGCTGTTCGTGCTCTTACTGCTGTTTCGGATATGAGCAATATTGCCTGTGTGCCTTCCATTGCGAAAGGCAATGCTGAAAGTCATGCGATTGGTTTGGGACAAATGAATTTGCATGGGTTTCTAGCGCGTGAGCAGATCTATTATGGGTCTCCAGAAGCGATTGATTTTACCAATATCTATTTTTATATTGTGACATATCATGCCATACGGGCTTCCAATTTAATTGCGCACGAACGTCAAGAAATGTTTGCAGGGTTTGAAAAATCAGCTTATGCAGATGGAAGTTTTTTCGAAAAATATATTGAAAAAGAATGGAAACCGCAATTTGCGCTTGTGCAAGAGCTTTTTGCACGGAATAATATTGTTATCCCAGATCAAAAGGATTGGCAGGAACTCAAAAAATTAGTTATTGAGTATGGGCTTTATAACCGCAATTTGCAGGCAGTTCCACCTACGGGATCTATTTCCTATATTAATCATGCCACTTCTTCTATTCATCCAATTGCTTCAAAAATTGAAATTCGCAAAGAGGGAAAAATTGGGCGCGTTTATTATCCCGCTCCTTATATGGATAATACGAATTTGAATTTTTACCAAGATGCTTATGAGATTGGCCCTGAAAAAATTATAGATACCTATGCTGCTGCAACACAGCATGTTGATCAAGGTCTTTCATTAACATTATTTTTTCCTGATACAGCGACCACACGTGATATTAACCGCGCACAAATTTATGCTTGGAAAAAGGGTATCAAGAGTATTTACTATGTACGGTTACGGCAAGTAGCATTAAGTGGAACGGAAGTTGATGGCTGTGTTTCTTGCAGTTTATAGGAGATCATCATATGACAAAGATTACAACCAAAAATCCTGTTGTGTGCGCTGTTAATTGGAATAGATTACATGATGAGAAGGATCTTGAAGTATGGAATCGCTTAACTGGGAATTTTTGGTTACCTGAGAAGGTTCCACTTTCCAATGACATTCCCTCATGGTCAAGCTTAACGGATGAAGAACGTAAATTGACAATTCGTGTTTTTACAGGACTAACGCTTTTAGATACAATTCAAAACACTGTAGGAGCCATTTCGCTTCTGGCTGATGCGATAACAGAGCATGAGGAGGCAGTTTTGACGAATATTGCCTTCATGGAAGCGGTTCATGCACGTTCTTATTCCTCTATTTTTTCAACCCTTTGTTCGACGGTAGAAGTTGATGACGCGTTTAGATGGTCAGAAGAAAATATTCATTTGCAGAAAAAGGCTAGATTAGTACTTGAGCGTTATGAAGCAAATGATCCACTTAAGAAAAAAATTGCTTCGACTTTGCTGGAAAGCTTTTTATTTTATTCTGGTTTTTATTTGCCCATGTATTGGGCCAGTCGCGCTAAGTTGACCAATACAGCAGACCTCATTCGACTAATCATTCGTGATGAAGCAGTCCATGGTTATTATATAGGTTATAAATTCCAATTGGGCTTTGCAAAGCTTGATGAAGCCAAAAGACAAGAAATTAAAGATTTTGCTTTTAACCTGCTCTTTGATCTTTATAACATTGAGTGCAAATATACTGAAGATCTTTATGATGCGCTTGGATTGACAGAAGATGTTAAAATTTTTCTTCATTATAATGCAAACAAGGCTTTAATGAATTTAGGTTTTGAAGCTCTTTTCCCCCCTGAGGTTTGTCGTGTTAATCCCGCTATTTTGGCAGCTTTATCACCAAACTCTGACGAAAATCACGACTTTTTTTCAGGGGCAGGTTCTTCTTATGTCATCGGCAAGGCGGTTGCTACCACGGATGATGATTGGGAATTTTAATGTTTGCATGCAAATAGAAGTGCGCGGGGTATTCCACTTAGATCTTTGCGCACTTCTAAACATTGAAAACCATTTTTTTCGAACAAATTGCAGACTTCATTTTCTTGAGAGAAACCAATTTCAACAGCGATATAGCCGTTTTCTTTTAAGTAGTTGGCTGCTTCATGGGCGAGTTTTCGATAAAAATCAAGTCCATCTTCTCCTCCTATCAGAGCGCGCAATGGGTCATGTAAGCGCACTTCTTTTGCAAGTTTTTTGATATCTTTTGCGGGAATATAAGGTGGATTGGAAACAATAAAATCAAAGCGATCTGCGACAGAATCAAACCAGTCGCTAAGAAGAGGTGTGAAGCGGTGTGCTACTTCAGCATTTTTTGCATTTTTTTTTGCTGTTCTAAGGGCATCTTCAGAAATATCGACTGCCACCGCATAGGATTGGGGAATTTGTTTAAGGAGTGCAATAGCAATGGCGCCACTTCCTGTTCCCATATCAAGGAATGTTGTTTTTCTCGAATTTTCGACCTGTTTTTGGAGAAAAGGGAGAACAAGATCTATCAGCGTTTCTGTATCAGGGCGAGGTTCTAACGTCTCTTGAGACAATGTAAAAGATATACCATAAAATTCTCGTGCTCCTATAATACGGTAAACGGGTTCGCCTGCAATACGCCGTTGTAAAGCTTGTTCTATTTGTATAATATGCTCAGAAGATAGATGCATATCTGGTTTAGAAATTCTTTCAGCAGCATTTATTCCTGTTATCCATTCAACGAGTATTTTCGCATCGAGATCGGCTTCAGCAATTCCTTTCGTGCGCAATTTTTCTTGCATTTGTTGGATGACATTCTTGAAAGAATATTTGCTCAATTATTATCCATTTCCATCAGCAGTGTTGTTTGATGATCTGAGATGAGTGCATGAAGAAGCTCATCAAGATCTCCCTCTAGAATGCGATCAAGCTTATACAAGGTTAGATTAATACGGTGATCCGTGACACGTCCTTGTGGAAAATTATAGGTACGAATACGTTCTGAGCGATCACCAGAACCAACTTGGCTTTTACGAGAAGCTGAACGTTCACTTTCCGCTTTTTGTCGTTCGATATCGAATAAGCGTGCCCGTAAAATTTGAAGGGCTCTTGCTCGGTTTTGATGTTGTGATTTTTCTGCTTGTACGACCATAATTCCTGTTGGAATATGCGTGATACGAACAGCTGAATCCGTTGTATTAACATGCTGTCCTCCTGCTCCGGATGCACGCATTGTGTCGATACGAATATCTTCAGGACGAATATCAATATCAATATCTTCAGCTTCTGGAAGCACAGCAACGGTAGCAGCAGATGTATGGATACGTCCACCTGTTTCTGTTTCAGGGATGCGTTGCACACGATGAACCCCTGATTCATATTTCAATTTAGAAAAGACACCTTTTCCTGAAATGGTAGCAATAATCTCTTTATATCCGCCAACTTCCCCCTCACTAAGTGAAATAACTTCTACTTTCCAATGGTGAGCATGGGCATAACGTTCATACATGCGGAAAAGATCACCGGAAAAAAGTGCTGCTTCTGATCCACCCGTTCCTGCACGAATTTCAACAATAGCGTTTTTTTCATCAGCAACATCTTTAGGCAAAAGCAGAATCTGGAGTTCTTTTTCAAATTGCTCTACTTTTTTATATAACGATGGTAGCTCTTCTTGGGCAAGATTACGTATCTCTATATCTGTTTGTTTATCGTTGATAATCGTTTCTAATTCTGTAATCTCTTCGTAAAGAGCATTTAATGCGCGTATAGAGGCAATAACGGGTTGTAGTTCTGCATATTCAGAAGCTAATTTAACATATGTTTCAGCATTTGGATTCGTCGTCATTTGGCTTTCAATTATTTCAAAGCGCTTTTCAAGCTGTCTCATACGATCTTGTGGCAAGGAAACCATGATAATATTGGCCTAATTTTTTATAATACAATTTTTTATAATATTTTGTTGCAATGATTTTTTGTTATAATATTGGCAATGAATTACCGTATAGCATCATACAAAGAGGGGTAATAAAGCAATTCTTTTTTTTTGCCAATGAAAACTATTATATTTTAAAGGTAAATTTTTATAAAATTTGATTTGCCTGAGGTCTTTTATCTAATGATATATGATCACTTTTTTAAGAGTTTTTTTTTCCGTAAAGTTCAAGGCGGTGATGAATAATATCATAGCCAAGAGATTTTGCAATTTCCTCTTGTAGCTTTTCAATAACATCAGAATGAAACTCGATGACTTGTCCTGTTTCTATATCAATGAGATGATCATGATGTTGCCCATCTGCTTGCTCAAAACGAGATGGACCACCACTAAAGCTATGGCGATGAATTGTTCCATTTCCTTCTAATATTTTCATGGTTCGATAAACAGTTGAGAGTGAAATATTCGAATCTATTTTGTTTGCACGCTGAAAAATTTCAAATGCATTGGGATGATCATTTGTATCAGTCAAAATATCAAGAATAACTCGTCGTTGACGTGTTACTCTTAAACCAGCGGTGCGCAATTCTTGCTCATAATTTCGCTTTTTATTCATTTGCATAATTTGCTTTTCAAATAAAGGCTCCATGACAGTGTTTGTATTTTTTCTCTGAACCGCAAGGACAACGCTCATTACGTCCAACTTTTCCCCATGTGGTTATATCGTTAGGGTCACGATCTTGTGGATTAACAAATCTATTTTCTTGTGATCGTGCCGATAAGGTGGGAGCATTTTCTTGACTTTGATCATTAAAGACAGAAGAAGCAGCATCAGTTTGCTCAGGTATGGTCGGTTCTGTGGGGTGTTGAATGATTTCAAAGCGCATAAGCTTAGAAGTGACAATTCGGCGCAAATTTCTCAACATACTTTGAAAGAGTTCAAATGATTCTGTCTTATATTCATTGAGCGGATCCCGCTGCGCATAACCACGAAAACCAACAACAGAACGCAAATGGTCTAAACTCACCAGATGTTCACGCCATAACGTGTCAATAGTTTCGAGCAATACTGCTTTGTGAAAATAAGCCATAACTTCTGGAGAATATCGTTCAGTACGCTCATTTTCAAGTTTTGTAACAGCATCTGATACACGCTCTAGAATTTGCTCCTCGGCAATTCCATCTTCTTTTGCCCATTCTTCCACTGGAAGCTCAAGATTAAAGAGTTGTTGAAGCTCTTCTTCAAGAGTTTTTGCATCCCATTTTTCAGAATATGTCCCTGATGGAATATAAGCCTCTACGAGATCCTCTACGACTTCATTGCGCATTTCAAGGATCATTTCTGATAAATCATCTGCGTTCATGACCTCCATACGCTGTTCAAAAATAACCTTGCGTTGATCATTCATGACATCATCATATTTTAGCAGATTTTTACGAATTTCAAAGTTTCGTGCTTCGACCTTTTTTTGTGCTTTTTCAAGGGCTTTATTAATCCATGGATGGATAATAGCTTCATTTTCTTTCAATCCAAGTTTTTGCAGCATACCATCCATACGGTTAGAGCCAAAGATACGCATAAGATCATCTTGAAGAGAGAGAAAGAATTTTGAGCGACCAGGATCGCCTTGGCGACCAGAACGTCCACGAAGCTGGTTATCAATACGACGGCTTTCATGACGTTCAGTAGCGATAACGTAAAGCCCTCCAGCCGCTAAAGCTTTTTCTTTAAGCTTCTGAACATCTTTTTTTATTTCTTCAATTTTAGCTGTCCGCTCTGGACCTTCGGGGATATCCTGTAACTCTTGTCGGATGCGCATTTCAACATTACCACCAAGCTGTATATCCGTACCGCGTCCTGCCATGTTGGTTGCAATGGTGAGAGCTCTAGGAACGCCTGCTTGCGCAATGATATATGCTTCTTGTTCGTGATAGCGAGCATTTAAGACTCTAAAATCGGTAATGCCTTCTTTTCGCAAACGCTCTGCCAATTGTTCTGACTTTTCAATAGAGGTTGTTCCAACAAGAATAGGCTGTTCTTTTTCGTGCGCTTGACGGATATCACGCACAATTGCCCGATATTTCTCTTCTGCTGTTCGATAAATCTCATCATCTTCATCAATACGTTGTATTGGCAAATTTGTAGGGATTTCGACAACGTCAAGACCATAAATATTTCTGAATTCTTCGGCTTCTGTTGTTGCAGTTCCAGTCATGCCAGATAATTTCCTATACATACGGAAGTAATTTTGGAAAGTGATGGAAGCAAGTGTCTGGTTTTCTGGTTGAATAGCAACATGCTCTTTAGCTTCTAACGCTTGATGAAGTCCTTCAGAATAACGCCGCCCAGGCATCATTCGCCCTGTAAATTCGTCAATAATAACGATTTCATCATTGCGAACAATGTAATCTTTATCGCGAGCAAACAGTTTATGAGCTTTTAGAGCATTATTGACATGATGAACGATAGCGACATTTTCTATGTCATAAAGACTCTCACCTTTAAGATGCCCAGCTTGTTCGAGCATTTTTTCAATTTTTTCAGTACCAACTTCGGTAAATGTCGTTGTTTTTTGTTTTTCGTCTATTTCATAGTCTTCTGGAGTTAAGGCAGGAATAAATGTATCAATAAGGTTATAGAAGTCAGTACGATCTTCTAGAGGACCAGAAATAATAAGGGGGGTACGGGCTTCATCAATAAGAATCGAATCAACTTCATCGACAATTGCGTAATGATGTCCCCGTTGGACCATTTGACTACGATCGAAGGCCATATTATCACGCAAATAATCAAAACCTAGTTCATTATTTGTGGCATAGGTGATGTCGCATGCATAGGCCTCTCGGCGGGCATCACTATCAAGATCATGAAGAATCACGCCTGTTGTAAGCCCTAGAAAACTAAAAATTTTTCCCATTGTTTCAGCATCACGACTGGCGAGATAATCGTTTACTGTCACAACATGAACGCCTTTACCTTCCAATGCATTGAGATAAATTGGTAGAGTTGCCATTAAGGTTTTACCTTCACCAGTACGCATTTCAGCTATGCCGCAGTCGTGAAGGACCATTCCACCAATAAGTTGTACGTCAAAAGGACGCATGTCATAAACACGTTTTGCGGCTTCACGAACAGTCGCGAAAGCTTCTGGTAAGAGCAAATCAACACTTTCACCTTCACTAAGACGTTTACGAAAGGCATCTGTTTTTTGGCAAAGCTGCTCATCACTTAATTTTAGGAATTGTTCTTCCAAAGCATTAATTTGTGCAACTTTTTGGCGGAGTGCTTTGAGATGTCGCTCATGAGCTGAACCAAAAAACTTACGGGCAAAAACACCTAAACTGACCATCTCTGGCCCTTTCTTTTAATTGTTGTCACTCTTGTTGGGAAATTCATATGCTCTCCCCATACTCTACATTTCCTTCAGGTTGTCTGATATCATTGGAGACATCATGAAATGCAGATGGTACCATTATACTTGCTGGTGTGCAATTTTTCACTCTAATTGTAAAGTAGAGATAAGAGGCTAAGCGCTTTATGTCAACTTTAAGTATGCTATTTAACTGATACAATACAAAGTAATTTAAGATACAATATGTCATTTTTCTCTATTATCATGTTTTTCATCTGCATTAGATAGGATTGGAGAAACTGAGATAAAAGGATGATTTTATACTTTTTTAAAATAAAATTACTAATTTATTTCTCTATGTTTAAAGATTAAAGTGTTATGGTAAAGAAAATTGGAATCTTGAACCTGCCTTCATTTTTAAGGAGTATATTTATGAAATTTAACTTTATCACGCTTTTTTTAGCATCAACTTTATTGGCAAGTACAAGTTTAGGGGTGAGTGCTCAAGAAGGTTTGAATTCATCGTCGAGTGATTTAAAGACTTTAGAGAAAGCTTCTGAAAAAGCCGTTTCTCCTTCTCATGTTATGGCGGTTATTGATGGGAAAAATATTACAGCAGGCCAATTGGATGATTTAGCGCTTGAAATAAATCCTAATTTAGCACGTTTTCCTGATGAACAACGCCGTATGATGGTTTTAAAAGCTTATTTAGATATGCAGGCACTCGCAAAAGCAGCAAGAAGCAAGGGTCTTGA
This sequence comes from Bartonella sp. CM31XJBT, assembly GCF_028618555.1. Lineage (GTDB taxonomy): Bacteria > Pseudomonadota > Alphaproteobacteria > Rhizobiales > Rhizobiaceae > Bartonella. The sequence goes on along the minus strand of NZ_JAQITD010000004.1, from coordinate 71,498 downwards.
TAAGACAGAAGCTTACGATAAACGTATGGCAGTCATGCGTGACAATGTTCTTCAACAGCTTTATTTTAAACAGGAGATTGTTGATAAAATATCGGATACTGATTTGGAAGCTCTTTATAAGCAAGAAGTTGCTGCTTTACCTAAAGAGGATGAGGTTAAAGCGCGTCATATTTTGGTCAAAACGAGAAAAGAAGCAGAAGCTATCATTAAGCATTTAAATAAAGGCGAAAATTTTGAAGAGATTGCAAAGAAAAGTTCAACAGATGGTTCTGCTGCCGTTGGGGGTGATCTTGGTTATTTTAGCCATGGTCAAATGGTCAAGCCTTTTGAAGATGCCGCATTTGGTTTGAAAGTTGGCGAATACACAAAACAACCCGTTGAAAGTCCTTTTGGTTGGCATATTATTAAATTAGAAGATCGTCGTGTAAAACAACCGCCTGCATTTGATGATGTTAAAGAGATGTTGCGGACACAGCTAATAAAAAAGCGCTATCAAGAACTGATTGTTGATTTGCGTAGCAAGATAGATGTGAAATACCCTGATCCTAATGTTACCAAAATCATGGAATCGCTTCATCAAAATGGGACGCTACTTCCCGATGAGACATCAGATGAAGAAGATACGGAATAGCTAGGAAAAATAGATAGCCTCTTTAATAGATAATTTGCTAGGTTAGTTTTGTTCAAAAAGCCTAGCAGTTTTCTATGAGAGGTTATTGATCTGCAATCATTTCATTTTTTTATAGAAAGCATATTGTGGTTTTGAAAATCTCTCCTTTGTCGCCTCAAAAGATCCAAGAGCTTTCTCCATTATCTGGTGTACGGATAGCAACAGCTGAAGCTGGGATTAAATATAAAGATCGTACAGATCTTCTTTTCATCATATTCGATAAGCCAGTGAGTGTGGCCGGTGTTTTTACTCGTTCAAAATGTCCATCTGCCCCTGTAGAGCATTGTCGTGCATCGCTTCCTCATGGGGTTGCGAGGGGTGTTGTTGTGAATTCTGGAAATGCAAATGCTTTTACAGGAAGCAAAGGAAAGCACACAACCGATGCAATTATTTGTGCAGCAGCGAACGCTTTAAAGGTTAGAGAAGATGAAATTTTTATAGCTTCTACGGGTGTTATTGGTGAGCCAATGGATGCATCGGGTATTGTCAATCTTTTACCAAGTATGGCAGAGACAGCAGAAGAGGGCAATTGGTTGGAAGCTGCAAAAGCCATAATGACAACGGACACATTTCCAAAACTTGCGACGCGCACTTTTGACTGTGGGGGAGAGCGTGTTACCATTAATGGAATTGCAAAAGGTTCTGGTATGATTGCACCAGATATGGCGACAATGCTGTCATTTGTGGTTAGTGATGCGACTATTTCTTCGGATGCACTCCAATCCATGTTATCAGAGGCAGTTGAGGGTTCTTTCAATTCAATTACTGTTGATAGCGATACCTCAACTTCAGATACGCTTATGTTGTTTGCGACAGGAAAAGAACATTTTCCATGTCTTACAAGTAAATCTGATCCGCGTTATAGGGTTTTTGTGAAACAATTGAGTGCACTTCTGCATGAACTTGCACTACAAGTTGTTTGTGATGGTGAAGGTGCTCGTCATTTAATTGAGGTTAATGTGATGGGCGCTACAACAAACAATGCAGCTAAAACTATTGCTTTATCAATTGCAAATTCACCGCTCGTAAAAACGGCTATTGCCGGTGAAGATGCGAATTGGGGGCGGGTCGTTATGGCAGTTGGGAAGGCCGGTGTTGAAGTCGATCGTGATCTATTGACGATTTGGTTTGGTGAGCATCGTGTGGCCGTGAATGGCGTACGAGATCCTGAGTATTGTGAAGAGACAATAGGTGCTTATATGCAAGGTAAACACATCACAATTCGTGTTGATATCGGTTTGGGTAAGAGCACGGCGACGGTTTGGTCTTGCGATTTAACAAAAGAGTACGTTATGATCAATAGCGATTACAGAAGTTAATGGATGCACTTTATATTTAACAGCTTATTATTTTTCAGAGCAAATGGGGTATGTGAGCTCTTTTAGGAGCAGAGGGGATATGATAGGAAAGTCAGTTATTTTTATGTTCCCTATTGGGGAGTGATATGTGTATGAAAAGTTCTATTCTTCTTGTTGTTGCATGCGCATTGTTCGATCAGAATAATCGTGTTTTGCTTACACAGCGTCCTGAAGGAAAATCACTGGCTGGTTTATGGGAGTTTCCTGGTGGCAAGGTTGAGCAAGGTGAAACTCCGGAAGCATCATTGATTCGTGAATTAGAGGAAGAGCTTGGTATTTATGTTCAACTAAATAATTTACACCCTTTAACATTTGCAAGTCATAACTATAAAACATTTCATCTCTTAATGCCATTGTATCTTTGTGACCATTATGAGGGTGTTGCGCAAGGACGAGAGGGGCAAAATTTAGAATGGGTTTTTATTAATGATCTTGATAAATACTCTATGCCTGATGCTGATAAACCATTGGTTCAGGTATTGAAAAATCATCTTCTTTAATGTGTTATAAGAAGAAAATATAATTCAATATATTGATTTAAAATGATAATTTATAATTTTTTATGTTGAATGGGGAAGTCCAGAGTCGTAAAAAACTTTCTCATTTCAAATCTGTTTTATGTTAAATTAATCAAAACCATTCTTTTGCACGTTCCAAGCGGGGAGGGTTATGTGGATAAAATTATTTAAGAAAGAAATAAAATACGTGCTGAAAGAACACTCTCCAATAGCCAAGGGTTATCGCAACATTGAGAATTGGCAAAGTGTATAACGATGTCTTTACACGATTCATAAGTATAAAGATAGTGGTAGACAATGTATGTTACACTTTTCACGTGTATCATTGTGAGATGGGTTGGGGTGCACTGAGAGGTATAAGGGGTATTTATTTCATGAGATATCGATAATAGGAAAAATTTCAAAAAATGTTGCTTTTGATTAAGAGGGGTACGTTCTTTACGTAATGTAGAATGGCATTGTGTTGCATATTCACGAGCTTTTTTAAAAGAGGCACCTCGCAATGCTCCAAAGCCCATTTCGCGACGGTGCCGGAATGATATAACGTTAAAGTCCCTATGGAAATAATGTAAAATCTATTGAGCGCCACTATCTTTACGCTTATGAAGAAGTAAGCTGGTCCCAATATTACGATAGCTCTTGGCATTTGAGGGCATTCAGAAGGAATATTTTTCTTTTCATAATCATTTTTACTTATACATCAATTACGCTTGTGATGAACAGACAAGCGGCTTTGATTGATCCAACATAAAAACAGATTTGAAATAAAAAATTTTACGATATTTAGAATGCTTGACGCAGAGTGAATGATGGATAATTATCCTTATAAATCAATATATTGTATAATAAAACATTCAATTAATTTTTTATAGGAGGCATGCATGAAGTTTCTTGAATTGGACGGCGTTTTGCGATGGGATATTGATTTTTTTTAGCGATACGCGTAATTGCTTTTTCCAATGGCTCAATCATAACGTCCATAGAAAAACCATTTGCGTGAATAATATTTGCGTGATCGACCATAATAGCAACATGATCTTTCCAAAAAATTAAATCGCCTCGTTGAAGTTTATCAGTATCTGTAAGAGGACTGCCTATAGTTTCTTGCTGCATATCGGTATCACGTAAAACTATTTGATCGGTCATCATCATAGAGAGCTGAATGAGTCCCGAACAATCAATTCCAAAACCGCTGACACCACCCCAAAGATAAGGTGTACGGATAAAGGTTTCTGCAACTGTGACATAATCTTCATATACGCGTCCAATGGGGCTGAGATGGCTCGTAATGATTGCTGTTCCATTTTCAAGAATAGAATACATTGTGTCACGGACTTCAATTTCATCAACAACACTGACTTTGCTTCCCATAGATAAAGGGGACACTATTGGTCCACGTAAGTCAGCGTGTAAATATTTAAATGTACGTGGTACTGAAACCACATGCGTTTGTTTTATGGTTGATGTACAAAGAACTTTTGTATCAATATAACCAACATAACCATCTTTGAGTGATTGTCCCCACGACATTGTTTCCCCTTGTTCAAAAATGAGAAGTTCTTCTCCGAATAAGCATTCTGTTTGTCTTTCACTTTTTTTACTATTTTCTTTAAAAAGTCCAGCGACCCCTGTATTAACACGTCTTTTTTCACCTTGAACAAAGCGCTGAGCTGTAATTTCTGTTTCAAGACGTTGATCTGCTAGATCATCTCTGAATGCATGAAGTCTTGGGTCTTTAGAGATCATCTTTTTGCTTTCCATTTTGTTACTTCTTACCTTTAAACAAACTCATGAAAGCTGTATTGGTAAGATTTTTATCCTCAAACAAAACTAAGAATACTGTGTAAGACCAATTATTCTTTAAGCTGCAAAATTGTCTATTTTTTTGAATATTGTGTGTCAAACTTCATTTTTAAAAATATTATAAAGGGCACGAATAGTTTGTGCTGATCCACCAATAGGGTATCCTGGTTTTTCTTTTGGAATCCATCCATAAAGGTCAAAATGCGCAAAATGTTCAGCTTTTTCAACAAAAGAATTAAGAAATAAAGCAGCTGTTATAGAACCAGCAAAGCTATTTCCAGTTACATTGTTAAGATCAGCAATTGGTGATGATAACATCTCTTGGTAAGGTTTCCAAAGGGGCATTTGCCAAAGAGGATCAAAGACAGCGTGAGCAGATTCAGAAATTTGTTGTGCTCATATTGAATCATTACAATAAAATGCGGGAAGATCTGGTCCTAATGCTATACGCGCTGCCCCTGTTAAAGTAGCCATACAAAGCATGAATTGTGGACTTTCTTCATCACCATAGGCGAGTGCATCGGCAAGGACAAGGCGCCCTTCAGCATCTGTATTACCTACTTCAACACTTAAACCTTTACGACTTCTGAGGATATCACTTGGTCGGTAAGCATTCGCAGAAATTGCATTTTCTACAGCTGGAATCAAAACACGGAGACGGAAAGGCAATTTTGCATCCATGATAAGTTTAGCCAATCCCAAAACGTTTGCCCCACCCCCCATGTCTTTTTTCATAAGCAACATGTTATTGGCTGATTTAATATCGAGTCCTCCAGTATCAAAAGTTACGCCTTTGCCCACCAACGTTATTTTAGGATGATCTTCTTTCCCCCAGAGTAACTCAATCAGTCGTGGTGCAGTGCTGCCTGCTCGTCCTACAGCATGAATCATCGGAAAGTTATGGGTTAAGAGATCATCTCCACAAATACTTTTGATGTGAGCACCGTAGGTTTTTCCTAGTTTTCGAGCTTCTTTTTCGAGAGCATCAGGGGTCATATCATTGGCTGGAATATTAATGAGATCACGGACGAAAAAGACAGCTTCATAAATTCGTTGGAGTTCATTAAGATCAACGGCCTCATTGACATGGATGGATAATGATTTGAAAGAAGAATTTTGACGATAGCGATTAAATTGATAGCTACCGAATGCTAATCCAAGATAGGTATTTATTTCATCAGAGGTTGTACCTTCTAAATGCCATTGACCAGCAGGAAGTTTTTGAGCAAGAACTCCTGTGATAAAAGGATCGCTATTATTGCCAATTCCAAATAAAACTTTTTTTAAATGCCCCGTTTCGTGAGGAACAAAGAGTATTTGTCCCGCTTTGCCAGTAAAGTCATTAACTTTTATCCATGCTGTTGTTGACGCATCAAGTGATAAGTTAGCAAGATTTCTTTGGTTTACCAAGATGATAGGGCAACTGTTATCGATACGCGTTGAGGTAAAATGAATGTGGTGGTGCTGCATAGTTATGAGATCCTTATAGTCGTCTAAGTGCGACATATTCGACCAAATGATTTTTTCCCTTTCGTAGAATGAGATTGGACCGTGGTCGTGTTGGCAATATATTTTCCTGTAAATTTTTTAAATTAATCGTTTGCCAAAGATCCTCAGCGATTTTTGAGGCTTCTTTTTCATTGAGGTGGGCATAACGATGAAAATAGGATTCAGGATTTTGAAAAGTTGTTTTACGCAAACGTTTAAAGCGCTCCAAATACCAGTGACGAATGACTTCTGTTTCGGCATCGACATAGATTGAAAAATCAAAAAAATCTGATACGAAAGGAATAGCTTTTCCATCTTTAGGAAGATCACTGACCTGTAATACATTAATACCTTCAACAATTAAAATATCAGGACGATCGATGGTAATTGTCTGATTTTCTAGAACATCATAGGTCATATGTGAGTAAAGTGGGGCACGGACATTTCCGATACCTGCTTTTATAGCCGAAAGAAAGCACAGCAGTTTTTTAATGTCATAGGAATCAGGAAATCCTTTACGATTCATACGATTTTTTTGCTGTAAGATTGCGTTAGGATAGAGAAAACCATCCGTTGTGATTAGATCAACTTTAAGACTAGATGTCCAACGTTTCAACAGTTCTTGAAGAATGCGAGCCGTGGTTGATTTTCCTACAGCTACAGAACCAGCAATTCCAATAATAAAGGGTGTTTTTCTACTCTCTTCTTGATGGAGAAACTGCTGACGTTTGTGGAAAAGTTCCTGTACTGCTTCAACATGGCATGATAACAGACGCGATAAAGAAAGATAAATGCGTTGGACTTCTTTAAGATCGATAGGATCATCAATAGAGCGTAAACGCTTAATTTCATCAAAAGTCAAAGTAAGAGGTGTGTCTTCACGAAACTCTGACCATTCTTGTGCAGTAAAAACACGATAGGGTGAATATCGGTCAGAAACAGATTTGACCAGATTATCTTTCTGATTAATTTTTTGTATAGTTGTATCAATCATTTGTATTTGTCAAGATTTTTTTGCAGCAGCAATTGATTAAGAGCAGACAGAAGAGCGGCTTTATTTTCAAATAAATTTTGTTTTGCATGCTCTCTTCTTTTAAGATAATAGATCATTTTTCATTAACTTATAGTCCAGTCATTCCAGTTTGCACGGATTTGTGCTAATGAGTGCCCTTGCGCCAAAAAAGTCCATAAAAGTAGACGCGCTTTTACGGCTGATAAATAACCAGACATGAGAGCACCAGAAGCAATCATATCAATTTCGGAGCCTTTATAGCCATAAGTTATACGAGTTGTTGAGCCATTACAACAACGACTAGCAATAATGATTGGTATTTTTTGTGCATATTGTTGTACAAGGTCTGCTTCTTGAAAACTACAGTGCCCCGCACCAAAACCAGCAATAACAACTCCAGCATAATACCCACTTTCAAGGCATAGTTTCATTAATTGTGCACCAGATGATAAAGAGGAATAGAGGAGTGCAATTTGATGATCATGGTTTTGGGGAAGATCAAACGTTGTCGGAAAAAATTTTCGATCATTGAAATAAATAAGTTTTCCCTCTAAAATAGTTCCTAAAACACCTGCAAGACCTGATTGAAATGTTTCGACTTTGACGGTATGGCTTTTATAGAGCCAATAAGGTGAATGAATTGCATCATTTATGACAACGAGAACGCCCCTGTTACGACTTTGTGTGGCTGCTGCGACACGAGTGGCTGCTAAAATGTTTGCGGGGCCATCCGCGCCTGCTTCATGAGGCATGCGCATAGCGCCGGTTATGATGAGTGGTTCAGCCTCCTTCCAATAAAGAGAAAGAAAAAAAGCTGTTTCTTCCAGAGTATCAGTCCCTTGTGTTAAAACAATACCTTCTGCACCAGCGTTTATTTGTTGTTTTGCCCACTTAATTATTTCAAAAAGCATTTGAAACGATAAAGATCCACTTGGTATTTGCATTAATGTTTGTGCATGAATATCAGCAACGTTATTTAAATCAGGAACACTTTTTATGAGGTTATCTGAAGTTAAAGTCGGTTGCATGTGACCAAAACTATCAGCAGTCATTGCAATTGTTCCACCTAAGGTCCCTATGGCTATTTTTTTCATAATTTTCCTCTAAAAAGCACAAACTGTTTATATAAAGCTATTTAGCAGTAATTTACATTGACAACAATGATATCATTTTTCCATTTTCAACAAATTGAGTTATGCTGAATCATTGTGTTTTGCTGTATATGTTCTTAAATAGGACAATAGTAATTGAGTTTTACATTGTATGAAAAGAAATCAATATTAAAAAGTAAAGTTAATATTAAGGAGTTTCCTTATGACAGAACATAAGCCAGACATAATGTATGGTACAACAATTATTACGGTACGAAAAGGTGGAAAAGTCGTGATGGCCGGTGATGGTCAGGTCTCTCTTGGACAGACAATTATGAAAGGCAATGCACGTAAAGTGCGTCGTCTTGGAAAGAACGGAGTGGTTATTGCTGGTTTTGCAGGTGCTACGGCAGATGCTTTTACATTACTGGAGAGATTGGAAACAAAGCTTGAACAATATCCTGATCAGCTTATGCGTGCCTGTGTAGAACTTGCAAAAGATTGGCGAACAGATCGCTATTTGCGTCGTCTCGAAGCAATGATGCTCGTGGCTGATAAGAAAGTAACTTTGGCTTTAACAGGGCTTGGTGATGTCTTAGAACCAGAAGATGGGGTTATGGCAATTGGCTCTGGAGGAAATTTTGCTCTTTCAGCAGCGCGTGCACTCATGGATTTGGATTTGGATGCAGAAACTATTGCTCGTAAAGCTATGGCTATTGCCGCTAAAATTTGTGTTTACACCAATGATCATTTTACGATTGAAACATTGGATGCAGAATTATCTTCTTTAGAGAAAGCTATTTAAATGTGTGTTGTATTTTCCCCTCGTGAGACTGTTTCTGAACTTGATCGTTTTATTATTGGCCAAAATGATGCCAAACGCTCTGTAGCTATTGCATTGCGCAATCGGTGGCGTAGGCAACAGCTTGATGAGCCGATGCGTGAAGAAGTTATGCCAAAAAATATTTTAATGATAGGGCCAACAGGTGTTGGTAAAACAGGAATCGCACGTCGATTAGCAAAACTTTCTGGAGCACCCTTCGTTAAAGTAGAAGCGACGAAATTTACTGAAGTTGGTTATGTGGGACGTGATGTTGAGCAAATTATTCGAGATCTTGTTGAAATTGCCATTTCTCTTGTACGTGAAAAGAAACGAGATGAAATAAAAGAAAAGGCTCACGTGAATGCTGAAGAGCGCGTTTTAGACGCCCTTGTTGGTAAAACAGCAAGTCCTGCTACCCGTGATAGTTTTCGTAAAAAATTGCGTGAAGGTGAATTGGATGAGAAAGAGATTGAAATTGAAGTCGCCGATAATAATAGCAATAGTGCTTCAACCTTTGATATTCCTGGTATGCCTGGGGCACAAATGGGTATTATGAATTTATCAGATATTTTGGGCAAAATGGGCAGTCGTACAAAAGTCCGTAAGACGACGGTAAAGGATTCTTTTAAACCGCTCATTGATGATGAATCTGAAAAACTCCTTGATCAGGAGCAAATTATTCAAGAGGCGCTTCGTGTTGCTGAAAATGACGGTATTGTTTTTATCGACGAGATTGATAAAATTGCAACTCGAGACGGTGGAGCAAGTGTTGCGATTTCGCGTGAGGGCGTTCAACGGGATCTTTTGCCTTTGGTTGAAGGAACAACAATTGCTACAAAATATGGGCAAATCAAAACAGATCATATTCTTTTTATTGCCTCAGGTGCATTTCATGTTTCCAAGCCATCTGATTTATTACCGGAACTTCAAGGACGTTTGCCCATCCGTGTGGAGCTCAATCCTTTAACAAGGGAAGATTTACGGCGTATTTTAACGGAACCAGAAGCTAGTTTGATTAAACAATATATTGCTCTTATGGCAACAGAAGAGGTTCATTTGGAAATTACCGATGATGCAATTGATGCTTTAGCAGATATTGCTGTAGATTTAAATGCAAGGATTGAAAATATAGGGGCACGTCGTTTGCAAACAGTGATGGAGCGCGTGTTGGATGAAATTTCTTTCACGGCACCTGATAAAGCTGGAACATCGTTTATAATTGATGCCGCTTATGTGAGAAAATCTATTGGCGAGCTTGCTGCTGATATCGATCTTTCCCGTTTTATTCTTTGAAAGTTATTGCTTGTTTTGTTTATCTGCGCGCTTCGATAATTTTGAAACCATGGGCTTGTTCATGTATCAACACTGTGCGGAAAATATTTTTTAATAATGTTTCATAAGGCAGGTGGCGGTTTGCAACAAAAAGCAGACTGCCGCTTGGTTTTAAGCACTTTGCAGCATTTATAATAAAATTTTTTCCTAATGAAACATCTGTCGTTTGTTGTGTGTGAAACGGTGGATTTGAAATGATTGTGTCATATAGATTTGTGATAGGTTCATGTACAAGGTCATGCCAATAAAAATGAATTGGAAAAGGAGCTGTTATGGATTTAAGGTGCCGTTTTGCTGCTCTCAAAGCGTTGTAGTCGGCTTCATAAAGGTCTAGAGTAGTGAGTTTTTCACTTCTTTCAAGTGCAACGTGAGAAAGATAGCCCCATCCAGCACCAAAATCAGCCGTTTTTCCAGAAATAACTTTGAGCATATAAGACGCAAGCGCAGCAGATCCTGGATCAATACGTCCGTGTGAGAACATACCAGAAGCGGTTTGAAATTTACCAAAAGTGAGCGGTGGTGAGCGCAATTGCGCAATGTTATGTCTCTCAATTTGTTGAGGAACTTGCAACCAAAATACAAGACCATGATTTTTAGATAATTTATTGGTGATGGGAACAATTGTTTTGACCCATTTCATCATTGAAGCAGCACCAGCAGTTTTATTCCCACTGATTACAATCCATCCATTGGGTTTAACGCATTCTAATAAATCAAGAAAACAATTTTGGTTCAAACCACGATATTTGCTCAAATGTAAAAATGCACCATCATAGCTGAAGGTTTTATCTATTTGAGGAGAGCAGTGAAATTGAGTATCGACAAATTTTAAAAAATCTGGTCGCCAAGGCGTAATAACTCTTAAATTTTGTGCCCATTCTTGAGCTGGGATTTCTGTTAAACCAAAACTTAGCCAACACTGGTTTGGATCAGGATACGGGAGTTCATGATTTTCAAAAGGCAAAAATAATAACACATATGACTCTTTCAAAGAAAAAAATGCCACTCCAATATTGGAATGGCATTTCATGATACGATAAGAAGAAAAACTTACTCTTCTTTTTTCTTACGGCGTCGCTTATTTTCAGGTTGTTTTTTTTCATCCACGCACTTTTCTTCATTCATCGCTTTATCACCGGTGATTTCCTTTCCGGTTGTTTGATCAACGACCTTCATTGATAACCGAACTTTTCCACGCTCATCAAAGCCCATTAATTTAACCCAAACTTTGTCACCTTCTTTTACAATATCGGTTGTTTTGCTGACGCGTTCTGATGCAAGCTGAGAGATATGAACGAGTCCATCACGAGAACCAAAGAAGTTTATAAATGCACCAAATTCTGCAGTTTTTACAACTGTTCCTTGGTAGATAGCACCAACTTCAGGCTCATCGACAATAGAATGGATCCAGCGTTTTGCCGCTTCAATGGTTTTAGCATCAGCAGAAGCAATTTTAATGGTACCATCATCTTCAATATTAATTTTTGCTCCAGTTTGTTCCACGATTTCCCGAATAACTTTACCACCAGAGCCGATAACATCACGGATTTTATCGACAGAAATATTCATAACTTCGATTCGTGGAGAAAATTCACTCAGCTCAGCACGTGCACTGGTTAAAGCTTTCGCCATCTCATTAAGGATATGGATTCGACCTCCTTTGGCTTGTTCAAGCGCGATTTTCATAATCTCTTCGGTAATACCATCAATTTTGATATCCATTTGCAAGGCAGTAATACCATTTTCTGTTCCTGCGACTTTAAAATCCATATCTCCAAGATGATCTTCATCCCCTAAAATATCAGAAAGAACAGCAAAGCGTTCTCCTTCTTTAATCAAGCCCATAGCAATACCAGCAACAGGGCGTGCTAGAGGAACACCAGCATCCATAAGAGCAAGTGAGGTTCCACAAACCGTTGCCATAGAAGAAGAGCCATTGGATTCAGTGATTTCTGAGACAGCACGAATGGTATAAGGAAAAGATTCTTTCGTTGGCAACATGGGGTGAATTGCCCGCCATGCCAATTTACCATGTCCAATTTCACGACGACCAGGAGAACCAAGGCGTCCCGTTTCACCCACTGAAAATGGTGGGAAATTGTAATGGAGAAGGAATGTTTCCTTATACATTCCCGTTAAGGAATCAACATATTGTTCATCTTCACCAGTTCCTAGCGTTGCAACGACAATAGCTTGTGTTTCTCCACGGGTAAAGAGTGCTGATCCATGTGTGCGGGGTAAAATACTTACTTCTGATTGGATAGGGCGCACGGTAGAAAGATTGCGTCCATCAATCCGCTTTTGGGTATCAAGAATGTTCCCACGAACAATTTTTGCTTGCAACTGTTTAAATACGGTTGCAATTTGATCTGTACTAAATTGACAGTCTTTTTCTGTTTCTGGCATAAATTTATTGAGGATTTCTGTCTTTAGTGCATCAATTGCAGCATAACGTTCTTGCTTATCAGTAATTGTGTAAGCCTTTCGTATATCCTGTTCTGCCATTTTCTGCATCTCTTTTTCAAGTTCAGAAAGATCTTCAGGAACAAAATCACGAGGATCTTTTGCAGCAACTTCAGCAAGCTTTATAATGGCATCAAGGACAGGTTGAAGGCCTTGGTGACCAAACATCACGGCCCCCAACATGATATCTTCCGGTAATTCTTGTGCTTCTGATTCAACCATCAAAACAGCACTTTCTGTTCCAGCAACAACAAGATCAAGTTTTGATTCAGGCATTTCATCGATATGAGGATTAAGAACATATTGTCCATTACAATAGCCAACGCGTGCACCAGCTATAGGTCCCATGAAAGGAACACCTGACAGGGTCAATGCGGCAGAAGATGCAATCATCGCAAGGATATCGGGATTGTTTTCGAGATCATGCTGTATAACGGAAACAATAACTTGTGTATCATTTTTATATCCCTCAACGAAAAGGGGACGAATTGGGCGATCAATCAAACGTGAAACCAAAGTTTCATTTTCACTTGGTCGACTTTCACGTTTTAAATAGCCCCCAGGTATTCTACCAACAGCATAGAATTTTTCTTGATAATTAACAGTGAGTGGAAAAAAGTCCTGGTCTGGTTTTGGGTTTTTGGCCGATACAACGGTTGCTAAGACAATAGTTTCTCCATAGGTAGCAATCACTGCACCATCAGCTTGACGCGCTATTTTCCCTGTCTCAAGGGTGAGAGGACGCCCAGCCCATTCAATTTCTATCTTGTGCGTTTTGAACATTTTTTATCCTTAATGACCAGTGTTTAAATCTTTGATTGCTTACATTCTGGTTGTGCGTAGCATATTTGCAAGTTTTGGGGTGGACAACAAATTACTTCCTTTGTTGCGAGAAGAGAGAAGTAAATCGCATTAAATGTGAAACGATGAGCAGTCCTATCCCATAATAACTTATCAGTTTTTAAAATTTTTAATTAAAAGCAACATATTGAAAAAATGGGTGGTTTTTTTAAATACCACCTCCATTTTTCTTTTAGCGACGTAAACCTAACTTCTTTATAAGTATCTGATAACGATTTTGGTCAACTCCTTTAAGATAATCAAGAAGACGCCGGCGTTGAGACACCATCTTCAAAAGACCTCGACGAGAATGATTATCCTTTTTGTGAGATTTAAAGTGGTTTGTTAAATTAGAAATACGTTCAGAAAGTACAGCAATCTGTACTTCTGGTGATCCTGTATCACCAACTTTGTTTGCGTATTCTGCGACAAGAGCTTGTTTACGTTCAGCTGTAATCGACATCGTATTATCCTTTCCAAAAACGAAGAAACATAAAGTCACCCATAGCCGAGATGTCGTTCAGCTAGGGTCTGTGAGAAAACAGGAAAAGTCGAAGACTCTTACCTAATTTCGTTCTTATATAGGAAAGAAGGTTAAAATACTAGTCCTTGACAGCATTTTGAAGTCTTTCTTTAAATAAAAGCTTTTGTTTTGAAATATTGATTTAAATAGAGTTTTATGAGAAGTTTTTTAAACAATTATGCATCCTTTTGATACAAAGATTATGAGTGTGTGTGAGTGGTAACAAAAGTGATAAATACCGTTGGAGGAAAAAGATGCAGAGCATTTCAACATTAAAACTTTTTCGTAATTCGGTATTTCGAAATTTATGGTCATCTACTCTTATTTCTAATTTAGGGGGGCTGATACAAGCTGTTGGAGCAGGGTGGTTAATGGCGTTGATTAGTTCTTCGCATTCCATGGTTGGGCTCGTTCAAAGTGCCACAACATTACCACTTGTTATGTTTTCTTTGATGGCAGGGGCATTAGCTGATAATTTTAATCGGCGTCAAATTATGTTGTGTGCACAGATTATGATGATGGTCATATCGATGAGTTTATCTGTTTTAGCCTATATGGGATTTCTAACACCTTGGCTTTTGTTATGTTTTACGTTTTTGATTGGATGTGGCACAGCTTTTTATAATCCTTCTTGGCAAGCAACGATAGGAGATATTGTGAGCAGGGAAAATATTCCTGCTGCTGTTAGTTTGAATAGTGTTGGCTTTAATTTGATGCGGAGTGTTGGTCCTGCTATTGGTGGTGCCATCATTGCAACTTTAGGGGCATCGGCTGCTTTTTTGTTTAATGCTATAAGCTATATTCCTCTTATTGGTGCGTTGTTTTTCTGGAAGTCGAATTATGAAAACAACTCATTGCCACGAGAAAGGCTGTTAGGAGCTGTCTCAGATGGTTTGCGTTATGTTGCGATGTCACCTAATCTCCTGAGCATTATGGTTCGAGCGTTCCTTTTTGGTATAGGAGCAATTTCTATTTTAGCACTTTTGCCAATTGTTGCGCATAAAGTTCTTGGAGGAAGTGCCCTTCTTTATGGTACATTGCTCGGTTGTTTTGGGTTAGGAGCCATGACAGCAGGCATTATTAATGCAGTTGTACGGCATCATTTTCGTTCAGAAACAATTATTGCAAGTGCATTTATTGGTTTCGCCTTTTCTTGCTTTTTATTGGGAATCAGCCGTTCACTGATTATAAGCCATATTGCTTTATTTCCTGCAGGTTTATGTTGGGTTTTGGCCTTATCATTGTTTAATACATCTGTACAACTCTCTACACCACGCTGGGTTGTTGCACGTTCTTTAGCTCTTTATCAAACGGCATCTTATGGGGGGATGGCTATTGGAAGTGCAATCTGGGGAGGTTTAGCTGATGGTTATTCTCCAACAATTGCTTTGAGCGTTTGTTCTTTATTCTTGATTTTTGGTGCTCTTGCAGGGGTAAAATTTAGAATTCAAGAAATTCCTCAGATAGATTTAAATCCTCTTGATCATTTTAGAGAGCCGGAATTATTACTCGACCTCAAAGCAAGAAGTGGCCCGATCATGATAATGATTGATTACCAAATTCATGAAAATGAACTCGAAGAGTTTCTCAAAGTGATGACGCGTCGACGCCATATTCGATTACGTGATGGTGCGCGTCAGTGGGTCCTTTTACGAGATCTTGAAAGACCTGAATATTGGACAGAGGCTTATCATATGCCAACATGGGTAGATTATTTACGCCATAATCATCGTCGTACAAAAGCAGATGCAGAAGTCAATAAGCGTCTGCGTCATTTAAATTGTGCTCCTAACGGTATAAGAGTGCACCGCATGATTGAACGCCAAACAATACCTCAAGCCAATGAGATGCTTTTAAAAGTTTCCTCTGATCATCTCCCTTAGGGTTAAAACAGTTTTTGTAAATATTAAATATGTTAATATTATTTCGATCAATTTGTTAGCTTAATCATAACAAAAAATTGCTGTTTCAATAGTTAATAAATTGATTTATAACGGTTATTTACAATTTTTCATGTTGAGTGATAGTTCTGAAAGTCTTAAGCTTTTCTCGTTTCAAATCTATTTAGAGTAAATCAGTCCACATCTTCGCTTGCACATTACAAACGAGGGCTAAAGTGTGAGTAAAAATGATTGAAAAAGAAATAAAAAGCCTCTTATGAATCCCTTCAAATGCAAGGATTATTGCGACATTAAGAGGAAAAAGTGTGTGGTGGTGTTAGCTTATAGCACTGACTTAAATTTTGATATGAATACGGTAAATATAGACAATGAAAAGCACCATATTTTTCTTAATTGATAGAGAAAAATATCTTTTCGCAAAAGGTGGTTGTGAAAAAGAATCGATTAAATTGTGAAAATCCGCTTTGGTTTAAATAGACCTTTGTCGAGAATGCCAATAGCAAGAAGTTGTTCCTTATAGAGGACACAAATTTCCTCTTCATCAAGAGGTACTTTGTGATGATTCAAGAGGATAGAATGACCCTTGATAATTCTCTGTGCTTGAGTTTCATTAAGGATATAGTGAGGGAGGCAATCTAATGCGGCACTTGTGTCAATTAAGAGCCCATCGAGTGTTGAGAAGTTTTTTTCAAAAGAACGATTATTTTCATCTGTAGTGTTTTTATTTGGCGGAATGGCCGCTTTTAGTTCCTCCCATGTAATGAGATCTTCTTCATCAAAAGGTGCGACGGCAATACGTCTTAAATCAGCAATATGCCCATAGCAACCGAGATCACGTCCCATATCGCGTGCTAAAGAGCGCACATAAGTTCCTTTTCCGCAGGTTATTTCAAAGACAGAATGCTCTTTAGTAGGCATTTCTAATAACTTGAAAGTTTCTATTTCCACTTCACGGGGCGGAATTTCAACAACTTCCCCTTCACGCGCTAAATCATAGGCACGATTTCCGGCAATTTTGATTGCTGAAAATTGTGGAGGTGTTTGCAAAATAACACCTGTATATTGAGGAAGAAGAGCAAGTATTTCTTCTTGTGTTGGACGTTTGAGAGAAGTTTTCGTTATTTCTCCTTCTAGATCATCTGTTGAGCGCTCTTGCCCCCAAGCAATATGAAAACGGTAAGTTTTTTTGCCTTGCATCACGTAAGGGACGGTTTTGGTTGCTTCGCCCAATGCAATAGGAAGGAGACCAGAAGCAAGAGGATCAAGTGTACCCGCATGTCCTGCCTTTTGAGCATGAAAGAGCCATTTGATTTGTGAGACAGCTTCTGTTGATTTCATTCCTTTTGGTTTATCAAATATGACCCAGCCAGAAACAGGACGCCCTTTTTTCTTG
This sequence comes from Bartonella sp. CM31XJBT, assembly GCF_028618555.1. GTDB lineage: Bacteria > Pseudomonadota > Alphaproteobacteria > Rhizobiales > Rhizobiaceae > Bartonella. The sequence continues at coordinate 54,283 of NZ_JAQITD010000004.1, read as the reverse complement.
TGTTGCCGCGCCATATCTTTAATCCTCATCTATATCACTATGGTGAAGATCGCGTGCAACCTCAGGCGAGCGAAGGAGGGCATCAATTTTTGAAAAATTATCAAAACTATTATCAAGTCGGAAACGCAGTTCTGGCATATATTTCATTTGTCGCAACGCATGACTGATTTCTCCACGGAGAAAACGACTATGTTTATTGAGGGTATCAACAACATCGGTATGAGAAGCATTTTTAAGAGTGCTGAGAGGTGATACAAAGCAAGTAGCAATTTTTAAATCTGGTGACATGCGTACTTCAGAGACAGAAATAACAATATCTTTTAAGATATCATCAAGCAAAATATCACGCTGTAATATATGCGCTACTGCATGACGTACTTGCTCTGCTACTCTAAGTTGCCGTTGTGATGGTCCTGCATTTTTCATCAAAGTTTTATCCTTGCTACAAGATCTCTTTTTTTGACCATTTAGATAAGGAAAAAAAGATATTGTGTATAAAATCTAATAACTTTTTCTCATTTTATAACAGAATAAGGTTATTGGATTATTTTATAATGTGCGATTAATATGTTCGATACGGAAGGTCTCAATGATGTCTCCTGCGCGCATGTCGTCATAATTTTCAAAGGCTATTCCACATTCTTGACCACTTTGCACTTCACTGACTTCATCTTTAAAGCGTTTGAGTGTTTTCAGCTTTCCTTCGTGAATAACGATATTATCGCGGATAAGGCGAACACCGGCTCCTCGTTCTATTTTACCTTCTGTAACACGACATCCTGCAACTTTTCCAATTTTTGTAATGTTAAAGACTTCTAGAATTTCAGCATTACCAAGGAAAGTTTCACGCTGTTCTGGTGAGAGTAATCCAGACATGGCAGCCTTGATATCGTCAACAAGATCATAAATGATGTTATAATAACGAATTTCAATTCCTTGTGTTTTAGCAAAATCACGTGCCTGCTTATTGGCTCGAACATTAAAGCCAATTACAGCAGAGTTAGAAGCTTCCGCAAGAGAAATATCACTTTCGGTAATTCCTCCAGCACCAGAATGTACAATACGCGCACGAACCTCATCATTTCCGAGTTTTTCCAATGCTGAAGCAATTGCTTCAATTGATCCTTGCACATCCCCTTTTATAATAAGAGAAAACTCCTTAACACCAGTCGTTTGCAATTTTGTCATCATCTGTTCAAGAGAACCACGCGAACCAGTTTGCCGCGCAACAGCTTTATCACGTGCTAATCGTTGACGATATTCAGAAATTTCACGTGCTTTTGCTTCATGTGTGACAACAGCAAAACGGTCTCCGGCTTGTGGTGTTCCTTGCATTCCTAAAATTTCAATCGGTGTAGAGGGAACGGCTTCTTTGACATGGCGGCCATGGTCGTCAATCAAAGCACGCACACGACCCCATTCATTTCCGGCAACTATAATATCAGAAGGGTGTAATGTACCTTTTTGAACAAGAACTGTTGCCACAGATCCACGTCCGCGATCCAATTTGGCTTCAATGATAACGCCCTCTGCAGTTCGTTGAGGATCTGCTTTCAGATCAAGCATTTCAGCCTGAAGAAGGATAGCTTCGAGAAGTTTATCAAGATTTTGACCAGTTTTAGCAGAAACTTCAACGTCCAAAGTTTCACCGCCCATAGTTTCAACAAACACTTCATGTTGTAGAAGTTCTGTCCGTACTTTTTGTGCATTCGCAGCTGGTTTATCAATTTTGTTGATAGCAACAATGATAGGTACACCAGCGACTTTCGCATGATTGATTGATTCAATCGTTTGGGGCATAACACTATCATCAGCGGCTACAACGAGAACAGCAATATCAGTAACACGAGCTCCACGTGCACGCATAGCCGTAAATGCAGCATGACCAGGTGTATCAATAAAGGTAATTTTTTGACCGTTTTGTTCTACTTGATAGGCACCAATATGCTGCGTAATACCTCCTGCTTCGCCAGAAACAACATTTGCTTTACGAATAGCATCCAAAAGAGAAGTTTTTCCGTGGTCAACATGGCCCATAATGGTTACAACAGGGGGACGCTGCTGCATGTTTTGAGGATTATCTTTTATATTAAAGATACCTTCTTCTACGTCAGATTCTAAAACACGTTTAACAGTATGGCCAAATTCAACAGCGATGAGTTCGGCAACATCTGCATCAATAACATCGCCAGGTTTCATCATTTGTCCTTGTTTCATCAAGAATTTAATCACATCAACAGAACGCTCCGTCATACGTTGTGCGAGCTCTTGAATGGTAATCGTTTCAGGAAGAACAACTTCGCGAGAAATTTTTTCTCTTGGTTCTTGATTTTGTGCACGCTTAAACTTTTCCTGTCTACGCCGCATTGCAGCCATTGAGCGCCCACGTGCGTTTCCTTCTTCATCCAGTGCACTATTCAGAGTTAGCTTTCCGCGTCGCCGCTCATCAGCTCCTTTGACAACTTTTGGTACACGTATTTCTGATTTAGCAGGATTAGCACGTCGACTATGCCGTTCTTCCTCTTTATTGTCATCTATTTTGCGTTTTTCAATCACGGTTGTGTTTTTAGGCGCAATAGGAATATCTGTCTGTTCAATGAGAGGGGGAACAGGTGGAGTCTGTACTGGTGATATTTCTTCTTCTTGTTGGAGATGTATTTCTTTTTCTTTACTTTCTTGCTGTAAAATTTCTTCACGCTCTTTAGCGCGTCTTGCTTCTTCTTCGGCTTGTTCTCGCGTTATTCTTTCTTGGATATGTGCTTCTTCTAACGCGCGAAGTCTCGCTTCCATTTCAGTTGATGAAAGATTGCTTTTGGCCACAGATTCTTGAGGCTTTTTTCCTTCAAAACGCGGTTTAGAACGCTGGGGGGCCACATGCGGCTTTGTAATGGGCTGTAGGGTTTCAGCTTTTTCATCAGGTCGCGTAATTTTACGCCGTTTGGTTTCGACAACGACAGCCTTCGTACGGCCATGACTAAAATTTTGTTTAACCGTGCTCGTTTCCAAGACAGACCTCTTGAGAGTTAGTGTCTTCTTGACGGTTGTTTTGTCGTTGTTATTTTCACTCATTGTACTTCCTTCACGGCTTGTGCCGTCATCTCACTAGACTTACTATGCTTGTCGTCACGATAGCTGATCAATTTACATGTCGTTTTGAGAAATCCTTCAGCAGCCTTTGTGTCCAGTAAGGCCGCGTGCATTACAGGATTAGAGCCAAAAGCCACTCGCATTTCATCACTTGTAAATAAAGATATGGTTTTTATAGTCCGATTTGTTTGTTGTTGTATTGAATGGATGGCCTGTGCAATTTTTCGTTTCCCATCTTCTGTTGTTTCTTTAGCATGAAGTACAAGAATAACTTTACCAGAGCGGATAGCAGCGTCAACCTTTGTTGCTCCCATAACAATTGCTCCCGCTTTTCGTGCCATGGAAAGGCTTGAAAGAGCGGCTTTTAGTAAAAGCGTATCAATAACATGCACAAGATTTGGTGCAACCTCAACATCTGTTTTAAAATTTCTATGAAAAGCTTTCTGTTTTATTGCTTTCTCAATAACAGCGTGATGGGCAGAAATCCAAACGCCACGCCCTGGTAAATTTGCTTTAAGATCAGGAACAATTTGGTTATTGGGACCAATAACAAAACGGATCAGCGTTTGTGCTGAAGCATTTTTTCGGGTCACAATGCAAGTCCGTTCATTCATTTAAAGTGTATCCACATCCAAATCATCGGTTTTTTCATTTTCTGTAGAATTTTCATCTTCTACAGGATTTTCTGTAACAAGATCAGCTTGGTCTATCCAGCCTGCTTGTACACGTGCGGCTAAAACCATAGCTTCTGCATCTGCGCGTGTAATGTCAAAAGGGGTTAAAATACCAGAAAAATTCTGTGTTTGACCTTCTTTGCGTTCTCTCCAACCAGCTAAATCATCAACGGCATAGCCAGCAAAGTCCTCTATTGTTTTTACACCATCCTCACCTACAGCAACCAACATAGCACTTGTCATTCCAGGAAGTGTTCGCAATTCGTCAGAAACTCCGAGCTTTTTGCGTTTTTCATCAAGTTCTTTTTCTTGATGATCAAGATATTCGCGGGCACGACTTTGGATTTCAGCGGCAGTATCATGGTCAAAACCATCAATAGAAGCGATTTCTTCAAGATCAATATAGGCGATTTCTTCAATAGAAGAAAAACCCTCTGATGCCATAACCTGTCCGATCATTTCGTCAACCTCTAAGGCTTCCATAAACAATTTACTCCGTTCAGTAAATTCTTTTTGACGATTTTCAGATTCTTCCTTTTCCGTTAAAATATCAATGTTCCATCCTGTTAGTTGTGAAGCTAAGCGAACATTTTGCCCACGTCGTCCAATAGCAAGGCTAAGTTGATCATCTGGCACAATAACTTCAATCCGTTCAGCATCTTCATCAAGGATAATTTTAGAAACTTCAGCAGGTTGCAGTGCATTAACGACAAATGTTGCCGCATCAGGCGACCAAGGAATAATATCAATTTTTTCGCCTTGTAATTCAGCAACAACAGCTTGTACACGACTTCCTCGCATTCCAACGCATGCTCCAACAGGATCAATGGAACCATCGCGTGAAACAACGGCGATTTTAGCCCGTGAACCTGGATCACGAGCAACAGATTTGATTTCTATAATACCATCATAAATTTCTGGCACTTCCATAGTGAAAAGTTTTACCATAAATTGGGGATGTGTGCGTGAAAGGAAGATTTGCGGCCCACGCGTTTCACGGTGTACATCATTGACAAAAGCACGAATGCGATCTCCATAGCGGAATGATTCACGAGGAATTAATTCATCACGGCGCACAATAGCTTCACCGCGCCCTAGATCAACGATGACGTTACCATATTCCACACGCTTAACTGTACCAGAAATAATTTCACCAACTTTATTTTTGAATTCCTCATATTGCTGATCACGCTCTGCGTCGCGTACTTTTTGTACAATAACCTGTTTAGCAGATTGTGCTGCGATACGTCCAAAATCCATAGGAGGTAAAAGATCAGCAAAAAAATCACCAATTTTTGCTTCTGCTTGATGTTTGAGAGCATCAGACAAAGTAATTTCCGTTGTATAGTCTTCAACGACATCAACGATTTTAAGCAGGCGCTGTAATTTAATTTCACCTGTTTTAGAATTGATTTCAGCACGGATATTGGTTTCTTGACCATAACGAGAACGTGCTGCTTTTTGAATAGCATCAGCCATCGCAGAAATGACAATTTCACGGTCGATTGACTTTTCACGTGCAACAGCATCTGCAATTTGCAGAATCTCAAGCCTGTTAGCGCTTGTAGCCATCAATTTTCTCCTTCTTTGTGCCACACGATGGGTATTCCCCTGTGATATTATTTTTTGAAATTGAGCGTCTGTATAGAGTCGTTAGCGTTCTCTTCGGCAATGAATTGTTGACTTAAATCTTTATTTTGTTTCAATGCATCGCGAATAAGCTCATCGGTAAGCACTAAATGTGCATTTATGATATCACAAAAGGAAATAGGGGTATACATGGCTTCTCCATAAGCAGCTTTATCGGTGTTTAAAATAAATCCATCTTGCGTGATATTTGTAAGTGTCCCGCGAAATTTTCGGCGCCCATCAATTATTATTTTTGTTTCAATTTTTGCAAGATGCCCTTGCCAATGAAAAAAATCAGATTTTCTTACCAATGGACGATCAATTCCAGGTGATGAGATTTCTAAATGATATTTGCGTTCAATAACATTTTGGACATCAAGGAGTGGGGAAACAGTTCGACTAACAGTTTCACAATCTTCTATGGTCATAGAACCATCGGCACGTTCAACCATAATTTGAAGTGTTAAACCATTTTGACCAAGAAGTTTTACACGAACCAAACGAAAACCTAAAGGTTTAAGTAGTGGTATGACAAGAGCAGCAACCTGTGCTTCGATACCCTCTTCTTCAAACAAGCGCGGTTCGTCAAGATTGCTTATTTTTTCAGCTTCGTTCATACATTTTATCCAAGTTGTTTTCATCAGTTTTATGATATTAAAAAAGAGCGGGTCCAACGGCCCACTCTTCATCATAAGACCAAGAATTTAACTATTGATACTCTTAAATTCAAAATTTTTCAAGTTGTTTATGAGAAAAGCGCTTGATCATTTATTTCTTGATAAAGGTAAGATAGGCAGGCGTTCGTCCTTCGCGTAAAGCTTTTGCTTCATAGCGGGTTCCACTCCATAGTGGATAAGGGAGTTTCCAGTCTTGAGGGCTTTCTGCTTTCCATTCAAAGTGATCATGTTGTGCACAATGGTACAAAGTCCAGTTTACATAACTGTCTATATCGCTAGCAAAGCGAAAAAGTTTTCCTATTTTAAGAACACGAGCAAAACGGTTAAGATTTTTTATGTTGATGAAACGTCGTTTCCAGTGTTTCTTTTTCGGCCAAGGATCGGGATAGAAGAGGTCTATTCCATCAAGCGAGTTATTAGGGAGCCAATCAAGGAGGCGTGTAGCATCATCATTATAGAGGCGAAGACGATTTTGATGGTTTTGATGCTGTTCAAGAGACAACAATATTTTTGCCATGCCATTGATAAAGGGCTCGACGCCGATAAAACCAGTTTTTGGAAAATATTCCATTTCATGAAGTAAATGTTCACCTCCACCAAAGCCGATTTCAAGTCGAATTTCTCTTACTTTGCTTGAAAATAAGGATGTAAGGTTTGAAGGAGGAGGAACATTTAAATCAATATTAAAATTGGGGAGAAGCATTTTTATACGTGTAAGCTGACTGTTTCGAAGTTGTTTTCCTTGTCGGCGTCCAAAAAATGCTTCACTCTTACGTATATTATGTTTAATCATGGGATTTGGATCATTGTTTGAAGCGTTTTCACGAGATCAGTTTTTTCCCATGAAAACGAACCATCGTTTTTTGGTTTACGACCAAAGTGACCATAGGCAGCTGTTTTTGCATAAATAGGTTTATTGAGGTCAAGATGTTTTCGAATGCCGGTAGGTGAAAGGTCCATTATTTTGCGGATGGCTGCTTCAATAACTTTTTCATCGACTTTTCCTGTTCCATGAAGATTAAGATAAATAGATAAAGGTTGTGCAATACCAATTGCATAGGAGAGTTGAATGGTGCATCTCTCTGCTAAATGAGCAGCAACAATATTCTTAGCCAGATAGCGTGCCGCATAGGCAGCAGAACGATCAACTTTTGTTGTATCTTTTCCTGAAAAAGCACCGCCTCCATGGGGTGCTGCACCTCCGTAAGTATCCACAATAATTTTGCGTCCCGTTAATCCGGCATCGCTTTGAGGTCCTCCAATAACAAATTTTCCTGTTGGGTTAATATACCAACTGCATTGAGCTGCAATGGGAATGTCATGTAAAGCTTGGCGAATGTAAGGCTCAACCACTGTACGTACTTTATTGGAATCCCAGCTTTCATCAAGGTGCTGCGTTGAAAGAACGATGGATGTGACCTCTATTGGTTTTCCATTTTTATAGCGTATGGTTATTTGGCTTTTAGCATCTGGTCCTAATTTTCCAGTTTCTCCCTCTCCTTTATGTCGGGCTGCGGCAAGAAGTTTGAGAATTTTATGCGCATAATAAATTGGTGCAGGCATGAGATCAGGTGTTTCACGGCAAGCATATCCAAACATGATGCCTTGATCACCTGCTCCTTCTTCACCATGCCGATCCGTAGCATTATCAACCCCTCTTGCTATATCAGCTGATTGGGGGCGCAAAAGAACATCAATTTTAACAGTTTTCCAATGGAATCCTGCTTGTTCATAGCCAATGGTACGAATAGCACGGCGCGCTGCTGTACGAAAACGTGTAGGATTAATGAGTGGAAAGCTAGTTTCATCGTAGATGAATTCTTTATTTTTATCTTTTTTTAATAGCGTATCGGGAACACGTACTTCACCAGCGATAACAACACGGTTGACACTGACGAGCGTTTCACAGGCAACGCGTACTAACCATGGATCAGTACCAGTCTTTTCAGCTTCTTTATAGATCATATCAACGATTTCATCGGAAATACGATCACAAATTTTATCAGGATGTCCTTCCGATACCGATTCGCTCGTAAAAAGATAATCTTGATGCGGCATAGGAACTCCTTCAAAAAAGAAAACCAACGATTTAATTAATTGCTTACTAAAGTCGCTACCATTTGCTAATTCTGTAGCAAATCGTCAATGCAAATTTATATGAATAAAAGAGAAAAGATATAATTTTAATTTATAACTTATTTGTCACATCTTCCTCAGAAAGTGCTTTTGCCAAGTCAATAATTTTTCGACGCACTTTAGCATCAGATATATTTGTAAAAGCGCGCATGAGCTGAATCCCTTCGCTGCTAGAACAAAAGTCTATAAAATTGTGATCACTTTCGGCAAAACCCTCTACTTGTTGGGAGGTAATACCTTTATCAAAAAAGTAAGAAACAGGAACATCCATAATTTCTGCTATCGCTTGAAGACGACTGGCACCAATACGGTTTGTTCCTTTTTCATATTTTTGGATTTGCTGAAAAGTAATTCCTAATTTTTCACCTAGTTTCTCTTGAGTGAGTCCTAAAATATTACGACGTAAACGGATACGAGTTCCAACATAGATATCTATAGGGTCAGGTTTTTTTCTAGTTTCGGTCATAATGCAACTCTTTATTTCCAGCACTTTTCTTCTAAACCAACATCATATTTATGCGAAGCTGATTTATCATATAATTAAAACAATATGTAATATTTTTTCCCAATACTACTGGTACACGCAACATAATGCCGTACAAAGGGCACTTGAATCATTTAAGCTGTTTTGTAGAACCAAAACCAACACGACACAATAGCATAAGGATGAATAAGATAAAAGTAGAGAAAGTTCTGTATTCATTGCTTCCTATAGGGGTAATGGATGATGGAACTTGTGAATCAATAATGCCCACAGCATTTTGTCGAAGAGCTACAACGATTCGTCCATAAGAATCAATAACAGCTGATATGCCATTATTAGCTGCCCGTATGAGGGGGATTCCCAGTTCAACGGCACGAAGCTGTGCTTGTTGAAGATGTTGATAGGGTCCAGGTGTTACACCAAACCATGCATCATTTGTAATATTAATAATTGCTTGAGGCGGGGAGCCTTGAAAAGTCATTTCATGGGGAAATATTGCTTCATAACAAATTAAGGGTAGATAAGAAAATCCGTTTGGCATTGTAACAATTTTGCGCACACTTGCAGTACTATATCCACCAATATTATCGGCAAGGGTACGCAATCCAATTTTTTTCAATAAATTCTGATAAGGAAGATACTCACCAAAAGGAACCAAATGAAGTTTATCGGAGGTATTTAAAATATTACCTTGAGCATTAATGACTGCAATTGTATTAAAATATTGTGTTTGGGAATGAGGTAGATCATTGCTGGCGCGTATTGCTCCGATAATAGCCCATTGTTTAGGTTTTAAAAGAGAGGCAATGCGCATTGTGATAGATGAGTTATCATAAAGAAGGTAAGGAACGGAAGCTTCCGGCCATATGATAAAATCGGGTTCTGAATTTTGATCGGTTGTTGGTGTTGCACTTAGCTTCATATGCGCTTCCAACATAGCTTCTCGTGTATTATCACGCAATTTTATATTTTGTTGGATGGACGGTTGAACAATACGCACCCAATAAGCACTTTTTTGATCTTCAGCTGTGTTTTCTATAGTATGAAGACGATAAAACCCAAAACCACAGTGAATGAATATAAGTGATAAGCAAAGAGAAAGTGCCACTTTCTTTTTTTCATTCGTTAATAAAACAGTTGGCAAACTGTAGGCTAAGACAGCAAGAATATTCATTCCGTAAAGTCCTACGATTGCATCAGATTGCATGAACATTGGGGTTGGCATGGCTGTATAGCCAAGAGAATTCCATGGAAATCCTGTGAATAAAAACGCACGCAACCACTCGGATAATCCTAATGCAAAGGCTAAAACAAAAAAGCGTGCTATTCCTTTTGTCCATAATAAACCGACAATGAAACCAGAAAAAAACCAATAAAGAGAAAGGTAGAGTGGAGGGAATAAAATGGCTAATGGGACTGCCCAACCAAAAGAATCTGGATCTGTTAACAAAGCATTGCATAGCCACCAAAGGCCGCAAATAAAATAACTAAAACCAAAGGTTCCACAGCTTAAAGCGTAAGTAAAAAAATGTTTTTTATTGTTTTTGGTGGCCCGTATTGAGTCAAGTAAAACAATAAAGAGAGGGAAAGTTAAAAAGCAAAGAGGTGTTAAATAAAAGGGTGGAAGTGCAAAAGAAGTAAGAGCACCACACAGAAATATCCATGCTTGGCGCTTCCAGCCTGTAACAGAGAACAAAAAAACGATGAAATTGTTTAAAAACGCTGGACTATTCTTTAGGGATGGCATTGTTCTCAAGATTCTCATTTTTGGGAATGCGAAAAATGCGCAATCGTTTAATCCGGCGTTTATCAGCTTCTAAAATACGAAATCTATAGCCAGGTACAGCTTCGACAATTTCACCTTTAGCAGGAATGCGATCAAGAATGGAGACGATCAAACCACCAATAGTATCAACTTCATCACCATATTCCCCTACGATAAAATCAGGACCAAGAGCTTTCTCCACATCTTCTAGTTCAGTTCTTGCATCAACGAGCCATTTATTATTTGGTTCACGTACGATAGCATTGTCGACATTATCATGTTCATCTTCGATATCCCCAACGACTAACTCAACAATATCTTCCATTGAAACCAGCCCATCTGTTCCTCCATGTTCATCAATAACTAAAGCCATTTGAGTTCGTGTAGTTTGCATCCGTGTTAATAATTTGCTCGCAAGCATAGAACTGGGAACAAAGAGAACTGTTCGGATCAAATCCAATTCACCGATTGGAGTATGCAAGTCTGTATGGTTTAATTGAAGCAAATCGGATTTTTGTTCGGTTTTTGTTGGGTTGATAATAAAGCGAGTGATGTAGTTAAGAATATCGCGGATATGGATCATGCCGCGCGGATCATCTAAAGTTTCAGCATAAACGGGTATACGAGAATGACCAATTTTTGCAAAACATTGAAGGGTTTCTCCAAGAGAGGTGTTTATTTCTAATGCTTCGATTTCAGAACGAGGTATCATAACATCATCCACGCGTGCTTCACGTAAGCGTAAAATGTTATGCAGCATAGTACGTTCTTCAGGTGAGAAGAGGGCGGTATCTTTTTCATTGTTAGTCGTGAGTGCAACGGTAAGATCATCGCGCAGTGACGTAGATGCACAATTACGACCCCGTAAGAATGAAAATAAATGATTCATCAGGGAATATTTCTCTGTATGATTCGTCTGTTGAGAGGGGTCTTTTTCATTATTAGAAGATGCTTGACTATTATTTTGTGCATTTATTTTGTTTGCCATGGTTTTGAAATCTTCTAGACTTTCTTTTTATAATAGATAAATAAGAGGCTTTAAATGGTATGCTGGTAATACTGATTTTAAAAGTTAAATTTTATCATTTATAGACAATTCTGCGTAAGGATCTTTTATGGAAAGCTTTTGAAGAATTTCTCTTTCGAGCTTTTCCATTTTATATGCTTCATCATCAGTTTCATGGTCATAACCAAGTAGATGCAAGATACCATGAACAATCATATGCGTTAAATGGTCTTGAAATGTTTTTCCTTCTTTCGCTGCTTCGAAAACAATAGTTTCTCGGGCAATAATAATATCACCGAGCATGGGACCAGGTCGATTTCCAGCTTTAAGTGGAAAAGCAGGAAAGGATAATACATTAGTGGATTTGTTTTTGTTGCGCCATTGTGCATTGATTTGCGCCATATGTTCATCATTCGTAAAAAGCAGGCTAATCTCGCTTACAACATCTTCCAATGAAACATGATGCATAGTCGTCATTAATGCTTTTTCAGTGATATTATAAAGCATTTTCTCATCATTCCACCCTGCGCTTTTAACCATTATATCAATAATAATCATGATGAATCAAACTCATTTTTTAATGCATCATGTTCATCATCGCATGCGAATGATTTTTTGTTATTTTTTATCTCGGAATCACGATCATAAGCACGAACGATAGCAGCAACAAGTGGATGGCGTATAACATCTTTTTCATCAAAATGTACAATTGCAATATTTTCTACATTTGAAAGAATGCGAATTGCTTCAATAAGACCTGATTTTTGCCCTGTAGGCAAATCAATTTGGCTTACGTCACCGGTAACAATCATACGTGTGCCTTCTCCAAGACGTGTGAGGAACATCTTCATTTGCATAGGCGTAGTATTTTGTGCCTCATCAAGAATAACAGCAGCATGGGCAAGTGTTCGTCCGCGCATAAAGGCAAGAGGAGCAATTTCGATGACACCAGAAGCTAAAATGCGCTCGACTTTTTCAGCAGGCATCATATCATAAAGAGCATCATAAAGTGGTCGTAAATATGGGTCGACTTTTTCTTTGAGATCACCGGGAAGAAAACCAAGATGTTCTCCAGCTTCAACAGCCGGACGCGAGAGAATAATTCGCTCAATGATACCACGTTCTAGAAGCATAGCAGCATGAGCAACAGCAAGATAAGTTTTACCTGTTCCTGCTGGTCCTACACCAAACACAAGTTCAGTATGCTCCATAGCGCGTATGTAAGTATCTTGTGTTGGAGTTCTTGCATGAATTATTTTTTTATGGGTACTTAACCGTGCTGGTATACGTTTTGTTGCAGATTTGTGAGTTATTGTGTCTTCTTTCTGCTTCTTTGGTATATTTGCCATAGCAAGCGCTCCTTTTATATCTGATAAAGTGAGCTCTTGATGTGTTTTGGCACGTTCATAAAGTTGCTGCAATACATATTGCGCACGTTTTATAACAGAAATATTTCCACGGATTAAGACTTCATTACCACGCGGATGAATACTAAGTTCGAGTTTTTTTTCGATATAAGCGAGATTTTCGTCAAATTTACCAAAAACCGCTTTTGCATATTTGTTATTTTCGAAAATCAAAACAACTTGGCTCAGATCTGAAGCGCTTGTTTGTTTCAAGGTATCAGCCTTTTCACGGGACATATTTACATTTTCTTTAATACGCTTTATTTTTTCGGTTGAAGCTTTCAGCCTATTCTCCATATCTACATAAAGATTGCACATTTTGTTAAGTAAACTTTATAAAAGACAATTTTTTACAAAAGTGCACGCTTTAGATGTAATCATTTTCTTTTAAAATAAAAGAGTTTTCCAAAATATTTATTGTGAACAAGGTTTTAGAGGCATATTTATCTATTTGTCACTTCACCAACAAAACTGTTTGAGCTTGCATTTTTAATATTAACTTCTATTACGCTACCTGTAGAGGCTTCTGTATCGACGACAACAGGTAAAAGCCAAGGGGAACGTCCTACCATTTGTCCAGAGTGACGTCCAGGTTTTTCGATGAGAACGTTCGTTTTTTGACCAATTTTAGAACGCAAAAACGCATTTTGTTGCTCAAGGAGAAGGGCTTGTAAATGTTGAAGTCGGGAATCTTTTACAGATTCATCAACATGATTTTTCATTGTGGCTCCCACTGTTCCAGGACGGGGGGAATATTTAAAAGAATAAGCTGAACTGTACTGTACTTGTTGAATAAGTTTAATGGTTTCTTCAAAGTCTTCATCTGTTTCTCCTGGAAACCCTACAATAAAATCGCCTGAAAAGGCAATATCTGGCCGTGCGTTTCGAATTTTTTCGATAAGATGAAGATAATGAGAGCTTTTGTGTTGTCTGTTCATGGCTTTTAAGATGCGATCTGAACCTGATTGAACAGGAAGATGGAGGTAAGGCATTAACATATCAAGATCTCGATGCGCGGCAATAAGGCTATCATCCATATCACGTGGGTGGCTTGTTGTGTAACGCAAACGCTTTAAACCATTGAGTTTTGCAAGATGATAAAGAAGATCGCCAAGACGCCAAGTTTTGCCATCAGCACTTTGTCCATGCCAACCATTGACATTTTGTCCAAGCAGCGTAATTTCTTTGACACCCGCTTCGATGAGTTGGCGGGCTTCCTCGGTAATTTGCTCGACAGACCGTGATATTTCAGCACCGCGTGTGTAAGGAACAACACAAAAAGTGCAAAATTTATCGCAACCTTCCTGTACTGTTAAAAATGCGCTAACACCTCGTTTTCTTACTGCATGTTTATTATGGGGCGGCAAATGAGCAAATTTATCTTCAACAGCATAGTCTGTTTCGATAATTTTTTTTCCTTGTTTTGCTTTTTCTAATAATTCTGGCAAGCGATGATACATTTGCGGACCAATAACAAGATCCACTGTTGGAGCACGGCGCAAGATTTCACTTCCCTCAGCTTGTGCAACACAACCTGTTACACCAACCATCAGGGGTTTATCAGGTGTGCGCTCTTGACGCATAACGCGCAAACGACCAAGATCAGAATAAAGTTTTTCTGCTGCTTTTTCACGAATATGACAGGTATTAACAAGAATAAGATCGGCATCATTGGGAATTTGTGTTGTCACATAGCCTTGCGAACTGAGGCTATCAGTCATCCGTTGGCTATCATAAACATTCATTTGACATCCATAGGTTTTGATAAAAACCTTTTTAGGAGCAACAGGAGGCGTATTTTTAGGATTTACTTTATTCATAGCGCATGTGTAAATGTTTTTTACACAAATCTCAATCTATTTGCTTAAAAGTTTTTTGCATGATAATTGCATCACCACGACCATTTTTTGACGCGTAGTAGGCAAGACGTTCAGAAATTTTTTGAAATTCAAAGCGTTGATAAAGGTTCAAAGCAGAAAGATTTGTGGCTTCTACTTCCAAGAATAATTTTATAGCGCCCTTGTCGTGAAGATGGTGAACTGTACGATCGATAAGAAAGGTACCAATTCCTTGTTGACGATAATGAGGATGAACAGCAATTGTGATGATTTCTGCTTCATCAAGGATGAGACGGCATAGGCAAAAGCCTAAAATTTGATCAGAGCGATCAATGAGAAAAACTTTGTATCCGAAGATAGAGTGATCTGTTAAGAAATTATCAAAAGCTTGTTTTTCCCAAGAAGGGGTAAAACAATGTTGATGAATTTGATGAAGAGAAGCACTATCATTAACTTGTAGCGGAGCAATTCCAAAAATCTTTTTTGTCAATGAAAATTTGGGCATTATTTTTTTTGTGGCAAAGCAAAATTGGTTTGTTGTTTTGCATCAGCGCTGCGTAGATAGAGTGGGCGAGGCGAATTTTTTGATTGTTTGTTTGCAGCAAGATAAGCATAGTTTACAATATCGGCCGCTTCGCAGGGGATTTTTTCTAGGACAATTTTTTCGTGTATTTTATGGTTTTTAATATGTTCCATAACGACATCAGCAGCTGGGCCAGTCAGTCGGGTTTTTTTTGGCAAATCTTCGAGGATATTTTCAATTGTTTTTAATCCCGGCTCTCCCAAAGGTGTGAGATCATTATGAAAATTTTGATGGTAGAACATTCCTCTCCCTGCTTCAATGACAACAGTAATTGCCGATACTGCACTTTTACTGTTTATGACTTGTGCTGCTAACGCTTCAAGAGCACTCACTCCAACAGCTGGTATTTCAAGTGCTAATGCCAAAGCGCGTGCTGTTGCAACACCGACACGTACACCAGTAAATGATCCAGGTCCAATATTGACAGCAATACGCTCAACTTGATCAAGCGTCATATTGGCTTGTTTCATTATTTGTGTAATCTGCCCAATAATTTTTTCGGCATGTCCTTTGTTCATGCGTTCATTGATACGCGCAATAACAGATTTATGACGAATAAGCGCAACAGCACAATAAATTGAAGCAGTATCTATAGCAAGGATAAGCATAAAAATATTTTAGTTGAATAAAACGATAAATAAAAGTCCTGCTGTATTTTTAATCTTTTCATTATCGTATATTTCATTTGTAAGAAAGTTACTAGTGCCAATAAGCAACAATATCTTTTTATGAGATAGAACGAGATGTTAATTTAATCCTTATTATTTCACTTTTTGAATGAGTACCTTGAGTATTGTAAGATTCTCTTATTTTAAATTTACTTATGGTGAAACAATTAAATTTATTAGCTTGTATATTACAAGCGGAGTTAGCGTATGAATCAAAACTCCTTTCACGAATCATTTAAATGTAAGGGTTGTCACAACTTTTAAGCTATCAAATAGTACGTTGATGCCACTTGTATTACATAGTAAGTAAAAGTAATTTAAAAGAGGAAAAGTCATGACCTCACATTTTTTCCAAATAAGAATATATTTTATCAGTCTTTGTATAAAAACCTCAGCGTAATGAGAGCAGATGAAAGAAATGGTATTGTTTTGTATGAGTTACGTATTTTGATACTACCCCGTTGCAAATCATTATGGACTGAAAAGCAAAATTGACAGTTTTCACTTAAATATCAGCTCTTTCAATTTTTTGTATAGAATAATGGGCAATATTTTAGAACTTTTTCTGGTTTATGAAAGAACTGATTTTAATAATAATGAGGACTTTGGGTTGATTGCATACTACGTTGAAAAAATAATAATCAATGCACATTTTAAAATGTTATATGATTTAAATCATTCAATTGTATCATAATAAGGCTACAAATACCGAGAATAATTATGGAGCAGGTTGAAGCCAAAATGACGCGCCATCCTGCTTTTTTTAGTGATCGGATATCAACACCTAATCCTAGTGCAGCCATTGAGATAACAGTAAACAACTGGGCAATAAATTTGATGGGATTGATAGCCTTTTCAGGGATAAGACCACTTGAGCGAACAAGCATCATGATAATAAAGCCAATGATAAACCATGGGACGAGGGTATGTAAACGCAAGCGTGTTTCTGCTGATCGGCGATAAATGATTGATAGAGTAAAAATAACAGGGCCTAACATGAGAACCCGTACTAATTTGACAATTGTTGCAATTTGAACACTTAGAAAAGAGATAGGTGCTGTTGCTGCTAAAACCTGTGGTACAGCATACACAACCATGCCAGCAAGCACACCATATTGGCTAAATGACAAATTCAGAGATGGATGTAAAAAGGGTAGAAATAAAATAATAAGAATTCCTAAAAGAGCAGTGAAGGCAATTGACGCGGCTACATCGTCATGTTTTGCTTTTATAACAGGTGCAACGGCGACAATAGCTGAATTGCCACAAATAGCATTCCCACAAGCGACCAGCATTGCCAAATGTGTAGAAAGCCCGAAAAGTCGGCCGATGGCAAAGCTCAGGATAATCGTTACGAATATCACGAATATGATACTAGCAAGCAAATTCCAGCCAGCTGAAAGGACTGCGTTAATGCTAATGCTTGCTCCTAGAAGAACGATAGCAATTTCGAGAAGTGTTTTTGCACAAAAGGTGATACCTTTTTGAAAATATGTTGGCAAAGAAAAACAACTACGGATAATTGATCCTAGAAGAATTGCCAAAACAAGGCTTTCAAGCCACGCTTCCGTGAAAAACTGTTTTTCTACAACTTCTAAGCCATAAGCTAAGGCTGATATGAGTAAACATACTAAAATACCAGGACCAAAGTCGTTTAAAAGTGAGAGATTTTTCTTTATCATTTTAATATTCCCCCGTCATTAAAGAGCTAAAGGTTAAGAAGAAAAAGTTTTAAAGATTTGTTCTTGCTTGTACAGCTGCTGCTAAAGTTCCATCATCAAGATAATCAAGCTCACCTCCTACAGGAACACCATGAGCAAGTCGCGTAATTTTAACTGGAAAATTAGAAAGCTGATCAGTGATATAGTGAGCAGTTGTTTGACCTTCGACAGTCGCATTGACAGCAAGAATAATCTCCGTAATAGGGTTTTGTACAACACGCTGTATTAAGGTGGCAATGTTGAGTTCGTCAGGACCTATTCCATCTAAGGGGGAGAGTCGTCCACCCAACACATGATAACGTGCGGCTAAAGTTTTTGCGCGCTCAAGGGCCCACAGATCAGCAATATCCTCAACAACGATGATTGTTGTATCATCGCGGCGCAAATCTGTACAAATTGAACAAGGATCAATGGTATCGACATTTCCACAAACAGAACAAATACCGACTTTTTCGATAGCTGCTTGTATAGCCGCTCCCAAAGGCTCCAGCAATGTCTCCTTTTTTTTGATAAGATGAAGCGCAGCACGACGCGCTGAACGTGGACCAAGACCTGGTAACCGTGATAAAATCTGAATGAGACGTTCAATCTCAGGTCCTGCAATGTATTTAGACATATTTTTGTCCCACGGAAAAAATCCGTTTCATTAAAATGGAAGCTTGAAACCTGATGGGAGTGGTAGCCCTGCCGTTATACTTTTGGTTCTTTCTTCTATTGCGATTTCGATTTTTGTTCTTGCTTCATTATAAGCTGCCATAATGAGATCTTCAAGAATTTCAGCTTCTTCAGGTTTGAGTAATGAAGGATCAATTTGAATTGCTGTTATAATATTTTTGCCATTTAAAGTGATATTGACGAGACCACCCCCTGCAGTGCCCACAGCTTGCAGATTAGCTATTTCCTCCTGAATCTTCTGCATTTTTTCTTGCATTTCTTTGGCTTTTTTCATCATGCTCATCATTTCACGCATAGGAATAGGTATCCTTATTCATCATTGATATCATTTTTATTTTTAAAAATATCAGCATTTTTAAAGGTATTGGAGAGTAAATCAAGATCATTTTCTTCTTTATTGAGTCGAATATCGACAATTTTTGCTTCTGGGAAATGATTGAGGATTTTCGCAATATCAGGATCTGTTTCTGCATTAGAAAAAAGAGTCTTTTGAATCGCTATACTTTCCTCCTGTAAGGTTGGGCCACCTCCTTCATTAACAAAAGTTATTGTCCAGCGTTTTTCTGTCCATTGAGATATCTTTTTTTCTATATCATGAGCAAGAAATTGTGGGGTATTTTCAGAAAGTCTTAAGGTAATATGCCCAGCTTCAAAAGAAACAGGATGAACAAATTCTTTAATAAGGAGTTTGAAAGGAGTGTCATTATGCTGTTCGGCTAATTGAACAATATCGTGCAAAGAATTAATCACGAGAGTTTTAGGTTCAGTAATCTTTTCTGTTGTTTGCGTGACAGAATGCGATAAATTTACAATCTTTTCAGAAAGATCAGTAGATGGAGAAGTTTCTAGAATTTCTGTTACTTCTTGGGCGTTGATTTTGTCATAGTTTTGATTTTTAACTAAATTTTCCGGTTGTAAGGAATGATCTAATTGGTTTTTCAAAGAGCTTTTTAAATCTGATTGATCGGGTAATGTATTTGAAACGCTCGAGGAAGCATGGGCTCCGACCATTGTTTCTTTTGTTATATTATTTGCATTTGTAGATTCTTGATGAGAAGAGTTTTTAACCAGTGTGAGAGGCGTTTTTTCTTGCGTAAGCTTTTTTAAAGCCTCATCAAGAGTTGGTAAGTCAGCCGTGTGAGCAAGACGAATTAAAAGCATTTCAGCGGCTTGAAGAGGACGTGCAGTTTGATTAACTTCCTGTAAACCTTTGAGTAACATTTGCCAGTTTCGGGATAAAATAGGAACGGAAAGTTTTTTTGAAAAGTCTAAACTTCTTAAACGTTGTTCTTCAGTTAGAGAGAAATCTTCCACTATTTCTGGTGTAAAACGTAAACGTGTGACCAGATGATTAAAATCGGCTAGTTCTGTCAATATAGTAAGAGGATCAGCACCTGCTTCATATTGACTGCGTAATTCATGTAACGCATTGACAACATCGCCCTTCATAATAAATTCAAAAAGATCAATGATACGTGCTTGATCCGCTAATCCTAACATTGTACGCACCGCAATAGCATTAACATTGCCATTGCTATGGGCGATTGCTTGATCAAAAATGGATAATGCATCACGTGCTGATCCTTCTGCAGCACGGGCAATCATAGAGAGTGCTTGATCTTCTACTTCCACCTTTTCATATTTCGCAATTTGACGCAAATGTGCACTCAAAGCTTTTGATTCAATACGTCGCAAATCAAAACGTTGGCAACGCGAAAGAATTGTAATAGGAACTTTGCGAATTTCTGTTGTGGCAAAAATAAATTTCACATGGGACGGTGGTTCTTCAAGAGTTTTCAATAAACCATTAAAGGCTTGTGTTGAGAGCATATGTACTTCATCTATAATATAAACCTTATAGCGTGCAGAAACAGGACGATAGCGTATTTGTTCAATAATTTCACGAATATCATCAATGCCCGTATGAGAAGCGGCATCCATTTCTATAACATCAATATGGCGTCCTTCGATAATTTGTGTGCAATGTTCTCCAAGAGAGTCCAATACGGTTGTTGGTTGATCAATATCTTTTGTTTTATAATTAAGCGCACGTGCCAAAATACGTGCTGTTGTGGTTTTACCTACGCCACGAATCCCTGTTAACATCCACGCTTGTGCAATACGACCTTTTTCAAAGGCGTTGGTGAGAGTACGCACCATAGCTTCCTGACCAATGAGGTCAGAGAAGTTTTTTGGTCGATATTTACGAGCAAGAACACGATAGGCTGTTTCTACCGGTAAATTTTCCATGAGTATTTCCAACTTCGAAGTTCTTTATGCGTACATTTTGATAATACAAAAGCATAGATCAATACTGTAGTCTCATATAAAAGGATTTTTTCTTAATCAAATTATTTATGGGACAATTTGTTTAAAAATAACAAAACCCCTTTATTTGCTGCATACAAATGCTGCTCTGAAGATTAAAAATACCTCGCTAAAAGACAGCATAAAAAATAATTTCTTCAGCAAAATAGGAGGTTGGAACGATGACCCGTACCAGAACTCGTTGGGGCTGCTTCTTTCCAGACCTGACCCAGTTGGCGAGTAGTTCGTCCACCACCAACCTCCCAAGCTCATATTGTCGATTTGGAATGAAAAATCAAGATCAGAAACGAAAAATATCCTAAGAACGACGAAGAATTTTCCTTTGCGTTTAATTTATTGACATATAAACAACAAAGAGATTGTGGATTTACCAGTTTTTATAGCAGTAGCTCTTCATATTTATTTGGTATGAAAATATTTTTTCGCTTAAGATAGTCTGAATGTATAATTATTCTCATTCGCTGAAACATGTAAGAGTTTTAGGATAGATACATCTGTTCTAAAACTACGAAATTGAATCATCAAAAATTTACAATAGTCAAAGAAGCAAATAAAGCAGATAGATCATGTAATTGGCTAACATTCGAAAGTCAGGGGGAAGAGTGCTATTTAAAGAATTATAAAATATTGCTTTAATGGTGTTTCTCATCTCACACAAAACAGAACATCCCAAACAGAATATATTTAATGTTGTACATTCATAGGCTTTTTAAAGAGCGATTGCTCAATACTCTTAACTATATTTCAAACGCCACTCATAAATAGTATACATGCTTCCCTTGAGTTATAAATCTATAGTTGCGCTACCCTCTTTATGCTTAATACAAAGTATAAATTTTAGCCCTCATGCTATTTAACAACTCCCAATGTTGCGATCCCTTGTACTTGAGAGGCTTTATAAGAAGCATTTTTATTCCTTTTTTTAATCGTTTTTACTCACATACCAATCCCATTTGTAACTTTCAAAGAAACGATTTTAATGGGTTTAATATGAGATTTAAGATGGGAGGATCTTACTTTATTCGTGGTTTTAATTCAGTATAAGAAAATCAAAGTCGTATAATGATAAGCCAGTATCTTATAAGAGTACCACCTCATTTCTATAGTGAATGAGAATATAAAATATGTAATATTTTTTCTTTTAACATAATATAAATATATAAATACTGAATAGATGTTATCGCTCTTTTTTTGCGTGCTTGTTCTTTTAATTAAAAAACATTGATGTTCATCACAAGGTGGGTCAATATATGAAGTTTCATTATTTGAGAAAAGATTTCATATATTTTTTAAGGGGCTGTACTCATACAAGAGAAGATGCAACATTCAACGCTATAGAAATAAGGGGATACTGATTTTATAAGCATAAAAATGGTTCTTATTCGATAGTAAGCGACATTTTATAGTTTCAAATAATATATTCTTTAATAAGGAGGGAAAAGCGAGATAATTTTTATAAAAAGCTGAATGAGTATGACTTAAAGTGCAGTGAGGAATGCATCTGTAGAGCAAATTTTACTTTTCCGTTTATCTAAGTGATTTGGGTACGATGTGCTTTATATCACTTAAAATGAAGCAGTTGCGAAGAGAGAAGTATATTCTTATTAAAAAAATAGCTCTGATAGTAGAAAATACAGAACAATTTAAATTTAGTCTTTTAGTTTTCGCAAAATTTCCTTAATATCTAACCTTATGAGCAACTTAAGGTTTGCCATATTAGGATAAAAACACCTCTTCAGCGATAAGTTTTAATGGCTCATTATGCCCTATTTTGAAAAAAATACCTGAAAAAAGAATAACTCTACTCAAATTTAGATGTTATAGAATATTGTTAATCATAATCTCCTGTGTCACAATTTGTTCCAACAACTTTTTTCTTCGTAATATTTTTAAAAATATAATGTCCTGACGAAGGAAAACTTATATGAAGAGATTTTATATTTTTTAGGATAAAGATCTTCTTTTCTTTATCATGGGTTATTTTCTTTTCATCATCAACAGCAATTCTCAATTTGTTTAAATCAGAAGGGGTAGAGTACGATAAAGTAAAGGATACTTTCTTCGGTTCAAAGATACTACAAGAGTATTCAGCTCCTTGATGGATTGTATCGGATGGTATGATCACAACACTTTCATCCAGCCCAAAATTCCATTTTTTCTCACCAAAGCCAGCAAACGCACCACTAGAGTAGGCGAGAATATTTGCGGCTAATAATCCTTGCATGAAGATTTTTTTCATTATCCTCTCCTTTTTCTAAAGTGAGGTGAATCATAAATCAATTTTTATAAAGATAAAAGCTCAAACTTAACGCTAAAATCAGGGCTAAGTTGCATTTTCTAGCTTTAAACCATGTTTAGAATGACATTAATCTAAGAGATTTGAATGCTCTATTATGTATAATAATTTGAATTGTTTTGAGAGCTAATTTAGAAGTTCGTTATCTTTATTGGAATATTGTCAGAGGAAATGACTTTTCTCAAGAAGCTCTCTTTGAATATATAAAGGGAAATAGATGGTACAAGCGTTTTTATTTTTGGTTACTGTGTTTTTTTACACTGGTTTTTATACAAGTTGAAGTGCTTTTTATCATGATATAATTTGTGAAAAAATATTATGGAAATAATTTATATATTCTTTTATGAGCCGTTTTTTCTTCTTCAATGTTTATGAAGGGTGTTGAGTAGAAAAAAACGAGCTCTTTCAAGATACGTTGCATTATGAAATTTTTACGATGCTCTTTGATATCAGCAAAGAATGATAGCAGCCTAATTGCTTTTATATATACGATGTTCGATCGTTTTGTGCTGGATAAGTACCGATAATACGCAGTTCTGCAGAAAAGAAAGATAATTCTTCTAAGGCAAGTTTCATCATCGGGTCTTCAGGATGCCCTTCAATATCAACAAAGAATTGTGTTGCATTGAAATTTCCACCAATTTGATAGCTTTCTAATTTTGTCATATTGATACCATTCGTTGCAAATCCTCCCATAGCTTTATAGAGAGCAGCGGGGACATTGCGCACTCGAAAAAGAAGACTGGTGATGATTTTTTCGCCATTTTGAGGTTTGGGGACATGTCGTTTGGAGCGTGAAAGGATGACAAAACGGGTAATATTATGAGGGTTATCTTCAACATCTCTTTCAAGAATATCAAGTCCATAGAGTTCTGCTGCGATTAAAGGTGCTAAGGCAGCCTGTGAACGTTTAGCATTTTTTTTAATAAATTTTGCAGCTCCAGCGGTGTCAGCAGAAACAACAGGTTTCCAACCGTTGTTTCGTATGATTTTTCGGCATTGTGCAAGGGCATGCGTATGGCTGTGGACGGTTTTAATTTCGTCATGTGTAACGCCGGGTAAAACCATGAGTTGAAAATGGATAGGTAAAAAATATTCATCAATAATATAAAGAGATGACTGCGGTAAAAGATGATGAATGTCTGCAACGCGTCCCGCAAGGGTATTTTCAATAGGGATCATAGCAAGATCAGCTTTCCCGCTTTCCACTAAATTAAGGGCGTCTTCGAAAGTAGCAGAGGGAACAGCATCCATATTGGGGAACATATTGGAGCAAGCAATATGGGAATTAGCGCCGTATTCTCCTTGGAAAGAAATTTTATTGGTTTTTTTAAGTATTTTCATGCTAAAATCTCACAAACTCTATCGAGATCATGTTGTGTGTCTACACCTAAGGGAATTGTATCGACTATTTCCACATCAATACGCATGTTGTTTTCTAATGCACGTAATTGTTCAAGTTTTTCACGTTTCTCAAGTGGTGAGGGTTTGAATGATACAAATTTCTCAAGTGCTTCGCGCCTATAGGCGTATATTCCAATATGGTGATAAAGAGGACCGTCTCCATAGGGTGCTGTGGCGCGCGTAAAATAAAGAGCACGAAGACGATTTTGAGAAAGCGGTGTACCAATGATTTTGACAACATTGGGATCTCTTGTTTCATTTTCTTCAATGATTTGGGCGCCCAAGGTTGCAATGTCAGTAAAGCTATTTTCTAAAGGGCGTAGCGCACGAATGATTTCACGAGGCATTATTGTTGGTAAGTCACCTTGTATATTTAAAATGGCATTGTAACGTTGTTCCGGATCAATGCGCATTAAAGCTTCATAAATACGATCAGATCCAGACTTATGATCACCTCGTGTTATGATATATTCATGTCCATAATCTGCAACAGCTTTAGCGATATCATTATGATCTGTTGCAACGATTGTACGTCCTATTGCAGCTTTTTTAGCTTGTTCTGCGACATGAACAATCATCGGTTTTCCGCCAATTTCAGCGAGAGCTTTTTGAGGAAGACGGGTTGAGCCTATACGGGCAGGAATAAGAATAATTGGTTCAAGAGCCATTGTAAGATTCCAAATGTCATCTGTGATGCATTTATGATGTTGTGTGTTATAAAGAAAAAGCTTAGACTAAAAATGGTAATGAAACCGTGAACATTTGAGTTTTTATGAATCGCCGGAGATTTATTTATTTTATTTGTGCTTGTTTATGTGTGCTGGTCGCTGTTGTGGGGATTTCCACACTCAGCAATATAATTTACGATCATCCTACATCAGTCCAATATCATCATACAGTTGCCAAGAATGATATATTTCAAGAAAAACAAAAAGCACCTGATGTTTCCCTATCACTAAATAGCCGCCTTCAACAAGGCAATTTTGAAAATGGCCGTAAAGTTTTTCGCCAATGTGCCATATGCCACACATCTGGACGCAATGAAGCAGGGCGTGTTGGTCCAGTCCTCTGGGAGATTGTTAACCGCCCTTTGGCATCAGCAGCAGGTTTTGCTTATTCACGGGCATTACGTGCTCATTCTGATCAAAAATGGGATTTTGTAACGTTAGATCGTTATTTACATTCTCCACGTGAAGCTTTTCCTGGGACCATTATGTCTTTTCGTGGAATTAAAAATGACCAAGATCGTGCCGATCTTTTGCTTTATTTACGCAGTTTATCCGATCATCCTGTTCCTTTACCAATGGATAATAATAAAGCAAACAAGCTAAATTAACTTATACCATAGATGTTAATTTTAGAAAGAAGTCTGACTTTTTGTAATTTTAGTTTCAAGGTTTTATAAAAAGAGCTCTTTTATAAAAATGCACTCTTTACGCTGTCATCTGCAGATTGGTTTTCAAGATTTGTTTGCTTCACTTTTTCTACATATACTTGTCTGTGAAATTATTGCTGAAGGATTATCAATTCATGAGCCGCAACTTTCTGCTTCTGAATGCGATAATTATGTAATTAAAGCTCTCCATGAGGTTTATCTTAATCCTTCTATGCACATCAATCCCCATGTACTTTTACATCAATTTCCATGTATCAGAGACAATTGATTGTTCTTATACGTGCAATGATCCTAAGCTGCATTTTATGATGCTTGATGAATAGACGTTTTCTCTTGAGGTTAGAGGTGTAGGTACAGATCATTGACCTTCTATAGTATCAATCACTAAAATATGACTTAGATTATTTATTTATAGGTTATGGTTTGAAGTAAGCACTTTCATGTGAAACAATTTTCATATGTGAATAGTAAAATAGTTGAATAGAGTTCTGCTGATTGTATTTTTATCTACGTTGAAAATTTTTTACACAAGAATACTGATGGCAGCTAAGTTTGCACGAGTCTCTGTCCATTTATAAACAATGACATGAAATTATACTGATAATCCATTATAGAGAATTATTTTTTCACAAAAGGTTTTCCATATTTGTGATAAATTTAATAGGTTTCATTGGTTACAATGTTTCGATGACTTGATATAAAATATTAGTATTTTAATACATATTGCGAGAGTGCTAAAAATTAGTGGAAGAGAGGACATAATCATAATTCTCCAAGCTTCTTAATAACTATGGCATTTTCTTTATAATTTGAGCGTTTATAAGTAATAATATTAAATTGCGCTAATAATCCATTATAGAGAAGAATCTTTCCTACTAATGGCTCTCCGATGTTTGTGATCATTTTAATAACTTCCATTGCTTGTAGGGTCCCAATAACGCCAGGTAAAACACCGATTATTCCAGTTTCAGCGCATGTTAGGATAGTCCCGTGAGCTGGAGGGGT
Source organism: Bartonella sp. CM31XJBT (assembly GCF_028618555.1). GTDB lineage: Bacteria > Pseudomonadota > Alphaproteobacteria > Rhizobiales > Rhizobiaceae > Bartonella. Next base: position 27,505 of record NZ_JAQITD010000004.1, on the reverse strand, counting down.
GGGAAATAAATCGCGATAGTGAGGATTATTGTCTTTATACGGCATAAGGACGGTTAATGAGCCATTAAAACGTTCTACAGCACCACTTATTAAGGGTTTTTTGCATTGGGCAGCGTGATCAGCAAGAAGATAGCGCGTCGTAAAATTATCGCTTCCATCAACAATGATGTGGTAAGCATTAAGCAGTTTATCCACATTACTTTTATCTAAGCGTAGGGTGTGTTTTTCAACTACAACATGGGGATTTATTGCTTTTATAGTGGCTTCAGCACTGTCTGTTTTGCTTTTGTTTATTGCATTTGTTTTATGAATAACTTGGCGTTGTAAATTGGAAAGTGAAACGATGTCGTTATCGACAATTCCAAGGGTTCCTACACCTACGGCAGCCAAATAGGTTAAGACAGGAGCACCAAGACCACCAGCACCCACAACAAGAACACGTGCTTTTTTTATCTTTTGTTGTCCTACACCACCAATCTCAGGCAAAATGATGTGGCGTGCATAGCGTTCGATTTCTTTGTTGTTTAATTTTGTATCTGTTTCTTTTGTCATAAATTTTCTCTTGTCATAGTTCTTTTATTGTTTACTAAGTTTATGATGCTTAGACCAGTCTGCTTTTAGGATAGGGAGGATTTATTTATGAAAATTGCCATTCAGATGGATCATATTTCAACAGTTCGGATTCAAGGAGATACGACATTTGCACTCGCTTTAGCAGCACAAGAACGTGGACACTCTCTCTTCCATTATACACCAGATCGTTTATCTCTGTATGATGGTTGTGTGATTGCACGACTAGAGCCATTGATTGTACATGATAAAGAGGGAAGCCACTATCAATTAGAAAAGCCTGTTCGCACGGAATTAACAGATATGGATGTGGTTCTTTTACGCCAAGATCCACCTTTTGATCTCAATTATATCACAACGACTCATTTGTTAGAACGTATTCATCCTAAAACACTCGTTGTGAATGATCCGGCATGGGTACGCAACAGTCCAGAAAAAATTTTTGTGACTGAATTTTCTGATCTGATGCCAGAAACATTAATTACCAAAGATATTGAAGAAATAACAGCTTTTAGAGAGACATTTGGCGATATTATTGTTAAACCACTTTATGGAAATGGGGGCGCTGGTATTTTTTATTTAAAACAAGATGATCGCAATTTAGCATCATTGTTGGAAATGTTTGCAGAAATTTATCACGAACCTTTTATTGTTCAGCGCTATTTAGAGGCAGTACGAAAAGGAGATAAAAGGATTATTTTGCTTGATGGTACACCTGTTGGAGCTATTAATCGAATTCCGACAGAAACAGATGTGCGCTCTAATATGCATGTTGGAGGCCGCGCGGAAAATGTTGAGTTAACAAAACGTGATTATGAGATTTGTGAACGCATTGGTCCAGCTTTAAAGGAACGAGGTCTTCTTTTTGTGGGGATTGATGTGATTGGAGATTATATAACAGAAATTAATGTGACGTCTCCTACGGGAATTCGTGAAATTAAACGCTTCTGCGGTACAGATGTTGCTCATTTGTTTTGGGATGTTATTGAGTTCAAGCGTTCAAATGAATTTATTTGACAGAGGACAAAAACATGGTTTTAAAAAATGATCCATGTTGTTTTTTATATTTGTTATGTTGCAAATGTGAACTAGAATGACCGTATGATATAAATTAAGAGGCTTTATCCTCAATTTTTAGGGAGCTTATAGATGAACAGAGTATTATCAATTGGAGTGGGATTGTTTTTTGCGCTACTGCTGTCAGCAAATGGAGGCAATGCGCGCGATCAAATACAGATTACTGGTTCATCTACAGTTTTACCTTATCAAAAGATTGTTGCTGAAACATTTGGAGAAATTTATCCTCATTTTAAGGTTCCTGTTATCGAATCGGGTGGAACAGGAGCTGGTATTAAGGAATTCTGCCGTGGTATTGGGGAGAACACTGTTGATATTGTTAATGCTTCGCGAGCAATGAAACCGAGTGAATTACAGTCTTGTTTTGATGCTGGTGTAAAAGATGTTGAGGAAATACGTATTGGGTATGATGGCATTGTTTTTGCAACTGATATTAAGGGACCTGATTGGAAATTACAGCCAGTAGATGTTTATAAAGCCCTTGCTGCTCGAATTATTATAGACGGAAAGTTGCAACCGAATAATTTTTTGAAATGGAGTGCAGTCAATAGTGCTCTTCCTGATTGGACGATAGCAGCGTATATTCCTGGGGAGAAGCATGGGACACGTGAAGTTTTTGAGGAAAAATTACTTACTAAGGGGTGTAAAGAGAGTGGGGCAGTTGAAGTGATGAAGTCTTTAGGAATGGATGATAAGGAGATACACACTGCTTGTATTGCGGTACGTAAGGATGGAAAAGCGGTTGATATTGATGGTGATTATTCTGAAACATTTGCGCGTCTAACTTCTAATAAAACAGGGGTTGGTATTTTTGGTTTGTCTTTTTATCAAAATAATGCTGATAAACTAAAAGTTGCCGATATTAACGGTTTTGCGCCAACAGTTGAGACGATTTCTAGTGGACAATATCCGGTTTCTCGTCCGCTTTTTTTCTATATTAAGAAAGCACATTTAGGTATTATTTCAGGTTTGCGAGAGTATGTTGACTTTTTTCTTTCTGATCAAATGATTGGTCCAGAGGGTCCTTTGGCTGAATATGGTTTGATTGTTTCTCCTGAAAAGGAGCGTCAAGCACAGCGTTCTGATTTTTCTGCTGGTCGAGTAATGACATTGAAATAATTTGCAGGGAAAATTTGTTGGATTTCTGGGATAGGAAATTTGGATGCTATTTTTTTATAAAAACTGAAAGATAAAATGCGCATTTCCTTTATTATTTTGTTATTATTGATTTTTGGATTTTGTGGTTTTTGTATTTCTTATATGCGAGCACGCATTCTTGAATACAGACAACATAAAATGCATTCTCGTGCGTATTATTATGGCTGGTGGACATTTTTGATTACTGTTATTCCAGCTTTTATTTTTTTAATTGTTTGGGATGCTGGGAGTACAATTTATTTAGAATATAATGCCTCTCGAGAGCTTGAGGCGTATAGTGCGCATGTAACAGAGCCTGTAAATCACGATCTACTTTGGGAGACACTTCGAAGTCTCGTCAAAAAGATTCATCGCTTTGAGGGGAATCTTTCTAGCGCTTCCTATAAGGAAGTGCAGGCACAATTACTCGCGAAGGGATGGATTTTACCCGATGAAGCATCGGATGATGTGTTCAAAATAGCACAGTCGTGGGTATTTTCTTCTGAAAAGCTTAAATTTATAGGTTATGTTTTCCTTTTTGCTATTGCGTCCTTTGGTTTTATCTGTGGAATGATGCAAATTGCGCCTCATCAACGTGCGCGTAATAAGGTTGAATCTTTTATTATTATTGGATTGATTTGTGCATCTATTGTTGCAGTCTTGACAACAATAGCCATTGCGCTTTCTATGCTTTTTCAGACAGTAAGCTTTTTTCAGTCTGTATCCTTTTCAAATTTCTTTTTAGGAACAGTTTGGGATCCACGTTTTTCCGCGAGCGGTTCAGGCGATGAAGTAGGACAATTTGGTTTAATACCGCTTCTTGCTGGTACGCTTTATATTGCATTTGTTGCCATGCTTTTTGCTGTACCTATAGGACTATTTTCAGCTCTTTATATGGCTGAGTATGCTTCTGCGCGATTGCGAGCAATTGTAAAACCATTATTGGAAGTTCTTGCTGGCATCCCAACCATTGTTTATGGTTTTTTTGCTTTGAAGGTTGTAGGACCATTTTTACGTGATCTTTCTGTTTCTCTCTCAGGTGGGGTTGGTTTTATTATGGCACAAAGTGTTTTGACCGCTGGAGTTGTGATGGGAATTATGTTGATACCTTTTGTTTCCTCTTTATCGGATGATGTTATTACGGCTGTTCCACGCATTTTACGTGAAGGTTCTTATGGTTTAGGCGCAACACAATCTGAAACAATTAAAAAAGTTGTTATACCAGCAGCGCTTCCAGGGATTATGGGGGCTATATTGTTGACGGCATCGCGTGCAATTGGAGAAACAATGATTGTGGTTTTGGCGGCAGGTGTTGCAGCAAACTTAACACTCAATCCTTTCGAAGCAATGACTACGATGACTGTTAAGATTGTTAATCAATTGACCGGTGATTTTGAGTTTAATTCTCCACAAACTCTGGTGGCTTTTGCCTTAGGGATGACGCTTTTTGTTATGACACTTTTGATGAATATTCTGGCTCTTTATATTGTGCGTAAATATCGGGAACAATATGAATGAATGAAGATTTTTTTCCTCGTCGCAATATTAGTCTCAAGCGTCGATATTGGGCTGAACGTCGTTTTCGTGCCTATGGTTTGATTGCCATTTTTATTGGTTTGTTTTTTTTATTTGCGCTTTTATGGTCTATCATTAGTCAGGGTTATACAGCTTTTTTTCAAAGTGAAATGACATTGTCGATTTATTTGGATGAAAAGATCATCGATCCAAGTGGTCAACGTAAAACAAAACCACAAGTTCTCATGACGGCGAATTATCCACTTCTTGTACGCAATGCTTTAGCAAAGAAACTTAATATCAATCAAAATGATCGAGCCTCTCTTCGGGACGTTAACCGTATGTTTTCAAATGGTGTCCGCGTTCAACTACGTGAAATGGTGACAAAGAATCCAAAATTGATTGGCACAATGCAAAAAGTTAAAGTTTTGGCATCTGCGGATATTGATTCTGCTTATAAGGGACAGATTGATCTGCGTGTAGCAGAAAAAAACCGTAAAGTTTCTAATCGACAAGTGGAATGGATAAAACGTTTAGCGCATGATGGTACGCTTCATAAAACATTTAATATTGGTTTTTTTACATTTGGCGCTTCAAGTCGTCCTGAGACTGCGGGATTAGGTGTTGCGATTATTGGTTCTCTTTATATGATAGGCATCGTTTTATTAGTTTCACTTCCAATAGGCATAGCAACGGCTCTTTATTTGGAAGAATATGCACGCAAAAATAAATTTACAGATTTTATAGAGGTTAATATCAATAATCTTGCAGCTGTTCCTTCGATTGTGTTTGGTCTTTTAGGACTCTCTTTTTTTGTTAATTTTTTAGGATTACCACGTTCAGCCTCCTTTGTTGGTGGTCTTGTTTTAGCGCTCATGACTCTTCCCACGATCATTATTGCAACACGTTCTGCTCTGCGTGCTGTTCCTCTCTCTATTCGTGCAGCAGCTTTAGGGCTGGGAGCATCAAAAACACAAATGATTTTTCATCATGTTGTTCCTTTAGCAGCGCCTGGCATTTTGACAGGCACAATTATTGGAGTTGCTCAGGCTTTGGGTGAAACAGCTCCTTTGCTTTTGATTGGAATGGTTGCTTTTGTTGTTAATATTCCTACGACCCCCATGGATCCAGCAACGGCTTTGCCTGTTCAAATTTTTATGTGGGCGGGGGAAGCAGAGCGTGCTTTTGTTGAAAAGACATCAGGTGCTATTATTGTATTGATGATTTTTCTTGCGATCATGAATATTTCTGCGGTTTTTTTACGACGACGATTTGAACGCCGCCAGTAATTTTAATAAAATAACAACTTTGATAAGATTTTTGTAAGGTGAATTTTTGTAATGAAGATTAAAATGCGTGGTGAGGATGTGAAGGTTTCTTATGGAGACAAAGAAGCACTCCACGGTATTACACTTGATATTCCTGAACATCAAGTAACTGCTTTGATTGGTCCATCAGGATGCGGAAAGTCGACTTTTTTGCGTTGTTTTAACCGTATGAATGATACGATTGAAGGCGCTAAAACAACCGGTCTTATTACCTTAGATGGGGAGAATATTTATGACACACGGATTGATGTTGTAGAATTGCGCGCTCGTGTTGGAATGGTTTTTCAAAAGCCCAGTCCTTTTCCAAAATCTATATTTGAGAATGTTGCGTATGGTCCACGCATTCATGGTTTAGTAAAAACGCGCTCTGAATTGCATGATGTAGTTGAAAAGAGTTTGAGGCAGGCAGGTTTGTTTGAAGAAGTAAAAGACCGTCTTCATGATCTTGGAACAAGTTTATCAGGGGGACAACAACAGCGTTTGTGTATTGCACGTGCTATTGCGGTTAGTCCTGAAGTTATTTTGATGGATGAGCCTTGTTCAGCTCTTGATCCTATTGCGACAGCACGGATTGAAGAGCTTATCGATGCATTACGGCAAAATTATACAATTGTTATCGTAACGCATTCTATGCAGCAGGCCGCACGTGTTTCTCAATATACGGCTATGTTTCATTTAGGGCATTTGGTAGAAGTTGGTGCGACTGAAATGATCTTTACCTCACCAAAAGAGCAACGGACACAAGATTATATTACGGGGCGTTTTGGATAGGTGAATTGAGGAGTGTAAGATATGTCTATGAACCATACTGTCCGTTCTTATGATGCAGAACTAAAATATTTAAGAGCAAGGATTATAGAAATGGGGAGCCATGCAGAAAGGATGATTGAACGTTCTGTCGCATCGGTTGTGTGTAGTGATCTTCAACTTGCAACGACAGTGATTGCCGATGATGTATTTTTAGATGAAGCAGAACGTGACATTGATGAAAAAGCGGTTGCTATTATTTGCAAACGCCAACCGATGGCTGTCGATTTGCGTGAAATTATTGGAGCCATTCGTATTTCTTCTGATCTTGAGCGGATTGGGGATATGGCCAAAAACATTGCTAAAAGGACGGTTGCACTTTCAGAAATACGACAATCTGCTTCTGTTTATCATGGGCTTGAAACAATTACAGCTTTAGCACTCAATCAATTAAAAGAAGTCTTAAATGCTTATACGAGTCGCCTATTAGAGCGTGTTGACGCGGTGCGTGAGCGTGATGAGAAGATTGATGCTTTGTATACTTCTCTTTTTCGTGAACTTTTGACGTATATGATGGAAGATATGCGCAATATTACGGTTTGTACGCACTTACTGTTTTGTTTAAAGAATATTGAACGAATTGGTGATCATGTTACTAATATTGCTGAAATGCTGCATTATATCATAACGGGTTACCATATGTCCTCTGATCGTCCTCGCGATGACCTTACTTATAAAGTTGGAGTAGGTGAGAAGAAAATAGATTAAAATTTTTCTTATATGTATAAAATAAGTTTGTAGATATGTGAGTATTTTCTTACAGTGCAGCTATAGAAAGAATAAGATAACCGTCTTATGGAAAAGCACAAAGAAGCAACAAAGAGTTTTTTCAGAGAAGCGTGGCAGATTGCTAACTCTTGGTTTGACATATTTGTATATTAGATGATATCATCACTCGTATTGTGGCCGGAGGGGAGTTTTCTAGGGGAATTTCCTTTCAGATCATTTTGTTAAAATTTTATATTAAAGGGGATATCTGTATTATTTTTTCGTATGTAGAAGAAATGGATAGCGTTATTTTACTATAATTGAAACGTATGGGTTATTATAGCCTATATTGAACCATGAATAATAACAATATTGATCTATAAATTAAGAGTTTTTTATTTTTTATTTTGCATAGATACTTTATTGATTACCTCTTGTATTAAAATTTTGCTGAGTGGTAACAATTAGCTATGTACTTTATTGAGAGATACATTTAAAGCTCATTTCAAGACTTGAATAGCTCAGAGATTATAGGAATGTGTTGCATAAGATGAAAAAAAATCGTTGGAATGTATTTGTTACCTGTTGTGTAGCGCCGTTAGTTGTTGTGGGGTGTGCTTCAAATCATTTAGATACTGGAAAAATAAATAATAATAAGACAAAAACGGTTACGTATCCATTGACAGAGCGTCAATGTCTTATGCGAGCGATGTATTTTGAATCAAATCGCACAAGCCGTGAAGGAATGATTGCCGTTGGGACGGTTGTTATGAATCGTGTTAATTCGACCGCCTATCCTAAGACGATTTGTGGTGTTGTTGGTCAATATAGGCAATTTGCTCCTGGTGTTTTAACGCGTCCTATGACGGAGAAAGCATCTGTTGCTCGTGTAAGAGAGGCAGCTGATGCCGTTTTACGGGGTGAACGAGATAAGAAAGTTAAACACGCTAAGTTTTTTCATACCGCTGGTTTGTCTTTTCCGTATAAAAACATGCATTATGTTCAGGTTGCAGGGGGAAATGCTTTTTATGAAAAACGATCAAGTGATGGGGCACTTCAAGTTCCTACAAATAATCGCCCTTATGATGTTGCTTATGCTTTTGCTCAAGAACGTTCTGGTCATGCGCCAAGCTTTATAGATGAAGGCTTAGAGAGTAGGGGAGTAAAGGCAGAGAAAAGTACATCTCATTCGACAGAAGTAGCACAATCCAAGACGTCACATCCAGCGCCTTTTGCTATGGTACAGCTTGATAAAGTTCCTATCCCTGCCTATGCACCTCAACATCTAGCTAGGAAAGAGGAAAATAAAACGATTATGGCTTTACCTTCATCCGATCAGTTAAATGCAATTGTTGCAATGTTAGAAAAACGACACAGAAACTGGTAAGTTTTTCATGACCAAAGAAGGGTTATACACCCATTGCGGTTTATGAATTAAGTGAATTTTAGCGATAATGATATGCATAAGTATACGTAGAGAAAGTGAACTCAAAGGATCTGAAAAACAATTTATAATATGACGACATAAAGAACGCATTTTATTTAGAGAAGGGTATTGGTAATGTACTTTGATATTCATGAGACAATTTCGCCTGAAATGCTTAATCGTCTTGCAGAAATTACAGTGAAAGTGGGGTTGAATTTACAAGAGGGGCAAGATCTTGTTTTGACTGCTCCAGTTTCAGCGTTACCTTTTGTTCGGCGTATTGCATATCATGCTTATAAGGTTGGTGCTGGTGTCATTACACCAATTTTTAGTGATGATATATTATCGCTTACACGGTTTGAAAATGCCCATACAGCTAGTTTTGATTGTGCTCCTTCTTGGCTTTATGAGGGAATGGCGAAGGCTTTTGAAAATGGGGCAGCGCGTTTAGCGATTGTTGGGGATAATCCTTTGCTCCTTTCTAATCAGGATTTTGATAAGGTTTCACGTTTAAATAAAGCCACTTCAATAGCTTATCAGCCGGCACTCAAGCAAATATCAAATTTTGCTATGAATTGGTCGATTGTTGCTTATCCAACAGCAGGGTGGGCTGAGGCGATGTTTCCTTCTTTATCGCTTAATGAGGCGATTAAAAAATTAGCTGATGCAATTTTTTCTGCTTCACGTGTTACAGAAGAAGATCCGGTACAGGCGTGGACTGTCCATAATGCACATTTGAAGAAACGATCATCTTGGCTTAATGAGCAGCGTTTTTCTGCCTTACACTTTACAGGGCCAGGAACTGATTTGACGGTTGGTTTGGCAGATGATCATGAATGGCATGGCGGTGCATCTGTTGCTCAAAATGGTGTTATTTGCAATCCGAATATTCCGACAGAAGAAGTTTTCACGACTCCTCATGCTCATAAGGTTGAAGGTTTCGTTCGCTCAACAAAGCCCCTTTCCTATCAAGGAACTCTGGTTGATAATATTGAAGTACGTTTTGACGCAGGGCGTATTGTTGAGGCTCGTGCATCAACAGGCCAAGAAGTTTTACAGCAGGTTTTGCAAAGTGATGAGGGTGCAAGCCGGTTGGGCGAAGTTGCCCTTGTGCCCCATTCTTCACCAATTTCTAAGAGTGGCCTCCTTTTTTATAATACCTTATTTGATGAAAATGCTGCATGTCATATTGCTTTAGGGCAGTGTTATTCCAAATGCTTTTTAGATGGGGCATCATTGACGTCAGAAGAGATTGCAGCACGTGGTGGGAATAAAAGTGTCATTCATATTGACTGGATGATTGGTTCTGGTGAAATTGATATAGATGGCATTACCCAAGATGGTGTAAGAGTTCCTGTATTTCGTAAGGGTGAATGGGCTTAATTTTGTTACCATAAAACACGGTCATTTGAGGTGGGGTGGGATGTAAGCCTCATTGATACGTTAAGTATTTTAGAGTGTGTGGTATATATTCAAGGCAGGGCTTGGCCATAAAGCCTTTAGTTAAATGACTCACATGAGTAGGAAGCCAAGTGAAATCCACTCATCAAGAATTTGTTTAGTAGATGTAGAGGAAGTCTTCGTTCTTTGAGGGGGAAAAGAAGTTAATATATCAGTGATACGATTGGAAAGTGTATAATTATTAAAGAAGAGAGATGCCTGAACTTCCTGAAGTAGAGACAGTTCGTCGTGGACTTGAATCTGTTGTAATTGATGCAAAGATAGTATCTGTCAAACTTAATCGTAGAGATTTGCGCTTTCCTTTTCCTGAGGCTTTTTCTGAGCGCCTTATTGGCAGAACAATTATAGAACTTGGTCGGCGTGCAAAATATTTATTATTTCATCTTTCTCAGAATGAAACGATTTTAAGCCATTTAGGAATGTCTGGTTCATGGCGTATAGAGAATGATCTTTTAAGAACAGTTTTTTCAACGACAAGTAAATTGGTTAAGCATGATCATTTTGTCATGGATATTCAAACAAGGGATGGTGAAGTTTATCATCTTATTTATAATGATGTGCGTCGCTTTGGGTTTATGCTTTTAGTCGATACGGATAAGCTTTATGAACATCCACTTTTAAATAAGCTAGGTCTTGAACCTATGAGTAATTCGTTTTCTGGTCGTTATTTACAAAAGGCTTTTGTTAATAAAAAAATGTCTCTCAAGGGTGTTTTACTTGATCAGTCTATTGTTGCAGGTCTTGGGAATATTTATGTTTGCGAAGCACTTTGGCGGAGTCGTTTGTCTCCACAACGTGGTGCATTTACATTGGCATCACAAACGGCACGGGCACGTGAATTTGCAGATTCTTTAGCACAAAATATACGCAATGTGATTTCTGAAGCCATTTTGTCTGGTGGCTCTTCTTTACGTGATTATATGCATATAGATGGTTCACTTGGTTATTTTCAGCATGCTTTTTCAGTTTATGGACGAGAAGGCAAGCAATGTTTGGAATGTGGAGCGCCTATTATGCGCATTTTACAGGCTGGACGTTCAAGTTTTTACTGCTCACAATGTCAAAAATGAATAAGGCGTCTTGCAAAATCTTACAAGAGGCTTAAAGTCATCGTATCTATAATATAATTACACAAGGCTTGAAAGGTTTTTTTTATGCTGAATAAAGTACTAACACATCTTGATGGAAATATAGAGAAGAGCCTTGAACGCCTTTTTTCTCTTTTACGTTTTCAATCGATTTCTACAGACTCGGCTTACAAGGATGCATGTCGTAAAGCAGCTGATTGGTTAGTAGAGGATTTAAAAAGCATCGGTTTTGAGGCTTCACGCCGTGATACACCGGGGCATCCAATGGTTGTTGGGCATCATCCTGGACCTTCAGATGATTGTTTGCATGTGTTGTTTTACGGACATTATGATGTTCAACCTGTTGATCCATTGAGTTTATGGGAGGATGATCCATTTACACCTTCTTTAAAAGAGAGAGATGGAGAGAAAGTTATTTGTGCTCGTGGAGCTTCAGATGACAAAGGTCAGTTGATGACTTTTATTGAAGCATGTCGTGCATTTAAGAAAGAAACAGGGCAGCTTCCTATTAAAGTTACTATTTTATGTGAAGGCGAGGAAGAGAGTGCTTCTCCTTCCCTTATTCCTTTTTTAAAAGCAAATACAGATGAACTTAAGGCAGATTATGCATTGGTTTGTGACACGTCAATGTGGGATGCGAATACTCCATCTATTGCTCTTTCTCTTCGGGGAATTATGGCAGAAGAGATTATTATCACAGCAGCTAATCGTGATTTGCATTCTGGTTATTTTGGAGGAGTAGCAGCTAATCCCATTCGTATTTTAACGAAAATCTTAGCAGGACTTCACGATGAAAATAATAGGGCAACACTTCCTGGCTTTTATGATGGAGTAGAAGAAACACCTCCACATATTTTACAATCATGGAATGCGCTTAATTGTACTGCTGAAAATTTTCTTGGTCCTATAGGACTTTCTGTTCCAGCTGGTGAAAAAGGGCGGAGCATTTTAGAGCTTGTATGGGCACGTCCTACCATGGAAATTAATGGTATTAGTGGCGGCTATGAAGGGGAAGGGATGAAAACGGTTATTGCTTCTCAAGCGAGTGCAAAAGTATCGTGTCGTTTGGTGCATAAGCAAGATCCAGAGAAAATACGCCAAGCGTTGCGTGATTATGTACGTAGCTCAATTCCTGCTGATTGTAAGGTTGAATTTAAGAATCACGGTTCTTCTCCGGCACTTCAGATTTCTGATGATTCATCTTTTATCAAGGAGGCGAAGGATGCCTTATCACAAGAGTGGGAAGTGCCTGCTGTCTTGACAGCCATGGGGGGCTCGATCCCAATTGTAGCAGATTTTCGGTCAATTCTTGGCATGGAAACTCTTTTGGTTGGTTTTGGACTGGCTGATGACCGTATTCATTCGCCTAATGAAAAGTATAATTTAAAATCATTTCATAAGGGGCAGCGGTCTTGGGCGCGTATTCTTGCAGCTTTAGCAAATAGGAGGGTAAATGGCTGAGATTCGTGTTCATCAAGGTGATTTACCAAACTTAGATAATTATCAAACTGATGCTGTTGCGATTGATACCGAAACTTTAGGATTACAACCCCATCGTGATCGTTTATGCGTTGTTCAGCTTTCTTCTGGAGATGGTACTGCCGATATTATACAGATTGCTAAAGGACAAAAGAATGCACCTAATTTGGTCAAGCTTCTTAAAGATAAAGCAGTCGTAAAAATATTCCATTTTGGGCGTTTTGATCTTGCTATTTTAGCACATACATTTGGTGTTATGCCAGAGGCTATTTTTTGTACAAAGATTGCTTCGAAACTCACGCGTACTTACACGGATCGTCATGGCTTGAAAGAAATTTGTAATGAATTGCTGAATGTGAATATTTCTAAACAGCAACAATCTTCGGATTGGGCGGCAGAAACGTTATCACAGGCGCAAATTGAATATGCTGCGTCGGATGTGTTATATTTGCATCGTTTAAAGGTTATATTTGAAGAACGTTTAAGACGTGAAGAGCGAGAAAATGTTGCCAAGGCATGCTTTCAATTTTTGCCTATGAGAGCTAGGCTTGATCTTTTAGGATGGGCGGAAGTTGATATTTTTGCGCATAGCTAACTTTAAAATTGGCTTTTAATGGAGTTAATTATTGATGTGAGAGGACAAAATGCTTGTACATTATGGACATTTTATCCTCTCATCTTTTCTGATAAGAATTATAATAAATTCTTAAGTGCTATTTCATTTGAAGTTTAGGCAATAAAAGTACTTTTGCGAATTCATATTTTTTATTTTTGTAACAGCTTTTATTTGAAACAAAGCAATTTTGAGGAGAGGCTGGAAACATACGGTGATTGGAAGACTTAAATCTCTGCAACCGGTATACAGCCTAATTGGGGGAGAATATGAATGTGTAAATGTAAAAAACAAATCTCATCTTTACCATCATTTTTAATTCGGCTTTACGACTTTCAAAAGTATTTAAAGCAATGTCTGTTAAATAATAGAGATTACGCATTGCCTCATGTTTTTAATGGATTTACGTTCTTCGTGTAAAACAGAACGCCCTAAACGGAATATATTTGTGTTGCTAATTCATGTGCTTTTTTAAAGAAACCGGCACCCAAATCCATTTTACGACGGCGCTTATGAATGGTATAACGATAAAGCCCCCAAAAATATGATATAAAATTCATTGAGCACTCCCATTTTTACGCTTACGGAGTAACAAGCTGCTACCATCACACCACTTTGCCAACTCCCAATGTTGTGTAGCCCTTGGCACGGTTCATAAGAGACATTTTAGTCTTTTTAGTGTTTTTTATCCACACAGCTCTTCCAACTTATAACGTGCAAACAAATGGTTTTAATTGATTCAACATGAAAAAGATTTTGAATGAGAGAATCTTATGATGTTTAGGGTTCTCAGTCAATGTGAATAATGCTAAATTATCATTATAAATCAGTATATTATATGAAGTTCGTATAGTTTATTATTTTCAGACGATACTTCGTGCCTTTATTTATTACTCAATAAGTAATTTCTATGTTGGCAGAGCAGGGCAATTTGCTTTTATTTTAAAAGCAAAATGCTCCAAAGCTTTATTTTTAAGGATTTTCACTTTTTATCTATAAACACATTATTTTTCTCTGGAAATTTGCAATGAAGGCACTAGATAAAATCCATTATGAATATTTGATGAGGTTAAATTTATGAATATAAAATATTTTATTACAGCTTTTGCTACTTTTGCTTCAATCTCTATGGCTCAAGGTGCAAGTTTTTTAGCGTCTCAAAATCTTATACAGAGAGCATCTTCGACTGTTCCTCCAATAGGTTTTTTTTCTGGTGAACAGCTTTGCAAGTTATTATCTGAAGTTTTTCAGATAGAACTTTCTTGCACAAATAACAGCGAATGCATAACAGCAGCTAAGTTAGTACCTGTGTTACATTCTGGTAAAAAAAGAGATCATTATCCTAAAAGAAGACCAGGGAAAAGAGGACGGCCAAACCTATTTGCACGAGGTCCAATGAGTTTTTAAAAAGTGAAAAAACAACATTAAGAAGTATAATATATGTTTTGAAGTTGAAAAAGAGGGATATTTTTTCTGCCAAATTCATGATTTTTAAAGCAAGGGGTGGTTTGAAAACTTTAAGAAAGATTTCTCATTTTTTCAGCTTTAAGGAGATTTCTATATAAGTTTTAATGTTTATCATACCGGTTGTTTGTCTTTAGGTATTTTTTTCAATTTCGTCTTGTAAAGGAGTATGAAATGATAGCCTACAAATAAGGCTGAAGCTCTGAAAAAGACTTTACTATAAGGTTGAGAGAAGAAAAAAATGGTAAGTATGTCAAAAAGGAATAAATGCCTAAATTAAAAACAAAGAGTAAATGTAATGAAATTGCATGTAATCTTGTTGCAGTCCATAGGGTAGTGGAGATCTTGTTCATGTGCGCTACAAGCATTCTTTACAGTGATGAAAAAATAATCAAAGAGCTATTCACATTTGGTTATACGAAGGATGAAGCTAAAAACGTTGTTTGTATGAATTTAAATGGAACAGTTACATTTAGCTGCTCTCAATATTGTAACGGTCTTCACTATTACAATATTGAGAGTATTAATAGGAAGCATTTTAGCTTTTAAATAGTTTTATTTATTCACACACTTGCTCGTTTGTGAGGTGCTGGGGGGGCTTTAATATAAAAAGGCTTAAGATAAGAACATCTTCAATATTGCAGACGAATTAATATAAAAGATATTTTTTCATTATAAATCAATATATTATATTTTTATGTCAATAGCACACGCTTTACACGGAGGGTACTGTGGCGCAGTTTTTTTATCAAAATGATAAAGGAGAGAAAACGTGAGGAAAAGAGATCATTTGTGCATGGGCATAGTTTAATTCTCATTTATTACAGATCAAGCAATTAAGGGTACTTTGATTGGCTTTTTGTTTTTTTTATAAGTGTATCATTTTTGCTACAGATATCTGAAGATGGGGCTCTATATGAAATGGTGTGTTCAAATAAATATTCAGCTATGGAGAGAAAATATGAATATGAAATGGTTAATAACAGCTTCTGCTTTCGCTTTTGTTTCAGCTTCAGCAGCTCAAGCAGCAGATGTTATTGTTCCCCCCAGTCCAACACCTGTTGCTCCTGTTATTGTTGCTCCAACTTTTTCTTGGACAGGTTTTTATGTTGGGGGGCAGATTGGTGGTTTTTCGGGTAAGACGAAAATGGATATTCTCAGTAACGGAAAAAAGATTCCAGCACCTGATGATCTTTTGCCTAAACTATCTGGTTTCATGGGTGGTCTTTACGCAGGTTCCAACGTTGATCTCGGCAATGGCCTTATTTTAGGTGTTGATACAGATATCATGTGGTCTAATAAAGATGACACGAAGACAGGAAAAACATATGTTATTGCTCCAGATCACATAAATTATATTAAGAAGATATTAACAGAATCTGGAATTAATATTGGTAAAGATGCGCTTGTACCTGGTGATAAACGAACCCACAGTTTCACTTTTAAAGAAAAGTGGGCTGGTGCGACACGTGTACGTATTGGTTTTGCAGCTGAACGCATTATGCCTTATGTTGCTGGTGGTATCGCCTATACACAGCTTCAAGATAGTGCATTGATTTCAATAACAGGGAAAGATTCAGATAAAGTAATAGCTTCTGGTACTCTGTCTGATGAAACAAAGACCCTTGTTGGTTACACGCTTGGTGCTGGTGTTGATTTAGCAATGACCAATAACGTTATTGTCCGTGCGGAATATCGTTACTCTGATTTTGGTAAAAAGAAATTCTCAAATGACAAATATGAGACATCTTACAAAACCAATGATTTCCGAGTTGGTGTTGCTTACAAATTTTAATAGATGGTAAGTTAAATAACGAAGAGGCTCTGTCAAAGACAGAGCCTCTGTTATTCTTTGTTGCTATATTATCACACAATACATAATTTATTGTGGATGTGAAAAGATATTATTCAGATTTTCTTAAAAAAATTCATAGACAACAAACAAGAATTACATTTAAAAATCAATAATATATATATATATATATCTTTAGGTTTCTCGTACAAAATCAAGTTATGAAGCAATTTTGTCTGGGATGTGCCCTCCATTTTCTGTGACTGTATCATTTTTACTACAGCTTTTCTTTCTGTAATCTTGTAGCACTGTGCTCATAAATAAATTAGGAGCAAAGTTTATGAATATAAAATCTTTAGTAACAACTTCTGTTATCGCTATAGCAGCAGCTTCTGCAGCACAAGCTGCTGATGTTGTCATCCCTCATGAAACAGCCCCAGCAGTCATCGCAGCAGCCCCTTCATTTTCTTGGACAGGCTTTTATATCGGTGGTCAAGTTGGTAACTTTTCAAGTAAAGTTGATGTATACGATTCAGCGACGAACAATAAAATTAGTGACAAAGATTGGATGCCTAAGCCTTCTGGTTTCATGGGTGGTATCTATGTAGGTTCCAATGTGGATCTTGGAAATGGCCTCATTCTAGGTGTTGAAACTGATGCCGTCTGGGCAGACCGCGAAGAATCAAAAGACCGCGCTGCGGAAACTGTTGGAGCAGGTTATGATGAGACTTTTGACAAACTCAAACCTAATTATGCTTCAGGAAAAAATAAAACCTCTATCACGGCGACAAGCAAAAAGATGAATAGCGTTTCTCTAAAAGCAAAATGGTCTGGTGCTACACGCGTTCGTGTTGGTTTTGCAGCCGTTGATCGCATTATGCCTTATGTTGCTGGTGGTATTGCTTATGCACAGGTACAAAAAGTTGATTCGATTAAGGTAAAAGATGAAAATAATGCAGATATTGGTACTGCTACCGTTTCTGATGCATCAAAAACGATGGTTGGTTTCACTGTAGGTGGTGGTATTGACTTTGCAATGACAGACAATGTTCTGTTGCGTGCAGAATATCGTTACTCAGACTATGGTAAAAAAGCATTTGTAAAGAACGGGGATAAAGTAGCTTACAAAACCAATGATTTCCGTGTTGGTGTTGCATACAAATTCTAATTTCGTCAACAACGAAATAAACTTCCAAGAGGCTCTGTCAAAGACAGGGCCTCTATTCTTTTCTGTTGTTATATTATCACATATCCTATATTTATTAGGGGAGTAAAAGATATTATTCAGATTTCCTTAAAAAGATTTTTATAAACGAGAGACAATAATTACGCGGTAAAATCAATGAATTATACGTATTCATAATTTACAATTTCTTGTGAAACGTGAAGTTATGAAATGACTTTATCTTGCGTCAGCTTTCGTTTCCTATGATTGTATCATTTTACTACAGCGTTTTTTTGTAGTCGTATAATACTGTGCTCGTAAATAAATGAGGAGCAAAGTTTACGAATATAAAATCTTCAGTAACAACTTTTGTTATCGCTATGACTACAGCTTCTGCGGCACAAGCTGCTGATATTGTCATTCCTCGTAAAAAAGCTCCAACAGTTATCATAGCTCTTTCGTTTTCTTAGACAGGTTTTTATCTTGGTGGTCAAGTTGGCAACTTTTCAAGTCAAAGTTTATGTATTTGATTTAGAGACAAAAGAAAAAAACTTCAGATAAAGATGCACTACCTAAGCCTTCAGGTTTCATAGGTGGTATTTAATTTTAGGTTCCAACGTATATCTTTGAAATGTCCTCATTCTAAGTGTTGAAACCGATGCAGTCTGGGCAGACTGAGGAGAGACGAAGACGGTCTCAAAGATTCTTGCGATTGATGAATTTGATGATTTTAATGATGAATTTAAAGATGCTGGTGTCACATTGGATGAAAATGAAAAGTTTCAAAAGGGTGACACAGCAGTGTATTGCATTGGTTTCAAAGAAAATGGTCTGGTGCAACACGGGTTCGTGTTGGTTTTTCCGTCGCTGACAGTATTATGCCTTATGTGGCTGATGGTATTGCTTATGCGCAAATACAGGGTGTTGGTAAAGTTTCAGGAACAAACAAAATTGGCAAATGGGTAAGCCAAGTAAAGAAGTTTCTGCTACAGTATTTGATAAAATAAAAACGATGGAGGGTTTCACCCTTGGTGGTGGTATAGATTTCGCGATGACAGATCATGTTCTGCTTCGTGCGGAGTACCGTTACTCAGACTTTGGTAAGAAGGAATATAAAAAGTATTACCTTAAACTAGGCTACACAACCAATGACTTTCACGTAGGTATCGCTTACAAGTTCTAATTTCATCAAAAGTGCAATTATGAATAAAAAGTATTAATAAAAAATTAAATTTCCAAAAGATATTGACTTTTACAAAATCGCTGTTTTCTGGGCTTTTATTTGTACGACTGTGACATTTTTACTACAGCTTTTCTATTTATAATCTTGTAAGGTTGTTTTGTAGTTAATTTAGGAGCAAAATTATGAATACAAAATCTTTAATAGCAACTTCTATTGCCGCTTTAATTTCAGCTTCTGCAGCACAAGCTGCTGACGTGGTGATCCCTCGTGAAACAGCCCCAGCAGTTATCGCAGCAGCCCCTTCGTTTTCTTGGACAGGCTTTTATCTTGGTGGTCAAGTTGGTAACTTTTCGAGTAAAACTAAAGTAACTATTCCAGGAGAAGATAAAGAACTTGTCAAAAAAGATAACACACCTAGTCCTTCTGGTTTCATGGGTGGGATTTATGCCGGATCTAACGTAGACCTTGGAAATGGTCTCATTCTCGGTGTTGAAACCGATGCAGTTTGGGCAGACCGTGAAGAATCAAAAACAGCCCGTGAATTGACTCTTACTAAAGAAGATGTGGCATTTTTTAATAATGCCCTTGAAAAAGCTAAGGTTGAATTAAAAGATCAGCAACGGTTTGAAATAGGTGACAAGGTAACGGAAAAGCACAGTTACAAAGAAAAATGGTCTGGTGCTACACGCGTTCGTATCGGTTTTGCTGCTGTTGACCGTATTATGCCTTATGTTGCTGGTGGTATTGCCTATGCGCAGGTACAGGGTATTCAATCAGTTACAGGAAAAGGAGAGAGAGCTAAAGTTGAGCAGAAAGCTGACGGGGATGGAAAAGTGCCAGAGGCAGGGGCTAAGCAAGCCATAGATTTGACTGGTGGTACTTGGGCTGATGACACGAAGACAATGGTTGGTTTCACTATTGGCGGCGGTGTTGACTTTGCAATGACCGACAACGTTCTTTTACGTGCAGAATACCGTTACTCCGATTTTGGTAAAAAGAAATTCGCCAACGATACACGTGAATTCAACTACAAAACCAATGACTTCCGTGTAGGTGTCGCTTACAAATTCTAATTTCGTAAAAATGAAATTATTAGCACAAAAAATACTAAGGCCTCGTTTAACGGGGCCTTTATTTTATTAGCTCTCTATTTTATTTCTCTTAATCTCTTTTATTTTTTATTTGTATCATTTTGTATTATAAGGCTTAAAAAAGTTTTATATTATAAAAGGCGAATTAGTAGTATGCAGTGATTTTATAACTACTTATTACATAAAATCTTATATTACGGCTATCATTTTACACTTAAGTGAAAAGTATTTAATTAATCTCAGAAATAAGACAATATCATAACCAGTGACGAACTTTAGTCTACTTTTATATGCTAGATTAGAGCGAGCATACTACATATATCTGTTAGAGTAAGTTCTGAAACGGGAATACAGCCTCATTGGGGAAGAATATAAAGTTACAAAGAGAAAAACTAGTTTCCAACTTTATCATCTTCTTTTAATTTAGCTTTACGATTTTCAAAAGCATTTAGAGCAATATCTTTTAAATAATGAAAATAAAGATGATGCATTGTCTTACGTTTTTGTTTATTGCATTTCTTAATGGGATCATACTCCTCATGCAAAACAGAACGCCCTAAACGGAATACACTTGTTGTTGTGTATTCACACATTTGTTTTAAATAAATATTTTTCAAAGTACATCAAGCCCACTTCTCTCTGGAAAAGATTTGAATATTTTAGGCTCTGATGTTCAAGCAACGGATAAACTTCTCTTGCAAGCTGAGAGGAATGTTTCGATTGATGCCACACGCAACAGTGCCAATAGCCATCGCGGGGATCAAACCTCTCATGTTGCTTTGCACAATGGCTCTCATTTAAGTTCTGAAAAAGAGACCACTGTTCTCTCTGGAAAAGATATCCATATTGCTGCTTCCGATATAGATGCCAAGGGCAATATTGCTCTTGGCGCCCAAGGGGAGATAACAATAGGGGTAAGAAACGATGAGATGGAGTATCATCTTCGCACCAAAAACACGAAAGTGGACATGCAAGCTTCTCATGCGGTTGGATCTTCGATAAAATCGGGAGGTGACACCACTGTCATTGCAGGGCAGGATGGCAAACCGCATGATCTTAGCATCACAGGCAGTTCCATTGCGGCTGATGGCAAGGTGGGGCTGAAAGCCAGCAACGATATTCTCATCAATAATGCAGAGGATAGCTTACATTATGAGATGTCGTACCATAAAGAGGGAGGGGTGTTTAGTAGCAGCAAATCTGAGCATAACAAGATGGATGTGCGCCAAGTTGTGGGGTCAAGCATAACAGGGGGTGAAGGCATTGCCATTGATTCCGGAAACAACACGGAAGTTGTAGCCTCGACGCTCGTAGCCGGTAAGGCAGAGGAAACGTCAGGAGAGAAAGCACCAGGAGAACAGAAACAAGCGGATATTACCATTCACTCTGGGGGAAAGATTGTCATAAAAGGCGCCCAAGAACACTTGGATCAGCAAGCACAATCGTCTTCAAGTGGCTTTTTGCATGAGAAATCTTCCGATACATCTCAATCGCATACCACAACGGTCTCCTCTATCCTTGGGGCAACGGGCAACATTATCACGCAATCAGACAAAGAGACCACAATCACTGCTTCTCATCTGCTTTCCGGTCAAGATA
This sequence comes from Bartonella sp. CM31XJBT, assembly GCF_028618555.1. Taxonomy (GTDB): domain Bacteria; phylum Pseudomonadota; class Alphaproteobacteria; order Rhizobiales; family Rhizobiaceae; genus Bartonella. Next base: position 6,002 of record NZ_JAQITD010000004.1, on the reverse strand, counting down.
TCAATGTGAGCGGAGAAAGTGTGACGATTGATGGCATGACAGATCACCATAAAAGCCATTCAGAGACCCATGAAACGGGTTTTGGTGTGGGATCAGGCAAGGGTTTTGTGTCGATATACGGGAGTGAAGGAAAGACAGAAAATGAAGAGAGTTTTGAGCATCAAGGCTCTTCTCTCAATGGGAAAAATATCACCATCACCGCCACCAAAAAAGATGTGAACGTGGAGGGCTCTGATTTTACTGCGCAAGAAAATATTCATGTTTCGGCAGCCCATGATGTGAATGTTTCACCTGGTCACAATCGTCATAGGGCAAGCTCAAAGGAAGAACGCACAGGTTTTGGGTTTCAGTTTGAAAAGAACCCTAGCGGTGCTTCTGTAGGTGTTGGAATTGCAAGCGCTAAAGATACGGGCGATCAATGGGAAAATACCAATACGCCATCTCATTTCAAGGCGGGCAAAGATGTGCAGATCAATGGTGGCAATGATGTGAATTTACAAGCAACCATTGTTTCGGCGGATCGTGATGTCAACATTGATGCTGGCAATAATATCACCCTATCAGAAAGCTATGATACCTCTAACGCAAAAGAAAAGCATGAAAAGTCTTTTGCTGGTGTGACAGGCTCTGTCAATGTGGGTATTCTTGGTACAGTAAAAGATGTAAAGGATGCAGTCAAACGTTTTGGTCATGGGGATACAAAACACAAAATCGGTAATGGTCTTATTGCTGGTCTAAAAGGCTATGATCTCTATAGCAAAGGCAAAGGTCTTTATAATGGGATGAAAGGTGGAAACAAACAGTCTATTCGTGATATTGCTGATGTTTCTGCTAGCGTAACCGTGGGCTTTAAGACAGAGAAGGAGGAGGCATCGGTTCAGACATCTACTGCGGTGACAGGTACAATAGAAGCAGGACGCGCTGTTAATATGCAAGCCCACAAAGGCAGCATCCATGGTGTTGGAGCCGATATTATTGCCGGTACAAACCCGATGCAAAGCAATGATGAACAGAGCGGGAATATCACCATGGGAGCAGGTAAAGATATCCTCTTTGAAAGTGCGCAAAACACGCAAAGCACACAAAACCACACGCAAAGCGCTTCAATGAATATTGGGTATAGTTATGGTTGGTGGTACAGGGTGGATGGGGAATGCTTCTTTTGGTAAAGGCAAGGGTTCCAGTGAGGAAGTGCATCACAAGAACAGCCATATTATTGGTACTGGCACTGTTCATACCAGCAGTGGAGAGGATACCACATTGGCAGGCGCCGTGGTTTCTGGAGAGCATGTAGAAATGGAAGTAGGGGGTGATTTTGCCATTACCAGCCGCAGTGATACGGGACAAAGTTCCAGCAAGCAAAACTCTGTTTCCATTGGTTATAATAGCCGAGAAAAGGATGGTACAGCCACAACCAATATTTCCTTGAACAAGGATAAATCCTCTAGCGATTATCACAGTGTTGTGGAGCAATCAGGCATCAAAGCCGGTGATGGCGGTTTTAAGATCAACGTTAAAGATAAAACAACGCTGACCGGAGGCATCATTGCCAGCACCGCGCCGGCAGATAAAAACAGCCTGACCACAGGAAGCATTAGCACCAGTGATATCAGCAACAGTGCGCATGCTCAAGCTAGCAGCCAAGGTTTAAGCATTTCTGCGGGTGGTCCGATGTATCAGGGCAAATATGGTGTCGGGAAAAACATTGCTAAAAATGTCTTAGATCATTCAAAAGCTAAAGATTCAGAGGAAGGATATACCAAATCTGCTATCAGCAATGGCACCATTGTCATTACTGATGAAGCAGGGCAGAAGGCATTGACAGGGCAAGACGTGGGAACAAGCCATAGCCTCCCTTAATCGTGATACTGCCACCGCCCATAAGGGTGTACAACAACTCGATGTAGGCAAGCTGGAACAAATCGTCCATGAAAACCGCGAAATGGCAACCCAACTTTTAGAAGAAGGGTTTAAATACAGCGATGATTCCTATAAAACCATGTTTATCAAAGAGCACCCCATCGCCGTGGTCGACCGTGATGAAAAGGGTAATATAATCTATGAAATAGATGCAAATGGAGAGCCTATAGAAGACGCTCGTGGACAAAATATCCCTAAGTTTCATTATTTAACGGATGAAGAAAAGCAGCATTTGCAAGCCGGCTCTGATGGCAAGGTGCATGTGTCCCTCAATGGCATTTTTACGCCACCCTATGAAGCTGCTGTTTATGCAGAGCAACATGCGGAGAATAAAAATGTACCGCTTTATTTTGTTGTGTTCCCCCAAGCCGATTCTGCTATCTCAGAACTTCTGGTCGCGGGCTATCAGAAGTTTATGGAAAATAACTTTTGGGGTTTGACCAATTCCACACAAGAAGCAAAAGATATAATGTCTCGCTATGGTAACACAGGATTGCATTTTGATGCCCATAGTCGTGGCAGTTTGACAGGCTTTAATATGATGAATTCTTTCAAACAAGAAGGTGTAAATGATGTAGCTGGCAATACAACGATCAGTTTCTATGGACCAGCGGCTAATGTTTTGGCGGCATCCGGTTTGTTAGGTTATGTGAGTGATGGCAAACAAACCACTATTGGTTTTGATGGGAATAGATATGACTTTGTAAGCCGATGGATTGGCGGCAATGGCTATACTTACGAGACAATACCTGCTGGTAGTAACTGGTGGAAAGAAACATGGAATATGTTCTCAGATCCCATAAATCCCCATACCTGTCTTGGAGACGCGGGCGATAAGTGTAACGTGCGTTATGGCTCATCTCATCGTGAACAAGTTCCTTCAAGTAAATCATGGAGTAAAAAATGAAACAAACCTTAAAATTATTAAGTGCTGTAACTCTATTCAGTATCGCTGGATGTCAGTTTAATAAGCCTCCTTCAGGATACTTGACTGCTTGGGAGAAGCCAGGAGCAGATTTTACTGAAATAGGAAAAGCATTATTAGAATGTGGTATGCCAACGCCTTATGATGTATTTCCAGAAAATAGAAAGCAGAGCATCAATGCAAAAGCAACAACTTATGCTTGCATGATTCAATCAGGATTCCGCTATAAAGATGAAGAAGTAGCAAGAGCGGGAGGGTGGTGTTATACTTTTAGAGCCGAAAACTTGCCCATTTGTCGTCCAGGTGCTGTGATCCCGAGGCCCAGTGTCAAGAAGCGCTTAAACAGCCCTTTTTGTAAAAAATATAAAAATGCACCTGAATGCAAACCTTAAGTCTTGCTAGTGATGATCAACAATCCGCCATCCTTGCCTTCGCTTGGAATGGCGCGATTGTTTCCTCAATCCATCATCTCAATATTGGTCACCGTTGTTTTAAGCAGCGGTGACAGGAAATATCAACAAGCTTATGAGCTCTGTTTTATCGTAAATAAATCCATTGAAAGAGGGGAAGAATGAAGAAAATCTTAAAACTATTGGAGCTGTATAGCTCTGTTAAGTATCGCTGGATGTGACTCAAAGCCTCCTTCAAGATACTTTGTTATATGGCAAAAGCCAGATGCAGATTCTACTGAAGTAGCAAAAGCATTGTTAGAGTGTGGTAAGCCAACTCCTTATAATGCCGATACAGAAAATAGTGGATTAGGTTTCGGTGAATGGGCAATAATTCATACTTGTATGCTTCAATCTGGCTTCCACTATAGAAGTGAAAATGGAAAGTGGTGTGAAAATTGTCAAGATGATAGGATTCCGGTGTATCCTCTTAGTGGTTCTATCACGCCTCAACGAAGTGTTGAGAGACGCTTAAATAGCCCTTATTGTAAAAAGCATTCAGAACAACTTGAATGCAAACCTTAGGTCTTGCTTCAGCAGAGAAAGCCTTGAATTTACACCAAATAAAGCTCTAGGTTGATGAGCTTGAGAAAGCCTTGTCCGTCCTTACGTGACAAGGTTTTTTTTATGCCGCGTCGTTATAACGTTGCTGCTTTGCTTGCTCGATGACATTCAAAAGATCTGATTGTAACCAACGCGATAAAAAACCAAATTTTAAAGGTTTTGGGAGAGAGCCATTAGTTACATGACGGCGAAATGTTGAAACACTCATATGAAGCAATTTTGCACTTTCACGGTCTGTTAAAAGAATATCATTTTCTGTCATATTAAAATCCTTTCACTATAAAAATGGTAACAAATCATAACCATTTATTAACCACATTTTGGTTCATTTTCGAAGGTATTTTATTTATAGAAAACAATATTTTATCATATAATTTCTTATGTGATAATTTATGACTCTTATTGAGAGAGAATGAGAGAAAAGAGAGTTAAAGTTATCCACAGATCATGGGGTTATTCACCCCATATTTTAGGTTTGACCTGTGACATAAGCCGCCCATTTATCCATATAGACACGGCGCTGTTCTAGATAGTCAGTACGACGATAGGAGCGCTCTACTTGCCCTCCTACTGTATGACTTAGAATGGTTTCAGCGACCTCATAAGGGGCATCGGTTGTTTCTGCTAGCCAATCGCGTAAATTAGAGCGAAAACCATGGGGACAAGCTTCAATTTTATTTTTTCTCATATACGCCGCCATCATCGTATGTGAAAGAGGACCACGACCGGTAAGTAAAAAGATGAAATCACTTTTAGAGATACAGCGGGCTTGTTCAATTACTTTTATTGCTTCAGATGATAGGGGCACGCGAAACTCTGTTGTGGCATCACGCTTGCCTTTCATATTCTCAGCAGGGATTGTCCAGATATCATCTTCAATCTGATCTTCACGAATATGACGCAAAGGATTGCTACGAACGCCTGTCAGAATAAGCAAACGCAAAGCCAGTTGTGTTATGGTTGATGCTTCACAGAGTGTTTTATAAAAAGCCGGCACATCTCTCCAATCCATGGCTGGTAAGCTTTGTTTTTTATGACGTTGTTTGCCTAAGAGAGCGCGTGCTTTTTCTGTTACTTGTAAATCAACATCTAAGCCTAATGCAGCCGCATGTTTGAGACAAAGGTTGAGACGCATCAGTGCTGTTCGAGCAGTTCCAGCTTTTGTATGCCAAATAGGGGCAAGAACATTGCGTATCTCTGTTTGTGTAATCTCTGAAACGGGCAGACAGCCTAATTTGGGCAGAATATGAAGGCGTAATGGTAAAAACCAATCCCCATCTTTACCATCATTTTTTAATTCAGCTTTACGACTTTCAAAAGCATCCAACGCGATATCTTTAAATAATGGAGATTGCTTATTGCTTCACGCTTTTGTTTTTCACGTTCTTTAATAGGATCACGCCCCTCACGTAAAACAGCCCGCCACCCAGTTGCCAATTCACGAGCTTGTTTTAAAAAAACATCTTGCAACGCTCCCAAGCCCATTTCACGGCGCCGCACATGAATGGTAAAACGGTAAATCCATTGAGCACCTCCATCTTTACGCTTATGAAGTAACAAGCCGGCACCATCATTATATTTGCCAGCTCGTGGGTGTTGCGACAGCCCTTGCATTAAGACGGTTCATAAGAACCATTTTTACTCCTTTCTTATATAAATTTTATCCACACACTCATCCCACTTGTTATGTGCAAATGAGTGGTTTTAGTTGTTTCAAGATAAACAGATTTGAAATGAGAGAATCTTACGTTATTCGGGACTCTCATTCAACATACAAAACAGTAAATTATCATTATAAATCAATATATTGTTATTGTGAGAAGCGTGCTTTATAGACAAATGTTAGAAACCCTATTCCCTTAACTTTACTCAGGCACCATTAACTTAAAAGTCAATAAAAAAATAGGTTACATACAACAAAGAAGAGTGTGGTGCCCAGACGCGGCAAGCAGGGGCTTAGCAACAAGATTCAAAGTGTATAAAGATGTGTAAGGGCGTATTGATGTCTATAGCTTTTTATGATTCAATAAAAAAAGTAAGTATTAAAGAAAAAATCTCAAATCAGAAATTAAAGGTGGTCTAAAAGGTGGACCAAAAAAGGTGGACGAGCAATGCTTGAAAAGGTGGACGAGAGGGGACGTTAA
>NZ_JAQITD010000039.1 GCF_028618555.1 Bartonella sp. CM31XJBT | reverse complement strand
GTGTAACAAGTGCGAAGACGCCGCACGGGACCGCTAAACCCTGTCTGATGTTTGACTTGGCATTGCTGCCCTTTTGAGCGATCAAAATAAGAAGCTTCAATGGTGCCATATTGCGTACGTGGCTCTAGGGTAAATTCCCAGTTGGAACAGTCGTGCTTATGAAGTTCGAGTGCTGGTAAATTGTCACCGCTTAAAAATAAAAACTTATTGTCCTTGATCAAAAAACGTGCCCGCATGCGATCGGCAAGGCGGGTTAAAAAATCAACCGCCGATTGATCTGTACGAATCACATAAGGCAAAGTTTGTGTGGTGAACTGAGGACTGACCTTTGCTTGATAGCCATGGCGTTTGGCAAGTGTCTCAACAATCTCACCAACAGTTTTGTGGTCAAAATGTTCACTCACCTGTTCTTTGAGCTCTTTACGCATCGAGGCACTTTTGCCACAAAGGCGCAAAATCTCTCCATCACTGCCCCCACAACTTACAACCGACTCGACAACAAAACGCCCCATAAAGGCACTGATGCTGTTCTCATAGCCAAAGATCACCTGTAGCGCACTATTGCTTGAGGGAACCTCTAAATCATTGCCACTATCGTCAAACTCTGCTTCAAATGTATCGGCTTCATTCCCGGCATGGTCCGTAATCGTTGCGGTTAAAAGACGCTGGTAAAAAACCTCATGAACAGGTTTGTCTCCCACCTTGACCACAATAAAAGGGTGTGTACGCATTAATCCCATAACCGCTTCACCATGCTGTTCTTTTCTTGGCTAACAAATTCAGGCAGAATGACCTTTAAGCCCCGTGGTAAAAACACACCATATTTGGCAATCTCTGGATTAGCTTCCAGTGTGGCTTCTAAATAGCCTTTGAGTAAACCAGCTTGCCTCCGGTCTCCTAACACAGCCATGACATGGTGAAAGCAAAGGAGATCGAGGCTCATATCCTCTAGCTCTACAATAACATGCTTTTTGGGTATCTTCATGGGGTAGGTTCCTCTTGGTAATACCCCATTTGATATTGTCTCTCTTGGTATTGTCCTTGTGGTTTTCCGCCATTTAAAAAGGGCAAGAGCGTAATGGAATAGCGGATGCGCTGGGATTGACCAGAGCGACTGATATAGTCATGGTCTTTATTGATCGTGGTGATTACTACGGGTCCATGGAGAAGGACACTATAGGTGGGGTATCATTGATCCAACGAAGCATCTGGACAGGCTTTGCTCTTCAGATAGTTGTAGTGATGGCATCAATGGCTACCCGATCAGCAAATTCTTCTGGAAACCAAACCCCATGAATGGTTTTGGGATCATTGCCATAACCGGTAAATTGCAAACTGGGAGCCTTGCCAAAACGCTCCATACAAACCCATGAGGCAGAAAACTCTTCTTCAAAAGATTGGAAATTCAGCCAATCCACATAAAATTGATGCGGTCCTAACATCATCAAAGGATCTCTCATAGGCTCCCTCCCATTGATTGTATCCCTTCCAGCACGTCATCTCTTTCGAAACGTATCATTGCATCTCTCCTACCATTGCGCCCTCCTAGCACTTCATCCCTCCCCTCATTGTGTTCTTTCCAGCACGCCGTCTTTTCCCTTATTCTGTAACCCGTATCATTCTGTCCCGCCATACAGGGCATTAGCGCGTGCCCGTTGAATGGCATGGGCAACCGCACGACCAGTGACAACAGGATCACGGGCGCCATTGACATGCACCGTGACATTTTGATTGTGTGTGATGGTGGAGCGCTCTTTGCCTTTTGCTTCTGTGAAAGGGGAATTTGCACGCCCCGCCCCCGCAAATTGTGCTATGGGCTGAATGGCTGTTTTACCCCCCAAAAAACTTGGCAAAAACTCTCTTACATCAATGGAACCAATCCACCCCTTAATGCGATAGGGCAAAGATTTACAAAAATCCATCAATTGTGAGATGGTGCCCATAAAACCATCGACAATCCAACTTGCTAAATCTTCCCCAGCTTGTTCCATACTTGCCTTGGCAGCATCAGAGAGCTTTTCGCGGGCAAAAAAACTCTTTCTAAACTGAAACTTCTTAAAATCCCCTTTTTACACCTCTCTCAAAGCAAAGATAAAACTGCCAAGACACGTGAGAGTCATCTAAGGATAATTGCATGAGACCATAACAGCTATAAACAGACTCCAATATTTGTATCATATTATTGTAACGATTTACTTACGTATAAAAGAAGAAGATAAAATTGTAATACAACTAAAAGTTCATACGATTAATCAAGAGAAATTATACAGCATCACAAAACATCAATTGTTTGAAGATTATAAGTAAAAAATTGATCAAAATAAAAAGCTTTTCTTATGAAAAAGAAAAGTGTTGCCCATGAGTAGATATTATAAGCTCTAATAAAGGGCATAACTTAATAATTATACCGCAACAAATTAATAAAAACAGCCTTCTTGATGATTCTGGACAACAAGTGCTAGCAAATTATGAACACACCCTTGACAAACTCCCCTTTCTTCAAAGATGAAAGCCTAAAAAGAAAAAATAGAATAACAAACCATTATTCTGCTTTGTATTAAAGCTCAGTTCACATTAAACCATTGCACTTATAGCGTATAACCTGAAATCTTAGCAGCTTTGAAAAAAAATATGTCTGATTTTTCACTCTATTTCTAAGTAACATTTAGACACTCCTACTGCTCTTCAAGTCCGCACATATAATACGTTTTTTCCCTCATGCTTTAAGACAAAGAAACAAATCCTATTATAACTTACTGCAACTTGCCGAAAATTTGGTGTCTTTCCCTATAACACCAAGATCTTTAATTAAAAGCGGTTTTCCTATTTCTCCATTATAGGCTTTAACGTGAATGGTCTTGCCTTTCACATCTAAGAGGTAATAATCTCCATTAAAAAGCGCACCAGCTGTATATATAGGGATATTTCCAAAAACCTTATCATTTTTCGCACGGCAATAAGACTGATAATGCGTGTGACCCACGAAGATTGCTTTAACATTATGAGAGGTAATAATTGACTTAAAGACCGACAAATCTTTAGCATTCTTTTTACGAATAAAAAAGGATTCACCATCAATGGAAGCAGCACGCGCATCATGAAAATTAATGATTGTCACTTTACCTCTTGCATCAGCAGCAGCTAAATCGTTCCTAAGCCAATCTAAAGATTTATTGATTTGCACTTCTGTAGACTGCCCCTTCAAACCAACCGTATAGCTTGGATAATTGTGAAGCTGCACATAGTGAACATCTCCATAATCCCAAGAATAACTCAAACTCCCCCTTATCGAGCGAATATTTCCACCCGAAATGGGAACCAAGCTTTCAGTAACATCTGCATTGAAATGCGATAATTGACTACGGTATTTTTTGATTTCCGATACCATTCTTGAAACTGCACTTATAGCACAAGCATCTTTGTAAAAACTGAATTCTTGAGGATTTGTACAATTACCAACATTATTGGCATAATCGTGATTCCCTAGCCCCTCATAGACAGGTGCTCCAAGAGTTTTATAAACATTTTCATAATCATCATAGTTTTTTTGTTGTCCAAACTCCGTCAGATCACCATTGACAATATGGAATGCAGCCTTGTGCGCTTTTATCACACCAGCAACCTGCTCATTTATCTTTAACCATGGCTCTCTGTTTGATATTCCATTGGCATCACCAGAGTTTAAACGCCACGGTTGCGGATCAGCCATAATGATAGCAGTATAATTTTTTGTAAGAGACTTTTCTTTCATAGACCAATCCATGAATGCATCATGATGAAGCCTCTTGTCTCTTTTTATTTTTTCAGAATCAAGATTAAAACAACCAGAGAGAGTAAAAGCAATCACGGTGATTACCAATTCAACTTTATATCTCATAAACCTATCACCATAAAAACGTTACATATTTTTTATATTAAAAAATTCCTCAGAGACAATTTTTTTAGATTTTATTGTCAAAAATATGTCAAAAATTCGAAATAACGAAAGCAATGATCCTTCAATGAAGGTGCACTTTGATGATATAAAAGCACTGTTGATTTCAAGCCTTCAACTTCAAGAACTTTAATTGATTAAGATTTATAAGCTTGGGCTCTGGCTCTTTCAAATGTCATCGATACATTAACAGCTTATAAAAACTTAGTCGTATACTATTAAAATATCTCCAACAGGAGAAAAAATATATTCTTATACTAGAGTGCCAAACTCCTTTGGATATCAAGATCAATTATATTATAATATTATGATAAATAAGGTATAAATAATCAAAAGTGCTAGCAACAGTGTTATAGTATTACCGTCATCATTCACTTTGATAAGCTATAAAAATGCAGAAATACTACATAAAATACTATTATTACTTTATAAAAAATAATATAAATTATGTAAAGTATAATAATAATAGTTATAATTTCTATAATGTAGATTTACAATAAATTTAATTATATAATATAAATCATTACAAGCACATTGTGTGTTAAATATAAATTCATACAAATTTAATATTATTTATTTTTTAATTTTGACAAAAAATCAAAAATGTCTTACCAAATAAAGAAAATTATCGAAATTAATAACAACTATCCATTTTCACTTCTTCTTATGAAGTTTGCGGGGAAATGAATATTTGGGGGCTCTCATAAGGAGAATACTGGTGTATAAAACATCCCTTTTATCATGCACGGCTGCGGCTGCTATCATCCTATTCAACATCCAGTTCACTGCACATGCTGAAACTCTTGGCGTTGCCAACGAAGAAAAAGATATATCCGGAAAAACGTACGAGACTATTTATGTAAAAGACAAAGGAAAAATCACCGGCAGTACTGTAACTGTAACTGGAAATGAAAACACAAATACAGACACAGGTAGCGATAAATATGTTGTAACAGTTGAAGGTGCTAACAGTGCGCTTGAATTAAATGGCTTAAATATTCAAGGCACTGATTCTGATGTTCGTTTCGGTATTTCTGTAAAAGACGGCGCTAACATCAACCTGACCGGGGGGAACATTACAGCTTCTCAAACTGGCGTTTATATTGATGGTAGTAAGAATAGTAGAAGTGTACTGCAAAATGTAGTGATATCAGATAATAAAAATGAAGCATCATCACTCCTTGGAATAGAAATAAACAACGAAAGTTTAATTACTTTAGAAAATGTAACAGTTAAGCAAGCAGAAACTGGTATACTTGCGGATGACGTTTCTCAAGTTATAGTATCCGGAGGTTCATTCGAGGGTAAAATGGATGGCGTATATGCTATGGGCGGCACCACCATTACTGTAGATGGCGGTGCTAACATTACCTCATCTAATGGTAACGGACTCCATGCCGATGATGAAAATACCACCATAAAAATGACTGGAGGAAGCGTAACTGGAAAAGACGCAGCATTGTATACAAACGACGGTGGTCATATTAAAGTCACGGGTGGTACTCTAACAGCAAAGGGAGATACCACAAGTGCACCTACTACAGAAGGGGATAATCCTGCATCTAATAAGGGTACTAAAATTGAGAGTGGATTCGGCGCCTTGTCTCAAGGTGAAAACAGTGTGATTGAATTGTCTGATACAAAGATCAAAGATGCTACAATCGGGTTGAAAACACAAGAAAGTGGCGCAATCGCAATGACTGGGGGAAGCATTACAGCGTCCAAAGTTGGTGCATTCTTTTTGGATAGCAAAAGCAAAGAAAACGAACTGAAAGATGTAGTGACATCAAGTGGGAAAGATGATGCGCCACTAATCAATGGAATCAAGGCAACTAACAGTAATGTCACTTTAAATAATGTAACAGTGACTCAAGCAGCAGCCGGTATATTTGCAGATCATGATTCGACAATAACAATCTCGGGAGGATCATTTCATGCACAAAATACAACAATATCTGCTCAAAACGGCAGCGCCATCACTTTAACCAACAATGCAAACATTACATCATCTGATAACGTTGGACTCTATGCAAACAGTTCAAACTCCTCCATCAGCATGACGGGAGGAACCGTCACGGGGAAAGGTAATGCATTGGTTGCTGAAAATGGTGGCCATATTACTGTTGCAGATGTAACCCTAAAAACAAATGATAGCGATAAGTCATCTGGTGTATTTTCTAATGGTGAAGGCAGTGTAGTTGAATTGCTTGAGGGAACAACGATTAGTAATAGTGAAATTGGACTTACAACAAACGATGGTGGCGCAATAAACATGACTGGAGGAACCATTAAAACTTCTCTAGTTGGTGCCAGCTTCTTAAACAGTAACAGTGGTGAAAACAAGCTAGAAGGTGTGAAGATATCGAATAGTAAAGACGATGCGCTACTAAACTTTGGAATAAAAGCAGACAAAAGTACCGTTGTTTTAAATAATGTAGAAGTGACTCAGGCAGCCGCCAGTATAGTTGCAAATGATCACTCAACAATAACGGTCTCAGGAGGATCATTTAGTGGACGTGATGTAGGAGGAAGCGCCGAAGCCAGCAGTACGATTATCTTAAAAAACAATGCTAACATTACATCATCTGATGGCGGAGGACTCCTTGCAGACGGTTCAGGATCTAAGATCATAATGATGGGAGGATCCGTAGCCGCGAACGAAACAGCGTTATTCGCAATCAACGGAGGGCATATTGATGCCACAGATGTTGCTCTAAAAACAGAGGGAAAAGGAAACGGTGCATTTGTAAGTGGCAATGACAGCACAATTCAATTGCATGGAGATACAATAATTAACAATACTTTGGGCGGCCTTGGAGCAGTTGACGGTGGTAAAATCACCAGCAAAGATTTAACAATAATCGGTGGTGAAGCACTTGACGGCCCCGACAACGAACGCACTGGTATATGGACATCGGACTCTGGTAGTGAAGTTAGGTTAATGGGCAAAACAACCATTCAAAATGTTGATGAAGGGTTTTATGCAGACGGTGGAAGTAAAATCATTAGCGGAGATTTAACAATAACTGGTGGTGAAAGTAAAAAACAAACCGTTGCTGTAAACGTTGCGGAACTTGGTAGTTTAATTAAGTTAAATGGTAAAACAACCATTCAAAATTTTGATGTTGGTCTTTTTGCAGGAAATAATAGCACAATTAAGATGGTTAATGGCGCTATTGATGCTAATTCCAAAGGTCTAGATACCCAATCCGTCGCCCTTCAGAATGGGAAGAAAAATAAAATAGAAGCAAAAATGGCTGCGCTGGTTGTAATAAATGGCGGACATATTGATCTGACAGATGTTTCTGCCACAGCAGAAGTTGCCAGTTTACAATTCGCAACTTTCTTTGATAATAATCCGAATAGCTCGCATGATCCGCAAAAATATCATAGTAATGAGATCAATCTGACTAATGCAGAGCTTCATGCTGAAAATGGTACAGGAATTTTCGTTAGAACTGTTGTTGAAAAAAGCATCGAAGATGCTGCTGCTCCATCAATCGGCACAGTCAATCTTAAAAAATCAGAAGTCCATGCTGACGTATTATTAGGAGATGGTATTTTTTGGGACAAAACATCATGGAAAGATAAAGATTTGTGGGATGGTAAAGAGGTTAAAGCGATCTCCAATGGCACCTTCACCTTAAGCGCAGATCAGTCTATTCTAGAGGGCAGAGCAAATATTGCTAAAGACAGAAATGTGCACTTTGATCTGAAAAACAATACAAAATGGACGTTGAAAATCAGCAAAAATGAAA
>NZ_JAQITD010000038.1 GCF_028618555.1 Bartonella sp. CM31XJBT | reverse complement strand
CAATAATGTCTTGAAATAGGATTTTTTGTTACAATATTTTATTGGAAATGTTTGGGTTATTTTATTTAAAAAAAAATAAAAAATGATATTGACTCTTTGATTGAAAGAGTACTATATACGACGAGTAACGAGAGCGGTTTCTGCTTGCGATGGTTGGTTTTGCTCTTGTTTTATTGACTAAGAATTATCATATACGCGGTGTTTTACCTTTTAGGTTTTTATTTTACGCTTTTTAGTGTATGGTATTTTTTGGTTTTTTGAAACGGTTTATTGACCGTTTGTTCTTTGACAAGAGAAGAAAGAAGAAAGAGAAACGTGGGCGGCATAGTCTGCGGAAGTCTTAGGGTTTTATGCTTTAAGATTTCGAAAAGAATATGGCGGCACGTTTTTTAGAGAAGATGTTAATACCGGATCTAATGTTATAAATGTTAGATTAGGTGTGTAAAAATATGTTCTCGTCGATTCAAGCGTGACCATTTAATTGGTGCTCTTTATTTTTAAGGAGCAAAAAGACCAAATATAGCCAAATCGAATTTTCAATATGAGAGTTTGATCCTGGCTCAGAACGAACGCTGGCGGCAGGCTTAACACATGCAAGTCGAGCGCACTCTTTTAGAGTGAGCGGCAAACGGGTGAGTAACGCGTGGGAATCTACCCATCTCTACGGAATAACACAGAGAAATTTGTGCTAATACCGTATACGTCCTTTAGGAGAAAGATTTATCGGAGATGGATGAGCCCGCGTTGGATTAGCTAGTTGGTGAGGTAACGGCTCACCAAGGCGACGATCCATAGCTGGTCTGAGAGGATGATCAGCCACACTGGGACTGAGACACGGCCCAGACTCCTACGGGAGGCAGCAGTGGGGAATATTGGACAATGGGGGCAACCCTGATCCAGCCATGCCGCGTGAGTGATGAAGGCCCTAGGGTTGTAAAGCTCTTTCACCGGTGAAGATAATGACGGTAACCGGAGAAGAAGCCCCGGCTAACTTCGTGCCAGCAGCCGCGGTAATACGAAGGGGGCTAGCGTTGTTCGGATTTACTGGGCGTAAAGCGCACGTAGGCGGATATTTAAGTCAGAGGTGAAATCCCAGGGCTCAACCCTGGAACTGCCTTTGATACTGGATATCTTGAGTATGGAAGAGGTGAGTGGAATTCCGAGTGTAGAGGTAAAATTCGTAGATATTCGGAGGAACACCAGTGGCGAAGGCGGCTCACTGGTCCATTACTGACGCTGAGGTGCGAAAGCGTGGGGAGCAAACAGGATTAGATACCCTGGTAGTCCACGCCGTAAACGATGAATGTTAGCCGTCGGGCGGTTTACTGCTCGGTGGCGCAGCTAACGCATTAAACATTCCGCCTGGGGAGTACGGTCGCAAGATTAAAACTCAAAGGAATTGACGGGGGCCCGCACAAGCGGTGGAGCATGTGGTTTAATTCGAAGCAACGCGCAGAACCTTACCAGCCCTTGACATCCCGATCGCGGAAGGTGGAGACACCCTCCTTCAGTTAGGCTGGATCGGAGACAGGTGCTGCATGGCTGTCGTCAGCTCGTGTCGTGAGATGTTGGGTTAAGTCCCGCAACGAGCGCAACCCTCGCCCTTAGTTGCCAGCATTCAGTTGGGCACTCTAAGGGGACTGCCGGTGATAAGCCGAGAGGAAGGTGGGGATGACGTCAAGTCCTCATGGCCCTTACGGGCTGGGCTACACACGTGCTACAATGGTGGTGACAGTGGGCAGCGAGACCGCGAGGTCGAGCTAATCTCCAAAAGCCATCTCAGTTCGGATTGCACTCTGCAACTCGAGTGCATGAAGTTGGAATCGCTAGTAATCGTGGATCAGCATGCCACGGTGAATACGTTCCCGGGCCTTGTACACACCGCCCGTCACACCATGGGAGTTGGTTTTACCCGAAGGTGCTGTGCTAACCGCAAGGAGGCAGGCAACCACGGTAGGGTCAGCGACTGGGGTGAAGTCGTAACAAGGTAGCCGTAGGGGAACCTGTGGCTGGATCACCTCCTTTCTAAGGATGATCAAGAATAGGGTTTTTTAAAAAGCTCCCTCCCTTTTTGATCTGATTAGACACAAGGTTTAAACGTAGTCCGTTTAAACCGTGCATATGACGCTAACTCTCAATGAGTCCCTCTCACAAAAAAGAGACCCCTCTTTGTAACTAAAGAGGATCCCCCCCGTCTCTTTGAGGCCCCTACCTCTGTTGAGAGAAGTATTTGAGGGCTTAGTGCTCATGTGTTGACAATATAAAAGCAGACATGCCGTCTTCGTTTCTCTTTCTTCAGATGATGATCCCAAGCCTTCTGGCGATCTCTTAAAGTAAAGCCTCACATCATAATCATTCCACGTTTTTCAAAGAAAAACATGCGTTTCAAGGTGCCATGGATTTTAAAAACTATGGATTTATTAAAACTTATGGGTTTTTAAAAAAGGCTTTAAAAGGAAATGAGTAAAAGCTTTTCCAGTGATTTAAGATGATGCCGGGGAAGGTTTTCCGGTTTATCCCGGAGGGCTTGTAGCTCAGTTGGTTAGAGCGCGCGCTTGATAAGCGTGAGGTCGGAGGTTCAAGTCCTCCCAGGCCCACCAATTTATGCTCGTTTTTTGCTTATCCAAGAGTATGAAGCTTTAGTGTATTAAAGACTTTTCGATCTTTGTTTATTTTTAAGGATTTTATTTTATCATCCAAAGATTATTTGTTAAATTTATCCTATTAAGCTTTCAAAGAGGCTTTTAAAATCCCTTAGTGGTACAGGTAAATTTAAATGATACAAATCAAAATAGTACAGGTAATTCAAGTTGATAAATCTGGTTAAGGTTGATTTGAAAGAGCATTATTTAGGGGCCGTAGCTCAGCTGGGAGAGCACCTGCTTTGCAAGCAGGGGGTCGTCGGTTCGATCCCGTCCGGCTCCACCATTAGGTCATCATCATGTTGTAAGAACAGTCTTTGTAAAAGGTCCAGTGATCTTTTGCTTGTTCTATTGAAATTGTGAAGAGAAGATATATTCAGACATGTTCCTTTTGAACTGTTTGTTCTAAAGAGCAAAATTTGTTCTAGAGAGCAATATTTTAAGAAAAAAATCTTAAAAAGAAACAGAAATCTTCAAAAGAGACATTGTGTCGCAAGGGAATGCTCAAAGCCCTTGCTTATGATTGGAAGCTTAACCGCGCCATTGAATATATCTCGAGAAGCTGGTCTTTTCTGCTGATATTTGGTTTGTTTTGCGCTTTATTTTGCACAAGATAAAGAGAAGCAGACAAACCGTGAATGAATATTGGCAATGAGAACGATCAAGTGTCTTAAGGGCATTTGGTGGATGCCTTGGCATGCACAGGCGATGAAGGACGTGATACGCTGCGATAAGCTACGGGGAGGTGCGAATACCCTTTGATCCGTAGATTTCCGAATGGGGCAACCCACCTTTGGTGGCTAGAAAAATTAAGCTGTTTTTGTAAAAGGACAGTTTAGTTTTCTAGTCATCTAATAAAGGTATCTACACCTGAATAAAATAGGGTGTAAGAAGCAAACGCAGGGAACTGAAACATCTAAGTACCTGTAGGAAAGGACATCAAACGAGACTCCGTTAGTAGTGGCGAGCGAACGCGGACCAGGCCAGTGGCTTGAATTAAGAAAAGTAGAAACGACTGGAAAGTCGTACCAAAGTGGGTGATAGTCCCGTATACGTAAATCTGATTTAAGTCCTAGAGTAGGGCGGGACACGTGAAATCCTGTCTGAACATGGGTCGACCACGATCCAAGCCTAAGTACTCGTGCATGACCGATAGCGCACCAGTACCGTGAGGGAAAGGTGAAAAGTACCCCGACAAGGGGAGTGAAATAGTACCTGAAACCGAATGCCTACAAACAGTCGGAGCCCAAGATTCGTTCTGGGTGACGGCGTACCTTTTGTATAATGGGTCAGCGACTTAGTCTAACGAGCAAGCTTAAGCCGGTAGGTGTAGGCGTAGCGAAAGCGAGTCTGAATAGGGCGTTCAGTTCGTTGGATTAGACCCGAAACCGAGTGATCTAGCCATGAGCAGGCTGAAGGTAAGGTAACACTTACTGAAGGGCCGAACCCGTATCTGTTGCAATAGATTGGGATGACTTGTGGCTAGGGGTGAAAGGCCAATCAAACTCGGAAATAGCTGGTTCTCCGCGAAATCTATTTAGGTAGAGCGTTAGTCGAATTCTCCAGGGGGTAGAGCACTGGATGGGCTAGGGGTCCTCACCGGATTACCAAACCTAACCAAACTCCGAATACCTGGAAGAACTAACTAGCAGACACACGGCGGGTGCTAACGTCCGTCGTGGAGAGGGAAACAACCCTGACCACCATCTAAGGTCCCCAAGTTATGGCTAAGTGGGAAAGGATGTGAGGATCCCAAAACAACCAGGATGTTGGCTTAGAAGCAGCCACCATTTAAAGAAAGCGTAACAGCTCACTGGTCTAAATAAGGGTCCCTGCGCCGAAAATGTAACGGGGCTAAAGCCATACACCGAAGATGTGGATTTACTCCTTATGGAGTAAGTGGTAGCGGAGCGTTCCGTAAGCCTGTGAAGGGAGACTCGTGAGAGCTCCTGGAGGTATCGGAAGTGAGAATGCTGACATGAGTAACGATAAAGGGAGTGAGAGACTCCCTCGCCGAAAGTCCAAGGGTTCCTGCTTAAAGTTAATCTGAGCAGGGTGAGTCGGCCCCTAAGGCGAGGCCGAAAGGCGTAGTCGATGGGAACCACGTTAATATTCGTGGACCTGTGGGTAGTGACGGATTGCGTATATTGTAAGATCTTATTGGATTGATCTTGCAGTGAAGCAGTTCCAGGAAATAGCTCCCACATATAGACCGTACCCCAAACCGACACAGGTGGACTGGTAGAGAATACTAAGGCGCTTGAGAGAACTACGTTGAAGGAACTCGGCAAATTGCACGCGTAACTTCGGAAGAAGCGTGACCCTTTAGCGGGCAACCGTTAGAGGGTGGCACAGACCAGGGGGTAGCGACTGTTTACCAAAAACACAGGGCTCTGCGAAGTCGCAAGACGACGTATAGGGTCTGACGCCTGCCCGGTGCTGGAAGGTTAAGAGGAGATGTGCAAGCATTGAATTGAAGCCCCAGTAAACGGCGGCCGTAACTATAACGGTCCTAAGGTAGCGAAATTCCTTGTCGGGTAAGTTCCGACCTGCACGAATGGCGTAACGACTTCCCCGCTGTCTCCAACGTAGACTCAGTGAAATTGAATTCCCCGTGAAGATGCGGGGTTCCTGCGGTTAGACGGAAAGACCCCGTGCACCTTTACTATAGCTTTACACTGGCATTTGTGTCTGTATGTGTAGGATAGGTGGTAGACTTTGAAGCAGGGGCGCTAGCCTTTGTGGAGTCATCCTTGAAATACCACCCTTACCGATATGGATGTCTAACCGCAGTTCGTTATCCGGATTCGGGACCGTGTATGGTGGGTAGTTTGACTGGGGCGGTCGCCTCCTAAAGAGTAACGGAGGCGCGCGATGGTAGGCTCAAAACGGTCGGAAATCGTTTGTTGAGTGCAATGGCATAAGCCTGCCTGACTGTGAGACTGACAAGTCGAGCAGAGTCGAAAGACGGTCATAGTGATCCGGTGGTCCCGTGTGGAAGGGCCATCGCTCAACGGATAAAAGGTACGCCGGGGATAACAGGCTGATGACCCCCAAGAGTCCATATCGACGGGGTTGTTTGGCACCTCGATGTCGACTCATCGCATCCTGGGGCTGGAGCAGGTCCCAAGGGTATGGCTGTTCGCCATTTAAAGCGGTACGTGAGTTGGGTTCAGAACGTCGTGAGACAGTTCGGTCCCTATCTGCCGTGGGTGTAGGAATATTGACAGGATCTGTCCCTAGTACGAGAGGACCGGGATGGACGTATCTCTGGTGGACCTGTTGTGGCGCCAGCCGCATAGCAGGGTAGCTATATACGGAAGGGATAACCGCTGAAGGCATCTAAGCGGGAAACCCACCTGAAAACGAGTATTCCCTGAGAACCGTGGTAGACCACCACGTTGATAGGTCAGGTGTGGAAGTGTGGTAACACATGAAGCTTACTGATACTAATCGTTCGATCGACTTGATCGTTCTCATTTCCCATATTCATTCTTAAAATATAAAATTCCAGCTTCTCATCATTCATGCTTTTTGCTGACTTGGTGGTTATGGCGGAGTGAACGCACCCGATCCCATCCCGAACTCGGCCGTGAAACGCTCCAGCGCTGATGGTACTTTGTCTTAAGGCACGGGAGAGTAAGTCGCCGCCAGGTCTGCTAAAGGCATGATAGATAACAATTCAAAAATAAAAATATAACGATAAATATCAATGCTCAATACTCAGAGTAGACAATAAAAAAATCTTGTCTTAAAATATATGACGCGGGGTGGAGCAGCCCGGTAGCTCGTCAGGCTCATAACCTGAAGGCCGCAGGTTCAAATCCTGCCCCCGCAACCAATGTTCCAAAACTAATATTCCATAAAAATCAAAAGACCTCTAAACATGACAATACGCACATAATATCGCGTGAAAATATAATAATGCACGTAATGGAAAATGTTATAGAATAAGTCTTTATTCAAACTTTCCCCTCTACTAGGAAAAGTCAGTAATTTACCTACATAAGTTCCCCTTCCTGCTACACTTTTCTCATAGAAGCTTTATCAAAACAGTAAAAAACCTAGTGGCCCTTAAACGCACCAAGACCTAGGAGCGGCTTTGGAGCTGGATCGTATGTCTTCTCATCCCGTAAAAGAATGCAATAGGACTAATAAGGGGTATGCCGCTAATGAAGCAGTGGTAGGCAGAGGCAGGTAGAGAATGCTTTCTTCTCTCTAAAACAATAAATCTAAAAACTCTTCTTAGTACTGGAAAACAAAAATATCATCAATCTCTGAAAATAAAAGCAGGAAAAAACAGGTGTAGCGTCTAAACGCATGGGAATGCCATGCTCATCACTTGCAACTCTTCTCACGTATAAAAAACCAAATAAGAAGGGGCATGCGACTAATCATCATGCACCTCTGGAAGCAAAATGGGTAGGGGAAGAACGTATAGGTACGTAATGCCACGCACTTAAAGGGCGCGCAAGGACTAAATCTAAACTCAGATTCTCTTGGATTTTAATATCATCCTTCCCTTTGTTCTATGTGTACCTGTATATCTTCATCCTCAAAACAATCTGCTAACTTTTTGCAACAAAAAACTGTACACAATTCCTTGACCTCCAAACTATCTATACCCCTAACTACTAAGGCGGATTTTTACCTAGCAAGCTTTTTGGGGTAGCGAGCCTATGCTTATGATCATTGTAATGATGCAAACCTTTTGCAAACAGTGTTTTAAGAGGGTAAAGTGTTATGTTGATAGCAGAAAGCCTGTAAAGAGAAAATGGCTATGGTATGTAAGAATAGTGCTGTTTTTTATACGGAGCTGTCTTATTATAAAATTAAGTAGGGTAGGGGAAGAACGTATAGGTATGTAATTTACGCGCATAAAGGCTTTGTAGGGACTAAATCTAAACTCAGATTCTCTTGGATTTTAATATCATCCCTCCCTTTGTTCTATGTGTACCTGTATATCTTCATCCTCAAAACAATCTGCAACTTTTTGTAACAAAAAAACTGCACACAATTCCTTGAACATCTACACTATCTATATCACTAAATACTAAGGCGGATTTTTACCTAGCAAGCTTTTTGGGGTAGCAAGCCTATGCCTATGATCATTGTAATGATGCAAACCTTTTGCAAACAGTGTTTTAAGAGGGTAAAGTGTTATGTTGATAGCAGAAAGCCTGTAAAGAGAAAATGGCTATGGTATGTAAGAATAGTGCTGTTTTTTATACGGAGCTGTCTTATTATAAAATTAAGTAGGGTAGGGGAAGAACGTATAGGTACGTAATTTACGCGCATAAAGGCTTTGTAGGAATTAAATCTAAACTCAGATTTTCTCTCTTTACGGAGTTAAGACTTGTGTTTTTATCATAATGACTAGCTTCTCCATCATAATATTTCTACACGAGAGCTTTCCAAAAATAGTACACCAGCTAGTTTGTTCTTAAAAAAAATAATCAAGGCAATACTTTTGCACCATCCTCATTCGCCATCCTTAAGGGCGCCTTTTGCATTTACAGAAATTGCCCACTGACTTTAGAAGCGGAGCCTAGAAACGCGGGGAAGAGGAGAACCATAGAGCGGTGTGATTACTCATTCTGTCATGCTATAGAAATATTTGGTTTTGTAGGGTAGAAGCAGCAGTCCCCCCCCTTTAATGCCTTTTAGGCATTAAAAATGGCACAAGAAAATGCTGGTAGTCGTGATATGGTTTTTTATTATGGCTGATCCATGAGCTCTAAGATATAAATTGAGAGGGAATGGGCGGCATTAAAAGTTAAACGCGCATGGCGAGGCTTGAGATTGATTAGTTCAAAATCCTTAATGAGCG
>NZ_JAQITD010000037.1 GCF_028618555.1 Bartonella sp. CM31XJBT | reverse complement strand
AAAAATATTCTTAACAAAATTTTTTTCCAAATTTCTTTTTTACTATAACCTTTAGATTTATAATATGAAAACAATGTATAGAAAAATATAACTAAAGCACCTATAGAAAATAATAATTCTACAATAATACTAATAAGCTCATTCATAAAAAAAATCCAAATTAAATATATAATTTTGTAGAATTATGCACCTAAACCTTCCTGTCAAGTTTGTAGACACATAATTATGCCTACAAGCTTGTTCATTTTAGAAATATCTGCTGATTTTTATATTAGCGATAACATTCATAGCCTATATATCCCAAACCTGTACCAAATCCTACTGCAGAGCCAACTCCTCCTCCTAATGATAGACCTCTTCCGCAGCGCCTATTGGTCCTCCAACTGACACCCCATAACTCCACCAATTACCACTCCCATATTATGTCCCCTATGTCCCATTGAAAATCCTGCTGAGAAATAATCTCCAACAGTACACCCAAGTCGTGATCCACTGCTTGAAAAATTCATTGAAGTAAAATTAGACCAACCATTAGAAAAACTAGAACCAAATGAACGAAACATATAAAACCTCTTTAATTATTGTTAAAAATAACTGTATCACAAAGATACAGTGGAAAATTCATTATTGTTCACTTTATAAGAAGTAAAACATAATTTGTAAAAATAATAATAAAAATACTGTATAAATAATAAATACATTATGTTTATATTATATTAATACAAGATATATATTTTGTATTAATATAATACTATTTACAATACTGTTTAAATATGCGACATTAATCGCTCTTTCTCTTAAATAAAATCATAAATTCAAATGAGACATTCACAAGAAAAACTAGTATCCTTTTCTCTTGGTTTACAATAACAACAAAGAAATATATTTATTATGTCATCGAACTCAGTTGCGTTGCTGTTGTTTTGCGTTTGCTGGGCTTGGTGAATCCTTTTATTTTTCAAGCGATTATCGACCGTATTCCCCCTTTTCAGCGTATTGAAAGTCTCTATGCTATCGTTGTCTTGATGGTTGCTATCATGCTGTTTAGCACGGCTCTTAGCACTCTTTCAGGTTACTTAGGTGCCTATTTAGCCAATCGGCTTACGCTAGAATTTGGACGGCGCATTTACACCCATGTGTTAAGCCTTTCCTTGCCCACTTTACGCACTTGGCAAATGGGGAAACTGTTCACGCGAATCTGAGATGTTGATACAATTCGCGGGTTTCTAACAGGAACCATCGCCACAACCGTACTGAATGTTCTGTTTGCCATTATTTATATTGCTGCACTCTTTTCCATTAGTCCAAAACTGACCTTTATTGTCCTTATCATTTTACCTTTACAAATGGGTTCTTTAGCGTTTGTCGGTCCCTTCTTGCGCCGCCAATTACGCCGTGCTTTCACTCTGCAAGCCGCCCATCAATCGCGCCTTATTGAAAGTTTTATCAATCTTGAAGCCATTAAAGCGCATGTAAAGGAGCCAGCCCATACAATACGCATGCAAAAGACTTTAGCCCGTAGTTTAGATCAAAGCCTTACAACTAGTAAATTGCATCTTCTCAATGGAGCCATGAGTCATATTTTTGGTGATCTTTTCACTATTTTTATTATCTTTTTTGGTGCTCAGGCAGTTCTTCAAAACCAGATTACACTAGGACAACTTATTGCCTTTCATCTCCTCGCTGGAAATGTTTCTGGTCCTATCTTAAACCTTGCATCCCTATGGGAAGAATGACAGCATTTGAAAATCTCTCGTCTTCGTTTGGGCGATATTCTTAACTCCCCTTCAGAATGGGAAGAAGAAAAGCCGCCTCTTCAACTCAGCGCTCCTCCTCATCTTGAAGCCAACGATCTCTGTTTTTCTTATGGAGATAAGTCCATTATCAATCATCTTGATGTCTGTTTACAACCTGGGCAACCAATTATGTTACTTGGTCCTTCAGGGTGCGGAAAAACAACCTTGGCGAAGCTCCTTTGTGGACTCTACCCCCCAACAAGCGGAAAGATATTGATTAACGCCCAACCTTTACAGAATTTTGATGTCCGTAGCGTGCGTGACACAATCGCGTATTTTCCCCAAAATCCTTGCCTTTTTTCCGGAACCATTCTTGAGAATATGCTTCTTGCTAAACCAGATGCCACTAAAGATGAAATCGACTCTGCACTATATGTTAGTGCTTGCCATGATTTGATTGCTCAGTTGCCTCTAGGACTCAATACTCAAGTAGGAGAGCAAGGTGGTTTTTTATCAGGTGGTCAGCGCCAACGCTTGGCTTTGGCTTGTTTCTTTCTGATAAATCCAAGCCTTCTTATTTTGGATGAACCTACTTCTGCATTGGATGACACTGTCAGTGCACAAATTGTTGAGCATTTATATAAACTTTCACAAGATCGTATTGTTCTTGTTATTACCCACAAACGTGATCTCTTCCCTCAGTATGCAACCGTCTTAAACTTTACTGATTTGGAGGCAAAAAATGGCAGATAAAGCTCCCTATTTGCGCCCTTTGTCACCAACTCTTCATATGGTTGTTGCTGTTTTAATTGCTTTATTTCTCTTTATTGTGATCGGCAGCTTTATCGCAAAAACAGAGATTGTTGCACGGGGGCAAGGAAGTGTTATTCCCACCGCTTACGTTCAGCTGGTCCAAGCGCAAAATACAGGACGCATTGAGAAAATCCTTGTAAAAGAAGGGCAATTTGTTCATCAAGGGGATCTCCTTATTCAATTAGATCCTCGTGAAGCCCTCAATGAGTGCGCACGTGTTCAAGCAGATATCGCGCAACAAACCCTTCAAGCACAAATCGCAACAGCTATTTTAACAGCTTTGCACGAAAGTGATCCTTTGGATAAAGATTTTGTGACCAAAGGGCTTGCCTATCTGCCAGTTCCTCCTTCTGGCAATCAGACTGCAAGAATAGAAGGGGAAAAACTCATTAGCGCTACCCTTCAATCTCTCCAAGATAAATTAAGAGCGCTAAAAGCACAAGCGGACCGCGTCGAGCGCAGCGGTGCAACACAACATGCGCAATTAGATAGGTTGGAAGATGATCGTCAATTAAGCCAAGGAAAATTAAAGGCTGCAAAAAGCCTAATGGAAACAAAAGTCATTAGCCAAGCCGTTTATTTAGAGCGTTTACATGATTTTAAAAATGTCGAGCATGAAATTTTAACCAATCAAAGACGTTTGGAAGAAAATGCCGCCGAAATAAACACCCTCCGCCAACAACGGAAAAGTCTCATTTCCGATGAAATCGCCCGCTATCGGCAACTTTCGCGTGAAACAGAACTGAATCTTCAAGGATTAAAAGCAAAGCTTGATAGCACTCAATACCATCTTGACCACTTATCACTCTATGCACCTGTTGATGGACGTATCGATGATTTAAGTATCCATACTTTGGGCGGCTTTGTAGAGGCTGGTAAAACTCTCATGCGCATTGTCCCTGGTGCGGGTGGTCTCATTATTGAAGCATTTTTTGATAATCGAGATATTGGTTTTTTAGAAAAGGGCCAACGTGCTTACATCAAGTTTTCTGCCTTTCCTCCTGAACGTTTCGGTGTTATCCACGGTACAGTCGTTAATGTAGGCGCTACAGCGCGCTATAATAAAGAAATTAATGGTGTCTACGCTGTTTTAATCAAAATTGACCAAGATCACATCACTTTGAATAACAAACAACTTAAATTTATCCCTGGCATGACTGTAACAACGGATGTCATTACCTCAAAACGACGTCTCATTTCTTATTTCTTTGAACCTATCACCAAAATTTTAGAACAATCTCTAAAGGAAAGATGATGTCTGTAAATGAAAATCCATCACCATCACTCATAGATCCTCTTACGGCTTTGGGTGCCATGGTTGTTTTAATGCTTACATCTCCCTTATACCGCCGCTGGCGAATCTGGGATATTGAACGCAACATAGGACCCGCCTTACAGACTGGGCAATATAAACTCTATAAAAATGAACGTGGAGAATTTTGTGCCTTTATCACTTGGGCTTTTTTAGATGAGAAAAATCATCAATCTATGCTTGAAAAGGGAGAGCTTTTACCCAATGTCAATTGGCAGAATGGAAAATACGTATGGTTTATTGATTGTGTAGCACCCTATGGCCATACTGCTCATATTGTACGCGATATGCAACGAAATATATTTCCTGATCAGCGTTATTGTTATGCTGTACGACGTAATGAAGATGGTGGAATACGAAAAATTGCACGCTGGTGTTGCTATAGAGCGCAAAATCCAGCCAAATAGTTTTTCTAAAGCAAGTGCGCATAAATCATTTACCCCTCGTCTTATAGAAAAGAATCTTTTAAAAGAGCTCTTTAAGCGATAGCTATAGTAAAAGAAAACCTTACCATATTTAGAGCTAACCCGCTACAAATGGGTATTTTTCAGCTTACAAAACTTGCTATGAATAGCAATAGATGGTTAAGAGGGCTAATCCACTCTCAAGCTGAAATTTGATTAACTAATTTCACTAGAATTGGCTGGGGTACCTGGATTCGAACCAGGGAATGCCGGTACCAAAAACCGGTGCCTTACCGCTTGGCTATACCCCAAAAAAACACGCTTTATAGCGACTCCTGCACCTTATAGCGATTCCTGTGATTGGACGCAATATCTGAAAATCAAAGACCTTACTTTTTTATCATAAAATTTCTGAGTCTTGTATGGCATTGCATCAATACAAATTCGTAGCAGAAACTGATATACAGTTGTGCTTTTAACACAAGTAGAAACTATTTATCCACCAATTATTTTACTCTTTGTATTGATTTTTTAGGAACAGAAAATGAAAATCTTGCAGTTTACTCATTCTAATAAATTTGCATATGATTTACTTTTCTTGATATCTAAAATCTCATCTTGCTCAATTAAGATAAAAGCTGTCACCACATTGGCAACCGGTAAGTGTATGATAGTGCTGCAGTGCTCTTGCATTAAGCATAAAGATGGTAATGTCCACTAATTTTTACATTATATTATTCATGGGTAGCACCATAAAATAAAATCAAGCACATTGAAAAATATTTCCTAAAAAATAACACTTATTATTCTGTTGAAAACATTATGATACACCCATAAACTGGAAGAGTTTTGCAAAAATTAAAAACATTTTATATGGTATTTGAAAAAATAGAGATACAAAAACAAGGAATAATAGCTATTTCCATTTACTTTTTATTCAAAAGATAATGATATTTATTACCCACTCATAGATGTAAAAAATCTTCAGAAGCAATCTTTATGTAGACCAATACCCTTTTTGATTGATGAATATACATTTCCTAAAAGCTTCTTTTACAAAAAGAGAGACATTAAAACTATTTCATACAAACTAGGTATTCAACATTTGCTTTTAAATGCGGTAAATGGCAAATTAGGCTTATGAAATAAGCTTAACAATTAGAATCGAGGAGATTTTTAAATGGCTTTTGAATTGCCCCCGTTGCCTTATGATTACGATGCCCTTTCGCCTTATATGTCACGCGAAACGCTTGAATATCATCATGATAAGCATCACCTCGCTTATCTTACCAACACCAATAATTTTGTGAAAGAGTTAGGCTTAGAAAATGAAAGCCTTGAAGATATTGTTAAAAAAAGTTTTGGAAAAAATATTGGTTTGTTTAATAATGCAGCGCAGTATTACAATCATAACCACTTTTGGCTTTGGATGAAAAAAAATGGTGGTGGCCAAAAACTTCCTGAAAAGTTAGCAAAAGCTATTGACGCTGATCTAGGTGGTTACGACAAATTCCGCGCTGATTTTATTGCTGCTGCTAGTGCCCAATTTGGTTCTGGATGGGCGTGGGTTGCTGTTAAAAATGGCAAGCTTGAAATTATGAAAACGCCTAATGGTGAAAATCCCTTAGTGCACAATGCTCGACCTATTTTGGGTGTCGATGTGTGGGAACATTCCTATTACATTGATTATCGCAATACTCGACCGAAGTACCTCGAAGCCTTTGTAGACCATTTAATTAATTGGGACTATGTTTTGAAACTTTATGAAGAATGTGAATTTTAAACTGTCTCAATAATTTTTTAGTGTATGAAAGTCCCTATAATCCAATAAATTATCGGAGACTTTCATACAGAGGTATTATGGATTAGCAAAAGTCTTTTCCTGCTATCTTTAGAATATATGCATAGATATAGGCAACTTCTTCTAGCTTTGAAAAACGTCCAGCTGCACCAGCGTGCCCTGAATCCATATTAATACGTAATAAAATTGCATTATCGTCTGTTTTTAGGTCTCGTAATTTTGCCACCCATTTTGCAGGCTCCCAGTAAGTTACACGAGGATCTGTTAATCCTGCCATCACAAGTATAGGGGGATAGTTTTGAGCTTTGACATTATCGTAAGGAGAATAGGAAGCAATAAGCTTATAATCTTCTTCTGATTCAAGAGGATTCCCCCATTCGGCCCATTCTGGAGGAGTGAGTGGCAATGAAGCATCTAACATTGTCGCTAAGACATCAACAAAAGGCACATTTGCTACGATCCCAGCAAAATCCTGTGGAGCTATATTGGCAATGGCTCCCATCAACATCCCCCCTGCTGAACCACCATGAGCAATCAGCCGGTCGTGAGAAGTGAATTTATTGTTTACAAGGTAACGCCCACAAGCAATAAAATCTGTAAATGTATTGTGCTTAAAGAGATGTTTTCCTTTCTCATACCATTCTACTCCCTTTTCTTTTCCTCCGCGAATATGAGCAATAGCGTAAATAAAACCTCTGTTTACTAGAGAAAGTACATTACTATTGAAACTGGCAGGAATAGAGATCCCATAAGCACCATAACCGTAAAGCAGACAAGGCGCACCACCATCAAGGGGAGTATTTTTGTGATAAAAAAGTGAAATAGGAATCTTCTCACCATCGTCTGCTATTGCTGTAATACGTCGTGTTACATATGCATCTTTATTATGCCCAGAGGGAATTATTTGCGTTTTTAAAAGCATCCGTTTACAATTTTTCATCTCATAATCAAACACTTGATCAGGTGTTGTCATAGACGAATAGGAAAAACGAATAGTTGGACTGTTATATTCTGCAACTCCTTGCAGACCTAAAGAATAAGCCTCTTCAGTAAAAGCAATGGAATTAACTTGTTTAGTGGTACGTTCCATTACTTTTATACGTGGAAGCCCCTCAAAACGTTCGATCCAGACAAGAAAATCTTGATAAGCATCATGGGATAATATTAGGCACCCAAGCTGATGTGGGACAAACTCAGACCAATTTTCTGATTGTGGAGATGTATATGGCGCTACCATAATTTTGAAATCTTTTGCATTATCTAAATTGGTCAGAATATAAAAGACATCACCACCTTCTGTAAGTGAATATTCAATACCTTTTTGTCGTTTCCGTACACATTGGGGAATAGTAAAAGGCGCCTCAGCAGGAATTAACCAGATCTCGGATGTTTCATGATCATGAATATTAATATAAATAACATCATTAAGCTTAGAACCGCTTACATCTAAGAAAAAACCTGGATTGTCTTCAAGAAAAATAAGCTTATCTTGTGATTGATCTGTGTTTAATTGGTGATAATAGAGCTCTGAAGGTCGGTGGTTTTTATCCATCTTAGTATAGAAAAAACCTTCAGATCTAGCATCCCATACAATTTGACCAGATGTATCAGTAATTGTGTCCATACAGTCAGACAATGTCTCAAAATTACGAATTTTAGCTGTATAGAATTCTGATCCTTTGTCATCATAGGTCCATACCACATGTGTATGGTCAGGAGATTCTTGAACTGAACCAAATTTGAAATATTCTTTGCCTTCTGCCAAGACATCACCATTAAGGTACACGTTTTTTTCTCCGCCATTCCTTGGTGTCCGAAAATAATGTGGTTGTTGGCCTCCGGTAACATAAGAGAATCCGTAAGCAAAAGGACCATGTTTTATAGGAACAGAACTATCATTCTCTTGGATCCTGTTTTTCATTTCGGTAAAAAGCAAATCTCGT
Source organism: Bartonella sp. CM31XJBT (assembly GCF_028618555.1). Classification (GTDB taxonomy): domain Bacteria; phylum Pseudomonadota; class Alphaproteobacteria; order Rhizobiales; family Rhizobiaceae; genus Bartonella. The sequence goes on along the minus strand of NZ_JAQITD010000037.1, from coordinate 594 downwards.
AGTGCTTTTGTATCAGCCATTTGAGCTGATTGATAAGCATTTTCTTTTTCAAGATAATGTCGAATATTGAGATCAAGACAGTTAGGATTTTTAAAAACATCTTGCCAGTTAGACGCACGTAGCCAATGATAGGGATCATCACGAAAAATACCATGATATATTTCCTTATGAGTGATTCTAGATGCTTTGGGAGGAATTGCAAAAGTGCGAGTCATACACAATCCTATATTAAAATATGTTAACAGCTTCATTTATATGTTAGAATCACAATTATTGATGCAAGTGTACAAATCTATAAGTTCTATTCACTTGCAAAAATAGTGCCATGATAATTTTTAAACTAATACCTTTCTGTTCATTACATATCACAGCTATTGTTTTCTAGGGATATAATACCACTTTTATAATGAAAGTGACTGGTAAAACAATTAAACTATGAGAAAAAGAATTGATTTTTTTTGAAACAGTATAATCGCATAATTTTATAGAAATGAATAAATATATCATAAATATTATTATTACTTTATAAAAAATAAAAATATTCTATGTCGTTTTAATGAATAGTTTTATATTATAAACAATGCTATTGTGTCA
>NZ_JAQITD010000036.1 GCF_028618555.1 Bartonella sp. CM31XJBT | reverse complement strand
TCATCACAAATGTAAGCAGAGCCACTTATTTTTGCATTGCCTCCGACATGAGCATCATCACAAATGACAGCATTATCGGAAATATGAGCGTGATCAGTGACACGGGCGTTATCATAAATTTGTGCATTGCCTTCAATTACAACGGCGTTGTTAGCATGCGCATTACCAGACAGCTTTGCATTGTCCTTTAATGTCATACCTTCAAAAATAGCATTCCCATAAATTTGCGCATTACCATAGACATCAACAAAAAAGCTTTTTACTTTAGCATTTCCAAAGACGCGTGCATTTTGAAAGACCCGAGCTTTATTATACACCCAGCAATTACCTTCATGAGAGAGATTATCTTCACTTTCAATATAGCCACCGAGGTCACCTTTTTTCACATCATCAAAATCTCTTAAGGCTCTAATTCGAGTTAAGAAATGACCATCGATATATTCACAATCATCAATAAATTCATATTTTTTTGCAGGCTCTTGTTGATTAACAGATGCGATTTCATTTGCAATGTTAGAGAGAACGGGGGTGTTTTTTGATATATTTGTCATATTTAAAACCTGTTTGAATAATATTGTTATTGACAGCCCAGAAGGGCGCCGGGTGCTAACAAACACGGCAAACAGTCCGTCGTTACACTTTTCTCATAAAGAGTATTGTATGGTGTAACCACACCCGACATAATCATTATATGCTAATCATAACATAAAAGACAGTCAGTATTTTAAAAGATGGGAAAGATTGTTTCGTAATCTACCCGCTGTTTGTTTAGTGTTGTTAAGCACTTGATTATTTATATAACAAAATACGTATTTATTGTCAAATAATATTTTATCTTTTTTGATATTTTTTTGTATTTTTTTAGATGCGTTATGTATTGATAATATCATGTGCTTATTAATTGCTTCTTTTATATTTATGTGCTTTTAAAGCTATATTATGGGCTTTATGAAACGATTGTGTTGTTTTTTGAATTATACATTTATAATATTTATAAACGCTCTCATAATGCGTATTTTTATCTTTATAACCTATCAGTTTTTTTCACTAAATGATTTTTAATTTTTTTGTGAATTTTGTTTATAACACATTTGCAACTTAACAGTTTTTTATAGAGATGATCTTTATAACCAACGCATTCATTTGCATTTTTGCTTTATTCAAATAAGGCTGTTATTTTTACGCATTCTCTATAGCTGTTATATGCTTTATAGCGATGGTGTTATTTTTCATTTTCATGATAAAAATGATACATATGATAATTGTAATTTAGAGACTGTTATGAAAACACTTATGAAACTATCTAAAGAGGGATTGATAATTATAGAAATTAGCAAAATCCTTTTTAATAGGCTTTTGTTATTTTGATTAGTTCTTTTTAAAAGATAAAATTATATTTCTAGTGAGTGATTAACACGTGTCTTATGAAAAGCGTATGAAATTAAAAACTGATTACGTTATCAAAATCCCTTTTATGAATTTTAATCAGTTCTTTTGAATAGATAACCTTATGATTTAGAGAATGATTACAACGTGCTTTATGAAAATCATATGATCCTTTAAAGCTTTTCAAAAGATAGCTTGTAACTCATAAGAGATGCTATCAAGATCATTATAGTTATGAGTTTTGACGGGGTTTTGAGTTTTGAGGGTTGCTGCTATTATGTAAAAAAACGATAAAAAGCAAAAACGTTATTTTTCAATAGGTTAAGATTTTACAGATCTTAAAAAAACAACCCATATTGATAACACAACCTATAAATTCAACTAATAATATACGTTTTGAGGGGGTTTTGACGATTTTTACACCTTCAAAACCTATAAGCAAAATGAATATATATATATATAACTCTCCTTAAACAAAGCTTTTGAAAACAATAAAGCACTCATTTTAGATTACGATATAACCTCTTAAAGGCAATCCAAATAAGAGTATCTAAAAGTGCAAGTTTCTTCTTTTTAGAATAACGCATGATAAATTATCCTTTTAAAGATTGTATGCAAGCAATGTATAAAGGGGTATAGACTACAGTTATAAGCTCTATACCCCTTACGAGTTTATCATACCCATTTGTAAGCATGCTTTATAAGTTATTCAGTTTCTCTTAATACCAAATTTGGTAAGTTCTTAACGATTTTCATTGTTTCTAAACTTACGGTAATAACCCTTTGAAACAACTCCAAAGGATAAGCAGGGTTTCCAACGGTTTCAACAGCATAGCGATTGGCATCATTAACAATGCCGCTCTTTTTATCAGTCTTTACACATTGCCGTTCCATAACCCATTCAAGAGCGGGTTTACCATTGACGATATATTCATAAGCTTCAAGAGGGATATCTGTCATTGTGACATTGCTGTTGTAAAAAACTGTCGATTTATCTTTTACTTTACTATTCCCAAAAAAATTCATTTCTGTAACATAATAGAATTTTTCAGGATTAGGGATATCAGTGAGTTTTGGATCACCTTTTTTAAAGGTTACAGGATAAGGTTCTACAGTTTCATAGTTCATATGCAAATGCCCCAGTTCACGCCCTGCAGTTACAAATTTCCAAAAATCTTCAGTGCTCTTTACACAAGGGATACGAGGCAATTCTTTAGAGAGGTTATCAGCATAACGGGTGCGGTAATCTTCTGAATGCAAAATCCCGTAAACATAATAAAATAGATCATCTTTAGTGATAGTTTCATTAGGATAAGCGGCTTTAAAATGTGCTAATCCTTCATCCGTAATGGCATCACGGCGTTGTAAACCAGCTGTTTTGTTTTCCTCTATAGAGTTTGTAAATAAATGGGATTGCTTTTCACTTTTCTCTTTTAAGGATACAATATCTTCATAAAGATATTGCGGAAAGCATTGACCGTTTTCTATCACCTGATAATCAGACACAGCTTTAATCATAAGAACAGAAAAGGTTTTTTTTGCTCCTATGCCTGTAAGTTGTATCATTTTATTTTCAACTGATTTTCCTATAGGAAATATACATGGCATTATGGAAACTCTATCGTTGAAAGCACGATTATAATAGAGCCATTGTTTTGTAAAAGGGCGATAAATACTTTGAATAAAGCACGTCTCCTCGAACTCAAATAATTTTTCTCTTATAAATTCTCGTTTAAGAGTACTACTCCAACTGATCTTTGTAGCATCAGCGTTAACGAAATTGTCTATAGCCTTTTCACGTATTTTGCGATCAACATGTCCATAAGCTTCGTTAAAGCGCTCCACTTCGCTATTATAGAAGTTAATCATGTTGTACATGTTTTTTGATAAAGCATTACGACTTGAGTTGTATGCCCACGCATCACGACTGGTTAGAACGCCACAGGAATAAGTTTCAAAAAGCTTTGTATCATGACCTTTCTTAACACCTAAAGCTAGAAATGTCTTGAAACTGTCATCACGTTGATTTATCCAATCATTATGCCTATCCGGTGTAATTATTTGCCAACCTTGTTTACTCCGTGTAATACCATTAATGCTACCAAATTTTTTAATTGTCTTAAGCTTTTCTTCTCTATTGAGATAATCTCCAATATCACGGAAATATATTTTCCCATGTTGTTGTGCATTTGGATTTTTAACCAAAATAGAAATCGCTATAGGGGCACGAGAACCTTCACCAAAAATTTTTCCACCTTCTTTGCGAGAAAGTTCTCCAGAGGTTCGTTGATTACCACGTAAATGAAAAATATAAAGGCTGCTAAATTCTTCAACGAGGCATTTGCGTAAGCCATCCATAGATTTTGTATCTATAAAACTTGCATTTGTAACAAAACCAATCACACCACGGTCTTTTATACGGTCACTTGCCCAGCGAATGGCGCGGATGTAACTATCATAAAGCGCCTGCATAAGACTTGCTTTTGAATGAGCGGCATAAGTGTCACCAATACGTTTATTTAATATGGGATAGGGAGTGTTCTTTGCATTGTCGTTTTCGCTTTTTTGTCCTATCGAATAAGGAGGGTTACCAAAAATAACTTCGATATCCAGTTTCTTTTGATGCTCTAAATATTCACTGTTTTCTTTGAATAATTTTTGCAGCAGATTCTTTTCTTCAAGCATCCGAAACGTATCAGTCAAACCAATATGCTTGAAAGGGATATATTCTCCTTTCATGATACTATGATAGGTCGATTCAATGTTAATCGCTGCTATGTAATAGGCAAGTAAGACAATCTCATTGGCATGGATATCATAACGGTATTTATATTCCATATCCTCTGGTTTGATGAGATCTGATTGTAAAAGCCGTGTAATAAAGGTACCCGTTCCCGTGAAAGGGTCAAGAATAGAGACACCCCGTGAACCAAGGCTTTTTCCAAATTCATTGCGTAAAACATCATCAACAGAATGAATGATAAAATCCACAACCTCAATGGGCGTATAAACAATTCCTAATTTTTCTACCGTACGCGGAAAAGCATGACGGAAAAATTCATTATAAAGCTTTACAATTAAGTTTTGTTGTGCTTCAAGACTTGTAGTTCCTCGTGTGTAAAATTGTACATTCCTAGAGATAGTTCTGAAATCTTGAGATTCTTCTTTAAGAGTAACTTTATCAAGGATATTAAGTACACGTTGTAAAGCACAAGAGACGGGATTTTCTTGAACAAACTGATGCCCCTCAAACAAAGCATCAAAGACTGGACGCGTCACAAGATGTTGTGCAAGCATTTCAATCGCATTTTCTTCGGAGAGGGTCGTGTTTAAATTGTTACGTAATTCGGTCATAAAACCATTAAACACCCGCCGCGTTTCCGTTTCTGATTTTGTTAAAACTTCGGTTAAGCGTGTGATATGATTTTGAGCAAGATCAGCAACATTGGTTGCCCATCTTTTCCAATAGCTAGGGTCGTAATTTCTCTTAACAATAGCTGCTCTAATGACATCCGGATATTGAGAAAAAAGGGATAATTCTTCTTCTGGTTTATATCCGTGAAAGGATTCATAAGTTGGTGATCCAATGTTCAGTCCTGAATATTCTGATTTTGAGCGTATAGGTAAGTCATCAATAACCACAGTTGTATCTTCTGAGGTAGCCTTTTGAGAAGGAACAATAATATCAAGGGCATAGCTTACGTCCTGTTTTATGGACATATGGTGGATTATTTTATTAAAACTCTCATCATGGGCACGCAAAGCATTGACGACTTGCCAGATGACATCATATTTTGTATTATTTTCCAAGGCTTGTACTGGTGGAATGCCAGCCGGTACTCCAACGGGTAGAATGATATAGCCTCTTTTCTTACCCTCTGCTCGACGCATGACACGGCCTATTGCTTGAATAATCTCAATTTGACTTTTTCGCGGGTGTAAGAATAGAACAGCATCAAGAGCAGGAACATCAACACCCTCAGAAAGACAGCGTACATTGGTTAGCACACGACACGTATTTTCCCCCGCATCTTCCTTTAACCAGTCAAGTTGTTTTGTACGCTCTTTAGCACTAAAGGTTCCATCAATATGGGCAAGAGTACAGTTAAGAGGGGGAGTATCTTTATAGTTTTTATGAAGGGCGTGCAAAGATTCTTGAACTTTTTCTTTTTTGAATTCCTTGCATATGCGTTTAGAAGTATCAATATCTTTGCAAAATGCTAAAGCTCTACGCATGGGATTGGGGTCATCTTCAAGATCAAGTTTCAGATCCATTTTGGTAAGGGCTCTATAACAGCCATTAATCTTGGTCCTATCGTCAAGAATAAGTTCATAATTCTTATCGGTAATAAGATGTTGAATGGATTGGCTTACTTCTTTTTCATTGACAACTAATATGATAACTTTACAAGGTGATAACAGTTTATGTTCTAGAGCTTCCGCAAATGTATAATGATGCAGTTCTTTGCCATAAATTTTTTCGTCATCCATAGAGGCAAGAACAGTATCAGATAGGTCAGCTTTCCTTTTTATCTTATCTGTAAAGATTTTGGGGGTTGCTGTCATATATAGACGTTTTTTACCCCGAATGATTCTGTTATCATGAACCTTGATAAATTCAGATTCACGCTTGTCTGTTCCTAACACAGCCCCAGTTGTTCTATGTGCTTCATCGCAAATGATTAGATCAAATTCGGGTAAACCATGCTCTTTTTGCGCATCTGAAATCACTTGGATAGAATGGTAAGTTGAAAACACCACCGTCATTGCATCTGCTAGGTTTTCGCAAGCTTCTTTGGCAAGGGTTTGGGCATCCGTGGTAGCAGGGAGAACAAGATCTGATGTTTCCATGCCAACAATATCATCTTGGTTCTTACGACGCTTGCCTACTTTTGTATCCGAACACACAGCAAAAGAACGCAAAGGTACTTGTGCATCGGCTGTCCATTCACGGATTGTTTGTGAGACTAAAGCCAGAGAAGGGACCAGAAACAAAACACGCTTGCCTTTCCCAGCAAGGGTTTCTGCTATCTTCAAACTGGTGAAAGTCTTCCCCGTACCACATGCCATGATCAGCTTGCCACGGTCTGCTTCTTTTAAACCTTCACAGACTTTCTTGATGGCTTCTTCTTGATGGGAACGAGGCTCTTTGGTTGATTTCAGAACCACTTCTTGTTTTGTTGCAAATATTTGCCAATCTATCCGACTGTTTTCCATATGACGAAGGTCAATGCGATAAACGGGTATCGCTTGTCCTTTAATCATGGTATTCACATTGTCACTTAATTCCACTTCTGTGCTGTCAACGAGAAGACGATATTTAAAGATGTCTTTTCCAGATGCCGCGATAAAGCTATCAATATCCTTTTTACTGATCTGATGATCTGCTTGATAAAACTTACATTGAATAGCGACATAACCCTCTTGATTGCGAAGTTTGGCAACCAGATCAATGCCGATATCATTTTTATTCCAACCTTCACGCTCTTTCGCCCATTCATAATAGCTCTCAACTTTTTCATATCGCCCATAGTGGAGAGGGTCATACATAAGATATTTTGTCACAAAATCTTCAAATACTTTCCCCCGTAGAGCATTTGATGTTGCCTGTTCACGATAGGATTGTAAAAGGGAGTGTAAAGTGATGTGTTTGTTATCATACTTAATAGATTGCAGCATATTGTAATAAAAATCCCTTGCCTTATGATATGATCAATAATCATCAAAAGAATCAAAACGAATTCAATTAAATGCATTTAAAGCAAATAACGATAAAAATGGGAAAAAACTGCTAAAAAAGCCGATATTTTTTCAAAAGGGGTTTAAAAGGCTGTTTATCAACAGCCCATGGCATAGGATAAGATCAGCAAAGTAGTAAAATTTGCTGTTCGTTTCACGTGTTCATCAAGACAAATGAACTATGTGCTTTTAAAATATCATAATGAGTATTTTGATAGGTTTTATGAGTCACTAAAATAATCTAATTTGTCAGTTTAATTTACTGACACAAACTGACAAATATATATTATGGATTGTATTTAAGGTTGTATTGTCGATATAGGTTGTATCGTTAAAATGCTAACATATTGAAATATAATGTTTTTAATTTTTTCTCATTTAAAAAAATAATATAGGCTCTAAAAAGAACTGACAACACTGACAGCACTGGACAAAACTCTTCTGTTCAGATCACTCAGATCATTGTCTTTGGAGAACGGTTGCTTAATGCGCTGTACAGAGAGTTTTGCCTATTTGAGTAGAAAGTTTTAAAAGAGGTTTCTTTATTGTTTTCTATGATGGTTTTTGACGACAGGATGTTCTTGATCGCATGATGTCTCGTTTATATGCGTGTTGAGTGGTTTAGAGGAGCTGGAGAGTGAATTTATCTCTAATTATTGATAAATATATTGTAGCATTAAACTGGGGATATTGATGTATTAACCATTGACGCGCTAAACAGTTTTGGTTAAAGGTTTTTTTCATATAAATGTGGGGGAGAGATCTTCAGCAGTTAAAATAAAGCGTTTTTTGTAAAATAAAGCAGTTTTTGGGTGTCACTTTTTTGCTCACAGAGGCATGTGCTTTTGTTAAAAGCGTCATAGGGCAGTGGCTGTTTTGAGTGGTCTTGTTAGAGGTTCCATGAAGTTCTTTTAAAGAGTGCTTCATGAATAGTGCAAAGCGGGGGCAATCTGTATTGTTTTCTGTATTTTTACGCCAAAGTTCTCTTTTGAGAATTTTTCGTGCCATTGTTGTTTTCTTTGGCTTGTTTACAGGTGTAAATGTTTATGCGCGCTCCTCAGCTATTTTTCATTCCCCAACCGATAATTTTTCTCGCCAACAATCTGAGAAGCAGCAATTAGAAAGAATTGAGAAATTACGGTCTTTAACGCCTAAAAGGATCAAGACGCCTTCAGAGCAAAATCCAGAAACGCTTTTGGGTGGGAAGCAATGTTTTCCCATTCATGCTGTTGTTGTTGAGGGAGTGCATCATGTCAAAAAGCGCTTTATATCAGCCGTAACAGAGCCTTATGTTGGAAGATGTATTGGTCTTGTTGATATTCAGCTCTTAATCAAGAAGTTAACCAAAGTTTATTTGGATCAAGGCTATGTGACGGCACGTTTTTACATTCCTGATCAAGATATCAAAAACAGCAAGACGCTCAAATTTGTTGTCGTTGAGGGCAAGCTTTCAGATATTTACTATAATGGTTCACCGACGTCTCGTTA
>NZ_JAQITD010000035.1 GCF_028618555.1 Bartonella sp. CM31XJBT | reverse complement strand
CTTTAACTGAAGATGATCAAATTCATGATGAGGCAATTCCAAGATTTGGTAGTGAAGATGATTATTATCGTCATGAGTATGAGGATGTTGCGTAAATAAAATAGTAGGTGCGGGGGGCGCCTGCTTTATTAAAAATAAAGAAACCGTATGTCACATTAAGCACTAAAAAATCATAAAATTGAAATAATTATCTATATAGGTATACAAATAATCGTGAATAAAATAAAACGTATCATGTAGCCATAAAGCGTTTTATAGATAAAAATATTGGAGGGGGTAATGGACACTCTATCTACTAATAAATTAAATAAAAAAGAGAAAAATCCAAATTTCAAACAATCAATTTTAATAACTATAATGCGTAGAGTGTTTTCTATCGTTTATAAAATATTACATAAGATATTGAAAATTTGCCTTTTTTCCCTTTTCCTTTTGCTTTTGCTTATTCGTAAACCGGTTATTATTTTAACAGAGTTTATAGCAGGGGGGAGTTTACTAGTGTTATTTATTTTTTTTACTGGATATGTAGCGGGCTCTGCACCTTTTGAACACCAAACAGCAATGGTCATTGGTTATATAGTTTTGATATTTCTAAGTTTAGCTGTCAATTGGGGATATGACACACTCTTATTACGGCTAGCTCCTCCCGGTTCTGATCTTATGCTTTTCAAATAAAAGCTTATTAGAGAATGTTCGTCAAGCTCGAGAGGCATTATAATGATTGTTGCTCACAAAATCATGTTTCACTGTAATGTGTATAGTTATAAAATACAAAAAGAAATTGTTCATTTAAGTTACAATGTTACCAATAATGGTAACATTGTGAAGTGTAACTACTATGCTTTTATTAATTTTTTATTCTCTCTTCTGTATCTGTATATTTTAAACATCAAAAATGCCGGCTAAAGCAGATTTTGAATTGATGAGGGTGTGGTAGCCTCTTATTTTATGGATAAATGGAGCTAATTATTTTTCATCTAAGATAATCTTCGAGATCTATTTGATTACTGATGTCCATTTCTAAAGGTTTGCTATTCTCATATACACCTTGAATACCGGCTGCTTTTATGCGATTTTTAAAGTTCTCTCTAAGAGCTATTTTATGGTTTTTAGCACTACCTTTCCAACCAAGGTTTGGGTTGAGACGGTAGGATCTATTAATACCAATACGAGGACCTTCCAAAAGAATATCCATAGCTATTAGTCTTTTTACGCTTCGATTAAAGTGATGTCTGGTAATACCAACTTTTTTAGCCAATTCCGTTTGATTGACGACTAATAGATTTTCGAAATCAAGACGAGAAGCCAGAATGAAAAATACCTTGAGATCATATCCGTTTAAATTACTTTTCGCTATTATAGCCATCGGATGTTGAGGCATTGTAATCCATTCCTTTTCAAATCCATTTTTGCCTTTTAGGTATGACACAAACAACAAAGCCGTCCATAACCTCCACTATTTTACATCTATTTGGTATAATTTTTTTATTCACGTAGTTAAAAAATCAAATGTTTTTTTCCCTACTATAAGGTGCTGTGTAGGCACCCTTAAAAGCTCTCCTTCTAATCATGATTTCGGAGCCGCGTGAGATGGACGAAACAAGACGTTAGGTTCTTTGTCAAGGACGCCTTTAGGCGCCCTGTAAGGGTTTCCTTGACATCAATAACCTAGGATTGTTAGTCCTCTCATTAAACGCGGGTCTGATGTCATGATTTTGGTGAGCGTTCCAGAGAGTTTGAGAGGCGGATAGCCTCTCATTATTGATTATGGACGAACGAAGTGAGTTCTATTTAGGAGATATTATTATTTAGGGGCAAATCTATTTTTGTTAGCAAGAGCCCTTAAATCATTTCTTCTGAAATATATGGCACGTCCGCAACGAATAGGGGGATGCCCTTGCATGAGAATGATCTGTTCGTCTTTTCGCATGTCTTGGGTAATTTCGTGAGGATAAATTAAAGGTCTCTGCTGGAAATTGAGACTCTCAGTCCCTTTTGCTCCTGATGTTCCTAGAGATTTGCTTGATCCTTTCACTTCAACAGTCATTTTACCACATGCCTTTGATATATTTTCAGCCGTTTTAATATCTTTAATAGCGGCATAACTTACAAAAGCACAACTTTCAAACCATGCCATAGCGCCTGATAAACCAAAGTGACGTTCAATTTGTCCTACAGATTGGTAAAAGAGCATGAGAGATATTCCATACTTACGCCCACGGTCACGAGCTTCTTCTAAGATGTTCATATATCCTAACAGATCAATCTCATCTAAAACAAAGAGGACTCTTTTTTCATAGTTTCCATTTGCAGCTTCCATAGCTTTGAGAAGAGAACCGACAAGAATGCGTCCCACACCAGGGTAAGATTTTAGAATTTTGGACGGAATATTCAAAAAGATATCGATATTTCCTTTTGCGACATCAGTTGTTTTAAAGTCGTCACCACTGATAAGGTTTGCATAGTTAGCGAGGGAAAGCCATTGGGTATCTTTAGAAGCAGTAGCATAAACACCAGAGAAAGTTTGCGGTGCCATATTGGTAAAGACCCCAAGGGTTTCACGGATAAATTGCGATGAAGAATTTGATTGTATCGATTGCAATTTTCCAATCACGGATGGTTCTGGCTCTGATACAATCATACGAAGAGTTTTTAAGTTTTTTCTCTCAAATTCATATTCATCAGAAAAGACGATATGTGCAAGTAGTCCTGTTAATAAATTATGTGCGTGTGATACAAAGAATTGATCGGTTGAAGTTGATTTATGGTTTTCGGAAAGAAGGAGTCTAGCAATTTCAACTAAACCCGCTTCTCTTTCATAGGCTGGAATGCTTTCATCTAATAACCAATCTAAAGGATTAAAAGTTTTTGTTGAAGTTCCATGAGGAGCAAGAACATGTACGGTATTTTCGTTTAATTTATGTCGTGCTTCTCCAACGATTGGAGCAATTTCAGTTGAAGGATCAAAAACGATCAGTGGACCGGAATATTTGAGACAAGTTGGAATAACATTGCTGGTTGTTTTATAACCACCAGAACCAGCAAAAAATAACATATGAGTTGAATCAAAATCAAGTTTGTATGTTAACAATGGCTGGCTACCACCTTTCCCCCATGTTGTTTTGTCTTTGGGATTAAATTGGACATCTTTAACAACATCTTCGTCGACTCTATAGCGCTCTCCTATAACTACTTCACCATCACTTGGAAAGATCATTTCAAGTTGTTTTATATTCATCCATTGAGAGTCGCCGAAGATCGTATTTTTTGATTTTTTCAAAGGCGATTTTTTTGGCAACGATAGATTCATCGTGAAACCAAGGATAATAATACCAATGATTGAACCGCTCAAAACCATCCTATCAAAGAAAGGAAAAACATCAGCCCATGTCATGTTATTTTGTCCTACATAAGGACTTAGTCTTATATATTCATTTATACTGTAGTAGGCAGCAAAAAGACAAAAGGAGATTAATGATGCTATGGTGATATTTTTTCTTATATGTCTTTTTTGTAATAGAATAAATGAAGAACATGAAAGTGCAATAAGGACGAGAATATCAAGAGGTTTTGAACGAACAAACCAATAAGCATCGGGAGTCGTTCCATTTTCTGTAATGTTATTTATTGTTATGTTTACAAGAAAAAGAATTATGATTGAAAAGAGAAAAGGGCATATTAAAAATATGATTTGTTTACGATTTAGATTGGTTATCATTTTGACCCCGCGTATCAGTAAAAGAATGTTGTCCTATTTTTTGTAATTTTTTATATTCATTTGAATTTATATCAAGTTTTGCCGCATGAATTAAACATCCTAAAATGAAAGACTTATCGGCATTTTTAAGACCAGCCTTTACGACAAGACCGCCTAGAATAATTTTTTCACGTGCATCTTTACGTCTTATTTCATCACTCAAAAATCTCCTCCTTTTTTCAATGCGTCTTAGTGATTTTATAGAGTTACCAAGATTATTCAGTTTTTTGCTGTTCTTTTTGAAATCGGGCTTTAATCTCCTCGAAAATATTTTTCCATTGATCGTTTGTTATGTTTAATTCTGTTAATCCCGCTTCAGCTGCTAATAGTGCAATTTTTTCTCCTTCTTGTTTTTTAGCAGCTTTAATTCTTTCAAGAAGTTTTTTACTTTTTTCTTCAAGAGCTTTTTTCTCTTCCATAAGTTTTTCTAAAGATTTACGTGACATTTCAAATTCTCTTTTATTTGTTAATCTTTATTTTTACTTAACAGAATAAATCTCCAATAACAATACTTAATAGTGCGCATTTTATGCGCTCCTGAAAATGTCTTTTTTAAAGATTTTTGAAGGCGCAATTATACGTTTTAAAATAAAACGTTTTATGCTATAGATTATTTCTGTGAAATAAACACAATTTTTGGTAATTGTATCTTATGGCAAGTACACATTTACAAGCTAAAATTATTGGTGCTGGAAAATCAGCAATTTCGGCGGCTGCCTATCGCCATAGGACAAGGATGTTTGATGAGTTAGAAGGATCTCATACGCATAGATATGATAAAGATAGAGACCTTGTACATTCAGAAATGAATATTCCAGAAGGTTCTCCAAAATGGATTACACAACAACTCAGTTATTTTGATACAAATGATAAAAAAAGTGAATGGCTGTGGAACACTGTGCAAAATAGTGAGCGCGTGAATGGACAGTTGGCAAGAGAAATAGTTATAGCGTTGCCATTAGAGTTATCACGAGATCAAAATATTTCTCTTGTACGAGACTTTGTAAAAGAAAATTTTTCATCACGTGGTCTTGTTTCTGATTGGGTTTATCATGACAAGGAAGGAAATCCACATGTGCATATTATGCATACTTTACGTCCAGTTTTAGAAAATGGTTTTGGTCCCAAAAAAATAGCTGTCTTAAATGAAGATGGAACAGTAAAAAAATCTCTTGTTACTATTCGTGATAGACAAGGGAATGCTATAAGAAAAGAAGAGCGTATAGTTTATGAAACCGTCATAGGTCATAAAGATGCATTGAAGGATTTACGAAACTCATGGGGTGAGATTGCAACGAGGCATCTTGCACTTGCGGGTCATGATATAAAAGTAGATATGCGTTCTTACAAAGAGCGTGGTTTATCCATAGAACCGACCATTCATTTGGGGCAATCTGCTTATGCAATGGGTAAAAAAGGACTTGCTAGCAGTGCGGTACAAGCCAATGAAAAAATAAAACAGAGATCTGTAGAGAAAATTAAAGAAAACCCTAATGAAGTATTGAAGTTGATTTCATTTGAGAAGTCGACATTTAATCGTGGTGATCTTGCTAAGATCATTAATAGATATGTTGATAATTCAAATGACTTTAATGATATTATGGTGCGCTTAGAACAAAGTAACAACCTGATTAAAATTAAAGATCATTCCAATCCTCATAAAGTGATTTACTCCACAAAGGAAATATTAAAAACCGAATATGATATGGAGCGGAGTGTTGTTTCGTTGTCTCAAACGACAGGACACGGTGTAAAAGATAGACAGGTTTTAGAGGCAATAAAGTCTGTTGAGAATAAAGATAAAAGTAATAGATTTAAATTTTCAGAAGAACAAAAATTAGCCGTTCAACATATTACAGATGATAAAGGTATTGCTGCGGTTGTTGGTTATGCAGGTGCTGGAAAATCCACTCTATTGGAAGCCGCAAATATTGCGTGGGTTAATAGTGGGAAGCGTGTGTTTGGAGCAGCTCTTGCGGGTAAGGCTGCGGAAGGTCTTGAAGAATCTTCAAAGATAAAAAGTAAAACTCTTGCTGCGTGGGAATTAGCGTGGAAAAATAAGAAAGATGAATTACGGGTTGGTGATGTTTTTGTCATTGATGAAGCTGGAATGGTTTCTTCAAAACAACTTTCGCATTTTGTCCAAAAAGTTGAAAAAGCAGGCGCAAAAATTGTTTTAGTTGGTGATAATATGCAGTTGCAACCCATTGAGGCTGGAGCGGCATTTCGCGCTGTAGTTGATAATATTGGTTATGTAGAATTATCCGGTATTAGGAGACAAAAAGAAGAATGGGGGCAAGATGCATCACGACAGTTTGCACGTGGACAAGTAAAGGAAGCTTTAGATCATTATAAAAATAGAGGATTCATTCGTGAGACTAAAACGCGTGATCAAGCCATAAATACTCTTGTTAAAGATTGGATGAATACACGAAGAAAAGTTGAAAAAAAAGCTCTGGAAGAAGGAAAAACTTTACGGGGTGACGAATTACTTGTTCTTGCTCATACGAATGCGTCTGTAAAAAAATTAAATGAAGAAATTCGAACTGCTCTTAAAGATGCTCGTTTACTTAAATCTGAAGATAGTGCAAGCGTTACAAATTTTGATACTCTTAAGGGGCATAGGGAATTTGTTGTTGGTGACAGAATTATCTTTCTTGAAAATGCTCAATTTGAAGAAAGATATGCCACAGAATTAGGAAAGCAAAAAGTTAAAAATGGTATGTTGGGAACTGTTTTGTCGACACAAAATGAAAGAGGAAAACCGCTTTTAAAAGTGCGTCTTGACTCTGGTCAAGAAGTTGTTTTCTCCAATCAGACTTATCAAAACGTTGATCATGGATATGCGGCTACGGTTCATAAGAGTCAAGGAGTTACCGTTGATAATGTCTTTGTTTTAGCCTCCTCATCTATGGATCAACATCTCTCCTATGTTGCAATGTCTCGACATAGGCATCAGTCACATCTTTATGTAGCCGAAGAGGATTTTAAAAACGTTCGATTACACGAACACAAACAGGTTAAAGGTACAATCACTGGTGAATTTGTAGAAGCTGGGTATGCTTCTTTTAGTGAAACTGCCAAAACCAAAACACCTTATGCGGATATAGCAACTTTCTGTGGAATTGAACGTGTTTATGGTGTAAATCTTCCCTCTGCGATAGATGGGGCTCGTATTGAGCTTGGTGATAAGATATCTATTAGTCAAAACAAAGAAACTATTTTTGTTAATAATAAAGAAATTAAAAGAAACATTTTTAATGTTGATTTAATAGAGCGTGGTGATCCTTCTTTTGTTGGTGCTATCAAGCAATCAGATCGTGCAAATACCTATGAAAAATTGGTAGCAGCTCTTTCTAGATCTGGTGTCAAAACAACCACTCTCGATTTTTCTGAATCTCCTGATTATCGGGATTATATTGCCAAATTTACAGAAAATAGAGGAATTGATGTTTCTCAAGGTTTAGGAGAAAAAATTGCTTCTTATGTTGATTGTAATAAAGAATGGTTACAAAAACAAAAAGAGAAGATTGAATCCCTTTGGGATAGAGCAAAGACAAGTTTTTCAAAACTTGAAAAACAAGAGCCCAAGGTTGAACAATCGCAAAGAGAGTTGAATGTTGCATCAAAAGCAACAGAACGAGAGCCATACCTTGCTGCTTATACGGATAACTCTAATCTAGAACAGAAGGTGCTAAGCGCTCTTAGAAATAAAAAATCTTATGTTGATATGTTTAAAAGATTAAACAGTCGTTTAGCATCTATTTATAAAGATCCGCAAGAGGCTGCGCTTAGGATTGAGCAAACAATTTTAGCAGGTAAAGGCGATAAACTTCCTGATATTCTAGCTAAGTCTCCAGAGAGAGCTGGTGAGCTGCGTGGATCAGATCGTTTAATCGATAAACTCAAATCTACAGGAAAAGAACGAAAAGAAGCGCTTTACAATGTTCCTATTGCTGTTTCTATTATGAGAGAGCTTCAATCCTTTTATAAGAATTCTTATGAGATACATATGGATAGTTTTACGCGGGAGCGTGAACAGTTAAAAGTAGAGGTTCCGTCACTTTCACAAGAAGCAGTGACTTTTATGAAAAATGTTAAAGCTGGTCGTGATAGTTATTCAAAGATACCAGAGCAGATCAATCAAGAGTTTTTAAAGCTACAAAGTGCTTTAGATAAGCGTTTTGGACAGGATGCCATTCATAAACAAGACTTTGACTTGTCAAAAGCAATACCCCAAAATCAGCCGCAAGATAAAAAGCTTGTGAACGAGCTTCAAACAGCAGTTAAATTCTTGCAACAGAGACAACAGGAGCAAATCAATGCGATAGCGCGTGCAATATCAAAAGATGTGATACGGTAAGGTAAGGAATGAAAACTTGCTTCTATAGCTTATTTAAGCTATAATAAATATCAACAAAGGAGAATTTTATGTTGAGTGAAGAGGAGATTAAACGACGTCGCTTTGATGCTAAAAATGCATTAGCAAGCCAACGTTTAGAGGGATTGGAACCAGATTCACAAGTTGTTGCTCAAGTAGAGCGTTATATTATAGGTGAACTTGAAATAAGTGATATTATCGAAGATTATATAGAGCGGGTAAACCGTGGAGAAGTATAAAGGAGGCGTTGATCCTTATACTGATGCTGAAACTGGTGTGATGTATAATCGGTTTGGTATTAAAGATAAAGCTACGCTAAAGTCTGTAGAGTCTACTCTCACTTATGCAAGATCTCTTGAACTTAAGCGTACTCCTATTAGGGGTAAGTTTGATCTCAATCATATGAAAGACATTCACAAGAAGCTATTTGGTGACGTCTATGAATGGGCAGGAGAGATCCGTTCAATAGATATTACCAAAGGGGGGTGTTTATTTGCTTATCATCATCAGATTGAAAGCTACGCACCGAAGATTACACAGCAGCTTGCAAAAGAACAATATCTGCGTGGTCTTGATGCGGATAAATTCAGCCAGAGAGCTGGATATTACATGGGTGAAATAAATGCGTTGCATCCGTTTCGAGAGGGAAATGGACGTACTCAGCGTGAATTTATTGGCCAACTTGCTCGTGAAGCTGGTTATAATATCAACTGGGACTGTATCACGCGAGAGGAAATGACAAAGGCATCAATTGAGGCACTTTATGGTACTTCTGAATTACTGTCTGAGCTTATTCGTAAGAACCTTACTGAATTTACAAAAAATAAAAATGTTGACGTTTTGCAAGGTCTAGGAGAAAAAGTCTCCTCTTACATTGAGACCAATAAAGAATTATCGCAAAAACAAAAGGAGAAAATTACGACCCTTTTGGAGAATACAAAGACAGCTTTCAGTAAACTTGAAAAACAAGAGCCCAAGGTTGAACAATCGCAAAGAGAGTTGAATGTTGCATCAAAAGCAACAGAACGAGAGCCATACCTTGCTGCTTATACGGATAACTCTAATCTAGAACAGAAGGTGCTAAGCGCTCTTAGAAATAAAAAATCTTATGTTGATATGTTTAAAAGATTAAACAGTCGTTTAGCATCTATTTATAAAGATCCGCAAGAGGCTGCGCTTAGGATTGAGCAAACAATTTTAGCAGGTAAAGGCGATAAACTTCCTGATATTCTAGCTAAGTCTCCAGAGAGAGCTGGTGAGCTGCGTGGATCAGATCGTTTAATCGATAAACTCAAATCTACAGGAAAAGAACGAAAAGAAGCGCTTTACAATGTTCCTATTGCTGTTTCTATTATGAGAGAGCTTCAATCCTTTTATAAGAATTCTTATGAGATACATATGGATAGTTTTACGCGGGAGCGTGAACAGTTAAAAGTAGAGGTTCCGTCACTTTCACAAGAAGCAGTGACTTTTATGAAAAATGTT
>NZ_JAQITD010000034.1 GCF_028618555.1 Bartonella sp. CM31XJBT | reverse complement strand
TAACACGATTCTTTGTTTTGATCTAGGTACCAAAACGGGGTGGGCGATACGTGGTGCAAGTGGTGACATGTTCAGTGGTACCGTGAATTTTCAATCGCGCCGTTTTGAAGGCGGTGGAATGCGTTACTTGCGCTTTAAGCAATGGCTATCAGAAATAAAGCAGACAGCAGGTCAAATTGACGTGGTGTATTTTGAAGAGGTGAGGCGTCATAAAGGTACAGATGCAGCGCATGTTTACGGTGGTTTGTTAGCAACGTTAACGGCGTGGTGTGAACAGCATCAGATACCGTATGAGGGGATACCAGTAAGTACGATTAAGAAAGCGACGACAGGCAAGGGGAATGCGTCGAAAGAAGAGATGATTAAGGCGGTGCGTGCAAAAGGGCACAATCCGAAAGATGATAACGAAGCAGATGCTTTAGCAATTTTATATTTAGTTAAAGAAAGGGAATTGGGGTATGTCCATTAAATTACCATGGACGAGGCTTTTTGCAGACAAATGGCTTCTTACTCTTGGTTGTTTGTCGCCGACCGAGAAATGTATCTATGTCATGTTGCGACTTCTAATGCTCCATACTGGTGAACCTATTTTAAAGGACTTAACGGTATTAGCTTTTTGGGTTGGTTATCCAGTAGAAGAGTTTGAAGCAGCTTTGAATTCCTTGATTGAAGGTGGATTCATCATACGTTTAGACAATGGTGGGTTGTGGAATTCAGAAGTTGAAAAAGAACTCAATAACGTCACTGAAGAGCTAGATAATTTCACTTGCAATAATAATAAAGAAAGGGAGGTGAAGTATGTCAACTAAGTTGCCATGGACGAGGCTTTTTGCAGACAAGTGGCTTCTTGATCTTGCTTGTTTACCCGCAATTGAAGGCAATGTTTATATGCGATTGCGATTGCAAATGTTGCGCACTAGAGAGCCTCTTGTAAATGATGCGCAAATATTATCTCATTTTACGTGTTGTTCAGTAAAAAGATTTCAGAAGGCATTAGATTACTTATTTAGATCTGGACACATTATTCTTTCAGAAGATGGTCATTTGTGGTGTTCAGATGTTGAAGAAGAATTAAAAAATTCAGACGAAACTTTAAATAAGTTTGCAGAAAGAGCAGCAAAAGCCGCCAATACTAGAAAACATAAAAACCACGAAGAATCTTCAAGAGAGCTTCAAGATTCTTTAAGAAGTCTTCAAGATTCTTCAAGATGTCTTGAAGATTCTTCAAGAGGGTACAATAACAATAACATTAACAATAACAAAAAAAATAAAAATATTATTTTATCAAAAAGAGAAATTGATTTTGAAAATTTAGAAACAAACGATTTTGTTGACGAGCCAATCGAGTGTGATGATGTTCAATCAGAACAAATCAAAACGATAGAAACCAAACAACCAATCATTCGCGAGCAAAATATCAATCTTTCAAACGAAGCTAACAACCGATGGCAAATTAACGAAGCGATGATTGCGAAATTGCCTTCACGAAAAGTTAAAAAGGTTGGAAAAAAACTTTCAGAAATCTTTGACACGATGATGCCTGCTTATTTTCCAGAGAAAGCAAACTTTTTTGAAGAAACTAAGAAAACAAGCGAAAAACAAGACGTTGAAAGAATACTAGAAGATTTCAAACCCGATTTTCAATACGCAACTGAACAAGGATTAACGCATGATGAAGCCTTATCAGAATTTGAAAAATTTGTACGCTTTTCAAAATCCAACCCATGTCGAAATGCAAATGAACGCGATTGGCAAAGCGCTTGGGATAATTGGATTACGCATCCAGAATATGGATTGGTAATTAAGAAACACAAAAAATTAGAAACGGAAAAACTATATGCAACCGCATGCTATAAATCATCATCAAACAATTTCGCAAATAAGCTTTCAGAAAGATTTAGCATACCCCCAACAGCGATCTACGCTTAAAGACACTTATGGATCAGAAATAGAGCTTTTTTCGGGAGCATCAGTCATGAAATCGTATTTAAAAGGATCCGAAAAAACAGCAAAGTAGTGAAATTTGCTGATGATTTTGAGAATAGAGATGCGTTTAAATTGACAGAAAGGCACCGTACAGATCGATTTAAAGATTTTGTGATAAAAACCACATTGAAATTAAAAACGCTTCTGTACGGTCCATTTTGAGGCAAATAAACCCATTGGTAAAGTTATGGATTTAGATAGGGGATATTAAACCAGATGTTTTTAAAAAAACGTAAACAGAAACGGCAAAAAAAGTGGGTTGCAACGGCGGTGGGGCATGCACCATGGGGATTAGGGGTAGCAGAACATTTTTATAACCTTTACGAATATGATGATGGCACAAGAGAATACGAAGAATTTGACGGTGGTCAGTATCATGAGATGCCTGAGAATGTTGATTACAGTACCAAGGCGCAAGTGAAAGCTTGGATATATGGGGGTGGTATTCCGAAAAGCGTTCTCAATTACGAACCTCTTATAGACGAGATCAATAAAGAGATCAAAAAATTATCGAAAACCGCAGGAAATAAATATGTTTACAGATAAGCAGCTAAGAGCCTTGTTTGGTATTATAATTTTTATATTTTTATGCTTTCTAGGAATTAAAAAAAATCCCTATTTTATCCAAGGTATTTTGATATTTGCATCTTTTGGTTTGATAATAATAACAAATATTTTTGTAATTTTATGCAATTCTCATATTCCTTTTGAGTTGCAGAACAATCCAAAATACAAACGTGGCAATACAACAGGTTGGAAGACATTAACACGTGATTTACAACAGTATTTGCACAGACTTTTAAAGCTAATAAGTTTAGCACTTGTCGTTTTAATTTTTCCAAATAGTTATACTGTATTTTGGTATTTAGATATCGTTATTTGGTACTTTTTTTTAGTTTATTCATTCTTTCTCATGTTGCATACACGCAGTTTAATAAACATGTCCATTTACGCACTACATTTTATACTAAAAACCAAAAGTAAAATTTAAAAGCACTTGGTATTCAATTAGGTAGGTATCAAAATGAAAAAAAGTGAAAAAAATAAAAAATACGTATTGACATTAAGGAAAGGTTCGTTTATTAAGGTTGGCAAGTGCTAAAAACACTTAATCGTAAGCGGTTAAACCACGTAAGGTTTTTCCCATCTTCAAAATACTGACTTTCTTTTATGCTATCATTGGCATATAACGATTTTGTCGGGTGTAGCTATACCATACAATACCCTTCGCGAGGGGAAAGTATAGCGGCGGACTTACGACCGTGTTTTTAGCGCCCGGCGCCCTTATGGGCTGTCAATTAAAAACCTAATTTCGTAAGGATTTATTATGCAGAATTCTGTCAAAAAATATCAACTCACCAATCAAACAATTCTTCGTGAGGGTAAAAAACTTTATCGCATTAAGGCGTTAAGAGATTTTGGTGATGTTAAAGCTGGTCAACTTGGTGGCTATATTGAATCTGAAGAAAATCTTTCCCATGATGGTAATTGCTGGGTTGGTGATCAGGCCATTGTTGTGAGCCCTGGTCGTGTTTACGAAAATGCGCAGGTTTATGGCAATGCAGGTGTTGGTGGTTTTGTATATGGTAATGCTCGCGTCTACGATTCAGCAAAGGTTTTTGCCAATGCCCATGTGTATGATAATGCCCATGTTTTCGATAGTGCAAAAATTGTAAGTAAAGTGCATGTTTATGAAAATGCCAATGCATGTGGCATGGCTATTGTTACTAAGAATATTTGTGGTGACACAATGAATAATGTTTATACAGAACGCCTTTCTCCTTATGGTGAAATTTGCTTTGTTATGTGTCGTCCTCATAGGAAAACAGCTTAAATAACGGCGCGGGCGCGGCGGGGGCGCCTCCTTATAACCATTTCATTTAAAAATTTGTTTGAATATTAGATTAGGGAGCTACCTATGACCACTAAAAATGTATCTAAAAAATATGAGCTTATAAATGAAAGTCACGTTAAAGGGATTACTTTATACCGCATTCGTGCTTTAAAAGACTTTGCTGATGTTAAAGCTGGTGATTTAGGCGGCTTTATTGAAAAGGAAGATAACCTTTCTCATGATGGCAATTGCTGGGTTTATGATAATGCTTGTGTTGTAAAATCTGGTCGTGTTTATGAAAATGCAAGGGTATATGGCAACGCTGTCATTGGTGGTTTTGTTTATGGCAATGCGCATGTATATGATAAAACCCGCGTGTATTTTGGAGCTCATGTTTATGATAATGCGCATCTTTCTGATAAGGTGTGGGTTTATCAATATGCAAGGGTTTATGGGAATGCAAAATTAACAGGAAGTGCACGCATTTATAGCAAGGCTGAGGTTTATGATCATGCTGTTGTAAGTAGCTCTTCAAAAATTTATGGCAAGGTTTATGGCAATGCTAGCGTGGGTGGGTATGTTAAGGTCTACGGTTCTGTTTATGGCAATGCTAAAGTGACTGGTTATCACACCATTAGAGGTTTGGTACATGGCAATGCAAGATTAAAAAGAAATGATTATTCATATGTTGAGCAAAACATTTACTATGTATATGGAATTCCTGAAGATTGTGAAATTTATGAAAACGATACCGTTGTAAAGATTGTTGAAAATAAAGCAGCGTAAATAAAATAACGGCGCGGGGGGCTGCTTTATAGCAAAAAAGCCGCGTCCTTTAAGACACGGCTTTCTTTTTTTGTTTAACGCAACAAAACTTTTTCTGATAGTTTTTCTTGTATACATAAAAGCCTCTATTCAATAGATTTAAAATGATTAACTAGGAAGGTTTAAAATGATTAACTGGGAAGGTTTATAAAATGATTGACTAGGATTAATAGTGATACTATTATTGGTTATGAACAATAAAGTTGAAAAAATAATCAGCTTGATGCAAGCATCACCAAGGAACATTAAGTTTTCAGATTTGTTGGCTGTGTGTGTACATTTTTTTGGAGAACCACGGAACAGTGGTACGAGTCACTTTGTGTTTAAAACCCCGTGGCTTGGTGACCCGCGTGTGAATATTCAAAAAGATTCTGGCAATAAGGCAAAAGCCTACCAAGTCAAACAAGTAT
Organism: Bartonella sp. CM31XJBT; assembly: GCF_028618555.1. GTDB lineage: Bacteria > Pseudomonadota > Alphaproteobacteria > Rhizobiales > Rhizobiaceae > Bartonella. The sequence continues at coordinate 5,272 of NZ_JAQITD010000034.1, read as the reverse complement.
TGCAAGCGATAGAAAGGATAAAACATGAACAGTAATCATTATACATATCGTGTTTTGTGGTCGCAAGAAGATCAGGAATATGTCGGATTGTGTGCAGAATTCCCATCCCTTTCATGGTTAGCATCTCAAGCAGAGAAGGCTTTAAAAGGCATTATGGATCTTGTTTCAGAAGTTGTTGAGGACATGCAACATAACGGAGAAGAAGTTCCTGTGCCTTTGTCGCATGGTAAATATAGTGGTAAGTTTCAATTAAGAATCCCACCAGAACTCCATAGAAAACTTGCAATACAAGCTGCCGAAAATGGTGTAAGCTTGAATAGATACATTTCTTCTAAGCTTTGAAAAGTCTATACGACCAGAAGATACCCTCCGCCCCTTATTTATGTTGCTTAGAATTTACATAAAAAAAGCCGCGTCCTTTAAGACACGGCTTTTATTATCAAAACAGCTAGCGATCCAAATAAACGATTAAAATAACCAATCGAAATATAAAAGAACATCTCTTTATTGCACAAAACGTATCAAAATGCAAGCTGTTAAGTAAAATAAAAATGGGATTCATACTGTAGATTCAGTGTGTTATGATAAATTCTGTTTGTAAAAATACACCATAATGTGTTATACTACCATCAGTTGTGAGTTATGTTTTGTTCTAAGTACTATTTTCCATTAAAGGACAGAAAGCAAATGCTTAATAAAGTGATGTTAATTGGTCATTTAGGTGCCAATCCAGAAAGCAAAACAATGTCATCTGGCATCGAGGTGGTCAATTTTCGAATGGCAACGTCTGAGAGCTATACAGACAAGGCAACCAATAAGAAAGTAGACAAAACCGAATGGCATTCCATTGTGGTGTTTAATCCACATCTTGCAAAAATAGCTCTCCAGTATCTGAATAAGGGCAGCAAAGTTTATATCGAGGGGCGACTACAAACCCGTAAATGGCAAGATAAAAACGGTGTTGATCGCTATGTAACAGAAGTCATATTGCCTCAGTACAAAGGCGAGTTAAAGCTTTTAGATGGCAAAAATGATGATAATCAAGATCAGTCATCTGCTTATGACAGAAGCATTTACAGACCTCTTGATACGCCCCATACCGTTATGAATGACAGTGTTCCTTTTTAAATAAAAGGCGGTGTTATGAAAAAAAATAAAAAAAGGGGACGCCCTAAAATAGCAGGGCAGGTAAGAGAACCAAACGGACGTATATCACGTGCAAAAGCACCGCGTGAAGCCGTTGATAAATTGGCAATAGAAATGCGTGCAAAGCGCTTCGGTTTAACGCTACAGGAGGCAAAAAATCCACTTTCTGGGTCTTATATAGGGCGGCTTTGTTTACAAGGCGTGCTTACACAAGAGCAATATGACGCCGCGCAACAGTATTTACAGATAAGGAATAATTACCTTTGCGCAAAAGGCTTGCCTAATGCAATTTATGACGAAATGCCATCATCATCTGATGATAAGGCAAGAGATAAATGGGTAGAATTTGCAACAGAGCAGTTTATAAACACGCAAGAGGCACTAAAAGAAGCCCAATGCCTCTATAGACAATATAACCTTTATGCAGCGCTACAGTGCCTCGTTATAGAAGATCAAATGCTACCACACCTTGTGAATTCATTACGTGTTGCTCTTAACGTGCTTCAGAAACATTTTGATCGTAAATGACAAGCTCTATTACGGTTGCATTATATAGTATATCCTTCGTAAGTTTCCGCAATGTTCACTGAGTTCCTTTAACCATTTATGATCATTTGTTTTCACGTGAGATACTATGTTATCTACTTGTTCTTTTCTGAAATCGTAACGCTTATCTATAGCCGTCATAAATTTTTTTGCATAATAAATCATTGGATCCTCGTTATCATTGACCACGTCGTATGCCCACATAAAATCTCTTTCACTCCAATCATATTCATCGCGTAAACGCTTTATTACATTGGGTAGATCCATTTGCGACATCTCCTTATTATAATCACCCCGCAATAAACTCATAAGGGATGCACAACCAACAACTGATATGTGACGATACAATATATCTTCCTTGTTAAAAAATGAATATTCTCCGCCATTTCTGAGTGAAAGTTCTTCTGCTTTGCGTACCTTTTCAGAATGCATAGAGCCAATATATGATTCACTTACGTATTTATTGTAAAGTTGATTATACTTCTCTATAGTATCTACACTTGTAAACATACGCGTCAATTTGTCTATAAATCCAAATGACGCTGATGCAGGTAGCGCTGATATAGAAAAGAAAGCTATAAATGTTATGATGCGTGTTATGGATAATGATTTCATCATTTTGAACCCTTAATTATTCATAAGTGCTGTTTAACTGATTCCTTTTGAAATTATCAATATGTGTTATTTTAGTGTTGACAAAGTGTAGCAAATCGTATTTAATGACAGCACTGTACTTGGTCGTATTGTATCTAAACGAGGGACAGTGCAGTTTGGAATCCCCGCAAATGCGGGGTTTTTTATTATCTGGAGGGCGTATTTTATGACATCAGAAAATACACAGCAGGCTCCACAACCCATTAAAAAGCGTATACCCCCAAAGGCAGGTCAAGGGCGTGTCAAAGGCGTTCCGAATAAGATGACGCGCATTTTAAAAGAAGCAGTGGTTAAGGCTGCTGAGAATGCTGGGAATAAAATTGGCAAGGATGGTTTGATTTCTTATTTGGAAAAACAGGCTATGGAATGCCCCGCTGCTTATTTAGCGTTGCTTGGTAAGGTGTTGCCTTTACAGGTAACAGGTGAAGATGGGGGAGCCATTAAGGTGATAACGCGTGTAGAAATCGCGCCTTTGGTCAATGACAACACGACAGATTAGTATTGTTCCAAAGCTTATACCGATTTTTACAGATAAGGCTTTGGTGCGTGCTGCTTGGGGTGGACGAGGGTCTGGAAAGACAAGATCATTTGCCTTGATGGCTGCTTTAAAAGGCTATCAATTTGGTATGCAAGGGATATCGGGCACTATACTTTGTGCACGTCAGTTTCAGAATTCTTTGGCAGAAAGTTCATTGGAGGAGATTAAACGCGTCATTGAAGCGCACGACTTTTTAAAGGACTATTACAAGGTTGGGGAGTCGTCGATTAAGTCGATAGATGGTCGTATAGCCTTTCAGTTTTCTGGTCTTGACCGCAATATAGCCAGTATCAAGTCTATGGGGCGGATTTTGCTTTGTTGGGTTGATGAGGCAGAGCCCGTTACAGAGACGGCTTGGCAGACGCTTATACCGACTTTGCGTGAAGAAGGAAAAGATTGGAATGCAGAATTATGGGTGACATGGAACCCGTTGCGAGAGAATGCCCCCGTTGAGAAGCGGTTTCGCTTTTCAGACAATGAGGCAATCAAACGTGTTGAGATCAACTGGTCAGACAACCCGAAGTTTCCCAAGATCTTGAATGAAGCGCGGCTTGATGATCTGAGAAACCGTCCAGAGACCTATAAGCATATCTGGGAAGGGGCTTATCTTACAGCGGTTCAAGGCGCTTATTATCAAAAGGAAATGTTGGCAGCCGAGCAAGAGGGGCGGATAGGGCGCGTTGCTCGTGATCCTTTAATGCAGATACGTGCCTTTTGGGATATTGGGGGCACGGGCGCCAAGGCAGATGCCACAGCGATATGGATAGCGCAATTTGTTGGTAGAGAGATCAGAGTGCTTGATTATTACGAAGCACAGGGACAACCGTTGTCAGAGCATATCGGTTGGTTGCGTCAAAATGGTTATGAGAAGGCATTGATGGTTCTCCCCCATGATGGGGCAACCAGAGACCGTGTGCACAATGTGAGTTTTGAGAGCGCTCTTAAACAGGCAGGCTTTCAAACAAAAGTTATCCCTAATCAGGGAGCAGGAGCTGTTAAGATACGTATAGAAACAGTCCGCCGTGTTTTGCCTTCTGTTTGGTTTAATGAAAAGACGACGGTAGCAGGACGTAAGGCACTGAACTGGTATCACGAGAAATGGGATGAGAAGCGCAATATTGGCTTGGGAGCAGAGCACGATTGGTCCAGTCATGGGGCAGATGCCTTTGGACTGATGTGTATTTCATACAAACCACCAAAAGAAATACAAAAGCGACCAGCTTATAGCGGCAGAACGGAATATGAGAGTACCTCATGGATGGCAGAATGATGTATGATGAAGAGCATTTAGATAAAGAAAGTAACGCATCAGATTTGTCGACAGAAGGCTTATTTCGCAAGCTTGTGAGCTGGTACAAAGAAGATGTGGAGCATGTGAATAAATGGCGTGAACATGCGCGGGAGGATTTTGGTTTTTACAATGGTGATCAATGGAATGAAGAAGATTTATCGGCGTTAAAAAAGCAACGCCGCCCCGTTATGACCTTTAATCGTATTGCCCCATTGGTCAATGCCGTTGTGGGGTCAGAGCGTAATAACAAGCGCGAAGTGCAGTTTATTCCCCGTCAAGTAGGGAAGGCATTGCCTAGTGAATTGCTTACCGGTGCGGCAGAATGGTTTCGGGACATGGCGCATGCAGAATACGCTGATAGTGATGCTTTCCAAGATGCGGTTATCTGCGGCATGGGGTGGACTGATACACGGCTTGATTATGAGAACAGCCTCGATGGTGAACCGGTAATTACGCGTTTAGACCCGTTAAAGATGGTTTGGGATAGTGCAGCGGTGCAACCGAATTTAACCGATGCGCAACGTTTGTGGTATGTAGACCGCAAGCCGTTAGAAGTAGCTAAGCAGATGTTTCCCAAATCTCATTGGACAGAGCTGAGTGCAGATTGGGCAAGGGATGGTAGCTCTCATGAAGGTGTTCACCATAATGATCTTGATTATTACAGTGATGAAGGGAGCATTGATGTTGAAAACGGTCGTCGGATGGTTACACTTGTTGAAGGACATTATAAACAAAAATACAATAAAGTCAATAGTTTGTTTGTAATTATTTTATATGAATCCACTCAAGAATCCACACTTTTATACGTGATTCATTTGACCATTTTTTATAAACAATTGCCATGTATGAATAGACCATAAAAAGCTAATCATAAAGAAGTTTAAGAAGAAAAAACAACTTCAAAATGTCCTTCAAGTGTTTTAACTTCTTTCGGATTAACAATAATCTTTATATCGTTTCCCAATTTTGCCAAACACTCAAGCATTTTCATTTCACTAATTCCTCGAAATTCTCCACTTAAGAGTTTAGACAGTTTTGGTTGAGTCATTTTCAAAAGTTGACTAGCCTGTTTTTGTGTTAAGTTCTTTTCTTTCAGA
>NZ_JAQITD010000033.1 GCF_028618555.1 Bartonella sp. CM31XJBT | reverse complement strand
CTTTAACTGAAGATGATCAAATTCATGATGAGGCAATTCCAAGATTTGGTAGTGAAGATGATTATTATCGTCATGAGTATGAGGATGTTGCGTAAATAAAATAGTAGGTGCGGGGGGCGCCTGCTTTCAGAGAGCAATGTAAAAACAAAGGTATTAAAATTTCCATTAAACTCAATAAAACATGGAACATAATTAAAATTATAGGTGTTGGTAATGCTCAATCATGATGATATCGAAAGTGTTGAATTTTATTTTACTGTAAATGGTAAAAAAATAAAATTTGATAAAGAGACTAATGATAAATTAAAGGAAAATATAGATTGGGAGAAATTTTTATCGCAATTGTTCGTTGATAAAGAATAATAAGCCCTCTGGGACAAATGCATATATTTTATAGGGGATATAAAAATGCCAAAAATTTTTATTGTATATAATAATCATACTATTTTAGAACAAATTGAACGTATTCTTTTTAAGCTTGGATTGGAACCATACGTTCTGAAATTTGGTAGTGATGATTTAACTACTATTGAGGATTTTAAACAAGAAATTAGTATGCAAACTAATTCTCCAAAATTTGGTATTGTGCTACTTACTCCAGATGACATTGGCTATGCAAAATCTGCTGATAAAAAAGACGCACAACCGCGCGCTAATCAAAATGTTATTTTAAAAATGGGTATGTTAATTTCTAAAATTTCTTGCAGAAATATTGCTATTTTAAAACAACGAGATGTTGAAGTGCCTTCAGATTATGAAGGGATTAATTACATTCCTTTTAATGAACACGTAAAAGAGACTCTCCCAAAACTTATTGAACTATTAAACACAGCCGGATTCAATTTAGATACAGTTAACTACTGATTTTTTTTCTGCGTGAAGTATACGAAAAATATGCACTATTCTTTGTTCTTCGGATAAGGCTTTAGGAGTATATGGGATAAAAACGTCCCGTACAGGTTTATTTTCTTGTAATAAAAGCATGAAATGATATAATCATCCCGAAAGGGGTGATTATGATTGAAAGCAGAATGAAAATATTGGGTTTTATTGTTAGAAATACACGTAAAAAACAAGGATTAACACAAGAACAGTTAGCAGCTACATCAGGGGTTGGTGTGCGTTTTATCCGTGATTTAGAAAGAGGCAAAGAGTCTTGTCATGTTGGAAAAACCATACATGTGCTTTCAATGCTTGGTCTTGATATTCAGATTGAAAATGAAAAATTATGATCCGTACACTTGATGTTTATTTACACGCAAAATTAGTAGGTCAATTACAACAAGAAAAAAGTGGAGATCTCACGTTTCTCTACGATACTGATTATTTGTATAAAGATTTACAGGGCATCTCTGTCTCTCTACCTCCTCGTGTTGAAGCTTATAAAGGTCAAGCAGTAAAAGCCTTTTTTTCCGGTCTCTTACCCGATGATAATGTAAGATATCGTTTAGCAACTTATTTAGGTCTTTCTGAACGAAATGCTTTTGCTTTGCTTGAAGTTGTTGGGGGAGATTGTGCTGGTGCTCTCGCTTTATATCCACATGGACAAGTTCCAAATTTGCCAACTGATGATGTAGAAACTCTTGATGATACTCAATTGAAAGAAATTCTTGAGTGTATTAAACGTCGTCCAATGCTTGCTGGTGGAGATGGCTACAGATTGTCTCTTGCGGGTGCACAAGATAAATTAGCGGTTGGCTTTAAAGATAATCGTGTTCAACTCATTAAAGGGGGTGCTCCGACCACGCATATTTTGAAACCTCTCATTGAACATATTAATGATAGTGCGCATAATGAGCTTTTTTGTATGAAATTGGCAAAACTCGTAGGTATTAATGTGCCGGAAGTGTATTTACATTTTGTCAATAATACACCTTATTGTCTCATCACTCGATATGATCGTCAAATATCTTCTAATGGAACAGTTTTGCGTATTCATCAAGAGGATTTTTGTCAAGCACTTAGTGTAGCTCCAGAATTTAAATATGAATGTGAAGGAGGACCTAGTATTGCTGCGTGCCAAACCGTTATTTTCCAGCATACATTGCGTCCTGCTGTTGATCAACTGAATTTCCTTAATATAATTATTTTTAATTATTTAATTGGTAATGCCGATGCGCATGGCAAAAACTTTTCACTACTTTACCAACAGAAAAAACCAGAACTTGCTCCTGCATATGATTTGTTAAGCACAGCTATTTATCTAGATTTATCTCAAAAAATGGCTATGAAAATAGGAGGAGAATATATACCTAAAAAAATATATTTACGTCATTTTTATAAAATGGTTGCGGATACTAAATCCGCTCAATTGTCCTTAAAAAAGCAAATAAAAAGAATGACTGATTTAATCAATGATAAAGCAATAAAATTAAAGAAAGAACTCGAGGATAAAGGTTTGCGTTCTGAAGTTTTTGATGCAATCATCAATGTTATTCAACAGCGTTCTCAACATTTAAAAATTTAATTTTATTGCTTATCTTTCTGTTTTAAACGATGATATTTTTAATATACTGAGTAATATCCTATCAGAAAAAACGATCATTTTTTATGAACGAAAATTGTATATTTAATTCCTATTTTTTCTATGCAATAATATATCAGTTTTAATATAAAATAACCTTTTTACTGAAAATGCCAAAATTTTATGCTTATTTACGTGTTTCTCGTGATGGACAAGATACAGAAAATCAAAAATTTGGCTTGTTAGAATATGCTAACAAACATGGCTTTGCTCCACTCCATATTGAAGAAGAAATTGCAAGTAGAGGAAAAGATTGGCGTAAGCGTAAACTTGGTGCTTTAATTAAAAAAGCTGAATGTGGTGATGTTTTACTCACACCGGAGTTTTCTCGTATAGCTGGTTCTTCTCTTGCTGTTTTAGAAATTCTCAAAGCAGCCAGTGAACGTGGTTTAATTGTGCATATAACGAAACAAAACCTTATCATGGACGGAAGTTTACAAAGCGATATCATTGCAAACGTATTGGGTATGGTATCACAAATTGAACGGCATTTAATTCAAACACGCACAAAAGAAGCCTTAAATGTTGCTCGTCAACGAGGAATAAAACTTGGTCGTCCAAAAGGAAGTAAAGCTACGCAATTAAAGCTGGACAATCACATTGATGAAATTCAAGCATTTATAAATGTTGGTTTGTCACAAAGCCGTATTGCCAAGACATTAGGAGTTAGTGTGAATACTTTGCGTTTGTTCATTCAACGTAAAAACATCAAGCTTACAAAAATAAAGCCTATCATTACCATGCCAAGAACATTGGAAAATTAAAATAAACTGCGCCAAGTTGATAGTTCTTTTCCATGACGTGATGCATTGAAGTATGTTTATTATTTACGTACAAAATTTGCATAATCAATAACTTCTTGTTCATCACGGCTCTTAAAACTTTTAATTTCTAAGTTTAACAAAATCTTTTCAATCTCACGGTCTGTTAATTTATTTTCTTCAATACGAGTAGAAGATCCGATACTTCCAACAGTTGCAATATGGCGAAAAGCATTTAAACGTTCTGGAGCAAGAGTTCCAAAAGCGCGCCACGCACCTTTAAACTCATCAATCTAGTTCATATTATTTTTATTTATTTTTTTAGCTTCTGCTTATTTATGTAAAATTAAATTATTTTTTATTGTATGTTATATATATTTAATATACCGTATCGTATATTGTTTATACAATAAGCTAACTATTAAATTTAGGAGGTAATTATGGAAAGTGCACGTGAATTATTTATAACGGAATATTTAGAAGAAGATGTTTGTAATCTCGGAGTATTCTGGTAATTGTGCTGGAAGAGGTGTCTAGCCTCTTCCAACCCAGTAAGTGAATTAATGGGGGAATTTATATGGATGATGAAGGTTATCATTATTTACTGGATGGGATTATAAATGATCTAGAGTTCTTAAAAGATGAAAAGGCCTTATATTCTTTCTTTCTTAAAGTAATAAAAAATACAAAAATGAATATTCTTGGATTCATGTCACATAAATTTACAACAGATGGGCAAGGTGTGACAGGTTTTTTTTTATTGAGTGAATCACATTTATCATTCCATACATACCCAGAGAGTAATTACATAAGTATTGATTTGTATACTTGTGGACAAGATTATGGCAAGGCAATTGAAGCTATTAAAATTCAATGGGAATATACTGGACAATTATTTATTAGATCGTTTAGGAGAGGTAAGCATTTTTTGAGTATTAATACCTCTTCTTCTTATGACGAAGATTTATCTAATGTATGATAACTATAAGAATGAAGGCAGCTATGAATATCAAAAACAATGGCTTATTTAAGTTTGATTATCAAATTCCTGTATACAATTTTTTTTTCCCAAGTCAAGGAAAGTGTATTATTGATAAGCCAGTATCTGATGTTATTGTGAATAGTAATAATGATATTAATTCGAGAGCTTTGTATTTTCATATTCCTTTTTGTGAAACTATATGTACATTTTGTCCTTTTACTAAAGGTGGTTATAAAGGCGAAACTGTAATTAATAATTACACGGATGCTTTAATTAAAGAAATAGAATTAAAAGCAAATTTTGTTGACTACCATGCTGTTCCAGTTCGCGCGATTTTTTTTGGAGGTGGAACTCCATCTTTATTATCTCCATCTAATATTTTTAAAATAGGAGCAGCTATACATAAGCACTTTAAAATAGCATCTAATTGTGAATTTTCTTTTGAAATTGAAATAAAAAGTCTGACCGAAGAAAAAGTAATTGCTATGAGAGAAATAGGGGTTACACATCCACGCTTTGGTCTTCAAACTTTTAACCACGAATGGAGAAAGCTCTTTAATCTCACATCTACATACGAACATATTAAGTTTGCTGCTAGTATATTAAATGCGAATTTTAAGTATGTACTTTTTGATATATTGTACGGTATGAATGGACAAGACGAAGAAGAAATCATTAAAGATCTCGAAATGGCCGTATCTCTTGGTACATCTAATATAGATATATACCCAATTGACAATGTTGTAACTCAAGTAAAATTGCATAAAGCTATCAAAAATCGTGGTTTAGGTTTTACTACAGCAACGAGAAAATTTTCTATGAATATGCTAATAGATGCTTATATGAGAAGTAAGGGATTTATGCCTCATAATGGTCATGGTTATATTCGTACCCCAAATGTGACCTCTGATATAGTTACGGATGAATATAGTTTTGTGTATCATGAGCATGTTTATGGATATTCAGATTTTGATTTACATGGTTTTGGAGTAAATGCTGTAACATCAATACGTGAACACGTAATAACAAATTTTTCTAATCGTAATGCTTACATTACAGCCGTCAATAGTGAAAAAATGCCCGCAAATGTTAGTAAGCACTCTCCAATTCTAGATGAGATAAAGCCAATCATTTTACGCCTACCTTATCATGGTTTAGTGAATAAATCTTTAATAAAAATGGATTTTGTGCCTAAAAGTATTTTTTCTAAATTAGATATTCTTTTATCTAATGATCTTATAGTGGAAAATAATGACTCCTGGCAACTTACAAAACTAGGTTGGTATTGGTATATTAATATTATGTTTTGGTTGATGCCAGAAGAAGATCAACGTATTTTAAAGGCATTTATTGCAGAAAAACTGAATGAAACAGGTAGATTTATAGCTAAAAAAGAGCTTGTGTATGTATAATAATATTCTGTCTTTTATAATAAGATCAAAATATTATTCTAAATTCTTGTATCATTATGCGTATTTCTTTAAACGTTTTTTTTGAAATTTATATCACCAATTGTATTGAAGGGAATGCAACTTTAAGTGTAGAAAAATTTAATATCGGATGGTTGATATGAATTTATTTTTTAAAAAGAGTCCATTAGCTCTTTTTTGCTCTCTCTTTATTTCTAAAGTTGGTGATTATGCTTATGAAGTTGTTTTTATTTTACTGGTTTTAGAATTAACAGATAACATCTTTTTTATAGGTCTTGTGTATTTTTTTCGATTTATCCCTTTTCTCTTTTTTGGCCCTATAGGAGGTTGGTTAGCGGATAATTTTTCTTTGAAGAAAAATATGATCTTAAGTGAATTTATTAGATTATTAGCCTCATTATTCGTTTTTATAACCATTATAACAGGGACTGTACATATTATTGTGCTTATTTTCGCAGCAATATGTACAACGATCGGAAGAAGTATTTTCCAACCAAGTTTTCAAGCTGCTATTCCCAGAATGTTTTCAGCAAAGGATCTGACAAAGGCAAATAGCATTGCACAAATTATAGAGGAAACTGCATCCGTCATGGGTCCTTTGGTTTGTTCCCTACTGCTTTTTTTAGCAAATAAATCGGCAGTACTCATTTTTGATTTTTTTACCTATTTTATATCTATTATCGTGTTATTTAATCTCATGAATTTAAATTCAAGCGAGAATAAATCATTCAATTTTATAAATATTTATCGAGAAACGGCTTCTTATCTTAAATATATTTCTACTGAAAATAAACATTTATTTATTACGCTGGTTGGATCGTCGTTTGCTATTCTCTTTACGGGGGCTATTTTAAGATTTTTAATTCCAGCTTTTGTTCTCTCTATAGGGGGAGAGGAGAGCCTTGTGAGTTATATTTTTTCTCTCATGGCTGTTGGAACTATTGTTGGTGGTTTGTTATATCATAAAATTATATTCAAGGTTACATCGTTGAAGCTCATGGTATTTTGGCTTTTTTATGGGGTTATTCTGTTTTTTATGCCCTTAGCTGCAGAAATTTATTTAAAACTAATTTTAGGGCTAGCATTTGTTTTAGGATTTATTGGTGCCTTTGTGGATATTAGTTTAGTCTCAGCTATTCAATTATATTCTCGTCGTGAAGATTTTGGTAAGAGTTTTGGAACTTTTTCAACTTTAGCGAACTCTGCGGAAGCAATGTCTGGCTTTATTGCTGGACTTTTGGCTCTCGTGGGATTGTTAAGCTCCTTTTTAGCGATGTCCGCATTAATTATTTCCACGGGAATTATTGGCGTTGTAAAAATTAAGAAAAATAAAGAGTTAACACCCCTTAACACGACGGTCGATGACGACCATTGATATATTTGGTATCTACATGCAGTAGAAAATAGAGCAGTAGTGAAATTCAAGCATTTATAAATGTTGGTTTATCACAGAACCGTATTGCTAAGACATTAGGAGTTAGTGTGAACACCTTACGTTTATTTATTGAACGTAAAAACATCAAGCTTACAAAAATAAAGCCTATCATTACCATGCCAAGAACATTGGAAAATTAAAATAAACTGCGCCAAGTTGATAGTTCTTTTCCATGACGTGATGCATTGAAGTATGTTTATTATTTACGTACAAAATACGTAATAAATAAATGTTATTTATTTGGTGTTTATTCACTAAATAAGGAATATCTTAATACCTGTAATTACTATGTGTTCAACAAAAGGTGGTGTTGGAAAATCCACATCTATAGCTTATTCTTTTATAGGTATTAGCTCACTCATTAAGTAAGGAGTTTTACTAACTGTCCGTTTTTCTTTAATAGATCTATTGCTAATTTATCAAACGAAACAAACGTCTCACCACCTAGCCAATTTCCCTCATAAGATATAATTCCATCAGCAAAATCACCACCAGACTCTAGAATAGCAAGCCCTGCTTCAACAGCTGGTCTATTCATTACTATATTACTGGTTGCTAGCAGATCGCGTAACATTCCAGCTACATCTTCTTTTGATAGTCTTGCACCTCGGCGAAGTATCCAAACAAGTTCGCATAGACAAGGTAGAGAAATAGCTATGAGAGAAGCTTCTCTTAAAATCTTACTTGCTACCTCTCCTTGCTTTTTATCATCTTGTAAAACAGCACGAGCTAGAACATTTGTATCTACAGAAATCTTCATTTTTTCCCAGCCCAACTAGAAGCTGTAATTTCGTTCATTTCTTCAATGGTTAGAGGTTTTTTTAGTTTTCCAGAAAATCGTCCAATAAAGCTCTCAATAGTGCTTGTAGGCTGTGACGCTTTTATACGAAGTTCACCACCTGGTAACTTATCAAAGTCAATCTTCTCACCTGGTTTAACACCAAGGTGCTGTAGTAAATCCCGCTTCAGCGTAATTTGTCCTTTTGCTGTAACTGTTAATGAAGACATAAAAAATTCCTCTTACTATATAATTATCTAATATATATAAAAAGTAATGTAAAAATCAATTACTCTTAAGAAACGAAATTGTGAAATAAACTCGTTTGCATACTGTAATATGCACACCAGATTATACCTGATTTGAAATTAACAACATATAAATATTTATTACGTATTTTGTACGTAAACAATAAATATTCACAAAATAAATGATAATGATTTATAATTTTAATAAATACGTAATAAATAAATGTTATTTATTTGGTGTTTATTCATTGAATAAGGAATATCTTAATGCCTGTAATTACTATGTGTTCAACAAAAGGTGGTGTTGGAAAATCCACAATGGCATTAGTATTAGCTAACGTTTTTGCTAAAGCCGGATCTAAGGTGAAATTAATTGATGCAGACCCAAATCAACCACTTGTGACATGGATGAAAAGATCTGTAGATACAATGCCCAAAAATATAGAAGTTTCTGGAGACATTACAGAACAGAATATTGTTTCTTGCATTGATGATGCTGTAGAACAGTTTCCATTTGTTATTGTTGACCTTGAAGGTTCTGCTAATCTTGCGGCTTCTTTTGCTATAGGGAGAGCGGATTTAGTTTTGGTTCCTATGAGAAAAAAACAACTTGATGGAGATCAGATAGGAAAGATCATTGCTTTAATAAAACAACAGAGTCAGTTTTTTAAAAGAGAAATACCTTTTCGTATCGTATTTTCTATGACCAATACCTTAAACAGTCGCGAAGGACAGCATATAGAGAAAACGCTAGAAAAAGCTAATCTTCCTATTTTACCTGCTTCATTAACTGAAAGAGGAGCTTTTAGTGCTCTTTTTCAGATAGGGGGGTCTCTCTTTGATTTAGCATCTTCTGATGTGAATAATCCTCAAGCAGCACAAGAAAATGCAACAGTTTTTGCTAACGCTGTTGTGAAGGTATTGGATAATGAAAATTTATTAAAGGACAAAGTAGCATGACAAAAAGAGCTGAAATTGTATTACCGGATCTTGAAAATTTACAACCGTTTACAAAAGCACAAAAAGTAGATGAACAAGAATTAGGTAAGATAGGTCAAAATAACGGTTTTACAACACGTCATAGTGTAGAAACAAAACGTGGTAGTGGACGTAGAAGACGTAGTTTAAAAACAGCACGATTAACACTTGCACTTGAACCAGAAGTAAGAGACAGTTTTTGGTCTTTAGCGGATAAACTTAATGAAGATGGTGGTGATCTCCTTAATCGTCTTATTGAAAATTATGTAAATAATAATTACATACAAAATAAATAGTGATTATTTATTATTTACGTACAAAATACGTAATAAATATTTATAATTAAAATGCTTATTTATAAACAGCTTAAAGCAGCATGTGCTATAATTTTAAAAGTATTCATTTTATTCAGAAAACAAACACAAAACTGCTTTCTGTTTTTTAGGATTAAGTTTTCTAAAACCTTTTAAAAGGGAGAATTCTTCTTTACTGGAAATTTCTTCATCATAATGGTACGGAATATTTCTTTTTTGTGAAATATCGGTATAAAAAAAGGAGATAGGAACATCTAGTATGTCAGCGATTTCCTGCAAACGTCCAGCTCCTACACGATTTGAGCCGTTTTCATATTTTTGGATTTGTTGGAAGCTTACTCCTAATTTTTTTCCTAATTCTGTCTGAGAAATTCCCATGTACTTTCTTCTATAGCGAATTTTTTTCCCTACAGAAACGTCATTAAAATGTGGAGTTTTGTTTTGCACTTTAAATTCCCCCCTACCGGGTGCGAGCGCCCTCGCATTGGTATTCCGGGAGTTAAAAGTACTGAATTATAGTCAGCTTTTTGCTTTTAGTGCTGAAAAGCACCTGGACATAACAAAAACTCCCGGAACTCCGGGAAGCCCAACATAGTGAGCTAATTCTAACGCTATAATTTAAGGCTTTTAATCCCTTGTTGATTGTTGCGTATGCAATCAACACATTGATTAATTCATAGAAGAATTTCAGAAGATTGACAATAAAAATAGTTTTTATTTACAAACTTTATTTTTTAATGAGAGGCTATCTGCCTCTCAAACTCTCTGGAACGCTCACCAAAATCATGACATCAGACCCGCGTTTAATGAGAGGACTAACAATCCTAGGTTCTTGATGTCAAGGAGACCATTACATGGCGCCTAACGGCGTCCTTGACAAAGAACCTAACGGCTTGTTTCGTCCCTCTCACGCGGCTCCGAAATCATGATTAGAAGGGAGAGCTTTTAGGGGCATATCCTATCAAAGAAAGAGATAAAAATTATAAGCTATTTTATGAGATAAATATTTGAAAATATTATAAAAAATACCAAAAAAAGACAAAAAACAGTTGACAATAAATGGGTATTTTGCTATATAAATACTTAAGTGATCAAAACACTAATCC
>NZ_JAQITD010000032.1 GCF_028618555.1 Bartonella sp. CM31XJBT | reverse complement strand
TGAATTTACCTCCTACAAAAGCCCGTCTCACCATTGCAATGGATGGCGATGATGCGGGTCGTAAAGCAGGTTTTACCCTCGCTGCGCGTGCTTATAGACAAGGCTTTGAGGTCTTTATCATGCAAGCTCCAAAAGGAACCGATTTTAATAACGTATTACTTTCTTAAAAGAGGGAAACTATGAAAGATAGTAATTTACAAAACAATAATGAAAATACTCCCGTCAATGATAACGATAATGTCTCTTTAAACGAAAATACTTGTTTAAAAGCCATTCCTTATGAACAAGCCTTGCAACAAAATGGTTGGGGGCAATTAAAACCGATTGCTACGGCTCTCTTACCTGTCGAGCCTTTTAAAATATTCCTGCTTCCAACACCATTAATAAACTATGTTTATGACGTTGCTGATATTCAACAATCTTCTATCGATTTTGTTGCTGTTTCTGCTTTATGTGGATTGTCTGCTGTCATTGGAAATGGCGTGCGGGTTTCTCCAAAACAACATGCCAATTGGAAAATTGTTCCTAATCTCTGGGGTGCCATTGTGGGGGAACCTTCAACTATGAAAACAGATACCATGGAAGCTGCTTTAGCACCTCTTGATGTTTTTCAAGAGGAATGGCATCAAGAATGGTTAAAGAAGAAAGAACAGCAAGAAACAAAAGATATTCTTATTGAATTAGACAAAAGAGAAAAGAAAAAACAAGCCTACAAAGCACTCAAAGATCAAGACGAGGAACAAGCCCTTGCTCTTCTTTCTCAATCTCTTGAACATAAAGAAAGTGAGGAAGATGACACGCTTAATAAACGACGTCTTATTGTCAACGATGTGACCGTCGAAAAGCTTGGGGAATTGTTAAAAGAAAACCCCCGTGGTTTATTGTTGGTTCGTGATGAATTATCTGGTTTTTTATCCGATTTGGAACGGAAGGAATATCAATCAGACCGTTCTTTTTATCTAACAGCTTTTAATGGCAAAAAATCATACACCTATGACCGTATAGGACGTGGAACCATTTTTATTCCCAATGCAACCATTTCCATTATTGGGGGCATTCAACCTGCACGGATTATTCCCATTATTCAAGCAATGCACCATGGAACAAATAATGACGGCTTATTGCAACGATTTCAAATGCTGGTGTGGCCCGATGAACGAAAAGAGCGGTTATGGGTTGATAGACCTCCCAATCAAAAGGCATGGGAAAGTTATCGAGGAGTCTTTCGTGTATGGTGGGAAAGTTTTCAAAGAACAATCAAAGGGGGGCATTTCTCTGCAAGTTTACAAGCGCATCTTTTGAAAATGAATAAAACCATACCAACCCTTGCGTTGATTTTTGAACTGGTTGAGGGTGGGCGTTTTGAAATAGGCTTGCCTTCACTCACTATGACATTGTGTTGATCACCCTATTTGTTAAGTCATGCAAAACTCATTGTAGAGCCTTGTGATCATTTACCAGATGGTTTTACCTGCACGAGATGTTTATAAGCGTGATTGGAAGCTTTTAAAGGATAAAGGAATTATTCAACAAACTTTAGAGCTTTTATGCTGTTGCGACTATCTTCGTGAAATTTATGAAGACAAAACCCAAAATGCGGTCGGCCTACAAAACGCTATGAATAGCCCACCTTGGTGAAAAATCATAGGACCACACAATAGAGAAATCTCTTTTGAGAGTTTTTCAAGCCAATCGCTCAAAGCTCTTTTTAGTGATATTCTCTTCATTGCTCTTTTTTCAAAGAAAATGATCAGCGTTCTTCTTACAAAGAGTTTTGTTGCTTTTGGAGAGTTATTCCAATGTTTATGTTATTTTTTAAATAATAAAAAACATTATATTTTAATATTTTTGTTTAGGATCTCGAGCTACTCTATGGAAATTTCTATTTTTGTAAAAAATCCAAACATGCAACAGCATGGTAAAATATATTTTTATGACATTGGTGATTATCTCAAGAGAAAAGAAAAACTTACGATAATAGAAGTTATTTGGGAGTATTGATGGTATTACGTGAATATCAGCTACAATATCATCTGGATTTATATTACTCGTAATTGGCATTTTGGATGCATGGCTCATTTGTTCTGCGAACTATTGGACTTGAATGTTTAATCTATAAAGCTCGGTATTGATGATATTAGAATAAAAGCCATCTTGATTTGTAAATTTAATCGAATGCAAATTGAGAACATTCGATATAATAACAAGCGTATGCTTCTTAGCTAGCCCCCTTTAAGTAAGATAATAAGGCCACCTGCTATACTGTTCTGATTGGGGTTGAGCTCAGCTTTATAATAAACATCAAGCTTAAAAATACCGTTCGCTTATTTTGAGTTACATCAAGCTGAAATACCTATAATTCTTTCTCATCAAAAATCTTGAATAAAAAAGGCAAGTTGCTGCTTAAATTACTGCTAATATCAAAAAAACAAAGCCAATTTTGCCACCATCTTTGACACTTTTAGTATATGAGATTCCGATACATGAGACAAGCACCATATCGTTCTTCCATCGGTATGTCCTATATCTATTCACGAAACATAGCTGCTTCAGAGTGGGAAACACTATATATTTGTAGCAATTTCTTTTAATTTATTCATATCAAAATACAAATCCGATACTTTTCGGCAAAATTTATCAAGATAAATAAACAATTCATCAGAGAGAGATATCTTTTTTTCTCGAATTCTCATTAAATCCTCAGTTTTATTATTTAACGGATGCGCTTCAAAATTACTTGCACGATTTCCTGCTAATTTGGTAGGCATATAATGATTCATGATGTTACAAAAACTACAATCTAAAGGGCCAGAAACATTACTTCCAACCATACCAACGTAGTTATTTTTATTCTCAAAACACTTATATAATTCTTTAATATTACTTGCAAATGGCTTATAGACAAAAGCATTATAGCCATATTCGTGAATTTTTTCATAACCACATTTCACGAATGTCTCATCAGCGATATTTAAGAAACCCAAATTTGGAATTTTTGAAGGAAATTTCATAGGCTGTTCTATTCCAAACAAATTATTTTTATCTATCCTATCAATAAAATAATTCCACTGCTCAAAATTAATATTTGCATTGAAATCAATAATAAATTTTACATTTTTGTTTTCATTAACAATTGCAATTGTATCATCCAAATACTGATTCGATGATTTCAATTTTATCAAATCGTAATTACGTATCTCATCATCAATAATTGCACCTATTCCTATCGTTTTAATAGATTTCATTAATCCAGAATTAATAATTTTAGCCATTTCAACTTTTTTAAAAAAATCTTCCAACCCAAAGAAATAGCTTAAAGAATTTGCAAAGTGTTTACTTTTATTTATTGATCGTTCATTTATAGATTTTATAAAATCGTCCGGCATTTCTCCGTGACTAGGTGACAATGGCAACTCCATAGCAAAGGGCGAAATAACTTTATCCTGAGCAGTAAATAAAATTATCAGTTCTGTTTTTTCAACTAATACACCAGAAGAACTGTGAAAAGAATCCGATAGTTTATATTTATTGGTGTAAACTCTGATGCGTATATCCATATTTTATCTCACAGCCAGAAAAAAAATCCCGTATCATATTTAACTGAAATGTATTCTCATACTTTTTTCTATTTTCAAAATTAACTAAAATGAACTCGGGAGTAGCGATACGTATTAGAGCTAACACTTCTGCCAAATCGAATCTCTCCGATAAAGTAATCGTCACACTATATGGTACGCTATCTTTTTTCATACATTCTATGTTACGCACCCACGTTTGTTTATATTTTTTACTGTCTAGATTTCTTATCTCTGAAATAACATCTGTGCCTATTTGTATCCCTAAAAAGAACGGATTACTCTTTAATAGCTTCAAATATGGTTGAATATAGATGTGCCCCCCTGTTGCAATCCGAAAATATTTTTTACAAATGAGACACATACAAGTATATTTATGAAGTAAATCATAATCGAGCTCAAAAGGCTCTCCACCAGAAAGAATAATAAAATCAGATTTTATGTCATTTATTGTATATAAAGATTCAGGCAACGCGTCATTTCTCACCATACATTCCATCGAATATGGACAATGATTGCAGCCCGCACTGCAATTTTTATTACAAATTACAATATTATCGCCCATGAAATTTCTTATTCAAGTTCATATAATCCAATACTAATTGTTTCATGAAAATATTTTGGTATAGACAAAGATCAGAAATTTTTTTAGCCACAAACGCTTTTATCATTGGTAAAGCTTCATCCTTTGATATAGACAGCAAATGAGAAATATAGTCTATCCGTTCTTCTAAATTGAGAGATAATCTTGGACTGGTGAAAAATGTTAAGATATCCAATTCCGGACTGGCTTCTTGACATAAATCCCAATCCACTACCATAAAAGAACTATCAGGAGTAACAATGATATTATCAGGATGTAAATCTCCGTGTGATAAGATTATATTCTTGCTTAATCGAGCTTGAAAGATCTTATTGATTTGATCAATAATCGCCTTTTGATGTAGCAAATCCATTTGGCTCAATACAGTACCCCGGATAAACTCCCATTCGACTATTTCATCGCAAAGTGTTATCAAATTTGGTGCAGGATAGAGACTTTGTCGAAAAGAGCCATCCTTTATGTTTTCATTAATGCACGATGCTTCCGGATAAATTTGCCCATAGCAAAACTCTTGATGCTTGCGTTTCAAGAAATGTTGTTTTGACGATTGTGCATTTTCAGGCTGTAACCAAATGATTTCTTGTTTTCTGACAAAAATAATTAAAGCAGACACCCCAAAAATCACAGCCATAATCACTGCCAACCATAAATTAGCTTGCCAGAATGTTGAAAAAACATGACCGTATAAAAAACTGAATGCAAAGGATACAACAGCTGTAATAATGGCTGTAAATGATAAAACAGTCGCGATAGCTTTGGGATCAATCAGTGAATTGATAAGAAGAGACGACAGATAAGATCGATAAGCGGATTTAAAAACACATAGCAGTAAAAATCCTAATATAAGAGCCGCAATGATTTGAAATGACATGAGAAAAAAAGCAATGGTTACCATACAACCAATCATTAAGACGGGAAAAATAGGATTTTGAAACTTTGAAAAATACTTCTGAAACAATATATTGGAACTTGCTGAAAAAAAATTCCCAATGATAAAAATAATCGAAACCAAAATAGCAGGTTGAAATGGCAAAAAATCAGAAAATGCGATAGAAACAGTTCGATTATTAACCAAAATAGCAAAAGCTGAAACTGCACTTAAAAAAATAAGAGTGAAGCGATAAGGATTTTTGACTTCTTTACGGCTGGCGCACATAACTGTGAAAATACTCGGATGAGCGTTGATATGAAAACTATCTAATCCCTTCGTCAGTTTTGAAAACATAAAAATAGCAAAAATTAATGAAAGGACTTGAAAAATCACAGGCAATGCAGGATGCACATAATAAAGTATTCCCCCTAAAAAAATAAGTACCGTTGTCACACTATAGGTAACAGCAGCCACTTCGGACTTAACGGAAAACAGTGTGCGATGCTTTGGTACTACAGAAAAGAGTAAACTATCTTCCGCACCTGAAAAACAAGCGGCTGCTAATGTGATACACAACAAATAAGTGGCGTAAGCAAAATATGCATAATTCATAAAAAGAGCTAAAAAACCGCAAAGAAAGAAAAACAGCCCAGTATAAATAATGCGTTTACTTCCATAAACATCTGATAATAAACCCAAGGGGACTTCTAAGATCAAAGGAAGCAATAAAAAATAACTACCGATTAAAACAATATCCGCTTGCGACAAATGCAATTTTTCTGACAAAAAAAGTGGTAAAACAGCAACCACTAGAGCAGTAGACTTGCTAACACTATAAATCTTAAATTGCTTAACCTTATCCACAAAATACCTTCCCACGACATCCGCTACATGCGCCAGATTCTTTCAAAGATTTTAAAACGCTTTGAGCAGACCAATCTATTGCCTCATAATTTTGTAGATTCCCAAAAGCTTCTGAATAAAAGCAATTTTTTAAATCTCCATTATAGTCCAATACCAAGGATGAAAATGGAAATAAACACATTAACGGCGACGAAACGTACGTAGAATTTTCGCCTAAGTAATAATTAATACAATTTACAAAATTTTGTGACGTCCATGAGATTTTCTTTTCTTGAAACTTTTTATCTATATAAACCTGGAGGGGGGATTCTTTCCTTGATAATTCATCTCTCAAATGAAAAAGTGAAGCGTTTGGCGGAAGAGTTTTGTTTCTTAAAGCCTTAGATCGATCCTTTGTATTATTTTTTCTAGAAAAACTAAATGACGACGTATCGAGCGGGCTGAATCCGATATAATCGACATCTTTGCTTATACAAAAATCGATAAAATTAATAATATTTTCTAGAATCTCTTTGGTAACTGTCGCTCTTATTCCTATACTTTGCAGAGGTTGAAGATTTTTAACGGTTTCAATGTTTTTCCACACGCGATCAAATTTATTCGCCCCCCGTATATCATAATATCCTTGGACACTAGTCGAATCCATAGAAATAACAATTTCTTTTATGTCATACTGTGAAATCCATAAATTTTTATGCAATAAGATGCCATTAGTATTTAATTCAACAGGCAGACCTAGTTCATTCAACGTTAATAAAATATCTTTAAGCTTCGGATGCATTAAAGGTTCTCCCCCAGAAAGCATCACTGAGGCAGCTCCTTTTTCTTTCAACATTCTAAATAAGGGTATTAAACTTTCTGGAGTATGCCAATTTTTTTCCTTAATCTTCCAGCAATCGCACGTGATACAAGGGCTATTGCAATTCTGGATAATATGTATAATAGGTGTTACAGGTACCCATAATTTTTTAAGATCAAAAATCGAATCTGACGCACTAATCAAGTTTTCCTTCTTTAAAAGAAAACCATTCTTTTCTAGTTCTCTTAACAAGATTGAAAAATCTGATGCTAAAATCTCTGTCTCTACATTAAGCTTTGCCGCAACAGTTTCAATTTTCTGATTCTGTAAAAAAACTGAATCAATTAAAATTATAGCTGAATCATTAAGCACAATAGTCTGAAAATCATTTAATCTAGTTATGCTATTCTCGTCGAGATTAATACGAAACATTTCCCCTCCTAAATTGTTTCTTAATAATACAATGGATAAGGGCGCTGCAGCGCCCTTATCCTGCTTTTTTATTTTTTTCTATCTCGCACCAATGGTTTATAACAAGTTAAAGTTGCACTATTCACAGTACCAATCACCTGCGGTTTTTTATATGACATAATATCCTCCTCATATTGTTATTATGTACCTTATTTATATTCAAGACATTGTGATTTACAACTTTATAATTGTAAAGTAAATTTAACTGTATTATGCAATATTCAGTTTGGGAAACAAATTGGCCTATACCGGTATAAATCGAAAAACTCTTGTGCTCAGCTAATCTCCATTTTAATTAGTAAGTTCATTCAAAAAGTATTATTCTTGATTTCAATGGCTATTTCACTTCAATCGCAATAAGAAATATGCAATGCTCTACTTTATCAAGTAATTTAAAAAAGGTTTTTTGGGGCTGAAATAAAGAATAGTTGTTGCGTAAATCAGCTTCTCAGAAGAAAAATTTTTCAATTATTTTTCTGTTTTAATTGTAATTTTGTGAAATACTACTTGCGGTGAAATTACTTTTAAAAGAGGTTCAATTCGACGCCAAAATACAAACTTTTATTTCTTATTAAAGATACAATCATATTGATTTATAATGATAATCTAGCATTCTTTGGTTAAAAACAACAGCATAAAACAATAAAGAAATCTCTTTTGAAGTCTTTAAGACAACCACGCAAAACTCTTTTTATGGCATTCTCATCAAGGAACTTTTTTCCAAAAGCAAATGATCTGAGTGACCTTATCAGAAGAGTTTTGTCAGTCTTGTCAGTTCTTTTTAGAACCTATATTATTTTTTTAAAATGAGAGAAAATTAAAAACATTATATTTCAATATGTTAGCATTTTAACGATACAACCTATATCGACAATACAACCTTAAATACAATCAATAATATATATTTGTCAGTTTGTGTCTGTAAATTGAACTAACAAACTAGATTATTTTAGTGACTCATAAAACCTATCAAAATAATCATTATAATATTTTAAAAGCACATGCTTCATTTGTCTTTTTTCCATAAAATAAACAGCAAATTTCACTATTTTGCTGATCTGATATCTCTCATGGGCTGTGGATAAACAGCATTTAAAAAACTCTTTTGAAAAAATTATCGGCTTTTTTAGCATTTTTCTGCATTTTTTCTCAATTCATTCAAAATGGATTTAATAAGCTTCGTTTTAATTCTTTTGAAGAGACTTAAACCCCTTATACGAAAACGGAACTCTGTTGTAACAGGGCGTGAACTGGATCATTTGCACGTGAATTATGAAACTGTAAAACCTTATCCCGTAACCTTTAAAAAAGGTAATCCAAAAGTTACAGAGATCTCTAATCCAGAAAAATTCTATTACGTGACTGAAATGAAATTAGCAAAAGCAGGTAAAGAGAAAGATAAAACCACTGTTATTTATAATAACAATATCACAATAACAGATATCCCTCTTGACGCTTGTGAGTATATCGTTAATGGTAAATCCGCTCTTGAATGGGTTATGGGGCGTCAATGTGTTAAGACTGATAAAAAGAGTGGCATTGTTAATGATGCCAATCGTTATGCTGTTGAAACCATTGGCAACCCTGCCTACCCTCTAGAGTTATTTCCATAAGTTTAGAGACAATGAAAATTGTTAAGAACCTACCAAAATTGGAAATAAGAGAAACTGAATAACTTAAAAGCATGCTCACATAATGGGTATGATAAACTCATAAGGGGTATAAGGTTTTATACCTATAGGTTCTTATATCCCTTTTATAAATTGCTGACATACAATCTTTAAAAGGATAATTTATCATACGTTATTTAAAAAGAAGAAACTTGCACTTTTAGATACTCTTATTTACATTGCCTTTAAAAGATTAAATCGTAATCTAAAATGATAGCTTTATTGTTATCAGAAGCTTTATTTAAAGAGGGTTATGTATATTCATTTTCTTATATTACTTATAGGTTTTGAATGTTTCTACCCCCCAAAAACCCTTACAAAACATAGAGCATTAGTTGAATTTATAGGTTGTACTATTGATATAGGTTGTTTTTTGAAAAATTGATAAAAAATAACATATTGAAATATAATGACTTTTATTTTTTATTGAAAAATATGTAAAGGGGGGCGTAAAAAGCACCTCCAAAACTCATAACCATAATGGTCTTGATAGCATTTATTATGATTATAATCCCTTTCTTTTGAAAGGCTTTAAAAGATCACATACTCTCATAAGACATGTTTTAATCATTCACTAAATGATCACTTTTGTCGATTCAATGTACTGACATAAACTGACAAATATATATTTACAGTTGTATTTATTTGTTATGGCTGTTTTAATAAGTTGTATTTTGAAAAAATCATAAAACTTAACTTATTGAAATATAATGTTTTTAATTTTCTCTCATTTAAAAAAAATGATATAGGTTCTAAAAAGAACTGACAAAAATGACAAAAGTTTATTAAAAGGGATTTTGCTCATCTCTATAATGATCAGTTTCTATTGAGATGTTTTCATAAGTGTTTTCATAACAGACAATAAATCGCAATTATCATATATCCTATTTATCATTTCTCTTATGAAACTGAAAAATGATGCCATGGCTATAAAGAACATAACAGCTATAGAGAAAGCGTAAAAACAGTAAACTTGAATACTCATATGCAAATGAAAGCATTTGTTATAAAGACAGTCCCTATAAAGGCTGTTAAGTCTAAAATGTGTTATTAAAAGAAATTAACAGAAATCTTAAAAGCCATTTAGTGACAAAATTGATAGGTTATAAAGTTTAAAATACGCATAATGAGAGCGTTTCTAAAATATTATAAATGTATAGATTCAGAAAATACGCAATCGTTTCACAAAGCCCGTAATATAGCTTTAAAAGCACATAAATATAAAAGAAACAATTAATAAGCATAAGATATTACCAATACACAACGTATTTAAAAAATACAAAAAATATCAAAAAGATAAAATATTATTTGACAGTAAATACGTATTTTGTTATATAAGTACTCAAGTGATCAAAACACTTTGTGATTAGCGGATAGATTACGAAACAATCTTTCCAAAGCTTTTAAAAACTGGCTATCTTTTATGCTATGATTAGCATATATGATAATTTTGTCGGGTGTAGTTACGCCATAAAATACTCTTATGAGAAAAGCGTAACAACGGACTAATCACCGTGTTTTGAACGCCCGACGCCCCTTATAGGGTGTCAATTTCAAAACTCTTGATTAGGACATATTAGTATGAATACTACAGTAAAAACCACCCCCGTTATCTCTTCTATTTCAAATGAAACTGCGTCTGTTAATAAACAAGAGCCTGCAAAAAAATACGAATTTATTGATGATTGTGAATATATCGATGGTCATTTCTTAACTCGAATTAGAGCCTTAAGAGATTTTGATGATGTCAAAAAAGGCGATTTAGGGGGGTATATTGAAAATGAAAGCAACTTATCTCATGAGGGCAATTGCTGGGTGTATAATAAAGCTCGGGTCTTTCAAAATGCACGCGTCTTTGGAAATGCTAAAGTAAAAAGCTTTTTTGTTGATGTCTATGGTAATGCGCAAATTTATGGGAATGCTATTTTTGAAGGTATGACTTTAAAGGACAATGCAAAACTGTCTGGTAATGCGCATGCTAGCAACGCCGTTGTAATTGAAGGCAATGCACAAATTTATGATAACGCCCGTGTCACTGATCA
>NZ_JAQITD010000031.1 GCF_028618555.1 Bartonella sp. CM31XJBT | reverse complement strand
CCATTAAATTATACATTATTAAAACACGAATAAAATAATTGACAATATTAAAATAAACATGTAACGGATATATTGTAAATGTAATATAATATAAAATTAACAATTAAAATAAAACTGTTAATTAAATTTTGTATTATATTTTTTGTTATTAGAAGATAAATATACTTTATCGATAGATGATGTAATGTTTTCTATTTAGAGGGGGCGGTAAAGAAAATTTATTTTATTAAATATTGTAATAGGTGTTTATGATGAAAATATTCAAGCATTGTATAGTATGTTTTGTTGCAGTAGCTATTTTCTTTTCACAGGTTTTAGGAGCCAATGCTGATTCTTTAAATGATAGATTTCAAAATGCTGGTTTCATTTCTGTAATGACACAGGAAAATAGAGTTATTAAAGCTGTTGATATGATTATTAGCCAGTTTGGAGGACAAGGGGCTGAGAAAAATGTCCAAAAAGTCGCGGGTTTAATGGGGATGGAGGCAGCGATTTTTGGTTTAATCGCATATCTTGTATATTTCTTTACTAGAAAACCGCCGAGTCCTAACAGAGAGACAGGTGGAAGAGCATTCGATGCTTTTGCTTATAGTGCATGGGCTTTGAATTAAAAGATAATTCCTTGATGAACTTTGAATTATTCTGTTGTTGAATATTTTATATTAAATAAACCGTGATGTTTAATCACGGTTTATTTATTTTTTACTTTTAATAATATGGTAAATTTATCCTTTAATATCATTAAGATATTGTTGGGGGATGGCAGTATAGGGGACATTAAATTTAAATAATCAGCTGCTTTTTAAAGTTAATTAAATTTTTTCTCTTCAAAATACGCATTTGAGCTAAGTTTGTATTTGATATTTTTTCTATGATGAAAATGCATATGCTGGAATTGAGATATTCATAAACGGTGCGTATTCACTCAAAAATATAGGGTAATACAATACTTATGGTTATTGTGGATTTTATACTGATGAACTGAATAAGTATAGCGATGCGTCTTACAAATATTTGTAAAAAATGCTTTTATTGGAATCTTTTAATCTCTTTGTGGTTTACAATTCATTTTATCATTTTATCTTAAGCAAAGAGAATGTGGATTCATTTCTATTTCTCTATTTTATTTGAGAAGGGTGGAGTTATACGAATGTCAAAAAAAGTCATGATCGTGGAAGATAATGAGCTTAATATGAAGTTATTCCGTGATCTTGTAGAAGCGAGTGGTTATGAAACTGTTGAAACGCGTAATGGTCTTATGGCATTAGATTTGGCGCGTTCATCAATGCCATCTCT
The DNA here is from genome assembly GCF_028618555.1 of Bartonella sp. CM31XJBT. Classification (GTDB taxonomy): domain Bacteria; phylum Pseudomonadota; class Alphaproteobacteria; order Rhizobiales; family Rhizobiaceae; genus Bartonella. The sequence continues at coordinate 12,402 of NZ_JAQITD010000031.1, read as the reverse complement.
TATCCTTGTGGATATCCAGTTGCCAGAGGTCTCTGGAATAGATGTTATTAAACAATTAAAAGAAGATGAAGAACTTCGATCAATCCCTGTTGTTGCTGTAACAGCTTTTGCTATGAAAGGCGATGAGGAGCGAATTCGTGCCAGTGGATGTGAAGAATATATGTCAAAGCCTATTTCTGTTCCTCATTTTATCACAATGGTAAAACATTTTGTGGACTAAAGCTTGTTAAGTGATGATAGAAAAAAATATTGAAAAGCTTATAAAATTGCTAAAGTTTTCGTGCAAATATTTTTCTGCTTTAGCACGTGGATATATTCAAGTTAGTAAAACAGATTTTAAAAATTGAAACTGAAGTTTCGAGATTTTTCGGTTTATTTTCTTGCCTTTTATCTTAAGAGAGGAGGTTGTCTTGCATTCTTGTTTTTTCTAATCGGTATAGATTTGTTCCTACATTCATCTAAAAGTCTGTTTTAGTAGGGGAAAAAGCCTCGGTTTTGTCCGAGGCTTTATGCATTGTACAAAAATTGAAATTAACGCTTTGAGAATTGGAAAGAACGACGTGCTTTTGCTTTACCGTATTTTTTACGTTCAACAACGCGGCTATCACGGGTAAGAAAACCACCTTTTTTCAAGATTGAGCGAAGTTCTGGTTCATAATAGGTTAAAGCTTTGGAAATGCCATGGCGCACTGCACCGGCTTGTCCGGAAAGACCACCGCCTGCAACGGTTGCAATAATATCAAACTGGGTATCCCTATTTGTTGCAACAATTGGTTGACGAAGAATCATTCTAAGAACAGGACGAGCGAAATATTTGTCAAATTCCTTATTGTTGATTGTGATTTTTCCAGAACCTGGTTTAATCCATACGCGTGCAACAGCGTCTTTACGCTTTCCTGTTGCATAAGCACGTCCTTGTGAATCAAGCTTTTGCACGTGGACAGGAACAACATTTTCATGTGTTTCTGTAATACTTGTTACTATGCTAAGCTCAGAAAGAGAATTAATTTCAGCCATAATCAAGCAATCCTTTTGTTTTTGCGGTTTAAAGCACCAACGTCAAGAGATTCAGGCTGTTGTGCTTCATGTGGATGTTGGCTTCCAGCGTAAACACGTAGATTCTTCAATTGACGGCGACCAAGAGGCCCTCGAGGAATCATGCGCTCTACTGCTTTTTCAATAACGCGTTCGGGAAAACGTCCCTCAAGAAGTTGACGTGCTGTACGTTGTTTGATTCCACCAATATAGCCGGTATGCCAATAATATTTTTTATCCGTATATTTTTTGCCAGTGAGAGCTATTTTATCTGCATTAATGACAATAACGTTGTCACCATCATCAACATGTGGAGTAAATGTAGCTTTATGTTTGCCACGTAAGCGGTTAGCAACAAATGTGGCAAGACGACCCAAAACAAGGTTTTCTGCGTCAATAATAACCCATTTTTTCACCACTTCAGTTGGCTTTTGTGAAAAAGTTGCCATAGAAGTATCCTTTATTAGAACCCTTTTAATATAAGGGAATTTTTACTGTTTTGCGTTGAAAATTGTTACCATAGCGAAATATTTAACGCATACTACTTGCTCTGATATAATGTCTTTTGATTGACGTCAAGAGAAAATAAAAACTTTATAAAACAACATGTTATGAGAAAGGTATTATAATACCCCATTAAAAGAAGTTTGTAGACCATTTAAACTTAAAATGAATGTTGCAAAAAACTATTTTATCTTTAACGCATGATTGTATTTTATTGTTCTTCATTATAAAATAAGAAATAATGCAGTGGTCTCGTTATTTTCTCAATGTTGAATCTTCTGCTTGTGGTCAAGCTTGGTTAGATGCCCTTGATGTTCAAGGGATAAATAATGCGCGCGCTATTTCTCAAAAATTTGGCTTTCCAGATCAGTTAGCTCGAGTACTTTCAGCAAGAGATGTGGATGAAGCTGAGGCTGTTGCTTTTATTAATCCAACATTACGTACGCTTATGCCTGATCCAGAAAGTTTTAGGGATATGCAATGCGCTGCAGAGCGTATTGTTAAGGCTCTTCTCAATCAAGAACAGGTTGCTGTTTTTGGTGATTATGATGTTGATGGTGCTTGTTCATCGGCACTCATAGCGCGTTTTTTTCGTTATTTTGGTATTGAAGTCAAAATTTATATTCCTGATCGTATTGTTGAAGGCTATGGTCCTAATGAACAAGCAATGAGGATGCTTGTGCAAGAAGGCGCTCGGTTAATTATCACTGTTGATTGTGGCGCAAACAGTCCTGATGCCGTAAAAGCAGCGAGGCTTGCTGGTGCTGATGTTGTGATTTTAGATCATCATCAAATGTCAGAGATTCATCAAGAAGCCGTTGCTCTTGTCAATCCTAATCGCCCTGATGATTTTTCTAAACAGGGGCATTTATGTGCAGCTGGCGTTGTTTTTGTTACGTTAGCTTGGGTTCATCATTTGCTGCGGAAAAAACAATTCCAAGGGCAGCTGCCTGATCTTTTAAGTATGCTTGATCTTGTTGCATTGGCAACCATATGTGATGTCGTTCCATTACAGGGGGTTAACCGTGCTTTTGTGATAAAAGGGCTTCAAGTTGCTCGTTCTATGCATAATCTAGGAATAACAGCTTTAACAAAGGTTGCACGAATAGGGGAGCCGCTTAATAGTTTTCACTTAGGTTTTTTGTTAGGTCCTAGAATTAATGCAGGAGGGCGCATTGGTGATCAAGCTTTGGGAGCACGTTTACTTAGCTGTGAGAATAAAGATGAAGCGGACAGAATAGCAGAACAATTAGATCGGCTTAATCAAGAACGCCAAGAAATGGAGAACATTCAATTAGCACAAGCGGAATCTTACATTACTTCTCTTTATCAAGATCAAGAAATACCATTATCGCTTGTAATTTCACATAAAGAATGGCATCCGGGAATTATTGGTATTCTTGCTTCCCGTCTCAAAGAGCGTTTTTTTTGTCCTGTTTTTGCTATTGCTTTGAAAGAAGATGGAAATGGCGTAGGGTCGGGACGCTCAATTAATGGTATAGATTTAGGAGCACTCGTTCGTGAAGCTGTTACATTAAATTTATTAGAAAAAGGAGGGGGACATAGTATGGCAGCAGGAATTACAATTCAATCAACAAAAATTGAAATTTTTCGAAAATGGCTAGAAGAAAAAGTTTCTTTAATGGTTTCACAGTTGCGTGCAAAAAAATCTCTTAGTATAGATGGTTCTCTTTCTGCTTCTGGTGTTAATGAAACGCTGTTTGAATTGCTTGAAAAAGCAGGGCCATTTGGGGCAGGGAATGCAACACCTGTTTTTGTTCTTCCCTCTCATCGACTGGTGAATCTATCTGAAGTTGGTAAAGGACATCTTCGCCTCATTGTATCTAATGTTGAAGGAAAAAAACTGCAAGGAATTGCTTTTCGTGCTGTAGGGACATCGCTTGGTGATTTTCTTTTTGAAAATATTGGTGAAATGATTCATTTAGCTGGTCATCTTAGTTTGAATTATTGGAATGGAACGATCAATCCGCAGCTGCGCGTGATTGACGCAGCCGCAGTGGTTTGAAAGGGATATTTTTTACATTAGATGTCTAGATTAGAAGCAAAAGTAGAATTTTCTTGTATGAAACGAAATCGTGCTTCTGGTTTTGTTCCCATGAGACTTTCTACAGTCTTTTTCGTTTCTTGCATTTCCACGGCATCAATAGAAACACGAAGCAATGTACGTTTTTGAGGATGCATAGTCGTTTCTTTAAGTTGTTCTGCGCGCATTTCACCCAGCCCTTTAAAACGCCCGATTTCTATTTTAGCTTTTCCAGTAAATTCAGTTTTGAGCAATTCATCCTTATGAATGTCGTCACGAGCATAAGCAACTTTTCCTCCTTGCGATATTCTATAAAGGGGAGGGACGGCGAGATATAAATGTCCCTGATGAATAAGGTCAGGCATTTCTTGAAAGAAGAAGGTAATGAGCAGTGACGCAATATGAGCACCATCAACATCAGCATCTGTCATGATGATAATACGTTCATATCTGAGATCTTTTTCACGATACTTGGAGCGTGTTCCACATCCAAGAGCAAGGATAAGATCGCTAATTGTTTGGCTTGAGTTCATTTTTTCATGTGCAGCACTGGCGACATTTAAGATTTTACCACGAAGAGGTAAAATTGCTTGGTTTGCTCTATTTCTTGCTTGTTTAGCAGATCCTCCTGCAGAATCCCCTTCAACAATGAATAATTCAGCACCCACAGCATGGTTCTGGCTACAATCTGCAAGTTTACCGGGCAGACGTAATTTGCGGACAGCAGTTTTTCGACTTATTTCTCTATCTTGGCGTCGTCTAACACGTTCTTCAGCACGTTCAATAACCCAATCGAGAAGTTTTGTTGATTCTTGCGGGGAATTTGCTAACCAATGATCAAAAGGATCGCGGATTGCATTCTCAACGATACGCTGTGCTTCAATGGTTGCTAATCGATCTTTTGTTTGTCCAACAAATTCAGGGTTACTGATAAAGACTGAAAGTATTGCGGCTGTTGAAATCATAATATCGTCAGACGTAATAATCGCTGCGCGCTTGTTTCCTATTAACTCAGCGTAGGATTTCAATCCACGCAAAAGAGCTTGACGTAATCCTATTTCGTGCGTTCCGCCTTCTCCTGTAGGAATCGTATTGCAGTAAGATTGCACACAAGAATCACCACCATGCCAAGCGATAGCCCATTCAACCGAGCCATGGCCATTATTGTGTTGTGTTTTGCCAGAAAAAATTTCTGACGTTACTCGATATTCATCTTTTAGTGACGCAAGTAAATAGTCTTTAAGCCCATTGGGAAAATGAAAAACAGCTTTTTCAGGAATATTTTTTGCGCCTTCAAGTATGACAGGATCACAAGTCCAGCGAATTTTTACGCCACCAAAAAGATAGGCTTTGGAGCATGTCATCTTATAGATTTTTTCTGGATCAAAAGCTGCTTTTTCACCAAAAATTTCATGATCAGGATGAAAACGAACGCGCGTACCACGACGATTATAAACATCTCCCAGATCTTCCAATCCAGATTGAGGAATACCGCGTGAGAAACGTTGGCGGTACAGTTTTCGTTCTCGTGCAACTTCAACTTCCATATCATCAGAAAGAGCATTGACGACAGAAATTCCTACTCCATGAAGTCCACCTGCAGTTTGATAAGCCTTTCCATCAAATTTTCCCCCGGAGTGGAGTTGTGTCATAATAACTTCAAGAGTAGATTTCTCAGGCATTTGAGGATGATTTTCGACAGGAATACCGCGTCCATTATCTGTAACGGTTATATAACCGTTCCTATCTAATGAGACCTCAATAGAATCTGCATAACCCGCAACAGCTTCATCCATCGCGTTATCAATAATTTCGGCAAATAAATGATGAAGCGCTTTACTGTCTGTTCCACCAATATACATTCCAGGGCGTAAACGCACGGGCTCTAAACCCTCAAGAACTCGAATAGAGAGGGCATTATAGTCATCTTCTTGCGTATCTTTTGCACTTTTTCTTGAAATCATCGCTTTTGATTTCATTGGAGGCTGCAGAGTGTTTTCTTTTGTATTTACCCGAGATTGGGCTTTATTTAAAACACTAAAAAGATCCTTTTTGTTATCGCTCATAGCGTTTAACTATCTACCTCATAAAATAAAATATTTATTAAAATAATTTTATGCCTGTTTTTTATTTAAAAATCAATGCACTTAGAAAACATCAATTGTTGGACCAAAAATTTGTTCAAAAGCGTGTTTGAGAGCGATATCAATATCATGCATTGCTACAGGGCAACCTAGATCAAGAAAGCTCGTTACACCGTGGTTTGTAATTCCACAAGGAACAATTCCTGAATAATGGGCTAAATTAGGATTAACATTGATAGAAACTCCATGAAAACTTATCCATTTTCGCACTCGAATGCCAATAGCTGCAATTTTATCTTCGGAAGAAAGATCATTTTGTTTTGATGGGCAATGAGATTGTTTAATCCAGACACCAACGCGATCTTCTCTGCGTTCGCCTTTAATATTAAAGTTTGCAAGCATCTGTATGATCCATTCTTCTAATGCACTAATGAAAGCACGAATGTCTTGTTTTCGGCGTTTAAGATCAAGCATGATATAAGCAATACGCTGTCCTGGACCGTGATATGTAAATTCACCTCCACGTCCTGCTTCATAAACAGGGAATAAATTAGGCGCCAAAAGATCTTTTTTATTTGCACTCGTCCCCGCTGTATAAAGGGAAGGGTGTTCAAGAAGCCAAACTTGTTCATGCGCGGTTTTTGCAAGAATTTTTTCTACACGTTCTTGCATATAACGCAGAGCTTCAGGATACTCAACTAGATGATCACTTATCTTCCATTCAACGGGTGGATTTCCTAGAATTGCATTAAAATGATGTGATAAGTGATTACGATCCGTATGTTTCAATTCAAATGTCATTGGTAATATTTATCTTGATGTTTGAGTTTATATTGTAATCAATAAAAGTGATTACAGAGTAAGGTATAGAATTGTTGAATAAAAGAGAATACGTTCATAAATTTTATCTTAAGAAGATTTGCTACGCTTAAAAATCCACGTTCCTTTTACCATCTTCCTGTTGCACCGCCCCCACCTGATGATCCACCACCACCCCTAAAGCCCCCTCCACCTCGAGGACCACCGAACCTTCCACCAGGATATCTGCCACCGGCACTTAAGTTAAGAAACCAAGGTGTGAAGATGATCCCCAGCCAGAGATACTTTTGTGGACCCACTTTTTTACCAAAAATCATTGCAAGAATAGGAAGACCAAACATTATAAAAAAGGCTAAAAACATAATTGCATTGATTACCATTTCTTCTTTTTCAGCTTGTTTACGTTGTTCTTCAACGATTTTAGCTTTTTCTTTGATACGAAAAGTAAAATCAGAATTACTTTCTGTAATAACTTTGATAATTGCATCAACTGCTTCAGCAATTCCTTTTTGATAATTTCCTTCGCGAAAATTAGGAATCATGAAGCTATTAATAATGACAGAGGAAAGAGCGTCTGTTAGCTCTCCTTCCAAACCATATCCTACTTCGATACGTGCTGTGCGTTCATTCGGTGCAATGACCAGTAATACACCATTATTGATCTTCTTTTGGCCTAATCCCCATGTACGAAAAAGAGAATTGCTGTATGTTTCTATATCATTGCCCGAAAGAGTAGGGAGTGTCACAAGAACAATTTGATCTCCCGTTTTCTCTTCGAGTGCTGCCAGTTTTTTTGTCAAGTTTTCCTTGGTTGCATTATCGAGCAAATGAGCCACATCATTAACATAACCTGTTAAATGAGGAAATTTTATTTGCGAACAAGCGATACTTCCCAATGCAGCAACTAAATACAGAGAGCAGATAAAAGCCCATAATTGTGGAAATACAATACGTTGCAAAGAGTATCGAAATGATTTCATTAATTAAAATTAACCTTTGGTGTTTGTTGGCTATCAGTATCGATGGTAAAAGTTGGCATAGGTTTAGCATCACGAAACCATAATTTTGCCCAAATCATCGTCGGCATTGTTTTGAGTGCAGTATTGTAGGCACGTACTGTTTCAATATAATCGCGGCGCGCAACGGAAATACGGTTTTCTGTTCCTTCTAATTGTGATTGAAGAGCAAGAAAGTTCTGGTTTGCTTTAAGATCCGGATAGTTTTCAACAACAGCCATAAGTCGCGAAAGTGCACTTGATAAATTTGCTTGATTTTTGAGATATTGCTGCATAACTTCTGGATTATTCAACATATCTGCATTAATGTTGACTTGCGTTGCTTTAGCACGTGCTTCAATTACATTTGTGAAAACGCTTTGTTCATGAGCTGCGTAAGCTTTAACTGTCTCTACAAGATTGGGGATGAGATCTGTACGACGTTGATATTGATTGAGCACTTCACTCCATGCTGCATGTGCTTTTTCTTCATTTGTTGGTATCGTATTAAATCCGCACCCACTTAAAAATGGCACTAACCATGCCAAAAAAATCACGATTGAAAATTGTTTTAATATTTTAAACATTGAAATTGAAGAAGTTTGTACATTTAACATAAAGATGTCTCCACAGATATTTTATGTATTATATAGGGTTTATCTTCTTGGTGGAAAGTGTTTTGAATTTTATAAACAGGCATATTTATCAATAAATCGACATCTCTATGCGTTTTAGGCACGCTTAAGTGACTCGTTGATATTAAAATAATAAGGGTAATATAGATGTCATCTTATAAAAGTTCAATAATATTTATATCAATTATTATTACAGAAAATTATATTATTTTCGTAGTATTTTTGTGTTTCACAATGTGCAGATCACAATTGGAAAAGGGAAAAATGTAAGTATCAATCTTATGGAAAGATAGAAGGTAAGGGCAGTTCTTATTTTCACTCCTTTAGAAGTTATGTTTAATAGATTGGACAAAAAAGGCTTTTTAACTATGTATGGTAGTAATTGTGAAGGAGGCGGAAAATCCTGTGATAGAAGGTGTTCAACGGCAAAGTGAAAAGTTTGATGGATTGGCTAATGATTATGATCGTTATCGTCCTCGCTACCCCCTCACTTTATTTAAAACCATGCTCCATTCTTTTAAGAACAAAAAGCATTTGTCCATTGTGGATGTGGGTGCTGGGACAGGCATCGCATTAGAGGGAATTGTTAAATTTTTAGGAAATGAGCACCAATATCATGCTATCGATGTATCGGCAGATATGATTAAGCAGGGGCGAAAAAAATTTCCTACGGTGCAGTGGTATCAGGGCCGTGCCGAAGACCTATTGCCTCAAATTGGCGAGGTTGATCTTGTCATTGCAGCGCAAGCGTTTCAGTGGATGGATCGTCCCAAGTTGCTTTGTTCTGTTTCAGATCAACTTCGAGTCAATGGTGTCATGGCGGTTATTCAAAATAATCGCGATTTCAAGCATAGCGAATTTCTAGAGGCTTATGAGACATTGTTAGAAAAAATGAGTCCGAACTATTCCCGTTATTATCGTAATTTTGATTTTTTACAGGAAATGAGTGATGGCTTTGGGGTAGATCCAGAAAAGATTTTTTTTCATACGCATAATTGGACGATGATGATCCCATCTGAAGCTTTTATTGGAATGAGCCGCTCTTCAACGCAAGCGCAACGCGCTATTGCTTGCTATGGGGAAGAATATTTGCGGCAATTGGTCTCATTGATAAAGAAATATGAAGTGCAAGGCAATTTGGAGCTTTTGTATCGAAGTGAGCTCTATATGTATGCGGGATAATCTGATATCGATGATTACTTTTGCTCTTTTAGCACATCAGAGTAGGCGGTATTCAGGAAATTAACGCCTTATTAAGGCAGATTTTGAGGGGGACGGTTTTTTTCTTCAGCATTCACGTTGACATCTTATTACGTCTGATTTTCATTGTTCACTTGATATGAGAGAGTTTAAATAGAAAATTTATGCACTGCATTATAGTATTGAAGCGCTTTCTTTACTGCAGTTTAACAACAGATTATTTTATAAAATAAGAAGAGGTAGATTGAATAGAAATATTTGATAATTCTTTGTTTTTATGATTGTTTTTTATTATTAAATGAGAGTGTTTTTAATAAATTTTGACAAAAACAACTGAAAAAGTATAAAAATTATCATAATCAGAAATTTGTAGTAAAAAAGGTAATGGCTTGGAAGCACCTTTAAAAAACAACTCATTTTGAAATTATTTCTAAATTCAGATTCAATATAACAAAAAAGTAAAATATAAATATGTTATATGGAGCATTTCTCTTTTTTAAAGATATAATATAAAAACAATATGTTAATTAAATTTTTTGATATAAGAAAACTTCTTTTATTTTTATTTTAAATAACGGGTTAGGGCGAGTCTTGTGTGGTTTTATTGAAGATGTGCTTTTTAGGTTTAAATCTGGCGCTTTAAATACAATTTTAGAAGTAGCAAAAAAGCTCAATTTCTTCTCTGTTGTGATGTGTTGAATAAGTTTTTTAATTTTCTATAGAGTTTAATTTTTGCAATCATGATAGATTGTGACAGCTATCTGTCTAAGATTTTTATAAGTTTAGTAGGAATAGCTTAATGATAAATCTATTGAGTTCTCCATCTTTACGCTTCATAAAAGAATAAGCCTGCACTATCACACACTTTGTCATCTCCCAATGTTGCGACAGCTCTTGACACGGCTTATAAGAGGAGTAGTCCTTTTTTTTACAGTTTTATCTATACGCCAATTTCGCTTATGACGTGCAAGCGAATGGTGTTGATTGATTCAACATACACAGATTTGGAATGAGAGAGTCTTAAGATATTCCGCTCTCTCATTTAATATGAATCATGCTAGATTATAATTATAAATTAATGCGTTATCTATTTTTGAAATCCATGACCTTAGTTGTGTTTGTCAATATTTCATTTTCATTTATCGTCAACTATTCTACTTTTGAATAATAACTCCATTATAAGGAATACCTTTAAAAAAGTATTCTCGCTTTAAAGAGTCGTTATAGTTTTTTTGTTTTATAGAAGCATCAATAATGCTAAACATTATACTTTGATAAAAAAGAAAGTAAATTATGACTATTATACTGAAACCGAGCGAGGTGACGCTTAGTGAACTTGCGGCTATTTATTTTAATGGTGAAGTGAGTAAACTTCATAATGACACGCATTTAGCTATCGAGAAAGGGGCACTGCGCATTGCTGAAATTGCTGCTGGAAGTGAGCCTGTGTACGGTATTAATACTGGTTTTGGGAAGTTGGCTTCCATTAAAATTGATGCGGACGATGTTACTGTTTTACAGAGAAATCTTATTTTGTCCCATTGTTGTGGGGTAGGAGAACCTTTAGCTGAAAATATTGTGCGTTTGATAATGAGCTTAAAGCTTATCTCTTTAGGAAGAGGAGCTTCAGGAGTTCGTCTAGAATTGGTAAATTTGCTGGAAAATATGCTTGCAAAGGGCGTCATTCCTGTCATCCCTGAAAAAGGGTCTGTTGGTGCTTCAGGTGATCTAGCTCCACTTGCTCACATGGCGGCTGTTATGATGGGAGAAGGGGAAGCATTTTTTCAAAATATTCGTATGAGTGGAGCTGTTGCATTAGAGAAAGCGGGATTGTCCCCTATTATTTTAGAGGCAAAGGAAGGTCTAGCTCTTATTAATGGGACTCAAACATCAACAGCCCTCGCACTTGCCGGTCTTTTTCGAGGTTATCGGGCATTGTGTGGTGGATTGTTGGCAGGGGCCTTGACGACAGATGCCATCATGGGATCAACGGCGCCATTTCATCCTGATATTCATATTTTACGAGGACATTATGGGCAGATTGCCGTATCGAAAACATTAGAAAAGCTTGTAGAGGATTCAGAAATTCGTGCAGCACATTTACGGGGTGATGAGCGTGTACAAGATCCTTATTGTATACGTTGCCAGCCACAGGTCATGGGGGCATGTTTTGATATTTTGCTGGCAGCAGCAAAAACACTGATTATTGAAGCAAATGCTGTTACAGATAATCCATTGATTTTAAGGAATGGTGAAGTTGTATCAGGTGGGAATTTTCATGCTGAACCTGTAGCGTTTGCTGCTGATCAGATTGCTCTTGCTTTATGTGAAATAGGATCTATTTCTCAACGGCGTATTGCTCTTATGGTTGATCCAGCAGTTTCTTATGGACTTCCAGCTTTTTTAGCGCATAATGCGGGTCTTAATTCAGGTTTTATGATTGCTGAAGTAACAGCGGCAGCTTTAATGTCTGAAAATAAGCAAATGGCCCATCCTGCTTCCGTTGATTCAACCCCAACTTCAGCCAATCAAGAAGATCATGTTTCAATGGCTTGTCATGGAGCTCGTCGGTTATTGGTAATGAGCGAAAATCTTTTTACACTTATTGGCATTGAAACGCTTGTTGCAGCACAAGGAATTGAATATCGTGCACCTTTAAAAACAAGTACTTTTTTGCAATCTGTTATGGAATGTTTACGCAAAAATGTTGCTTCTCTTAAGGAAGATCGCTATCTGGCTCCAGATCTTCATCAAGCACATATACTTGTGCGTGAAGGGCACTTATTATCTGTTTTACCAGAAACAATTTTTCCTTCATTAAGTTTTCAATAATATTTGTTTTAAGGACAATGATGAAGGGCGGATATTGAATTTTGAAACTTCCTCATATGAAAATATAGAAGATCAATACTATATTTGAATTATTTAATGAATTATGTATATATATATGTTATTTATAGTCAACTAGATATTTTATTATTTTATAGGGATCTGATTTAGCATCATAATTTTATAGAAACTATAAATTTAAAGTACCTATACTTTCTGATTTCTATCAGAAATTTTAATCTAAGTTAAATAATATT
>NZ_JAQITD010000030.1 GCF_028618555.1 Bartonella sp. CM31XJBT | reverse complement strand
TTTACGACAAATGTTCGCACCCCTCTGGGGTTACACTGCCCGCGTTGGTTGCTTTTGTTAAGGGCGCTGGCTCTTTCGCCATTCATAGAACCTTTTTACAAGCCAATGGCTGCAAAACAGACCAAAAACCAGCAAAAGCCATGTTGGGATCTGTAACAGGTGGTGCTGTGCATTTAAGTCAAGACAATCCCAAACATCTGGTCATTTGTGAGAGCATTGAAACCGGTCTGGCTCTGCTGTCGGGGTTGTTATCAGAGCCCGTTGATTTATGGGCGTCCCTTTCAACCCATGGCATGAGGCATGTGAATTTACCTCCTACAAAAGCCCGTCTCACCATTGCAATGGATGGCGATGATGCGGGTCGTAAAGCAGGTTTTACCCTCGCTGCGCGTGCTTATAGACAAGGCTTTGAGGTCTTTATCATGCAAGCCCCATACGGTCTAGATTTCAATCATGTTTTGATACTGAAAGGTATAAATAAATGAGAGAGAATAAAAACAATATTGTAGAGAACAACAATCAAAATGTTTCATTCAATGATAACGATAATGTTTCTTTAAATGATAAGACTTGTTTAGAAGCTATTTCTTATGAAGTTGCCTTGCAACAAAATGGTTGGGGGGAATTAAAGCCTATCACGGCGGCTCTCTTACCCGTCAAGCCTTTTAATCCATTACAGCTCCCCATGCCATTCATGGATTATGTTTATGACGTTTCAGAACGTCAACAAGCCCCTATGGATTTTATTGCTGTCGCTGCTCTCTGTGCCTTGGCGGCTGTCATTGGTAATGGCGTGCGGGTTGCTCCAAAACAACATGCCAATTGGAAAATTGTTCCTAATCTCTGGGGCGCTCTTATTGGTCAATCATCAACATATAAAACACCAGCCATGAAAGCCGCTTTAGCGCCCATTACTTGCCTTCAAAAGCAATGGTATAAAGAGTGGTTAAAACAGAAAGAAAAACAAGAAATTGAAGAGAGATTTGAAACTTTAGACAAACGAGAAAAGGAAAAACAAGCCCATAAAGCGATCAAAAAAGGAGATCTTGAAACAGCCCGTGCTCTTTTGTCTGAAGCCCCTTCTAAAGATAATACCCATGATGATGATGTCTCTCGTTTTATTGTCAATGATGTGACGGTTGAAAAGCTTGGGGAACTCTTAAAAGAAAACCCCCGTGGTCTCTTAATGGTTCGTGATGAGTTATCTGGTTTTTTAACCAATCTAGAAAGAAAGGAATATCAAACAGACCGTGCTTTTTATCTCACAGCTTTTAATGGAGATGATCAATTTACCTATGACCGTATCGAGCGGGGAACCATTTTTATCCCCCATGTAACGTTATCAATAATTGGAGGCATTCAACCTTCACGAATTATTCCCATCATTCAAGCCATGCACCATGGAATAAACGATGACGGTTTATTGCAACGGTTTCAAATGATTGTGTGGCCCGATGAAAATCAAGAATGGAAATTGATTGATAGACCGCCCAATCAAGAGGGCTGGCAAAAGTATGAAGGTGTTTTTCGCTCTTTCGTGATAAACGATTAGGTTCTCCAGAACACCCGCTGATCATGCGTTTTATGCCAAAAGCACAAGAGAAATTTTATGAATGGTTAGAAAACCTTCATAGAGAAGCAAAAGGGGGTCGTTTCTCCGAAAGCTTACAATCGCATGTTTTAAAAATGCCAAAGACCATAGCAAGCCTTGCGTTAATTTTTGAACTTCTTGATAGTGGTGGTTTTGAAATTGGTCTCTATGCCATTACAACAGCATTGCGTTGGGAAAAATATCTATTAAGTCATGCAAAACGTCTTTATGCGGCGCATGATACATTAACAGCAGAGCGTGCAAAATTAATTGTTGAACGCTGTGATCATTTACCCGATATTTTTACAGCAAGGGATGTTTATAAACGTGATTGGAAATGTTTAACAGACAATCAAACCGTTAAGCAAGCTTTAGAGCTTTTATGTCGTTGTAACTATATTCGTGAAATCTCTGGAGACAATAACTCCCAAGGCGGTCGACCTACCATACGTTATGAATGGCACCCCTTAGTGAAAAGTCATAAGACATCACACTGAGGCAATTTGGAAATCTTATAAAACATTAAACAATATAACAGTGAACCTTTAAAGCACTCCCCATCATTAGTTTTTGGGGGTTATGGGGGTTCTTTTTACCCCCCTTTATATATATTTTTTAGTCAAAAATAAAAGTTATTATATTTCAAGTGGTTAATATTTTACAGATCTAAAAAAACAACCTATATCGACATTACAACCTATAAATTCAACCAATAATATATGTTTTGTAGGTGTTTTGGGGGTTTTAAAAACAGACAAAACCTATCTATAAAATAATTCATAAAACTTATCAAAATACTCATTCTGATGTTTTAAAGTCCATGGTGCATTTGTCTTGATTAACAGGTCAATTAACACATCAAATAAACAGCAAATTTCACTATTTTGCTGATCTTATCCCATGTCATGGGCTGTGGATAAACAGCATTAAAAAAACTTTTGAAAAAAATTTATCCGCTTTTTTAGCATTTTTTCCAGTTTTCTCACTATTCATTCAAAATGGATTTAATAAGCTTCGTTTTGATTCTTTTGAAGAGAATTAATCAATAGAATATATTGTCATGGAGTTTATTCTTTATGCTTCGCCCTCATCATTCTGATCATGAACATGTCTCTTTACGCTCTCTCTTAGAATATTATCGTCAACAAGCAAAATCACCTCGTGAATTGGGAACATTGTTTGAAAATCTTGTCATGGCTTATCTTATGCATGACCCTCTTCATTATGGACGCTATGAAAAGGTAGAAACCTATTATGAATGGGCTGAAGAGCGTGAAGGTTGGAATAAAAATGATATCGGCATTGATCTGGTGGGAAAGCTTCGTCATCAAGAGGGATATGTGGCTATTCAATGTAAATTTTATAAAGCTGACCATCAGATCAGTAAAAAAGATATTGATAGCTTTATCGCTGCATCTGGAAAAGACATCTTTAAATATCGTCTTCTCGTTGATACCACAGAAGTGGAATTAAGTGACAATGTGAATGCCATGATTAAAGGACAAGCGATACCCGTTTATCGTATTGACCTTCGTCATATGGAAAACAGTCGGATAGATTGGCAAATATTTGCAACAAAACAAGAAGTTCTTCTGAAATCAACAAAAGAGCCTCGTCCCCATCAAGAAGAAGCCATCAAGAAAGTCTGTGAAGGGTTAAAAGAAGCAGATCGTGGCAAGCTGATTATGGCATGTGGAACGGGGAAGACTTTCACTAGCCTTAAGATAGCAGAAACCATAGCAGGAACAGGCAAGCGTGTGTTGTTTCTGGTTCCTTCTCTGGCTTTAGTTTCGCAAACAATCCGTGAATGGACAGCCGATGCACAAGTCCCGTTGCGTTCCTTTGCGGTTTGTTCTGATACGAAAGTAGGCAAGCGTCGTAAAAACCAAGATGATATTGTTGGCATGGAAACATCAGATCTTGTTCTCCCTGCTACAACAGATGCGAAAGCCCTTGCCAAAGAAGCTTGTGAAAACCTAGCAGATGCAATGACGGTCATCTTTTCAACCTATCATTCTATCCAAGTGATTTAGGATGCACAAAATACCCATGGGTTACCTGAATTTGATCTGATCATTTGTGATGAAGCCCATAGAACAACTGGTGTTGTGTTGGGAACAGAAAAGCATGAATCTGAATTTATCAAGGTTCATGACAATAGCATTATTCGAGGCAAAAAACGCCTCTACATGACAGCAACCCCAAAGATCTTTAGTGACAAGCTGAAAAGGAATGCTTTCTTATCCAATAACGTTTTGGTGTCCATGGATAATGAAAAACTCTATGGCAAACAACTTTACACTTACAACTTTTCACGTGCTTTAGAGGATAAGCTGTTATCACCTTGTAAAGTTATCATATTAGTTGTCAACGAAGAAGAAGTAAGTCAATCCATTCAACATCTGATTACCGATAAGAATTATGAACTTATTCTCGATGATAGGACCAAGATTAATGGCTGTTATAGAGCCCTTACCAAAATGGATCTGAAACTTGATCTTGAAGATGACCCCAAGCCCATGCGTAGAGCTTTAGCTTTTTGCAAAGATATTGATACTTCTAAACGCATATGCAAAAGATTCAAAAAAGAAAAAGTGCAAGAATCTTTACGCGCTCTTCATAAAAACTATAAAGATACTCCTCCTCTTAACTGTACCCTTGCCCATATTGATGGAACCTTTAGTGCTAAAGAGCGTACAAAACAACTTGACTGGTTAAAGGAAGATGCGGGGGAAAATACTTGTCGTGTACTTACCAATGTACGCTGTCTTTCTGAAGGTGTTGATGTACCCGCTCTTGATGCTGTTCTATTTTTACACCCGCGCAAAAGTCAAATTGAGATTATTCAAGCGATCGGACGTGTAATGCGTCGAGCAGAGGGTAAAAAAAGAGGCTATATCATTCTACCCGTTGGGATACCCGCTGATATTCCGCCGGAAATAGCCTTAGAAAACAACCAAAAGTATAATGTCATCTGGCAAGTTCTCAATGCTTTACGTGCTCATGATGATAACTTTAATAAAATAATTCACCATATGCACAAAAAACAAGACGTAAGCGATGCTCTTGAAATTGTTGCTGCTTCTCAAGAACTTGCGTTAGAAGATACGACCACGGTTATTGATGATTTACCTATACGCTCAAAATTAGAGTATTCAGGACTTAATATTGGGTTAGCAACTTATGAATCCTCTCACACATGTGAAGAACAAGGAGAACTCCCCCTTTTTTCTAAATGTAAAGATGTCATTAAAGCTGCTATTGTTAATAGATTTTACGACCCTAGCTATTGGAAAAAATGGGCAATAAATGTTGGTGATCTTGCTCAAACTCATATCACACGCTTAACTGAGGTTTTGACGAAATCAGAAACTGAAACACGGCGTGTGTTTAATGATTTTATGACCGAATTACGTAGTAATTTAAATACAACTATCTCTGAACAAAATGCGATTGAAATGCTTGCGCAACATCTTGTGACGCGTCCAGTCTTTAATGCTTTATTTGAGGGGCATCAGTTTGTTCAAGAGAATCCCGTATCTTGTGCTTTACAACGTGTACTCAATGTCCTTGATAAAGTTACCCCTAAAGAAGAATCTCAAGATCTGAACAATATTTCTAGGAGTATACAATTTTACACGCGTGGAATTACCAATCTTGAAGCACAACAAAGTTTAATTGTAGAGCTTTACAATGAATTTTTCCGTTATGCTTTTCCGCGTACAGTAGAAAAATTAGGAATTGTTTATACTCCCATTGAGGTTGTTGATTTTATCATTCATTCTGTTGATGATGTGTTGCGTCATGAATTTGGAAAAAGTCTAGGATCACGTGGTGTTTCTATTCTTGACCCTTTTACGGGTACTGGGACCTTTATCACACGGCTATTACAATCCAATCTCATCAAACCAGAGGATATGGAATATAAATACCGTTATGATATCCACGCAAATGAGATTGTCTTGCTAGCCTATTACATAGCAGCCATTAATATCGAAGCAACCTATCATGGTCTTATGAAAGGAAATTATATCCCTTTCAAGCATATTGGTTTGACTGATACGTTTCGAATGATTGAAAAACAAGATCTTATGGAAGGTATACTCAAAGAAAACAGTGAATATTTGGAACATCAGAAAAATTTGACTATCGAAGTTATCTTCGGCAACCCGCCTTATTCAACTGGTCAAAAAAGTGCTAATGATAATGCGAAGAATACCCCTTATCCCATATTAGATAATCGTATCAGTGAAACTTATGCTGCTCAATCTGAATCAATCAATATGCAAGCACTTTATGATAGCTATATACGAGCAATTCGATGGGCTAGTGACCGTATAAAAGATTGTGGTATTATTGGTTTTGTGACAAACGCAGGGTTTATTAATGCATGTTCTTTAAATGGTTTAAGAAAATGCCTCGTTAAGGAATTTAGCAGCCTTTATATTTTCCATTTACGGGGTAATCAACGAACCTCTGGAGAACTTTCGCGAAAAGAAGGTGGTAAGATTTTTGGTTCTGGATCACGGGCTCCCATAGCTATCTCTATTCTCATAAAAAATCCAGAATCTCAACAGCGTGGGAAAATATATTTCCGTGATATTGGAGATTATCTCACAAGAGAAAAAAAGCTTAAGACAATTAAAAAATTTGGTAGCATTGATGGTATTACACAGAGCAAACAAGGTTGGCAAATAATTATACCGGATAAGCATAATGATTGGCTTGGTCAACGTGATGACAGTTTCAAGACATTCCTAGCTTTAGGTGATAAGAAACCTCATAGTAAAAAACTGTTTGAGATTTATTCTTGTGGTCTAAAAACCAATCGTGATGCTTGGGCATACAATGCAAGCAATGAAACTCTCGCGAAGAATATGAGTAATATGATTACTTTCTACAATAGTGAAGTGGAGCGTTTTAATGGTGTTTATACACATGATAACGGTAAAACACGTACTAAAACTGTAGATAATTTTGTTAATGCCGATGAAAGCAAAATTAGTTGGAGTATTAATCTTAAGAAACATTTAACTAAAGGAAAGATTTTTGAATTTGAAGATACATGCCTTATTCAAAGCCTATATCGTCCTTTTACACAACAATGGCTCTATTACAATCGTGCCTTTAATGAAATGGTTGCCCAAATTCCATGTATATTTCCAATGGGGCAAGCGGTTGAAAATAGAGTAATACAAATTACAGGTACGGGAGCAAAGAAAGATTTTTCTGTTATTATGACTAAGAATGTGCCTGAATTTCAAGTGATGGAGAATAGTCAATGCTTTCCAAGATATATCTATGAAGATGCTACGGTTTCAAAAAGTAAAAGTGAGAAACAAACCCTTTTATTTACAGACTCTATAGAGGAAAACAAAACTGTTGGTTTACAGAGGCATGATGCCATTACTGATGAAGGATTAGCACATTTTAAAGCAGCTTATCCTAATGAAAAAATCACTAAGGATGATCTATTCTATTATGTTTACGGTATACTTCATTCGGAAGATTATCGTGCCCGTTATGCTGATAACCTCTCTAAAGAATTGCCTCGTATCCCGTGTGTAAAGAGTGCTGATGACTTTTGGAAATTTGTAACAGCAGGACGTGAACTAGGTCATTTGCACGTGAATTATGAAGATGTAGAGCCTTATCCCGTGATCTTTAAAAAGGGTAATCCAAAACAGACAGAAATCTCTAATCTCGAAAAATTCTATTATGTGACTGAAATGAAATTCGCAAAAATTAAGAATAGTAAGGAAAAGGATAAATCGACTGTTATTTACAATAGCAATATTACCATAACAGATATCCCTCTTGAAGCTTATGAGTATATCGTCAATGGCAAGCCTGCTCTTGAATGGGTTATGGGGCGTCAATGCGTTAAGACTGATAAAAAGAGTGGTATTGTCAATGATGCCAATCGCTATGCTGTTGAAACCGTTGGCAACCCTGCCTACCCTCTAGAGTTATTTCAGAGGGTTATTACCATAAGTTTAGAGACAATGAAAATCGTTAAGAACCTACCAAAACTAGAAATTAGAGAAACTGAATAACTTATAAAGCATGCTCACATAATGGGCATGCCAATCTTATTAAAGCCGCTTATGTATTAGTTTAACTAACAGTCTATTTTATCATCTGTTATGAGATAAACTAAGATAGGAAATAATTATGTTATCAAGATCTCTTTAATGGACTTTTGTAAATTCTTTAAACGTATCATCTTGTGAGTTGATTACCTATAATCTTAAAAGGAATAATTTATCATGCGTTATTCTAAAAAGAAACCATTTGCACTTTTAGATACTCTTATTTGGATTGCTTTAAGACTTTTAATAAATCCCATCTTAAAGTGAATACGCTTCTTTTACATTGCCTTTAAAAGATTATACCGTAATCTAAAATGATAGCTTTATTGTTATCAGAAGCTTTGTTTAAAGAGAGTTATGTATATTCATTTTCTTATATTACTTATAGGTTTTGAATGTTTCTCAAACCCCCAAAACACCTACAAAACCCTCTTAAATATATATTAAAGATTGTATTTATGTTTTGTGTTTAATATAGGTTGTTTATTTGAAAGATTAACTTATTGAAATATAATGACTTTTATTTTTTATTGAAAAATATGTAAAGGGGGGAGCGTAAAAAGCACCTCCAAAACCCCCTAAACCTCCAAAACTCATAACCATAATGGTCTTGATAGCATCTATTATGATTATAATCCCTTTCTTTTGAAAGGCTTAAAGGATCATATGCTTTTCATAAAGCACATTTTAATCATTCACTAAAATCATAAGATTCGTCTGTTAAATAAACTGACATAACCGATAAAATAGACAAAAGCCCATAAAAAGTAATTTTAATAATCTATGAAATAATAGGCTGTTTCATTAAAATCTTGCACCAAAACCATGATCAGAGCCACACTACTGTTGAGTTTCTCAACTAGTGATCAAGGCTTTGGAGCGCGTCTTATTTTCTAAATTTCTGAAATCTTTTCGATATTTTTTAGGTGCTATTTCTTGTCTTTTTTTCCGATAAAATTGACTATTTTCTCTTTCCACGAGCGGGGTTGCTCCTTGCTGGTAACCTCTTGTGGATCATCAAGCTTTTCTGCCACCTGTTTAATCAAAGCGTAACTCACTTGCTTCACCTTTGCTACTTCTTTGGCTAAAGCTAATGCACGTTCAAGGTGGGTTTTGTTGATGCTCTCGTCAAAACCTAGGTGATCACCTGCCGTAAAGCTTTGCTGATAAGATTGTAAGGTTTCAGCATCACCCAACAAAGCAAGAGCGCCAAGATGAAGTAAAGCATAATGTGCATCGTTTGCTTCAGACGTGGTGCTTTTTTCCCAAGGAGCAGCGCCATAATCAGAGCGAAGTCTTTCAGAAAGGTCAATGTCTGTTACCGCCCATTTTAGCGCGTCATCAAGTGCTTGCTTTAAGCGATCCGCAGTAACTTCTGGTTCAAAGATTTCTAATCCCTTTGCTTCAAAATTAAGCTGTATATCTGGAATATCTTCCGTGTGGGTAGGATCAATGAATTTACAAGCGGTGGAAAGAATGCCAGTACTAATCATAAAAGCGCTATCAAATTGTGGGTAATCTTTGGCAATTTCGTCGTTATAAAGAATGTCTACTTCACGATCAGCCAATTGATAGCTTGCCATATGGTCATTCTCATTGATTTTCTCAGTTGACCAGCCTAGGCTTTTTAAAAGTGCATGAGCACTTTCCATGGTGAGACGATCATCAGTGTCATCCGCTTCATCCACTTCCTCTGCCGCTTCAACAGCAGTTGTTTTAGAAGCAACAGATGCTGTTTGCGGATCCAAGCTCAAAATCGGAGCGTTTTTAGGAAAACCAGTCCGATAACGGCGTGCAAGAGCAAGGACGTTATCAATAATATGTGCTATGTTTTCCCTTATCAAAGCTGAAAAGTTTTTATCCTTCAAACTTTCCTTATAAAATTTGAGTTTTTCAACATCCCCAATAAGAATAAGTGCAATAAGGTGCAACTTCGCAAAATCATATTCACTGTCTGGGGACAAAGCCGCATAATCATAGATGATTTGATTAACATTTTGTCGATCAGCCCAGCACAAAATATCCGCACTGATCTGTTTCAGCTTGCCTTCATCCAATTCAGTACTAGAAACTGCATAAACTTCTTCTGATTCTTTAAGAACGGTATATTGGGGAGTATTGATGAAAATAGATCGATAAGCTGTAGAAAAACCAAGTGTTGAAAGAGAAACCTTGAAGGTAACAAATGGTGTCTCTCCGTTTTTATCAAGGTTGTACACTATATTAATGATACGATCTTTCTTTATAAAATAAGCATTGCAATTGTAATTTTTATCACGATAGACTGTCCAGTCCATCCTTTTTAAGTCTTCAGAAACTGTATTAAGAAAAGACAAATCTTGTAAACTAAGACGATCATCTATAGCTTTTCGCTCATTAAGGATTTTCAGATATTCTTCAGCAAATTGAACGGCCTGGTTAATATATCTCTCTACTTCACGGTCATCCAAAATTTCAGAAATCGTACCTGCTTCTAAAAAATTTTGATAAGATTTCAGAACATCAATTTGACCTGTCAATGCTAAACAAGCCAAATGCCAGACTATACGTATATTGTAGCTATACTTTTGAACACGTGTTTTGCTTTCTATTGATGCTTGTAAATCTTGGGCATGTGCCCACTGTATTATCCGCTCAGAGATTTTGATAAGCTCTTGCTCATCTAATGTCTCTACACAAATATCAATGCCTTTACCAAAACCACTAAAAACCCCCCCCCCAATCGTATTAAAAGAATTATAAATATTTTTAGGAGAAACACACCAATATTCCTTACTATAGTGAATACAATTGCAAGCGACAGAAATCATTTCATTAGATATTTCAGCTTCAATACGGACATTGTAATTATCATGAAGACGTATAAAACCAAAATCAAATTGAATAAAGCGGTCGGGCAAAATCAACCACATTTTTCCAGGTTCCGTTGAAAACCACCCTTGTGTTTTAAGAACGCGCATTGCTGCTGTGAGACTTATCGAGCGCTGTTTTGGCTTCTTGCGCGTTAGAATATCGTCTAATTCCCCATTTTTATAGGCCTGTGCAAAAAAAAGCAGGCGATCATCCGATGTCATTGTTTTATAATCAGCAAATTCTGGCACAGATAGTTTTGGGGTAGATCTATCACTCCTTAAAGCCTCCATATCACCAAGTAATGCTTGTGCAACGGCAGAATGATCAGCAGCTTCCTCGCACAACTTTTTTTCAATATCCTGTGCTTGCGCCCATGCAACCACTTTGTTTAAAGCGGTTGTGATATGGCTTTCGGAAAGATCCGGAGCTTTAACATTAAAATCCTCCTTCGCGTAAAACAGCACATCTCCATATTTACGCTGTGATTTTTCACCTCTAGAATATTCCCAGCCAAGACAATAAGCAGCGGTGGTGAGATCAGCCGAAAGCAAAAACTCTTTGCCACTCTCTCCATAATTTTTTACACCATAGCCAATGCCAATAATGCGATCGGGAAGATGATAATGCGCAAAAGTATCACCCACGTTATCACGATAAGGCTCCCAGCCCAGTCTTTTTAAAATCTCTGTGACATCTTTAGTTTGCATCATCATTCCCCCAGCATGATCTGTAATTCTTTTACATAAAAATTACTTGTGTAATACTTAGGCTCTCTAGAAAGACTATATATTTCCTCACTATCAATTTCACCTCTTCCATAGTTTTTTCCAAAAACTCTTGTAAAAAGGGATAGGTTGCGGAGTGGGAGTGTGCTCAATCTTTTCAATCGGTTGATCACCATCAGGTATCTCAGCTCCCACGCTTTCTTTAATTCTTTTGCAAAGGAATTCATAAAAATTACTTGCGTAATATTCGCAATCTTCAGATGGAAGCATGACATAGAGTGGGCATTCACCATCCCGAAACTGCGTATAATCAAAGTAAAAAGTCTCACCAAAATCTGTTCTACTTACGATAAGCTGTTCTGGTGTCGCAAAACCCCTTTTTCTATTATTTAAGTTGCGGAAAACAATATCACCAGCAGCAATACCTATTCCACAATCCCTATAAACGCTACAGATTTCATAACCTCCAATTTCTCCTCCTTTATAATTTTTTAAAAAACTCTTATAAGAAGATGTGAATTGTAAACCGAGAGCTTTCTCCGCCTTTTCAATCAGTAGATCATCAACTGCATTTTCTGCAGTACCCAAATTGATAATCTCATCATCATATTTATTCACTTTATCAATTAATACTGCAACATCAGCTAAGGTATAGGTTTTCATGGATGATC
Source organism: Bartonella sp. CM31XJBT (assembly GCF_028618555.1). Classification (GTDB taxonomy): domain Bacteria; phylum Pseudomonadota; class Alphaproteobacteria; order Rhizobiales; family Rhizobiaceae; genus Bartonella. The sequence goes on along the minus strand of NZ_JAQITD010000030.1, from coordinate 1,919 downwards.
CTCAAAACGTGCGTTATAAACGCTCCATATTTCCACTATCAATTTCACCTCTTCCATAGTTTTTTCCAAAAGCTCTTGTAGAAAGGGATAGGTTGCGGAGTGGGAGTGTGCTCAATCTTTTCAATCGGTTGGTCACCATCAGGTATCTCAACTCCCGCGTGTACTTTAATTCTTTTGCAAAGGAATTCATAAAAATTACTTGCGTAATATTCGGACTCCTCATCCGCAAACATGACATAGAGTGGGCATTCACCATCCCGAAACTGCGTATAATCAAAGTAAAAGGTTTCATCAAGATCATAACTCACAACGAGCTGTTCTGGTGTCGCAAAACCATGTTTTCTATCGAGTAAGTTTTGGTAAACAATATCACCAGCAGGAATACCTTCCCCACAATCTCCATAAAGGCTATAAATTTCTTCACCACCAATTTCTCCTCCTCCATATTTTTTTAAAAAAACTTTGTAAGAGGATGTGAATTGTACGCCGAGAGTTTTCTCCGCCTTTTCAATCTGTAGATCATCCGTTTCATTCTCTTCATCATCTTCACTACCAAAATTAATAATCTCATCATCATATTTATTCACTTTATCAATTAATACTGCAACATCATCTAAGGTATAGGTTTTCATAAATCTTCCCCTGCGTGCTCTTTAATTCTTTTACAGAGAAATTCATAAAAATTACTTGCATAATAATGTGACGCTCCAGATGGAATCTCGACGTAAAGTGGGCATTCACCATCCTGAAACTGAGTATAATCAAAGTAAAATGTTTCACCAAAATCAGTTCTATTCACGGCAAGCTGATTTGGTTTTGCGAAACCATTTTTTATATCCGTCAAATGATAGAAAACAATATCACCAGCAGGACACTTATCAAAACTTGCGTTATAAATGCTAAATATTTCATAACCTCCAATTTCTCCTCCTTTATAATTTTTTAAAAAGTCTTTATAAGAAGTTGTAAACTTTACACCAAGAATTTTCTCAGCTTCTTCAATCCTTTCATTACTAACCGCATCCTCTGCAGTGCCAAAATCAACAATATCACTATATTTCTCAACCAACTCTGCAACATCATCTAAGGTGTAAGTTTTCATAATTTGTTCTCCTATAAATTGTTATTTTTTAATTTTTGTATCTTTCGGTTTATAACATTCAGCACATAACATCCAAAGTTCTTCTCTCAACTTTTTAAACAAATCTCTATCAATATCTGATCCCATTTCCTTAGGCCTATTATGAAGGATACGATGATATTTTTTATGAAACTCGTTTGTCACCATTGCTAGAGGACCATCATGTGTTTGCAATATGTGATGGAATTCAATGGATTTATCATCAAATCCTATGGGCGCTCTTCCTGCTGTCATCTTTTCAATATTTGTACCTTCTACTTCTTTCCCTTTTTCTATCCAAGTAACAATTCGGTAAGGATTAAACAGCTTTTCACTCTCATAAACTTCATATTTTTGAGTAATTATTTCTCCTTTGTGAGGTATTTCAAGCTCAAAAACAGTGGATTTTCTGTCTGACCATAAATGTTCTCCTTGTGTGAAATATTGAGTTTTAGCAATTTCATCTCTGATTTTTTCCGTTGATTGAGCAATGTCTTTTTCTGGATAAATATCTTTTATTTTATTTCTGACTTCTTCAATTGTCTGAGAAGCTTTGTTTCCTGTTTGCTCATGAACTGCAACAGCTTTATCGCTTATTTTTTCCGTTGATTGAGCGATGTCTTTGCCTGCTTTTGCAGCCGTTACCTCAGTCTTAGCAGCAAATTTAGCCAGAGCCTTTTCGCCAAGCTTTATGGCTCCCTTGGCTGCTCCAGCAACTCCTGTCATTAGGGATGCTGTTTCAGTCAATAATTTTCCAAATTCAAGTCCAGCTTTAAAGGATCCACCAGCACCGGCTCGC
>NZ_JAQITD010000003.1 GCF_028618555.1 Bartonella sp. CM31XJBT | reverse complement strand
CGATTTACAAATCCGGAGAGAGGCATATCTATAGCGCCCCGAATGATGAGCCAACCATAGATGATGAAAGCAATTGTGATACCGATTGAAACAAAGGGTGTAATTGTAGCTATTGTTTTTGAGGAAAGATCCGTGACATATGTTTTTGTTATCTGATCAATTTTATTGAAAAGTTGCGTGAACACTGTAAAGTCCATGGAATTCCTCTTTAATGAATTTTCAACTTTTTATATGATTTTTAAGCATTTTTCGTTGATTTTTTTAGGATGGAATTAAATTTCATAGACCTTTTCAGTCTATGAGAAAGGACTGAATATTATACATTAACTTTTTCTTTTTTCGAGCATACAAGAAAAATAATACAACGAAATATTGTTACAAAAAGCTTTATCTAATAAATCTTATGGTAGGCATTTTCGTGTTTTTACTATTTAAAATTTTTATGTTATGTTTGTCCTTCTGCTGTTTGATAAGTGCATGTTCAGCGTTGCGTAAATGTGCGACCATTTGTAGTTTTGCTGTTTCATTTTGTAGCTTAGCGAGCATTCCAATTATATATGCTTGTAACTCAGCAATACTTTTTAGATCTTTTGTTGTCTTGATTTCATTTAATAGTTCTTCAATTTGCTGAAAACGATTATTTGCTTCTTCAAAAGTCTTTAAACTTACGGCTTTATCAGTGATAGCTGCATATTGGATACGATCGTTGATAAAACTGCTAGATTCATGGATAGAAATAGGAATTTCTTCTTCTTTTAAAATCTTTTTAAGTGATGTAGATAGCGCTGAAGATTCATTTCTATTGTAGAGCGTTTCTGGATTTTTGAGAAAAAAACTGCTGTGATCTGTTTGTGCACTTTTAAGTTTTTTAGTGTCGAATTTTTGGCTTCCCGTTATAGATTCGTGTATCTTTTTTGTTTCCTCAAGTTGTTTTTTTAGCATATCGAGAAGTTGGGCATCAGGTGGCGCTTTCTTTTGTTGTGGAGGTGTTTTCTTTGATGTTTTTGAACTCCCAAAAAAATTGGGCCACGTCGTTGGAATTGATGCCGACAAATCCGCTACTCCAGCGCCCCAAACCCAAGCCATTGCTGGGTTTGGAATCCCTAAAGTTATTACAACTACTATTGAAATGACCTTTTTTTTCATGTTTCCCTCCTGTCATTTTTTGCGTGCTGTAAGAAAATTGGTAACCATATTGCTGGATCATCACCAACTTCCGCGATAATGCTTTCGGCTAATTCTGCGTTATCAGGTGTACCTGATAATACCAAGAGCTCGTCACTAAAGTCGTGTTCGATGGTTTTTCCATCGCGTGTCAGATGGAATTTACCAAGATTCAGTTCTGCAAGTGCAGATTGATCGCCCTGCTTAATGAGGAATTGGCGACTAAACTCACCAAGTCCTTTAACGAGTTCAAATTCGGTATCTGTTAGTTTAAAGCCTTTTGTATAATCTTCATAGTTTGCTTTGGGGTTGGCTAGAAAAATGTAAGTTGCACACTGTTGAATGAGTGTTTTAGCAATATTACTTTCCAAGGCATCGCTAGGCTCTTGTGTTGCATAAACAAAAATACCATTTTGTTTACGGATAGTCTTTTGTTTATTTTTCGCTAAATCTTCAAAGTACGGATCTTGCAAAGGCTTCCAAAACTCATCAAAGATATACATAAATCGCTGTCCGCTAATCATGCCTTCTGTGCGGTAAAGCAAATACATCATCACTGGAGTGCGAGTTTCAAAATTATCTAAAAATTCCGTGATATCAAAGCCGTAAATTTGATGTGTTGAGAGATCAAGAGCATCATGGGGATTATCAAATAACCATCCATAATCACCACCTTCACACCATTTTAGTAAGCGAGCATGAACAGAAGGATGAGCATTATAATCACTTAAACGCGGATTTGGTAAAAATTGTACCAGAAAGGACAAACGACGGAGTGATTGGTCAATGTTACTGCTCATAACAGACATAACCGCTTTGTTAATTTCTTCCTCGTCGTGATGCGTGACCTCACCACCAGCTTCTGCCAATTTTTTAACAAATTGTTTCAGAAAAATAAGATTTTCTTGTGTGGGGGGGAGTTGGAAAGGATTGAAACCACTTCTCCTGCCTGGCTTGAATGTTAAATATTTTCCACCCATAGCCCGAATGGCAATTTCCATGCCACGATCTTTATCAAAAACAACAGTTGTCGGCCTAAATTTTTGTGCTTGTGCTAACAAAAAGCCGAGTAACACGGTTTTACCGGAACCAGATTGTCCGATAAGTGCGGTATTACCAAGTAAACGTTTATCTGTCGAGTCCTCTTCAAGTTTGGAGGCATGAAAATTGAAATAAAGCGGTGTTTTACTGATTGTTTTAAGAATTGTGACGGCTGGTCCCCATGGGTTGCCAGTGGGTTTTCCTGACATAAAATTATGAAAAGATGAAAATGATAAAAAGTTCAATGATGTAATCGGAGCAGGACGTGGTCTCCATTTCCAATTGCCAGGAAGTTGTGCCCAATAGCCAGCTTCTATCGCTAAGTCTACAGGTTTGGGCAGTACCGCAACGTCTAGTAATGCTGCACTCGCTTTGGCCATATGGTCGCGAACTTGTTGAATTGTATCACCATAGATAGTCAATGTGCAGTGATGTTCTCCCATGACAAAATGCCCACTGATAAGCTGGTTTAGTGCTTCGTCAATTTGTTCAATTTGGCTCGTTGCCACATCTCGTGCATCAATCAGATTACGCTGATGCCGTTGTAAATAGTCTTTAGCAGCATGTCGGGAGAGCACCGAAAAGCTCTGCGTCAATACGAACTCGAAGTCACTTTCCAACAAAACATTTAATTGTCCTGGTTTTGTTGTTGCATCATATTCTTTAATTTCCAGCATTCCAAATCGACGCATTCCACTAGTTGTTCGCAGTTCACCAAGAGCACCCCATTTTGAGAAAAAAGGTCGATTGATAGACATATAGTCAGCAAAACGGTCATGACAAATTGGCATAGGGCGATATTCGCCATTGACAAGCATTCCAAGGAACTCAAGTGCAGAAGAATAAGCATGCCCATTTTTTTCGTAAGCACCAAGAAGTTCTGCACCGTAACGATTTAAAGATTGCCCTAAAGTACGGTTGATGTCATTGAGTTCTTTGATACATGAATCTTGTCGCATCTTTTTTTGATCAAGCGTTTCACGTTCATGTTGAGAAAAGAACGACATAATTTTATCCGCTATCGGTTGAAAAATGATAGTCAGATATAAATCATTGACCATCAAATTATAACCAGTAAAGCTTTGTCGATATTTTTCATCAAGTTGATAGCAAAACATTTGATCAAATGTTGAATCAGGATATTCATAAACACGACGGCGCACAATATGCGTCCAAAATGATAAATTAGCCGATGCAATACCCCGTAGAGTATTGTTAAGCTCTTTTATCCATTGAAAAATATCATCTTCTGAAGCACTTTGATGCGAGCGTCCGTCAATCTTCCAAATCGATAAATATTCTGCATTTTTAGTAGAGATAATCGTATCTGTAATGTGATGTGAATAAGGAAGGAACAGACTTACAGGTGTCTCTGATATAAGACGTTTGCTGCTTTCAACAGCTGTCATACTTATCTCCTTTTATTATAATTAGAGGGACTATAACTTGATGCACCCCAAAAACCTTTATTGCGATTACGAAATTTGGTATCAATCCATAACCACCAGATACGAAACGCTTTATCATCGTTTTTGGTAATTTGCGCCATAATAAACCATAATGGTGGCGCTATAATCCACAAAAAGATATTTATTGTCATAGCAATAACAGCAACCATCATAAGCATAACAATAAACGGCATCATGGGGACACCCCATATAGTTGGAACACGTGTTGCTCCCTTGAATAAGGGAAAATTTTTTTCTTGCGATTTCATGGGATGTTCTCGTCACTGGAGGTGAAATAATATGTGGCTAATATAGAAAGCTGCACCAGCAATAATGACACTAAATGCCCATCGGATAAATGTAGCTCTTGCGATGATGCGAAATATATAAATAAGCAAAAGTAATAAAAGAATGATAGCAGCAACGACAGGAATAATTATACTTAATCCATATTGCATCCCTATGAAAACATCTAAACTCTTTGTTTCCGTCTGAGCATATGCAGATTGAGTTATTAATAACATAACTGAAGTGATAACAATAGCACTAATCTTACATACTTTTGATTGGAGCGTATTTAATTGCTTCATATCTTTTATCCCCTTTTAATTAAAGTTGCTATAAATAATATTCCTTTTTTCGTAGTATGAGCGACATTATTACTGGTAAAAATCTATAATCGACGAATATTAAAAACATTACGTATTATACTAATTTATGGTTTACCTGTAAATAGCATTGTAGCAAGTTGGGTTGCTGAACCTGCGATGACAACACCGATTGCCCATCGTATAAATGTATCCCTTTCAATGTAGCGTCCTGCGTAACCAATTGCTAAACATAAAAGTATAACAGCAGCAGCAACAGGAATAATATCAATAAGGTCTTTTTTCAGAGCCTCTAAAGCTTTTCCAGCATGCTCTATTTTTGCATATGCAGGATGCGTTATAAAAAACGCAGTTATAGTTGCAGAAATTGCAATGATTCTGTTGTTATTTTTTGATTGGAGATTAATTAGTTTTTGCATACTGTACTCTTATTAAATTTTTATGAATGCTTTGTATTTCTATCATAGACGGAATAGAACTTTGCTATGTTAATAATTATTAGATGAGTTTTTACATTAAAAACGTTTTGTATTATAACTACTTATGGATTACCTGTAAATAGCATTGTAGCAAGTTGGCTTGCTGAGCCAGCAATGATAACACCGACTGCCCATCGTATAAATGTATCCCTTTCAATGTAGCGTCCTGCATAACCAATTGCTAAGCACAAAAGTATAACAGCAGCAGCAACAGGAATAATATTTTTAACAAGATCATCCTGCAGAGCCTTTAAAGCTTTACTAGCATTCTCTATTTTTGCATGTGCGGGATGCGTTATAAAAAACGAAATTATAGTTGCAGAAATTGCAGCAATTCTGTTATTATTATTTAATTTGAGGCTAATTAATTTTCGCATATTTCTCTCATTAAGATTTAAATAATATTTTTATATGTTGCCATAGTTAATTTCAAACTGTACCTGTGAATAACAGCTTAGAAAGTTGAGCTGCTGAACCAGCTATAATAACACCGATTGCCCACCGTATAAATGTATCTCTTCCGATGTAGCGCCCTGCGTAACCAATCGCTAAGCACAAAAGTATAACAGCAGCAGCAACAGGAATAATATGAGTAGTAAGATCCGTTTGTAGAGCTGTTAAAGCATCTTTAGCTTTTAAAGTTTGCGCTTGGGAATGTACAGGATGAGCCATAAAAAATATAACTACAGCTGCAGAAATTGCTGCGACTTTGTTGTTACTTTTTGGTTGAAGGTTAATTAATTTTCGCATATTTCTCTCATTAAGATTATAAATAACATTTTGTATTATAGTTGTCATCTTTAATTTTAATTAACTACACCTGTGAATAACAGCTTAGCAAGCTGGGTTGCTGATCCAGCAATGATAACACCGACTGCCCATCGTATAAATGTATCCCTTTCAATGTAGCGCCCTGCGTAACCAATCGCTAAGCATAAAAGTATAACAGCAGCAGCAACAGGAATAATATTTTTAACAAGATCATCCTGCAGAGCATTTAAAGCAGTTTGTGCATTTTGTAATTTTACTTGAGCATACACAGGATTGCTAATAAAAAATGCAGTTATAGCCGCAGAAATTGTGATAATTTGATTATTATTTTTCTGGAAATTAGTTAATTTTCTCATATTTAGTTTCATTGATTTATCATAAATATTTTTCTACGAAATAAGAAACAATTTCACTGATGCGTAATGAAGGCATTGAAATCCAAAGTTTCTTTTACAAAAAATATTTCATATTCCAAAAGATTTATACAGTTTTAAATAATAAATTGGCAAGTTCAGCTGCTGAACCTGCGATAACAACACCGATTGCCCACCGTACGAATGTATCTTTTCCGATGTAGCGTCCTGCATAACCAATTGCTAAGCATAAAAGTATAACGGCAGCAGCAAGAGGGATAATCACCTTCAAGTCTGTTTGGAGTGCCTCTAAAGCAGTTTTTGCAGGAGTTAAAACTACTGCTTGGGCTAACACAGGATTCGCCACAAAAAATACAGTTAAGGCTGCAGAGGTTTTAGTAATTTTATTTCGAATTATTGTTTGAAGAATTTTTGATTGTTTCATACTGTTTATCTCAATTTAGATTTCTCTTTAGAATAAAAAGACATTTTATACTGCATGACTTTAATAGTCATTTTCATGGGTTTTGGAACAACATTTTAGCAAGTTCAGCTGCTGAACCAGCGATAACGACACCGATTGCCCACCGTACGAATGTATCTTTTCCGATGTAGCGTCCTGCATAACCAATTGCTAAGCACAAAAGTATAACAGCAGCAGCAATGGGGATAATATCTTTCAAGTCTTTTTGGAGATTAGTTAAAGCTTTGTTGGCAGGCTCTAAAACTACTGCTTGGGCTAACACAGGATTGGCCATAAAAAATACAGCTAAAGCTGCAGAGGTTTTAGTTATTTTATTCCGAATTATTGTTTGAAGAATTTTTGATTGTTTCATACTGTTTATCTCAATTTAGTTTCTTTAGAATAAAAAGAAATTTTATACTGCATGACTTTAATAGTCATTTTCATGGGCCTTGGAACAACATTTTAGCAAGTTCAGCTGCTGAACCAGCGATAACGACCCCGATTGCCCACCGTACAAATGTATCTTTTCCGATGTAGCGCCCTGCATAACCAATTGCTAAGCACAAAAGTATCACAGCAGCAGCAATAGGGATAAGTAGCTTTAAGTCATCTCGGAGTTTTCCTAAAGCACCTTTTGCAGTTGTTAATTGTTGAGCATATACAGGATTGGCCATAAAAAATACAGTTAAAGCTGCAGAGATTGCCGTAATTTTATTATTATCGTTCAATTGAAAATTGATTAATTTTTTCATATTGTTCAACCTTATCACATTGTATTAGGCGTAAGTAGTTTTTCCATAAAATTAGGGAATAATTTTATTGATGTGCAATAAAAGTATTAAAGTCTAAAATTCTTTTTTCACGAATAAACATTTCGTATTTAATATATTTATCAGTTCGGTTTAAATAATAAACCAGCAAGTTCAGCTGCTGAACCAGCGATAACGACACCAATTGCCCACCGTACAAATGTGTCTTTTCCGATGTAGCGCCCTGCATAACCAATTGCTAAGCACAAAAGTATAACGGCAGCAGCAATGGGGATAATATCTTTCAAGTCTTTTTGGAGCGCTTTTAAAGCGTTGTCTGCAGGAGTTAAAACTACTGCTTGGGCTAACACAGGATTGGCCATAAAAAATACAGTTAAAGCTGCAGAGACTTTAGTAGTTTTATTTCTAATTATTGTTTGAAGGGTATTTGATTGTTTCATATTGTTTATCTCAATTTAGATTACAGTTAGATAAATAATTTCTTTTTTCGATATAGTTTTTATTGTGCTAAATAAAAACACAGAAATCTAATCTTCTTATTTCCTAAAAGAAATATTTTATGTCTAAAATATTTATCAGTTTGGTTTAAATAATAAATTGGCAAGTTCAGCTGCTGAACCAGCGATAACGACCCCGATTGCCCATCGTACGAATGTATCTTTTCCGATATAGCGCCCTGCATAAGCAATTGCTAAGCACAAAAGTATTACGGCAGCAGCAAGAGGGATAATCGCTTTTAAATCTTTTTGGAGTTCCTCTAAAGCTTTTTTTGCAGTACTTAAACCTGCTGCTTGGACACATGTAGGATTTGTCATAAAAAACACAGTTAAAGCTGCAGAAAATGCAGCAATTTTATTACGAGCTGTTGTGTGAAGAATATTTAATTGTTTCATGTCCTTTATCCTGATTAAGATTAAAACTCCCACAAATGACCCCTCGTTCATGAAGAAACTTAAAAAGATATTTTGGATCAGCCCAAGTTCTTAGTTTTCCTCTTTGTGTAAGTAACGTATATTTATCTGGCTTTCCGGTGATTGGATCGTCGGAAATAAACGTGAAATACCATTCTCTTTCTGAAAGCATCACGACTGTAATCTCACGTGCTGCTTTTTGACTAAATGCTATATCAACGCTGTTTTGTTCTATCATTTTCATTATCTTTGCCCTCAACTAGAAGAGATTTTGTTCAATCTTACTAATTAGAGCTTTAACATTTTCTTATCTACCTTTCATTATAATATCCTATCAAATTTCTGGAGTTTCGTGAAAATATCAGTCCTCACTCTAGCAATCTTCTCGATGAAGAAAAATCTTCAGCTGAAAAAGCATCGTGGGCGCTACTTTCTTTATGTGTAAATACATCTTCTTCTCCTTTTGAAGAGAGAGAAAGAGAATCTACTTTAGTTGTCTGTTCTGGTTCTTCTTTTTTAAGTTTTACAGGCTCCTGCAAGTCTTCATTTCCTCGTACAGCAGCTTTTACTCCAATATATGAAGTAACTTTTTGCATGCGGGTGTGGTTTGAGTTTTCTGTATTGTAAAAATTCAGCACAGACTGCAAAGTCGCTTTTTCAAAGATGCACTTTGATGTTGTTTGTTCATAGCAGTAAGTTAAAGCACTTTGTGCAGCTGTAAGATTTCTGCAAAAATCAAATGCATCAAAAAGAGAAAACAATTTCACATTTCCAACATCAATTTGCCCTAAAATTATGTTAAAATTATGTTTATTCTGTTCAGCTGTTGCGATTGTTTCCTTAAGCTGAGATGATTGATAGAACAAGTTATCTTTATCATCTGTTACATAGACATTGTCCCGCGCTTCTTGTTCGGCAACAACTGAAAATGCTATGGGGGGCGTATTGGATATGTATGCAGCAGCAAAAAATGTGAAATCTGGAACAATCATTAGCAATACACCTTATTATGAAGAATTTTATTAATACAAATGCTAATTCTTTGTGGTGCTTTTTCTCGTTGTCTTTTGATTGTATAAATTTGTAGAACCAGACTGTTTAGCTTAGAATATTCCTTGTGATTATTGCTTTGTTCTCTTCTAAGAAGATTTCTAATATATGCGAATATCCAACCAACAAGATAAAAGTGTTGAATAAAATAGAGCACATTACGCCAACCAATATTATTGGAATCACGAAAAAAGGCGCTGCTTTTAAAAAATAATAATCTTTGATACTGTATTGAAGCTGCTTGTTTTATATAATTCTCTAGTTGCAAAAATTTTTTCAAAAAAAATTTATACGAAGTAAAAAGCCGTTGTGTGTAAGGGGAGGTTTTACTGTTATAATGAACTACACTATCATTATACAGAGAGGGCTTGTTCTTTGTTGCGTATTGCCATAATTTATAGAGTGACGATTTATATTTACTTTTGACTACTGATTCATGAGAGTCAGAGAGGTGTGATGGTGTTTGAGCACTGCATTTAGTAGTTCCAGTAATTGAACTGAAAAAAGATGCAGTGGTGGTAGTTGATATACCAATAAACAGTTCTTTGTGGCTCAAAGCACATCTCCGTCAAAGTGATATATGTATCGTAATTTTAATTTCGATAATAAATGGACAGAAATTGTCTATAATTGTGTTTAAAATATGGCAAAAAGAAATTCTTTTTTGCAAGGGGAGTAATTAAGGTGAATGATCTCAAGAATATGAATTTTGATGAGCTACAAGAGATGCGTACACAAATCGATGTGGAATTAAAAAAACGGCAAGCAAAGGAAAAGCAAAATGCGCGACGAAAAATTCTTGAAATTGCTAATGCCCATGGAATTGATATCGCTGATCTTGTGAGCAAAGAGCGCCATTATAGAAATCCCAATAACCAATGGGAATTATGGAATGGGCGTGGACGTAGACCTAAGTGGATTAAAGAGTGGTTGGAGAATGGGTATACACTTGATGAACTCGAAGTAACGTAACACGTGTGCGATATTTAAAAGATAAGGGAATACTAAGGAATGTAAATGCAAGAAGTATGCTCTTTTGGGTAATTTGATTGTATAAACATACTGAACAAATATATTAAAGTATTGAGTTACCAAATACAACAATAGGGAGCGTGAACAAATTTATTTAAATGCAAAAGGTCTTGTTGTCATAATCTGGCAAGCATAATGATGATGCTAGGTTGAAATATTGTAATTGCTTTTGGCATTTGAGAGAGGGGGGTATTTTACTTCTTTTTATCGTTTCATTAACGTTGCTCTTTTTAGTCTATGTAAATAAAGAGTTTTATTGATTATTTACAAAAATGGTCGAAATGAGAATAATTTATTGCATAGGGATTTTAACTCAATATGTAAAATGATAATTTTATCAATTAATATGTTAATAAATTAGCATACTTATATTTTTGAAATACTGTTCTGTAGAACAAGCCTGATGTTATAGATTTTGTTTGGGCTTTTTTCTGTAAGATTATATATGAGGCATTTACTTTATTTATCGTTAGTTGAGATGAGTGAGTGTGTAGAAAATGGAAAATTTCTATGGCTGTTATGGGTTTTATAGAATTTATGACATATTTCTGAGCGTTTGTGATTAAAATTCATTTATGAGCGTTTATGAATAATGAATAAAGAGTGTATTTGAAAATAAAAGGATTGGATCATTTCTATTGCGGTTTATCTTCTTTTATGGTGTGAAATAGGGGGGGGTATGCAGGTTTACAATTGTGTGTGATGGTGTAGAGTACGGAACACTTTAATTATATATCAGAATATTTTTCCTAAAATCATGTGGTATTCCACAATAAGTTAAAGGGTTTGTCTGAGAAACAGAATACTCCAAACGCAATACATTTGTGTTGCCAATTCACGCGCTTTTTTAAAGAAAATTTTTCAAATACAACTAAGCTTATTTTACGGCGCTTCTCGTGAATAGTATAACGTAAAAGTTCCTATGATCATATAAGATCCATTGTAGTCCACCATTTTTTACTTCAATAAAAAATATAAGCTGGCGTCATTATACACTTTACTCGCCTCCAATGTTGCTAAAGCCCTTAGTACTTGAGAGGGGGAGGCTTTTATTGCTTTGTTTAATTGTTTTTATTTATACGACACTCTCGCTTGTGATGTGTAAGCGAATGATTTTGATTGCTTCAACATGAGAGAGATTTGAAATAAGAGTATTTTATGATCTTCAGCTTTCTCATTCAATATGAGAATAATGAATTATTATTATAAATAAAAGTGTTGTGTGTTAGAAAAGTCTTATTTATTTTGTTATGTTGTGAAATGTTTTTTTGAGGTGTGGAGGTATAAGGCAACTTTTTTGAGACATTTTTTTCAGTGCGTGGTGAATATTCTTAGAATGTAGCTTGCTTGTCGAGTCTTATGTGAAGTGAAATATGGGAGGAGGAAGTCAAGAGAGAATTACTCGACAGGAATCTGGTTTGTAAACAGATTGGATGAGATAGGAGTTTTTTGTTCTTTGAAGGAGAGAGGTAAAGGTTGTAGAATGGTATGAATTTTTTCTTAAAGTGGGAAGCCTTGTAGAAGACGTGGGGCATTTGGAGTGAGTCCGGCAGCTTCTTGAATGAAGTATTTTTTTATTTTGGGCGCTTGATTAATGATTCCAAGGCCGGTATCGCGGAGCATCCGTAAAAGAAGGCTATCATTAGAAAAGAGTTTATTAAGCCAATCATTGCTTAAAGCCATACGGACGATTTCAAAACGTCTCCAGCTTTGATAGCGCTCTAAAGCAGTGAGAGAGCCAATGTCAAGGCCTAGACGTGCTGTTTCAATAATCACTTCAGCGAGGGCAGCGCTATCGCGTAATCCTAAATTGAGTCCTTGTCCTGCAATGGGGTGGATGGTATGGGCGGCATCACCAACGAGAGCAAAACGTGGTTTAACGCATTGACGTGTTAAAGAAAGACTCAAAGGAAAAGCTTGACGTTCGCCATCCCAAGAGAGTTTGCCTAATCGATGGCCAATGCGTCTTTCGAGTTCTGCTTCAAAAATAAGTTCATCAGCTTTGAGATAATATTGCGCAGTTTTATGACCTTCATTCCACACAATGGCGGATCGGTTGCCTTTGAGAGGGAGAAGAGCAAAAGGACCGGCAGGTAAAAAATGTTGAATTGCTTGACCATTATGAGGTTTTTCATGTTCAACTGTGCAGATGATTGCTGTTTGTTTATAGGTATGAGAAAAGTTTTTAAGACCTGCTTTTGGGCGTAATTTCGAATGGGCTCCGTCAGCTGCAATAAGCAATTTTGTTTGCCAAACCTCTTCATTATTTAAATTGACAGTTGTATGCTGGTCTTCTTGATGAAAATCAATGACACGCGTGTTTGCAATAACAGGGATATTGAGATCTTTGACACGTTTTTTTAAAGTGTTGATGAGCTCTCTATGCTCTACCATAGCAGCAAAGGGCTCACCAGGGTTAATGTCGCCTTCAAAGGTTAAAAGAGTGGGTTTGACAGGATCACTTGTGCTTGTATCTGTGATGATCATTGAATGAATGGGTTGCGCATAGGGTTTTATAGGTTCCCAACATTGTAATTGTTTTAACATACGAATAGAAGCAGCAGCAAGGGCAATGGTTCGTATGTTAGAAGCAGGGGTATTTCCTTGTGGAGCAGCATCAACGATTTTTATTTTCAGATTAGGGGCTGTTTGTTTGAGTGCTATCGCTAGAGTTAAACCGACAGCCGCTCCTCCTGCAATGAGCAGATCACATTGTTTCGTTTTATGAGATTTTATTTTTTTATTGGGTTGTACGTCTTTATTGCGATTAGAACACACAATACTTCTTCCATTGTTTATAGTTTGCTTTCTTTTAAAAAGAATATCTTTTTACATTGCCTAACATATCTTAACTTTTACTTTTCTCTCTGCTTTATAAAACGAGGTTTCTTTTTGGCACCAATCCGATGACAGATTGGTTTTTCAGAGTTCTTCTGCTTAATCATTTATGTGACTCATTTTGCAGATTTATCGGATAAGCTTTTTTTGAATATCCTCTTCAATTCTTTTTACACTTGGTTGATAAAAAAGAAAACTAAAAATAAACAAAGGTGGTCGTGTATTTTTTAAGTTGTATGAGTTATTTTAGTATGCCTGTCTTGAAGAGGGACATTTAGTTAGTATGATGATAAAAATTGTGTTCATTCGTGATGGTTAAAACAGTATTCATATTTTGCTGTTATCATGATGTAGCTTGAAAAACATCATCTGTTTAGGAAGGTGCTGTAGCACCTATGTAACACTTTACACATGAGGTATTTTGGGTTGATCGTGTGATAAATATTCAGGAAAAGCTTTTTATCTGCCTTATGAAGGATTGTCTCTTAGGGTGGTGGTATATGAATGATATGAAGTGGTTAGAAGGTAGAACGCGCTAGATAAGAAGTCGGATTGTTTACAGGCTATTTGTTTACAGATCGGTACAGAGTTTAAGCTTCATCTTTTTTTAATAGAGAGAGGGAGTTATAACTCTTTAAAATATGAAAGTTTTGTATTTGGAATTGATAGATGCACCGAAGTTCTTCTCCGTATGATTCATTAGAAGTGCGAAATTCTCAAGGTTCGCGTCTTATTGAGATGTTTTTACGTCAGATAGGGGTATTTATTGGGCTTGGGCTTTTGGGCTTTATTATTTTTTGTGTGTTTGCTTTGGCGACGTGGAATGTTGCGGACCCATCTTTAACCCATGCAAGTACAAATGAGGTTACAAACCTTATGGGGTGGATGGGGGCAATTTTTTCAGATTTTATTATGCAGTTTTTTGGCTTGGCAAGTCTTGCTGTTTTGTTGCCGCCGTTATTTTGGTCTTTTCTCTTGTTGGCGCAAAAGAATATCTACAATTTGACTTTTCGCTTTTTTTTATGGGTGCTATCAACGATTTGTTTTTTAATTGCTTTTGCTCTTATGTCACCTGTTGCTTCTTTTACTTATTGGCCATTGCCAATGGGATTGGGAGGGGTTTTAGGAGATAAAGTTTTAAGTGTCGCTTCTTCAGTCTTTCCTCTTTTTCTTTCTCCTCCTTACACGGTGTTTTTCAGTGTTGTTTTTATTCTTTTAGGGTTTTTTACTGCTGCTTTTGCTGGCAATGTGATATGGCGGCGTCGAACAAAGAAAAGAAAAGAAAAAAGTATTCCAAAAGACGAAATCGTTAATCCAGTTTTTGAGTTGGAAGAAGATACGGAATATGCCGCAGAGGATGAACGTGAAAATCATGGTTTTTTTGCGACAACTTGCGGCGCTTTTTTACATCTTTTTTATTTTTTACAAGCGCGTTTTTTTCGTTTGTTCTGTTTCAAAAGGCGTTTTCAAAGTAAAGGGCAAGGAAAGTCATTTGATCGGATTGAGCCAACTTTTTTGGGTGAAAAAGTAAAGTGTGAGGAAAATCAAAATAAAGCCTATGTTTCTCCTGCTAAAAATCGAAAGTCTTTAACAGCTTCTTTAAATGGTGGTTTTGTTCTTCCTCTTGTAGATTATCTTTCGGTTCCACCGCCGTCTGTTAGGGATGCAAAACTTTCTCCTGCTGTTTTAAGAGCAAATTCTCAGGAACTTGAAGGGGTTTTGTTAGATTTTGGGGTCAAGGGGCAAATTATTGATGCTTGTCCTGGACCGGTGGTAACTTTGTATGAATTTGAACCGGCTGCTGGCATTAAGTCCTCCCGTATCATTGGTTTGGCAGATGATATTGCACGCTCAATGCGTGCGATTTCGGCGCGTGTTGCGGTGGTTCCAGGACGCAATGTGATTGGAATAGAATTGCCTAATGCAAAGCGTGAGATGGTTTATTTACGAGAAATGTTGCAGGCGCAAGAATTTATTGACAGCAAAGCAAAGCTAGGACTTGCTTTGGGTAAGACAATCGGGGGAGAAGCTGTTATTGCAGATTTAGCAAAAATGCCCCATCTTTTGGTTGCTGGTACAACAGGATCGGGAAAGTCTGTTGCTATCAATACAATGATTTTATCATTGCTTTATCGTATGACACCTGAACAATGTCGTCTCATTATGGTGGACCCGAAAATGCTTGAGCTTTCGGTTTATGATGGCATTCCCCATTTATTAACACCCGTGGTGACAGATCCTAAAAAAGCCGTGATTGCTTTAAAGTGGGCTGTTCGTGAAATGGAAGAGCGCTATAGTAAAATGTCAAAACTAGGCGTTCGTAATATTGATGGGTTTAATGCACGTCTTAGGGAAGCTGCAAGTCAGGGAGAGACAATGGTGCGGACAATTCAAGTTGGATTTGATCGCGAGACCGGTGAGCCTCTTTATGAAACGGAAACACTTGATTTTAGTCCTATGCCCTATATTGTTGTCATTATTGATGAAATGGCTGATTTGATGATGGTTGCTGGGAAAGATATTGAAGGAGCGGTTCAACGTTTAGCACAAATGGCACGTGCTGCCGGTATCCATGTAATTATGGCGACACAGCGTCCTTCCGTCGATGTTATTACTGGGACGATCAAAGCCAATTTTCCTACACGTATTTCTTTTTCTGTGAGTTCAAAAATTGATAGCCGAACAATTTTAGGCGAACAGGGGGCCGAGCAATTATTGGGACAAGGAGATATGCTCTTTATGATGGGAGGAGGACGTATTCAGCGTGTGCATGGGCCTTTTGTTGCGGATGATGAAGTGGAGCAGGTTGTTGCGCATCTCAAAGAGCAAGCACGACCTGATTATTTAGAAACAATTACGCAAGAAGTTGAAGAGGATGGTGCTGATGTTTCTTTGTCTTCTCCTTCAGAAGATGATCCCTATAGTCAAGCTGTTGCTATTGTGCTTCGTGATCGTAAGGCTTCAACCTCTTATATTCAACGCCGTTTAGGCATTGGTTATAACCGCGCTGCGACATTGATTGAGAGGATGGAAGAAGAAGGTATTATTAGTCCAGCAAATCACGCAGGGAAACGAGAAATTTTAGTGCCGGCTGAAGAAGAACGCTTTTGAAAAATATTTATAGTTGTTTTTTATAATACCTTGTAAAACAAGTGTTTATCCTATTGTATCGTAGAAAGTCTGCATTTTCATATACCAGCTCTCAATTTGCGATAGCTCCTTGGTACTTGAGACTCCTTATAAGGGGATTCTTTATCTTATATAACTTTTATCCATACACCAACCTTGCTTGTAACGTGCAAGCAAATGATTTGAATTGATTCAATATGAGAGAGTATGTGATGAGAGAATCTTATTGTCTTTGGCGTTATGATTTAAGTTAAAAAGATAAATTATTATAAATCAATATCTTGGTATAAAATAATGTCATTGCGAGTGTAGAGGGGGGTAAAAGCATGTAAGGTTTGGTATTTAAGTGTCTTTTTAAGTGCGCTCTAAATATTTAGGGCAAGGCTGATCTGTCGAGTCTTAATATAAATGAATTATATGGGGTGGGAAGCTAAGTGAAATTTGCTAAACTCCAAACTGTTTACAGAGTGGTTCGGATGAAGATTTTTATTCTTTTGGGTGGGAAGGAAGTCAAAAAAGCATTTTTGACACTTAAAAGAGCTTTCAGGTTCGCGAGTAATATGTTTAGTCCTTAATCCATTATGTATTGACTATAATTTATGTTGCTTCATAGATTAGGGGTGGGAAAGAATATATTATGCGTTTAGAAAATCAGCAGAAAAGCAGGAAAATTTGATGATTTCGGAAACATAAACGCAGACTGGTTATTTGGAAACGATACCGAAAGAGATCGCAAGAAATAAAGAGGGATGTTTCTTTAGCAGATGATTCCTATTGTCAAGCTGTTGTTATTGTGCTTCGTGATCGTAAGGCTTCGACTTCTTATATTCAATGTCGTTTAGGCATTGGTTATAACTGTGCTACAACATTGATTGAAAGGATGGAAGAAGAAGGCATCATTAGTCCAGTAAATGATATGGGTAAGCAAAAAGTTTTGGAGACTGTCGAAGAAGAATACTCTTGAAAATCTTTTGATATTTTTTTCAAACAATATCTTTATCTTATAAAGATAGGTATTTATTCGTCGTTGATCACTTAAGTTATGAATTATAAAGTTAATTAAGTATTGCTTGGGAGCATTTTTTATGAAAACGTCTTTTTTACCGCAAAGAAGAATCTTTGGGTTGGTGGGAATTATTATCTTTTGGTGTTTAACTTTTCCTGTTTTTTCGCAAGTATCTAATAAAGTGATAAAGGCGCAAAATGTTGTGAATCACTTTGCGGCAATCAAAACAATGACAGGTGATTTTATTCAGTTTAGTCCAAAGGGAAAAATGTCTCAGGGGACATTTTATTTAGAGCGTCCAGGGAAAATTCGTTTCATTTACAAAAAAATGCCTTTACAAATTATTGCAGATGGCCAATTTGTGGGTATTAACAATCGGGCTTTGAATACTTGGAACTTTTCACAACTTTCGCAAACGCCAATGAAGTTTTTGTTGGATGATAAAATTGATGTATCTTCTGGGCGCTTGTTGGCATTTCGCGAAGATCCAGGGGCTGTGACGATTGTTCTGCGTGATAAAACGATTGGGGCAGGGCAAATAAGGATGGTTTTTGATTCTAAAGGCTCTGCTTTGCGGCAGTGGACAATTGTTGACCAACAAAATTTGGAAACTACTGTGCAGGTTATGAATGTGCGGACAGACGTCCGGTTCGCTAATGGGATGTTCACGCTTCCTTCGAAGAAATG
Organism: Bartonella sp. CM31XJBT; assembly: GCF_028618555.1. Classification (GTDB taxonomy): domain Bacteria; phylum Pseudomonadota; class Alphaproteobacteria; order Rhizobiales; family Rhizobiaceae; genus Bartonella. Next base: position 119,762 of record NZ_JAQITD010000003.1, on the reverse strand, counting down.
AAGAAAGAGTGTTACGTTATTTGGATTAAAACAAATGTTCTTTCGTATTGCGACTTGGAATATTAATTCTATTCGTTTGCGTCTTGCACAGGTTTTTCAGTATTTGGAACTCTTTTCCGCAGATGTTTTGTGTCTACAGGAAACAAAATGTCCAGATGCTTTATTTCCAGTGGAGGCTTTTGAAGCAGCGGGTTATAAGCATATCGCATTGAGTGGACAAAAATCTTATAACGGGGTGGCTATTGTTTCTCGTTTGCCTTTTAAAAAGGTAGAAAAACGTTTTTTTTGTCAAAACCAAGATTGCCGGTATATCTCAGTTATTGTGGAAGCCCATGGGAGAAGCTTGCGGATTCATAATTTTTATGTTCCTGCTGGGGGAGATATCCCTGATGCTGATGTGAATGAAAAATTTCGTCATAAGCTTGATTTTTTAGAAGAAATGTCTTCCATTCGTGCGGATCACGGCGATGGTCTTTCTTCTCTTTTGGTGGGAGATTTAAATATTGCTCCTTTGGCAGAGGATGTTTGGTCTCATCAGCAATTGTTGAAGGTTGTAAGCCATACTCCCATTGAAACCGAGCGTTTACAGGATTTGTGTTGTCAAGGTGGATGGGTTGATCTGATGCGGTTGCATATTCCTGTTCCTACCAAGCTTTACACATGGTGGAGTTATCGTGCTCGCGATTGGGCATTTACCGATTATGGGCGGCGGCTTGATCATGTTTGGTCTTCTCAAGATTTAGCACCTTTTGTTGTAGATCTTTCTATTTTTCGTGATGCGCGCGGATGGGAACGTCCTTCAGATCATATTCCTGTGCAAACTGTATTTGATTTTTCACGTCAAGTTTGAAATAAGAGGTAAATAAAGTATTAATATTCAATAATGATTCTGAAAGAATGCGGGAGACTGGATGTATATCAGAAATCTCAAATGGGGCGCTTCTCGTGGATTATTTTCTAGTGTCTTGTTGTGTTTGCTTTTGTCAGGATGTATGGTTGGTCCTAATTACCAGAAAACATCTTTTCGTGTTCCAGCAGTTTGGGGAGAAAAATCTGCACAGACTGCAGGGCAGTCCGTTGCGCTTGCCGGATGGTGGCGGCATTTGAATGACCCTGTTCTAGATGCGTTAATGGATTATGCTATTTCTGGAAATAATAATGTTGCTGTTGCCAAAGCTCGGGTACGTGAGGCGCGTGCAGGTTTAGGGCAGGTTGTGGGAACTCTTTTGCCAAATGTGTCCAATTCAATTTCAGGAACCCGTAGTCGTTCTGGACAGTCTGATGCATTGTTAAACCAGTATAGTAGTGGTTTTGATGCAAGCTGGGAGCTGGATTTTTTTGGTGGGCATAAACGTGCGGTTGAAGCAGCGCGTTATGGCCTTGATGCGGCTGTGGAAGATATGCGTGCTACCATGGTGACATTACTAGGAGATGTGGCAACAAATTATGTGCAAATGCGTGGTTGGCAACAAAAGTTGTTTATTGTGCGGCAAATTGCTGTCTCACAACGTAAAACTTATGAACTGATGCGCGCTAGATTAACAGCTGGTGATGTTTCTGAGCTTGATGTTTCAAATGCGCAAGCGCAGATGGCAAATACAGAGGCAGATATATCACAGATGGAAGCGAATGTAGCAATGAGCGTTCATCGCCTCTCTGTCTTAACTGGTCGTGTGCCTACGGCATTGAAGGATCTTTTACAAAAAAATGCTAAGCATGCAAAGATTCCACAACCACGCTGGCCGATACCAGCAGGAATTCCAGCTGATATTTTGTTAACACGTCCGGATTTACGACGGGCAGAGCGTCAATATGCGCAAGCGACAGCACGGATTGGTCAACGTGAAGCAGATCGTTATCCATCACTTACTTTAACAGGTAATATTTCAACAGCAGCAACGGCAATTGATCAATTATGGAAAAATTCAACGATTGGCTGGTCTTTTGGACCTGGTCTTCGTTTTCCTCTTTTTAATGGAGGTCAGGTCGAGGCTTCTATTGCGGTAGCGCGCGCGCAGCGTGATCAAGCTTTTATTACTTATCGAGCTGCTGTGTTGGAAGCTTTAGAAGATGTAGAAAATGCGCTTGTAAGATTAACGAAGGAACATCAACGCTTAGAAAAGCTAATCGTTGCGAATAAAGCTTCTCTTCATTCCTTAAAACTTTCACGGAGCCTTTTTGAGAATGGAAATACTAGTTTTCTTGAATTGTTAAATGCTGATCGCTCTTATTATTCTGCACAAATGGCGCTTAAAGATAGCCGTGTTTCTTTGGTTACGCAATATATCACGTTGATGAAAGCATTGGGGGGAGGCTGGGATGGCGTTGTTGATGTATCGCGTCCAGAAGTCGTTGATAATGCACCTCGTTCGCGTGCAAAGGTAGGGAAATGAAAAAAAACTTACTCAAAAATTTCATTACAAAACATAAAAAACTTTCCTTCTTTTTAACTGCTATATTTCTCATTCTCTTGTTGTTATGGTTACGTTCTGTTTTTTTTGGAACATCTACTCCAACTTATATAACAGCGGTGGTGAAGCGTGGGGATATTGAGGAAAGTGTTTTAGCTTCTGGTCTTGTACGTCCTTACCGGTTGGTGGCTGTTGGTGCGCGTGCAACAGGGCGTGTGGTGTCAATGCGTGTTTCCCCTGGGAGTGTTGTGAAAGAAGGCGATCTCTTGGCAGAAATTGATCCTACAGATCAGGAAAATGATTTAAAAAGAAAAAAAGCAGCATTATCGCATTATTATGCGAATTTGGTAGAACAAGAAGCCTATCTTTCTCTTGCACAGAAAAATTTAGAGCGTCAGAAAAAAATGATCGAAACACGTGCGATTTCACGGGCGAACCTCGATGAGGCTGCGACACAGGTGAAAATACGCGAGGCGCAAATTGAACAACTTCGTCAGCAGATTGTGCAAGCACAAATTGATGTGGAGAGTGCAGAGGTTAATTTAGGTTATACACGCATCACTGCCCCTTCAGCGGGAACGGTTTTGGCAACAGTTGTGGAAGAAGGGCAGAATGTGAATGCGGTTCAGTCGGCGCCAACAATTGTTATTTTGGGTGATTTATCAAAGATGACGATCAAGGCGCAAATCTCAGAAGCAGATATTCTTAAAGTCCGAGCTGGACAACCACTTTATTTTACAGTTTTAGGTAATTCACAGCGTCGTTATGAAGGCGTTTTAGAAAAAGTAGAGCCGGCTCCTGAAGCAATTCGTGCTGATGTGAGTATTAATCCTGGTATGGTGAGTGGTTCTAGTGCTTTAATATCATCGGCTATCTATTACAATGGAATTCTACATGTTGATAATGCGGACAATTTTTTGCGAACCTATATGACTGCTCAAGTTCATATTATCTTAGGGCGCGCGCAGAATGTCTTGTTGGTTCCAAGTGATGCTTTACGCGATGAGACAAGAGAGCGTAAAGCATGGGTTTCTGTTTTGGTGGGGGAAAATAAGGTGGTTACTAAACAGGTGAGTGTTGGGTTGAATAATAAGGTTATGGCAGAGATTATTTCAGGACTTAACGAGGGTGATGTCGTCATCACCAGTTCGTCTGATGGAGTGATGCCAGAGTCTTCTAACATGCATAGCGAAGACGAGAGTTAAAGCATGAGCACAAATCAAGCAGATGCTGTCTTCGTCTTGGAAAATATTGTGCGCAAATTTCCTGCGGGCGAAACGTTTGTTACCGTTTTGAAAAACATCAATCTTACCATTAAACGTGGTGAAATGGTGGCAATTGTAGGTGCTTCCGGTTCAGGTAAATCTACCTTGATGAATATTTTAGGCTGTCTTGATCGTCCAACTTCTGGCCGTTATTGGATCTCTGGTAAAGAAACAGCTTCTCTTTCTGCGGATGAATTGTCGGCTTTACGACGTAATCATTTTGGTTTTATTTTTCAGCGCTACCATTTGTTGAATGAATTGACAGCTCTTGGTAATGTTGAAATTCCGGCTATTTATGCGGGATGTGCCGTGGAAGCAAGAAAAAAGCGTGCACAGGATCTTTTAACGCGTTTGGGCATGGGTGATCGGATAAATCATCGTCCAAATCAGCTTTCCGGTGGTCAGCAACAACGTGTTTCTATTGCTCGGGCGCTCATGAATAATGCGGAGGTCATTCTTGCAGATGAACCAACTGGTGCATTGGACAAAAAGAGTGGGCAAGAAGTATTGCATATTTTGGATGAACTTCATCAAGAAGGGCGTACTATTATCATTGTAACCCATGATATGCAGGTGGCTGAAAGAGCAGAGCGTATTATCGAAATCAGTGATGGGGAAATTATTGCTGATAAGCGGTCAAGGGTTGCAAAAACAAAAGTTGGTAGAAAATCTCTTCAGGAACAACAAAATCTAAAAGGCCAACAAAAACTGGGCTTTTTTCGTTCTTTTTTTGAGCGATTCCGTGAGGCGTTTGTGATGGCTCTGTTGGCAATGAATGCACATCGTATGCGGACTTTTCTAACAATGCTTGGGGTGATTATCGGTATTGGGGCGATTATTGCTATGGTGGCTTTAGGGAATGGTACACGAGAGAAAATTTTGGAAAATTTTAAAAGTTTGGGTACTAATACATTAACCATTTTTCCTGGTAAAAGTTTTTCTGATCCACAAGCAGAAAAAATAACCAGTTTGGTTGAAGCTGATGCAGAAGCCTTGTCTGGATTACCTTATGTTTCTGGTGTAACACCACAGATTTCAGCAAGCTCGAAAGTGCGTTTTGGTGCAGTTGAAGTTAATGCCGTCATTGCGGGGGTGGGAGAACAATTTTTTCAGACACAGGGGCTCAAAGTTTTCAAAGGACAGTTTTTTGATCAAAAAAGTGTCCATGATCGGGCGGTTGATCTCGTGATCGAGAAAGAAGCATTGTCTGTTCTTTTCCCCCATAGCTATGAAAGCCCCCTTGGAAAGGTGGTGCATGTGGGGAATGTTCCAGCGCGTATTATTGGTGTTGTTGATTCGCAAAATAATGCAAGTGGAGATACATCAAATACGTTACAGCTTTATTTGCCCTATACAACAGTGCAGACACGTTTTCTTGGCACAACAGAAGTTCGTGCAATTACTGTTAGAATTGCTGATGATATTGATTCACATTTAGCGGAGACCATGATAAAACGTTTTCTCATTATGCGGCATGGTGGGGAGGACTTTTTCATTAGAAATTCTGAATTCTTCCGTGAACGTGTTATGGAGAGTACAAATATTTTAACACTTTTAATTTCTTCAATTGCAGCTATTTCCCTGATTGTGGGGGGTATTGGGGTGATGAATATTATGTTGGTCACTGTTTCTGAGCGGATCAATGAAATCGGCGTGCGTATGGCAGTTGGTGCACGGCAAAGTGATATTTTACAGCAATTTCTCATTGAAGCGATTTTGGTTTGTGTGATTGGTGGTGGTTTGGGGATCTTGCTTGGGCTTTCTATCGGTGGCTTATTTCTTCTGTTTAAGGCGCCTATCCATTTGGTTTATACTATTGAATCGATCATTATGTCTCTTACTTTTTCAACACTCATTGGAATATGTTTTGGCTTTTCTCCAGCGCGGCAAGCTTCACGGCTTGACCCTGTTGTCGCTCTTTCACGCGATTAAGCTTTATCAATTGGGTCATGTTTGTTCGTGATGCTTTCCACTTGGATGAAGCGTTTATGAAGCGAAACATGAATGGGAAAAGTTTGGCATTATTTGCTGCTCTATTTTAGAAAACGCTTTGTTTATTAAGTGGAGCATACCACTAGAGGTGAACGTTTCTTATAGCACACCACATCATGTGAGATATGATAGGCATATAAGCCTTCTTGAGGCATTGAATGTTTTGAGAATGCATAATGAATATTTTTAAATCTTTCTTGTCGAGTCTTATGGAAGTAAATCCTATTAAGGAGAAGTTAAATGGAACCCGTTAGAATGAGATTGCTTGCAGACTGAATTTTGTTAAAAATCTTCGTCTTCTGAGATATGAAGAGGAGAACAAATGAAATAGATTGCGCGACGGTTCTTAAGATTTAATTTAAAAAGAGGCGGGGAAGTGAATAGTGTATCTGCTAACAAACAAAAGAACAAAAAAGAAGGTTGATGCCAAAAACAGCTTAAACCTCCATTCTTCCAAAAAAATGAACTGGTATCGAGATAGCTGAGAAGTTTAAGAGGTTTCGTTTAGTATTTTTAAGATTTTCGGAAAAGAGGTTATGAGTATTTCTCACTTTTGGTTTTGCAGAGGGTGGTGCAAATTATAGGTGTTTAGGTTTATGCAAATAAATTATGATTGTGCTCAAGTTTTAAAATGTGACCTAAGACACAGCCATTTTCTGTTCCTTTATGCGAGTAACTTAGCTTTCTTTAGAATATTTTGTTTAAGGCATCGCTTTTTTCTGCCTTATCTCATGATTTTGGAGCTGAAGGATAAACAAGCCATTTGAGTTTCTAGGGTAAGGATGCCGTCAGATACTCGGTAGGGGGGCGTGATCTTAAGAACTAATACCGTGAAATGCGGGTTTAATTTAATGGTTTTGGTGAGGAAGACAAAAAGTTTGAGAGGCGGATAGCTTCTTATTTTGAATGATGTATCAATGAAAAGGGCTTTCATTTATTGAAAAAGAATAAGCTCATATTCAGCAGGTGTGAGATGAAGTAAGAGAACATCGTAATACCAAGCTGCAGTTATGCTGCTAAAGAACATAATGGCGCTAGTGATGAGCAATGGTATGTCTAGTTGGTATGGTGGTTATTCTCCCTCCTGCTACAAGTCCGATACAGAGCGCCATTGGTTTGCACATTCACGGGCTTGTTTTAAAGAGACATCTCTTAAGGCACCCAATCCCATTTCACGACGGCGCTCGTGAATGGTACAACGGTAAATCCATTGAGCACCTCCATCTTTACGCTTATGAAGTAACAAGCCGGCACCATCATTATATTTGCCAGCTCGTGGGTGTTGCGATAGACCTTGCATTAAGACGGTTCATAAGAGCCATTTTTAGTCATTTCTTGTACAGTTTTTATCCACACACTCATCCCGCTTGTGATGTGCAAGTAAGTGGTTTTAGTTGATTCAATAGAGAACAGATTTGAAATGAGAGAATCTGATGATATTGAGAGCTCTCATTCAAGTTGTAGCGTAATAAAATTTCATTATAAATCAATATGTTGTATGTAATAAAGCACCTTAGGCAGTGAGGTCACTAAAATTATGACGCATGAGCTTTAGCGGCAGTGATGAATATTCTCAGGCAGGGGTTTTCTTGTCGAGCTTTATGTGAGTAAACCATATAAATGGGGAAGCTGAGAGGAACCTGTCCAGAGAAAGTGAACTGTTTACAAATCGTTGCTGATAGGAATCATCGTCCTTTGAGATGTTGAGAGGAAATCACAATTCTTATGAAATCTGTCTTTTGAGGTGTTCTGATATTGAAGTGAGCAGGTGGAACGCGTTAGACAAGAAGCTGAGTTATTATTGTTTACAGATCAATAGAGTTTAAAAATTTTCGTTCTTTTTCTGGGAGGAAACCAGACAAAAAGTGATCTTAGAGAGCAAAATGATTTCAAAAAAGATTGCGATAAAAAACGTGGGGTATTTGTAGCTGTGTGCGTTTTGAGCTTATTCCTATCTGTGATCTAAAATGCTCTTAAGAAGATGCTTTTTAGAATAAGAGATTGTTACTAATATATTGACTTATAATGATAGTTTAACATTCTCTCTGTTGAATGAGAAATCTAACTATCATAAATTTTCTCATTTTAAATCTATTAAAATTACTTCTTTGCATGTCATATGAGATTGGTATGTTTGTGTTTAAGAAAGGCGTAATGCATGCCTCTTACCAATCATCCCAAGAGGCTTGAGCTATCGTAATACTTGGGGGGCGGCAAAATATAGGGTGGAGCGGTTTGTATTTTTATGAAGCGTAAAGACGGTGGTATCAATAGATCTCCTATAACAAGTCGGGAGATCTTATAGTTGTCTGGGGGCTCTATTTACAAGAGCTTATATATTGAGATGGCATGTACAGATCCCGTGCTGTGAGATATGTTTGGGATGTAAGAGATGTTTTGGGTGAATGTGCAATACAGTGATACATGTATTGTGGGGTGTTCTGTGTTGTATGAAGGTAGCTCTGTCGAGCTTTTATAGAAGCAACCTCTTGTGGAAGAGTATGAGAGAAAGGTATGAAGAGGTCAGAAGATGGCAAGGTTTTTAAAAAGTCAGAAGGATAAAGATTAGAATGCGGTTCTGATATAGACTTGGAGCGTTTTAATATATTGGAATATGAGAATGCGGATTTGATTGATCTGTTGTATTGCGCTTTCAGCATTGTTCTTTTTAACAGGATAGGCAATGAAATGGATATCAGGCATTAAATATTTAAGTTCTCGCATCGAGCGCCACACATGGTAATCATGGGTGACGATATAAAGGGTTTTATAGTGGTGTTTTTTGATCCAATCGGCGCTTTCTTTAGCATTTCCTCTGGTGTTAATCGCTTGATGCCCGATGTCAATACAACAGGAGATAAGCCGTCGGGTAATATGCATGTTATGCATGAGACTTTTCAGGTTGGTTGTGGTATTTACACCACTGATGAGGAGACGTGAACCAAGCCCCCTTTGTAAGAGATTAAGTCCTGTCTCTATTCGGTTTTCTCCGCCTGTCAGCACAATGATGGCATCAGCTTTGGGGAGAGGCTGTGGGGGAGAAAGTCGTTCAGTTTTTTCAGAAAAAATGATAAAACCGCTCCAGAAAATGAAAACAATGATTGAAAGAGTAAGGGTTGTCGGTGGAAAATAGCGAAATAAAAAGCGGGGAGACCAACTATAGTGGAGCCGTTTTGGAAGAGGACGTTCTAAATTGTTTTGCGTCAATGAGTTGTAAGTGTTGTGAGTCATAAAATTAAAATAAACCGTTTTCACATTGATCGATTTTTTTCAGTTGTGTTAAAATAGTCATGCGGTTTGTAAGGGTGGTAAGAAAAGAAACGAAAATAATAAGAAAAATGATTTTTCCGTAAGGAATGGAACTTATGGAAAGATGTCCAAACAAAGCTGTTATTTGGCTAGCTTCCACTCTTCCCAAGTTATAATTCGTCCAGAGACAAAAGGCTGAAAACAGAAATATGCTTGTAAGACCACCATATAAAGAACCACGCAGCGCGGTTTTAAAAAAATGCCAGTCAAATTGGCGGGCAATGAAAAGAGTTTCAGTACCAAGGAAATATAAGACATTGATAATATGTGTATTTTCTGCCAATGCATTGCGGGTGGCAAAAATGATGGTGAGGATAAGAGAACCTAGAACCAATGCTAAAATTGAAAAACCAATGAAAACAGTGGTGTGTGCCATGGTCGCAAAACGATGAACCCAAACACGGTGATCATCAAATTGACCTCCTGGAATTTGGGTTTTAATGGCGTGATTAATGGCTGCAAAATTGATTTTTTCATCCCCATTCAGGGTCACAATGATGAGGCGGGGAAGGGGTAGTTCATTGACATTGAAGCCTGTTCCAAGCCATGGCTCCAGTAACTTTTCTGTAGCTTTTTGGTCAACAATTTTTGCATCTTGTACACCAGAAAATGTTTTAACCAATTGTACGGCATCACGGAGTGCTTTGTTGATATCAACATTGTCAATGGGACGTATTTGTATTGTTGCTTCATAGCTAATCTGATTACTCCAATTTTGGGCAGCATGTTGGACTAAATCAACACCGATTAAGGTGAGGCTTGAAAGAAATGTCATAATAGCAATTACGGCAACCAATGCTTTTCCAGAAATATTACCACTGGGAATAATCGCTGTTGTATTTTTTTTATTGCTTGTAAAAATGGGGAAAGACTTATTCATGAATCGTCATCCGTCCGTTATGGAGAAGCATACGCCGTGCTGCAACTTGTTCCATTAAGGCAATATCATGGGTGGCAATGATAACAGCCGTTCCAAAACGGTTTAATTCAATAAACAAACGGAGGAGGCGTTTTGCCAAGGGCGGATCGACATTTCCAGTGGGTTCATCGGCAAGTAGAATTTCAGGTTGATCAATGAGTGCGCGTGCAATGGCTACCCTTTGTTTTTCCCCACCGGAAAGAACCGGTGGTAAAACATGAATATGATCTCCAAGACCTACCCAACAGAGAAGATCTTCCACTTCACTGCGATAGGTTGCTTCTTCCTGTCCTTTAATGCGTAAAGGTAAGGAGACATTTTCATAAGTGGTCATGTGGTCGAGTAAACGAAAATCTTGAAAAACCACACCGATACGTTGTCGCAGCGCAGGGAGCTCTTGTCGTTTGAGTAATGCTGTGTCTGTTCCAAAGAGATCAATATGACCGCGGGTGGGTTTGAGTGCCAAAAACATAAGACGCATCAGCGACGTTTTCCCTGCTCCAGAGGCACCTGTGAGAAATTGAAATGATCCAGGAGGAATATGAAAGCTAATATCACGAAGGACCTCAGGGCCCATTCCATAGCGTAGGCCGACATTTTCAAAATGAATCACTTTTTATTATTACTCCTGATTTTATATTGCATCATTTATTCTAAAAACTCTTACTTTCATTGCTTTAGATTTTTGTTGTAAGCTTGTTTATTTTAGATTTCATGGTTTTCAATATTTTTTATACACCCTCGTTATCGATAAATATTTTTGCTCAAGAATATTATCACTTATACTTTCTTTTTTTAGCTTTATTTATGATTTTAGCAGGAATTTCAAAGGGATTCTAGCATAAACATCAGAACTATTTTTCCTTCTTACTCAGAGGCTTTTTTTGCATTGAGTGGACATTGGGTGATTTTAAAAAGCTATGTTGCTCTTTTTATCTTACTTTCTTATTCTTGTTCGCATCCCAATCTTGAGGTTTTTGCTTAAATTATTTCTTACCTGTTATGAAAAAAAGCGTTTGTTGTTAGAATGATTGAGCTTCTCATGCATTGTTTTGTTTTTTATTCTCCTTGGTGGTTTTCGTAATAATGCTGAGATAATTTTAGCAAAAAAAACAAAAACCACCGTATGTTGTATTGCGTCGTGTTTTTTAGTTTTGTCGGTTGGCAATCAGATCTTCAACAACTTGTGGTTCGGCAAGGGTTGAAATATCTCCGAGAGTATCAAAATCGTTTTCAGCGATTTTTCGTAAAATACGTCTCATAATTTTCCCTGATCGTGTTTTGGGAAGCTGCGGAGCAAACTGAATTTTATCCAATATGGCAATAGAGCCTATTTCTTGTCTCACATGCTTGATAAGGTCTTTTTGCAATTCTTCACTTGGCTCTGTTCCTTCCATGAGAGTCACAAAACTATAAATTCCTTGTCCTTTAATGGGATGCGGGTAACCCACAATAGCTGCTTCTGATACAGCGGGATGAGAAACAAGAGCTGATTCAATTTCAGCAGTTCCTAACCTGTGCCCCGAGACATTGAGAATGTCATCAACTCGTCCTGTGATCCAATAATAACCGTCGCTATCGCGCCTACAGCTATCGCCTGAAAAATATTTTCCTTTATAGGAGGAAAAATAAGTTTGAATAAAGCGTTCATGATCCTTATAAAGTGTGCGCATTTGTCCGGGCCATGAATCACTGATACAAAGATTGCCTTCTGCTTCACCTTCTAAAACATTGCCTTGGGCATCAACAATTTGGGGTTGAACACCAAAAAAAGGACGTGTGGCCGATCCTGCTTTGAGGGGTGTTGCACCGGGCAAGGGCGTGATCATATGCCCTCCTGTTTCCGTTTGCCACCATGTATCGAGAATCGGACAACGGTCATTTCCAATTATATGATAAAACCATTCCCATGCTTCTGGATTAATCGGTTCTCCTACCGTGCCTAAAAGACGCAACGATGTTCTGTCTGAGTGTTCAACAAACGAATTTCCTGCTCCCATTAAGGCGCGGATAGCTGTTGGTGCTGTATAGAGCGTATTGACTTGGTGTTTGTCGACAATTTCCCAGAATCTGCCTTTGTCAGGAAAGGTTGGTGTGCCTTCAAACATTAAAGTGGTCGCACCATTGCATAAAGGTCCATAAACCAAGTAAGAATGACCGGTAATCCACCCAATATCAGCTGTGCACCAGTAAACTTCATTGGGGTGGTAATCAAAAACATATTGGTGAGTCATCGAGGCAAAAACAAGATAGCCCGCTGTGGTATGCAAAACACCTTTAGGTTTGCCGGTGGAGCCTGAAGTATAAAGAATAAAAAGTGGATCTTCAGCATTCATTGGTTCTGGTGGACAAGCTGTTTTGGCATGAGCTATCTCTTCGTGGTACCAAAAATCACGCCCCTCTACCCATTGAATGGGTCCACAAGTTCGCCGTATAACCATGACTTGGTCCACCTGCACGTTTTGGCGCGCGGCTATCTCAATAGCATGATCAACATTGTCTTTTAAGTTGATCCGTTTGCTGCCACGCAAGCCTTGATCAGCGGTAATAATGAAGGTTGATTCACAATCGACAAGGCGTCCTGCTATTGCCTCAGCAGAAAAGCCAGCAAAAATAACCGAATGAATAGCTCCAATGCGAGCACAAGCAAGCATGGCATAGGCTGCTTCGGGTACCATGGGGAGATAAATGGTTACTTTATCGCCTTTCTTAATGCCACGACTTTTCAAAAGATTAGCAAAACGACAAACATGTTCATAAAGCTCGTTATAGGTTATTTTTTTATCATGGTAAGGATTATCTCCTTCCCAAATGAGTGCGATTTTGTCTCCATGGGTTTTCAGGTGGCGATCAATGCAATTATAGGCAACATTTGTTATCCCATCTTCGTACCATTGAATGGAGACATCTCCGTTAAAAGAAGTGTTTTTTACTTTTGTAAAAGGTTTAAACCATTCAATGCGTTGACCATGTTTTGCCCAGAAGCTTTCTGGATCATCGATGCTTTCTCGATACCATTGTTGATAAGTTTCCTCATCGAGTAAAGTATTTTTTTTGATCTCTTCTGATACTGGATAGATTTTTTCAGTCATGTTTCCCTCTTTTTATTGTTTTGAAAATCTGCCTCTGTATTTTTGTATGGTTATATTTGTGGCAGAGTTTTCCCAAAAGCTTTTCATTGTGAGGTTAGACTAAATGACAAAGATTAGAATAGTCAATTTTTAAATCTGATGTGATGATATTAAAGAGGGTATTCTATGTTTTTAGGATACTCAAATATAGCAAAACCTATTGCGGTATAGAGCTTTTTATAAACACACTAAGACATTTTAAAAATGTCTATTATAAAATATTTCTCAAAATTTGATATAAACCAATATAGTTAAATAAAAGACTAACAAGAAATAATATTGAGCTTATTAATAATGATTTTTTTAGAGAATCTTTCCAACTATAATAAATAAACTTATAATAAAAAAGATATATTAAACCAAAAAAAATGTTGCTATAAGCGTTTCAATAATTTTATGAGTAAAATCTGTCATCACGCAATCCAAATTATAATATAATTACAAATTATTAACTTCAGAGATATCTTTATAGTTGCTCTCTAAAAATTAGAACCAACACTCATGAACTTTCTGTACGAACCTTAAACCAAAACCTCCGAAGAAACCAGTCGTGGCACCAGTAAGTCCACCCATAAGTGCACCTGGACCAGTTGCAGCTCCCAATGCTGCTCCGGTTATCCCTCCTGCAACTGCATAGTCAAAACCTTGTGCATTCATGTGAGAAAGAAAAGCATTAGGACTGCATGCATTTCCATGAGTAGGTCTTGAATTGTGCGAATGACCAAAAGAAGGCTTTGTCGCTATATGACCGAATGTGCTGCATGAACCAAAAATATTAATTCTCCTTAATTATCTACATTAAAAGTAGTATCATAATGATACATTTCAAATGTCTATCATGTATTTTTAGAAAAATGTCAAATATAAATTTTAAAAATAACAATAAAAATACTGTATAAATAATATCTATACTATGTATACATGAAATCTTCTTCTTAAGAAGATAATAATATTATTTGCAATATTTTAAAATATAAGAAATATCCCCTGTTTTTCCTTAATTAAAGTTTAAAATTAGAAAAATTAGGCATATGAAAAGTTGAAGTTTTTCTCTTTGTTTACGAGATCGACAAAGGAATAATGATAAAGGAATATCGTTATTGAAATCGTTCTCATTTCCATTGTTTTGCGTGCATGTATTATGCGCATATGCTTGGGATTAGTTCTTTTATTTTTCAGGCGGATATTGACTGTATTTTACGCTTTGTAGAGCATAGAAAGGCTCTATGCTATCGTTGACCTTATAGATTGCTATCATGTTGTTTAGCGCGGTTCTTGGTGCTCTATTGAGCATTTGAGATGTTTATTTTGCTCAAGTGACTTACATGAAAGAGTTTTGTTACTGTATTATGTAACCATAAGCCTCTTTTTGTCTGCTTTATGCCATTGGCATGTGGGGAAATTGTTTACGCGTGTTGGAGAAGTTAAGAGAATTCATGATTTTCAATGGAAATCATTGCGATGATCTTATTCAATATTCTTTTGTAATTATTTATTTCGCGACAGTTTTTTCATTCATGCGCAACGCCCCTCTTATCATTTTGCCTTTATATAAGGATTTATTTTTTATATTGCTTTTGCTGGAGAGGCGGTCAGAGGGGAGTAAAGTAGAGCCAATGTGCGAGAATATGAGAGCCAAATTGCAATGCTATCTTGAAGCTATTGTACGTGTTGTGGATGTGCCGGTGAGAGATTTGAGAAACCAGCTTTTGCTAACAGGATGAAAGAGGGACTGGAATCTTTTTTGCTAGAATTGCTCTTTTATTGATATTGAAGGAAATATTTTTTCTCATTTCTGCTGTTTTTGGCTTGTTCGTAGAATTTTCAAGGGAGATTATATGAAGGGGGAATGAATTTACACAGGACGTTTTCCAAATAAAGCAGAGCCAATGCGAAGGACGTTAGAGCCAAACTGTAGAGCGGTTTTGAAGTCACTGGACATGCCCATGGAAAGCTTTGGAAGACCTGCTTGTTTTGCTAATTTTGCTAACAGTGCGAAATAGGGGCCGGGGTTTTCATCGACAGGGGGAATGCCCATAAGTCCGATGATATCAAGTCCATAGTTGTTTTTGCATTGGTTGACAAAAGATGTAGCTTCTTGTGGTGCGATACCACTTTTTTGCGGTTCTAAGCCAATGTTAACCTGAACATAGCAAGGAAGATGCCTTTTTTGTTTTTCCATTTCTTCAGCTAAGCTTTTGGCTATTTTTTCACGGTCAACCGTTTGAATAACATCAAAAAGTTTGATCGCCTCTGCTGTTTTATTTGATTGTAGGGGACCGATGAGATGAAGTTTAATATTTTCAAATTGTTGACGTAAAGCAGGCCATTTTTGTGCTGCTTCTTGTACGCGGTTTTCTGCAAACAAAGATTGGCCTGCTTGCAAAAGGGGTCGTATATCAATAGCAGAAACAGTTTTTGAAACAGCGATAAGTTCAATTTCTTCTACAGGGCGTTGTAGCTCTTGGCATATTGCTGCAATGTCTTTTTGAAGGTTTTGCCATGCTTCAACGGAAGGGGCATCGAGGGGCGTTTGTGTATTCATATTTTTGTGCTTTACCTTTTTTGTTCAAGAGTTGGTCGTTTTTTTTAAAGTTTTATAAAATACTTAGGGAAATATTTCACGAAAATGTTGACGATGAGGTTAATCCATGGTCAAGCATAATAAAACAAGTTTTTGGTTCTGTTTTATTAAAAGAGTATAATGGGAATGACAATTGGACATTATAATATAGGCGAACGCTATAATCCACGTGCGAGAGAAAAAAAATGGCAAGAAATTTGGGATGAAAAGAAAATTTTTCAGACTCTTCAAGAAGATGCTCGTGAAAAATATTATGTTTTAGAAATGTTTCCTTATCCTTCTGGCCGTATTCACATGGGGCATGTGCGCAATTATGCCATGGGGGATGTGGTGGCACGCTATAAAAGGGCAAAGGGTTTTAATGTGCTTCATCCCATGGGGTGGGATGCTTTTGGTATGCCAGCTGAAAATGCTGCTCTGCAAAGTAAAGTGCATCCTAAAACTTGGACCTATCAAAATATTGCGGTCATGCGCGGGCAATTAAAACAATTAGGACTCTCACTCGATTGGGCGCGTGAATTTGCAACTTGTGATGTGGAATATTACCACCGCCAACAAATGTTGTTCCTTGATTTCTATCAAAAGGGGTTGGTAGCACGTAAAGTGGCTAAGGTGAATTGGGACCCTGTTGATCATACTGTTTTGGCCAATGAACAGGTTGTTGATGGGCGGGGATGGCGTTCTGGTGCGTTGGTGGAACAACGTGAGTTGACGCAGTGGTTTTTCAAAATTAGCGACTTTAGTGAAGATCTCTTGGCAGGGCTTGAAGAGCTGAACCAATGGCCGGAAAAAGTTCGCACCATGCAAAAAAACTGGATTGGAAAATCACAAGGTTTGCTGATTCGTTGGGCTTTAAAGTCGGCGGGTGATGCTGATGATGTTTGTGAGAAATTTGATGAGGTTGTTTGTTATTCAACGCGTCCTGATACACTGTTTGGCGCTTCCTTTTTGGCTCTGTCTGTTGATCATCCTATTGCACAAGCTTTGGCAAAAAAAGACAAAGCGTTGAGTGCTTTTATTGAAAATTGTCGGTGTGGTGGAACGACAACAGCAGCACTTGAAACAGCTGAAAAACAAGGGTTTCTCACGCCCCTTTTGGCTGTTCATCCTTTCGATTCAACAGTACATATTCCCGTTTATATCGCGAATTTTGTGCTTATGGACTATGGAACAGGGGTTGTTTTTGGTTGTCCGGCTCATGATCAGAGAGATTTCGATTTTGCGCGTAAATATGATCTTCCAATAAAACCGGTGGTTTTACCAAAAGGAGAGCAAGCAGAAGATTTTGTTATTACTGAAACAGCTTATACGGGTGATGGGGTGATGATCAATTCCAGTTTTTTGGATGGTTTAACACCCCAACAAGCTTTTGAAGAAGCTGCTAAAAAGCTTGAAAAACAAATGCTCAATGGGCAACCGCAAGGGAAGAAAACAGTGCAATTTCGTTTGCGTGATTGGGGGATTTCGCGTCAACGTTATTGGGGGTGTCCCATTCCGATGATCCATTGTACAACTTGTGGGGTTGTTCCTGTTCCACGTGCCAATTTACCGGTTGTGTTGCCTGATGATGTTACTTTTGATCAACCAGGAAATCCTCTTGCACGACATGAAAGGTGGCAGAATGTTACTTGTCCTTCCTGTGGTCAACCTGCCAAACGCGAAACCGATACCATGGACACATTTGTTGACTCTTCTTGGTATTATGCACGCTTTACGGCTCCTTTTGCGCAGGGACCTGTTGACAAACAAGCAACAGCTGAATGGTTGCCTGTGCAACAATATATTGGTGGAATTGAGCATGCCATTTTGCATCTTCTTTATGCGCGCTTTTTTATGCGTGCTATGAAATTGGTCGGTCATGTGACGGTAGATGAGCCTTTTAAGGGGCTTTTTACCCAAGGGATGGTGGTGCATGAAACCTATCGGGATGATCAAGGGTGGGTTTCTCCAGCAGAAATTTCGATTGTTGAAAAAGATGGAAAGCGGTGTGCTTATAAATTAACCGATCAAAGTGAAGTGACGATTGGTTTGATTGAGAAAATGTCAAAATCAAAAAAGAATGTCGTTGATCCTGATGATATTATTGCATCTTATGGCGCTGATACTGTGCGTTGGTTTGTGTTGTCAGATTCTCCTCCCGAGCGGGATGTCATTTGGACAGAATCTGGTGTTGAAGGTGCACATCGCTTTGTACAGCGTGTTTGGCGCCATGTGGCTGTGAGTGCTTCTATTTTAAAGGATGTGGCACCTTGTGCAGGGCATCAGGGGGCGGCTTTGGAACTCTCAAAGGTCGCACATCGCACGCTTTGCGCTGTAGAAGATGATTTGGAAAAATTCGCTTTTAATCGGGCTATTGCACGCCTTTATGAATTCTTGAATATTATGGCACCGTTGTTAAATAGGATAGAAAGTGTTGACGATGAAATGAAAGCTTCTTTACGTCAAGCTATGGATTTTTTTCTTGCCATGATTGCACCCATGATGCCCCATTTAGCAGAAGAATGTCATGCTGCTTTAGGAGGAAAAACTTTAATGTCTGCGCTTGCTTGGCCTGTTTATGATCGTGCGTTAACCGTTGCGGAATGCTATACTTTGCCAGTACAAATTAATGGTAAAAAACGCGGTGAGGTGAGCGTTGCAGCAACTGCTGATGAGGTGATGATTAAAGAAGCGGTTTTGGCGTTAGATTTTGTAAAGGCGCAGCTGGTTGAAAAGCCTGTGAAAAAAATCATTGTTGTTCCACAAAGGATTGTGAATGTCGTTTTTTAGAAGTTCTATTCTTGTCATTTTAGCTGGTGTATTCACACTGTTGTGTGGATGCAAAGTTGAACCGCTTTACCGTCAAGAGTTGCAGAGTGCAATGACAATGGATTCTGCTTCTTATGGGAATCCTGCTTCTGGACATCCTTCTGGACAAGCTTCTTTGGGGTTAGCGCAAAAGCTTGCTTCTATTGTTGTGGAAGAACCTTCGGATCGTTTTGGTCAAATGGTGCGCAATCATCTGCTTTTTCTTTTGTATGGAAATGGTGCTAAACCTTCTCTACCTGCTTATCAATTGGCATTACAGATATCCGTCTTTACAAGAGAATCTATGCAGATAGAGGTTGATTTCGAGAAAAAGAGAAAGGGACGACCTTCTGTTGGAACTGTTATGAGCAGAGCTTCTTATACTTTGCAGGATATGAAAAATACTCTTGTTGCAAAAGGAACAGCAATGATGAATGCATCTTTTGAGCAACTTCGTCAAGAATATGCAACGCTGCAAGCAGAAGAAGATGCAAAAAAACGTGTTGCGGAAGAGTTGGCTGAACAGATCTTTTTGTTACTTTCAAAAGATCTTTCCAATAAAATTTCTAGACATTAAGCAATATTTTGTCCTGTTTTTTTCCAGTCGTCGAGGAATATTTGCAACCCTTTGTCGGTGAGAGGATGTTTGACTAGTGCTTTTAAGATTGCTGGTGGAACTGTTGCAACGTCAGCACCGCTTAGTGCTGCTTCTTTGACATGATTAACGGTGCGGATTGAAGCGGCCAAGATTTGTGTTTCAAAGTTATAGTTATCATAAATTGTGCGAATTTCATGAAGCAGTTCACTTCCATCATTTCCACAATCATCAAGTCTACCAATAAAAGGTGAAACGAATGTTGCGCCTGCTTTGGCGGCTAATAAGGCTTGATTGGCAGAAAAACAAAGTGTGAGATTTGTTTTTAGTCCTGCTGCTGTGAGGGCTTTACAGGCTTTTAATCCATCGAGTGTTAAAGGAAGCTTGATACAAATATTGTCGGCAACCTTTGCTAAAACAGCTGCTTCTTTCATGATGCTTTCAAATTCCGTTGCTGCAACTTCAGCAGAAACAGGTCCGCTAACGAGAGCACAAATTTCTTTTGTAACATCAAGAATATTGCGTCCTGATTTTAGGATAAGAGAGGGATTGGTGGTAACACCATCAACAAGGCTTAAATTCTGTAACTCTTGAATTTCTTCAATATTGGCGCTATCCACAAAAAATTTCATCTCTAACCTCTTTTTTTAGCTTTATCCTATTTTTTGTTATGCGCTATTGTTGACTGCAAAAGCAAGAGAAAGAATTAATATCTGTGTAAAGAACAAGAATGCTATGGTGTTAATCATGTATCCGTTTTCGGTAAAGAAATATGATTTATCGTTTCCACACCCATTTCATAGTGTTGCTCGTGATAAGGCATAGAATTCATTGCGTACCAACATTTTTGCGTATTGGCATCTTTGCGTAGCGGTGTTTTTATATTTATGGAAATAAGCTAGCATTATCAAACACTTTGCTCATTTCCTATTTGCGATTGCTCTTGATATTTGAGAGTGCATCATAAGATACCTTCCTTTTTTAGGGGGTATGTTTAACTTTATTTTTGATGAAAGCGGATGGATTTATTTTGTCGTAAAACACTGTTGAAGAACGCCTGTAAAATTTTACGCATGAAGGGTTTTTTTTATGGTCAATTACATTGATTTATTCTGTTTTCCCCATTCTTCAAAAATACGCTTTTGTGCTGCTTGTATTGTTGCTTGATTTTCAATCAAGCTGAAAGATGTATACACGTGTTTTCACTTTTTGGCACAAAGCCAAGGTGAATATTGTAACGGCTCCATTTGCAATATTATTCTCCTTATAATTAAAATCATGGGATACTTTTTCATCAATAAGGATTTACAAATGTTCCTCGATGGGTTTGAAATGAAAAAAAATCATCGTATTGAGGGTTTTTATTACAATAGGTAAAATAATGATTATATCTTTATAAATCAGTTTATTGAAGATAAATTGAGATATGAGGCGGTAAAAAAATAAACGTGTGCGTTGGGAAGAGGTCATACTATGGGATCGCTTTGTTGAAGGATGCACTTAACCGATAGCATGTTGAATGCTTAATAGTGATGCGTTTTATTTACACAGAAGAATAGTGCTGTTTTTTTGCTATAGAGTTTTTTGTTATAGACGATGAGATTGGTTCTTTATATTGGCACTTTGGTGAGGGAATGCGTGTTAAAAAGAATTTTTGTTAGAAAAGTGTTGTGATCGGGGGGGATTGAATCCTGCAATGAATTTTATAAGAGTGTTTAAAGATAAGGTGTAGACTTGTTGATGCTCAATAGGTCGTAGATTGGTTTACAAGATGAATTCAAGCATGATAGAGGAAAAGATTGTATCCGTATTGGTTCCTCTTCCTGTTGCTCACGCTTATAGTTATAAAGTTCCATCTTCTATGGAGGTGAACGTTGGTTCCTTTGTTCGGGTTCCGTTGATGGGGCGTGAGCTTTGCGGTTTTGTTGTAGATGTTGGAGAGCAGACAGCCGATGGGCACAAGTCTGCTTCGGTGGCGCGTGAAAAATTACGCTTTCTGCTTCATGTTTTTGATTGCCCCCCATTAAAAGCAGAAATGATCACATTTTTGCGTTTTGTTAGTCGCTATACAATGGCACCTTTTGGTCTTGTAGCACGATTGGTTTTGTCGGTACCGGCTGCTTTAGAGCCGGAAGCGCAGATGCTGGGTTTGCGATATTGTGGTGGAAATGTAGAACGTCTCACACCAGCGCGATCACGGGTTTTGGAATTGGTGCGTAATGAGAAGATATGGACACGTTCTGGTCTGGCACATGCGGCTGGAACTTCGGTTTCTGTTGTTGAAGGTTTAAAAGCGCTAGGAATTTTTGAAGATGTTAAGGTTCCTGCTCCTGATCTTGTGGCAATGCCTGATCCTGATTTTTGTCCCCCTCAGTTGCAGGGAGCGCAAAGTGAAGCAGCAACATTATTGCGGGAAGGTGTTTTATCTTCTCAGTTTCAAGTTTTTTTGCTTGATGGTGTTACGGGTTCAGGAAAGACAGAGGTTTATTTTGAAGCGGTTTCTCAAGCCTTTAAAGAGGGCAAGCAGGTTTTAATTTTATTGCCGGAAATTGCTTTAACACAGCAGTTTTTAGATCGTTTTTATGCACGTTTTGGCGCTGCGGCAGCAGAATGGCATTCTGATTTGACGCCACGTCGTAGAGAACGCGTCTGGCGACAAGTTGCAGAAGGGCGGGTGCGTGTCGTTGCGGGGGCTCGTTCGGCGCTTTTTCTTCCCTTTCATGAGCTTGGCTTGATTGTTGTCGATGAAGAGCACGATAGCGCTTATAAACAAGAAGAGCGCATTTTTTATCATGCGCGTGATATGGCTGTTGCACGGGGCTCTTTTGAGCATTTTCCTGTTATTTTATCTTCAGCCACACCGTCGATTGAAAGCCAAGCCAATGTTTTAAAAGGGCGTTATCAAAAGGTGCATTTACCTTCCCGTTTTAAAGAAGCTGCACTTCCACAGTTGCGGGTGGTTGATATGCGCCAAGGAGGGGTGCAAAAGGGGCGCTTTATTTCCTTTGCTCTTGAAAGGGCTTTAAAACAAACGCTTGATAAGGGCGAACAAGCTCTTCTTTTTCTTAATCGTCGTGGTTATGCACCTTTAACTTTATGCCGAATTTGCGGACATCGTTTTCATTGTACCGATTGTTCAAGTTGGTTGGTCGAACATCGTGCGCAAGGGCAACTGAAATGTCATCATTGTGGATATCATGAACCACTTCCTCAAGCCTGTCCTGAATGTGGGACATTAGATCATCTCGTGGCTTGTGGACCGGGTGTGGAAAGAATTGCCGAAGAAACACAAATGCTTTTTCCTCAAGCGCGATCATTGATCCTTTCAACAGATCTCAAAGGAGGGATTGGGAAGTTGCGAAGCGAATTACAAGCCATTGCAAATGGCGATGTGGACATTATTATTGGAACACAGTTAGTCGCTAAAGGACATCATTTTCCCAAGCTCTCTCTGGTTGGCGTTATTGATGCTGATCTTGGTCTTGCCAATGGCGATTTACGCGCAAGTGAACGTACCTATCAGCTGCTTTCTCAAGTTACCGGAAGAGCAGGGCGTGTGGGATTGAAAAGTTTAGGATTATTGCAAACTTATCAACCAGATCATCCGGTTATCAAAGCCTTACTTGCATGCCAGCCAGAAGATTTTTACACACGTGAGATTGCAGCGCGTCAGCATTATCATTTGCCCCCCTATGGGCGGCTTGCCTCTTTGATTATCTCTGCACAACAGCGCCAAGCAGCAGAACATTATGCGCGCGCATTGCGTCAGGCAGCGCCACGGGAAAAAAATATCTCGGTTATGGGACCAGCAGAAGCGCCTTTGGCTTTGGTTCGGGGGCGTTATCGTTTTCGGCTTTTGCTGCAAGGACAGCGTTCTTTTGATATACAAGGGTTTATACGTGCAATGCTTAGCGGTACACCCAAAATGCCCAGTTCCGTTCGGGTTCAAATTGATATTGATCCGCAAAGTTTTTTCTAAAACCAGTATCGCATAAAGTGAAGGTCTCTTTGCTTAAGATGCTTTACTTGAACTCTTATATTATTCAGAATAAGCATCCAAGCAGCAAAATATGATACATGTCCATTGCATTAAGTAGAGCTACGGGAAAAAATATCTTTGTTATAGAACCAGCAGAAGCGCCTCTCTTCTTCGAGGGCACTATCATTTCGGCTTTTACTCCTTTTTTGTATGAGGGACAGTATCTTTTTGATAGGCGGATTCTTTTTATAAGGGCTGAAAATGCTTAGCTGTACACCCAAAATACCCAATTCTATTCGCGTTCAAATTGATATTGATCTATGCTTTTTCTAAATCAGTGCAATATAGTGCCATATAAAGTGACGCTATGTGGGCTTAATGAGGGACGTGTTTTTGATGTTATTTGACCTTAAAGCCTTATGAAGCAGCGTTCATAAGATGTATCAGCGCTGTACGAGTCGTACCTGCGTTTGTATGCTAGATTAGGGCGAGAATATTGCATATATCTATTTTATTTATCTTTGACGAGAACACGGACTCATTTTGGAGCGTGAAGGTCAAAATGAGCATTCATCGTTGTCATCCTTATTCATTCGGCTCTAGAATTTTCAAAAGCATCCATAATAATAATTTTTATAAATAATAAATATTGATTTATAGTGATAATATGCCGTTATTCATATTATAGCCTCAACTATCGTAGGATTCTCTTATTTAAAATCTATTTATATTGATCAATCAAAACCATTCGTTTGCATGTTACAGATGGGGGAGCCTGTGTCGCGTAAAACTATACAAGAGAGGACCAAAATACCTAATCATCTCAAGAATTAAGGGCTGTCGTAAAATTGGGAGATGGCAAAGTGTGTGATGGTGCCGGCTTGTTCTTTCATAAGTGTAAAGATGGGGCTGCTCAATGGGGTTACCATTATAGCATTCATAGGCGTTGTCGTGAAATGGAGATTATCCATTGTTTCATGCTTTTATTACTTTCGTTCTTTAACGGGGCACATTTTTCATGTAAAGCAGAACGCCCAAAGCGGAATATTACAGAACATCTATTGTATTACTACATTCATATGCTTGTTTAAGCAAATGTTTCTCAGCATACTCGAATTCATTTTACGATGTTTTTCGAGTGTAGAATATCAAAGCTTTCATGAATGAAAAAACCACGTTAAGGCTCCCCATCTTTATTTCATAAAGGTATAAAATGGCGCCATTTATTATTTAGCTTTGAGTATTACGAAAACTCTTAGTACTTGAGAGCGTTTATAAGAGGTGTTGTTTTCTTTAATCATTTCCTTTTTTGTTTGTGATGAAGCAAGGGAGTGATTTTGATAAAAAAATTTGAAAAGAGAGAATCTTTCGATATTTGAAGCTCATCCGGTATGGAAAATGATATATTATCATTATAAATCAATGTTTTGTATATTAAAAGAGTGTGCTTACAAGAAAATATTACTTGGTAAAATTTTTTAAAAGGAGTGGGTGTTTGAAGAAAAAAGATCAATTTTTTCTTTAATTTTTAGGAGGATATTCATTGTTTTTTCTTTCTTATCAGTTTGAAATAATAGACTTTTTCAGTCGCCGTCGTCTTTCGTTAAAGGTTTTGTGGTGATAAAGGGAATGTTTTGTTATGGTGACAAGAGCGTTTGGTGACAAGAGCGTTTGAAGAAAAATCAAAGAGAGTGAAAAAATCGCTCAGAGAATGTCAAAAAGAGGCATAAAAAAACTGTGATGCCATCCTGTATATCTAAAAAAATGCTTTTCAAAAATATTTTGAATATTTTATTAAAATTTTTAAAAAGCAGCGATTTGTGGTGTTGCGAGTCGGCTATGTCTATGCTAGAAACCAAGTGATTTTTGTTCTAGGTTTTAAGAAGAAGATTCTTAAGATTGAGAATGTCTGTTTCATTTCATCTGATAACTATCAGAGAGTCGCTCAAGGGAAAGAGGCGGTATTTCGTGTCGGATTCATTTTCTCTCATACCGCTGCCGTTGGTAGATCAACGCTATGCGCAAGCGCTTTTTGATTGCGTTCAAGAAGCCGGAAACGTCGAAAAGGTTGAAAAGGCAGTAGAGGATCTTTTGCTTGTTTTGGAGAATAAGGATTTAAAATTCTTTGTGCTTAGTCCATTCTTTTCAGTTAAAGAGCAAATTAAGGTGATGCAATCTGTTTGTGCAAACATCAAATTTGCTGATAAAAACGCAGGGCAGGTCATTGGTAATTTTTTACGCGTTATTGTAATAAACCGTAGGCTTAGTGCCGTATTTGGTATTTTACATGCTTTCCAGCGTTGTGTTGCACGCGCTCGTAGGCAGGTTACTGCGCAAATTGTTTCTGCGCGCCCCTTAAGTTCTCAACAAAGACAAGAGTTGTGTGAGGCTTTGGAAGGTGTTGTTGGAGGAAAAGTCTTGCTGCACATCATTGTGGATCCAACAATTCTTGGTGGATTAATCGTTCGTGTGGGGTCGTCTCAAATTGATACGTCTCTTCTCACAAAATTGTCTTCGCTTAAGCTTGCATTGAAAAAAGAGGTCAGCTGATGGATATTAGACCATCTGAAATTTCAAAAATTCTAAAAGAGCAAATCAAAAACTTTGACCAAAAGGCTGAGGTTTCAGAAATTGGTTGGGTTCTCTCTGTGGGAGATGGTATTGCTCGCGTTTATGGTTTGGATAATGTCCAAGCAGGGGAAATGGTCGCCTTTCCAAACGGTGTGCGCGGTATGGCACTCAATTTGGAAGTTGATAATGTTGGTGTGGTCATTTTTGGCTCAGATCGTGATATTCGTGAAGGTGATTGTGTAAAGCGGTTAGGCGCTATCGTCGATGTTCCTGTGGGCCCCGCTTTGCTTGGGCGTGTGGTTGATGCGTTGGGAAACCCTATAGATGGTAAGGGGCCCATTAAAGCAACAGAGCGTCGTCGTGTCGATGTTAAGGCTCCTGGAATTATTCCGCGTCAGTCTGTCCATGAACCGATGTCGACCGGATTGAAAGCGATTGACGCACTCATCCCTATTGGACGGGGGCAGCGTGAATTGGTGATTGGTGATCGCCAAACAGGAAAAACAGCAATTTTGCTCGATACATTTTTAAACCAAAAACCTTTTCATGAAAAAGGGGCTGGACGAGAGCAAGATAAAGTTTATTGTATTTATGTGGCTATCGGTCAAAAACGTTCGACGGTGGCACAATTCGTTAAAGTTTTAGAAGAACGTGGAGCGCTGGAATATTCTATTATTGTTGCAGCGACTGCTTCTGATCCAGCACCACTGCAATTTATTGCACCTCTTGCTGGATGTGCTATGGGTGAGTATTTCCGTGATAATGGGCAACATGCTTTGATCGGTTATGATGACTTGTCAAAACAGGCGGTAGCGTATCGTCAGATGTCTCTTTTATTGCGTCGTCCTCCAGGTCGTGAAGCTTATCCGGGAGATGTTTTCTATCTGCATTCTCGTCTTTTAGAGCGGGCTGCAAAGTTGAATGCGGAAAATGGATCTGGGTCGTTGACAGCTTTGCCAGTTATTGAAACGCAAGCAAATGATGTTTCTGCCTATATTCCTACAAATGTGATTTCGATTACTGATGGACAAATTTTTCTAGAGACTAATTTGTTTTATCAAGGAATTCGTCCTGCTGTAAATGTTGGTCTTTCTGTATCGCGTGTTGGTTCTGCTGCACAAATTAAGGCGATGAAGCAAGTTGCTGGCTCGATTAAAGGTGAATTGGCGCAATATCGTGAAATGGCAGCTTTTGCGCAGTTTGGCTCTGATTTGGATGCGTCAACCCAGCGTTTGTTAAATCGGGGTGCGCGCTTGACAGAGTTGTTGAAGCAGCCGCAATTTTCTCCACTCAAAACAGAAGAACAGGTGGTGGTTATTTTCGCGGGTGTGAATGGCTATCTTGATGCTTTGGCGGTTTCTGATGTTGCGCGGTTTGAGCAGGGACTTTTGGTGCTTTTGCGTAGTGATTATCAAGATCTCTTAAAGGCAATTGCTGAGCAAAAGCAAATAACAGATGAGCTGAAAGATAAGTTGATAACTGTTCTTGATACTTATGCGAAAAATTTCTCGTGATGAATTGATGGAATGCTTGAATGGCTTCACTAAAAGATCTTAGAGACCGTATCGCTTCGGTTAAAGCAACACAAAAGATTACCAAAGCTATGCAAATGGTTGCAGCGGCAAGGTTGCATCGTGCTCAAGAGGCAGCGCAGTCTGCACGCCCTTATGCGAAGAAAATGGCTGATATTTTGACCAGTGTTGCTGCTGATGTAGATGGTGTTGATGCGCCTGCTCTTATGCGTGGTACGGGGCGCGATGATGTGCATCTTTTGGTGGTGTGTACTGCTGAGCGCGGTTTGTGTGGTGCTTTTAATGTGCAAATTGCTCGTCGTGCACGTGAACAGATTAAGGCATTGTTGGCGGCTGATAAAATAGTAAAAATTATCACTGTGGGTAAAAAGGGCGCGGATATTTTATCGCGTGATTACAAAGGCTTGATAATTGACCATATCGATTTGCATGCTGTAAAGCGAATTGGTTTTGCAGAGGCAGTGATGATTAGTCAACGGATTGTTGATTTATTCAATGAAGGCGCTTTCGATGTCTGTACGCTGTTTTATTCTGAATTTGTTTCCGTAATTAATCAGCGTCCAACAGCTTTGGATTTGATTCCAATGGTTGCTCCAAAAGCAGCTGTTGGGGCAATAGATGTTGTGGAGCAAACCGATCATAACACAGGTTCACAATCGATTGTTTATGAATATGAACCTGATGCTGCGTCTCTTTTAGAGGCCCTTGTACCACGTAATCTTTCGGTGCAAATCTTTCGGGCTTTGCTGGAAAATGTTGCTGGTGAGATGGGCGCCAAGATGACAGCTATGGATAATGCATCGCGCAATGCGGGTGAAATGATTAGTAAATTGACGGTGGCTTATAATCGTCAACGTCAAGCACAGATTACGACAGAATTGATCGAAATTATTGCGGGCGCTGAAGCGCTTTAAATGGAGAAGGTAAGGATTGATGGTAAAAGCAGTAACCTCAAGCAAAGGAACAGAAAAAGGTGAAAAAAAGAAACCAGCTGCTCGTTCCAGCGTGAAAAAAGCCGCTTCGAAATCTCAAGTGGATGTAAAGGCTTCCTCTGTACCTGCGCGTGATGCAGCTAAAGATACACCTGTAAAAAAAGATACATCCGCAAAAAAAGAAGAGCGTGCAAAAGGCGCTGTTGGTGAAATCAAGCAGATTATTGGTGCTGTCGTTGATGTGCAATTTGAAGGTGCATTGCCAAATATTCTCAACGCTTTGGAAACAGAGAATTTAGGTAATCGCTTGGTATTAGAAGTTGCGCAGCATTTGGGTGAAAATACCGTGCGTACGATTGCTATGGATACGACTGATGGTTTGATGCGGGGCCAAAAGGTTGTGGATACAGGCACACAAATTAGCGTTCCTGTAGGAGAAGCAACGTTGGGACGTATTATGAATGTGATTGGGGAACCGGTGGATAATGTGGGACCAATCGCTTCAACCAAAACACGTTCTATTCACCAAGAGGCACCTGAATATGTTGAGCAATCGACTGTTTCGGAAATTCTCGTCACCGGTATTAAAGTCGTGGATTTGTTAGCCCCTTATTCTAAAGGGGGTAAAATTGGCTTGTTTGGTGGTGCTGGTGTTGGAAAAACCGTTCTCATTATGGAGCTTATAAACAATATTGCAAAGGCACATGGTGGCTATTCTGTATTTGCTGGTGTGGGAGAACGTACACGTGAAGGAAATGATCTTTATTATGAAATGATCGAAAGCCGCGTGAATGTGAATCCAAAAGAGAATAATGGTTCAACGGAAGGGTCAAAGTGTGCCCTTGTTTACGGGCAAATGAATGAACCACCAGGAGCACGTGCGCGTGTGGCTCTTTCAGGATTGACAATTGCAGAAAGTTTCCGTGATGAAGGACAAGATGTTCTCTTCTTTGTGGATAATATTTTCCGTTTCACGCAAGCAGGAGCTGAGGTATCTGCTCTTTTAGGGCGTATTCCTTCTGCTGTTGGGTATCAGCCTACCTTGGCAACGGATATGGGGGCGTTGCAAGAACGTATTACCAGTACAAAAACAGGCTCTATTACTTCCGTTCAGGCAATTTATGTTCCGGCAGATGACTTGACGGATCCGGCGCCTGCAGCGTCTTTTGCTCATTTGGATGCAACAACTGTGCTTTCGCGCTCTATTGCGGAAAAGGGAATTTATCCGGCGGTTGATCCGCTTGACTCTTTTTCACGTATGTTGGATCCATTGATTGTGGGGGAAGAGCATTACACAGTTGCTTGTCAAGTACAAACCATTTTACAACGTTATAGAGCGCTTCAGGATATTATTGCTATTCTTGGAATGGATGAACTTTCTGAAGATGACAAGTTGCTGGTGGGGCGGGCGCGTAAAATTGAACGTTTCCTTTCACAACCTTTCCATGTTGCGGAAGCCTTTACTGGTTCGCCGGGGAAACTCGTTCCTTTAGAAGAGACAATCAAAGGCTTTAAAGGTCTTTGTGCTGGCGATTATGATGATTTGCCAGAAGCTGCTTTTTATATGGTTGGTTCGATTGATGAAGCACTTGAAAAAGGAAAGCGTCTCATGGCAGAGGCTTCTTAGTAAGAAGCTTCTTATTCAAGAAAAAACTGTCATGGGTATTTTTCGTTAAAAAGGACGCATCGTTGAAGAAAACAGAGAGTCCTTATATCGGGTATTGTGGAGATTTTTGTGGAAAACAATAGAGAAGAGCATTTTTTATTTGAGCTTGTATCGCCTGAAAAAATTGTGTTTTCAGAGCAGGTAGTGTCTGTTGTTCTTCCTTCAGCCTCAGGTTATTTGACAGTTATGGCGCATCATGCGCCATTGGTGGCAAGTATTGTGTTGGGTAGTGTTCGTGTTCGCACCTCTTTGGGTGAAAAATTATTTGCTGTATGCGGGGGCGTTGCAAATATTACCTTTTCGGGCTGCTCTTTATTGGTAGAGCACGTTGTGGCTGTAGAGAATCTTTCTTTTGATGCATTAGAACAGCAGATTTTGCAGATTCAAGCGACGTTAGAAGGAGGGACAAGTGATGAGGACAATCATAAAATAGAGTCTTTTTTCCAGCAGTTGTCAGCTGATGGTGCTGTATTGATAGAAGCGTAGCAGAGTATACAGGAAAAGGTGACATGAGCGGAAAAAAGAGTACGGTTGTGTCTGCTAAAAGGAGCGCAAAACCCTTTCCTCGTCCTGGTCGTGTCTTTGCGGGACCTTTGCCAAAGTGCTTTGTTTATATTTTGGCTTCTCTTATTTTGCAATGGGCTTATGGTTTAGGGGCTAATATTGTTCAGTCTAATATTGTTCATCTTACGGGTGATTTTCATGCAACTTTGGCCGAGACGACATGGCTGGTAGCGGCCTATATGGCGCCAAATGTGAGTGTAGCGATTATGTTGATCAAAATCCGCTATCAATTTGGGCTACGCGCTTTTGCTGAATTATCAATTCTTGGCTTTGTTTTGGTTTGCGTGTTGCAGCTCTTTGTTACGGATTTGCGTTCTGCATTGATTATTCGCTTTTTTGCTGGGATTGCTGCTGCTCCTTTGGCTTCGCTTGCGCTGCTTTATATGATGGAGGCTTTTGCTCCAGCAAAGAAGTTTACTATTGGTCTTAGTTTGAATTATATGAATGCGGCTTTAGCGGCACCTTTATCACGTTTGATTTCTCCTGATTTGCTGGAAAATGGTGGTTTTTCCAGTCTTTCCGCTCTGGAAATGGGGTTGGTTCTTATCAGCTTGGTCTGTATCTATACTTTGCCTCTTACTCCTGTTGTGCGTAGTAAGGTTATTCAAAAATTAGATTGGATAAGCTATGGTTTGATTGCTCTTGGTCTTGGATTAAATGCTGTGATCATGTCTGTTGGCATATTGTATTGGTGGTATGAAGCACCATGGATTGGTTGGGGGCTCGCACTTGCTATTTTCTCGTTGGCTATTGCTATTATTATTGAGCTTAATAGAGAAAAACCGTTGATTGATTTACGTTGGATTTTCAGTAAAGAAATGATCCAATCTGTTTTTATTTTATTGATCTTTCATGTTTTTTTATTGGAGCGGTCAAATTTGCCCGTAGGTTTTTTTAATCTTTTTGGTTTGCTCAATCGTGAGATGGCGCCCATGTATCTTGCGGTGACATTAGGGATTCTGTTAGGGGGGGCTGTTTGTGTCTTTTTTTTACGGGCGGGGCGTGAGGATTATTTTTATTTGTTATCTTTAGGTTGTTTGGCGTTGGGAGCTTATTTAGACAGTCATGTAAACTATTTAACGCGTCCGAAAGATATGATGTTGAGCCAAGGGTTGGTGAGTTTTAGTTATGCACTTTTTTTGCCTCCTGCTCTTTTCAAAGGGTTTGTGATCGCTGGTGAGCGAGGACCGCGTTACGTTTTAAGTTTTATTGCTGTTTTTTTGTTAACGCAAGTGACAGGGGGATTGATGGGGTCGGCTTTTTTTGGCAGCCTACAGTTTTATTTTGCCCATAAGAACTTTGAGTCCTTAACACAAAATATTATTATTACTGATCCACTTATTTCTGGTGAGATGAATACTTTATTTTCGCCTTCTTATGGTATTTCTGTTCCCAATGGCTTGAGAAGTGAGCAAGGTACTTCTATGTTGATAGAGAAATTTAAGTTAACAGCAAATATTTTTGCTTATGATGACGTTTTTCGGCTTTATTTTTATATTTCAATGGTTGTATTCGTTATTTTTCTTGTCACAATGATTGTTAAGTCATGCTCTTTGCGCGCATTAGAAAAGTAGAGTAATGTCATAGAAAGAGGGGTGCAAAAAAATGATAAAAACATTACGGTCAAAAGCTACGATTGTTGCATTCCTATCGGGTATTACGGGTGTTTTGCTGATTTTGTGGGCTTGGAGACTTCCTCCTTTTGTGAGTAACATTCAAATAACCGATAATGCTTCCATTAAGGGCAATGTTACTCTGGTTAGTTCACAGATCTCTGGGGTGATTGCACGGATTTATGTGCAAGATTATCAACGCGTTGAAAAGGGAATGCTGCTCTTTGAGCTCGATGATTCTCTTTTTCGCCAGCAGCTTGCACGGGCACAGGCTGTTCTCGATTCAAAAAATGCAAAACTGGCAAGTATTGAATTACAAGCACAGCTTTTGCAGGGCGAGATTAATACAGCAGAGGTGGAGTTGGCGCGTTCACGAGCATTTTCAAATGTTGTTCCAGATAGTAAAAAGTTAGGTTTTGGTGATGCGGCAAGTTCTGTTTCTCGTCCTCTTTCACAACTCTTGACAGCTCTCGAAACAAAACGCCAATTGCAAAAACAATTGGATCTTGAACGGCAAAGTTTACAGTCAGAAATTTCTGGAGCGAAGGTGAGTGTTGAGTTGGCAAAACTTAATCTCGATCATACAAAGATTTTATCTCCTCGAACAGGCTATATTGGATTAGTTGGAGCGCGGGTAGGGCAATATGTTATGCCGGGGACACAATTGGTCTCTGTTATTTCTGATGATATTTGGATTATTGCTAATTATAAGGAAACGCAACTTTCTCAGATGCGTGTGGGACAACCGGTTGTTTTTTCTGTTGATGCATTGAACAACAAAAAGTTAACAGGGCGTGTGGTTCGTTTTGCACCTGCTACAGGCTCAGAGTTTTCATTGTTAAAAACGGATACGACAATTGGTAATTTTATCAAAATTGCGCAACGTATTTCAGTACGGATTGCTTTAGATCCTGGACAGGAAGGGATTGAAAAACTCATTCCTGGCATGTCCGTGGTTACCTATGTAGATACTTCGCAGCGAGTCGATTCTGGAGGATAAAATTTTGGGTTTTTTCAGTTTAATTTTTGCGTCATTTACTTATAGCAAATGGATATTCACGTTAGAAGATTTCGTTTGGTTTGCTATACTACATCTTTTAAAGCTCTTAAGCTTCTTATTATTCTATTTCATGATGTAAAATAATGTGCCTTAGAATATTAAAGCGCATGCATCTTTACTCACTTCCATTTCTTTTGAAATAACTCAGTAGGGGGGGATGGAGTATTGGAAGCTTTGCCTGTCGTTTCTAGCAACATCATCTTTTGAGGTGTGGAAAGGAGGCTCTTCTTTTTATCTGAGTGTACTCTTTATGTGATATTTGCATGATGTGAGGCAGATCATTGAAAAATCTATCTCTGACAGATGTGTTGTTATTATCAATCTGTATTGTGTGTATAACAATGATGCTAAGTTTGAAAACTGTCGCAATAATCTAGCTAAAAAACGCTTATACATAATATTGTACTTTATGGGGACACACTATAGAGCGTATAAAATGTAGTTACCGGAGCAGATATAGCCGATGAAAGATGTGTAATGGTGTTGTCTATTTGTCTTTGTAAGGGACTAAATCGTTATCTATCTAGGTCAATATGCCTTCGTTTTCTTTTTGTTTTTCAGTTCCAAACATTTTACGAATACTCTCTTGTTATGTTCACTGTAATTCTTAAAGTTTAGCTCGTCCTCTAACTTCACTTTCAGCTCTCCGTTTTTCAGCTTCAGCTTCCCATTTTCATATTCGGCTTTTCGTTTAGCTTCCTCTTCAGCTTTTTTCTGACGTTCTATGGCAAGTTCATGATCAGCTACTCGTACGTTTTCACAATTTTTTTAGTTTAATGACTATAGAGTGGTTGGGTATAATCTTTGTGTCGTTTTCTAAATTCTTTCGCTTCACATTCTTCTTTTCCTTGTTGGGTTATTGCCGAGGCTTTCATTTGTAGAACTCGTATTCGTGAATCTGTAGGGCTGCGTAGAGTGTTTGAATGGGCTGAATTTGATCAGTATCTTTAGGACTTTTAAGTTGATCAATAAGCTGTTTTATGGTTTTTTTGTTTTTCACGCGCTTTTTCGTAAATAGCTTGTTCTATGTTGTGTTTTGGCTTTTTGTTCATCAAAAATATCAACTGCGGCTTTTGATTTTGCGTTTTTTAATGGCTCTTTAGTATAAGAATTTTTCTTTCCTCTTTTCAGTATTTTTGCTGCTGCTGATACCTGTCAATTTTTGAAAGTGACTAAAATTAGAGCGATGGAGGCCATGACTCTTTTGCTTTTTGAATGTTCTTTGAAGAGCTGCGGATGTTTTATTTAAGAAACCATGTCGTTTTTTTATTTCATCGAGTGGATTTTTAAAATGTGCAAGCTGTTGTTTTTCTTGTTTAATCTGTTCTATATTTTGGCAAAATGAGTTGGAAAAAATAGAAGAATTATTGCAAATACGCTCGTGTGAAATTCAAAGGAAAATGCAATGATTGTTGTTGAGAAACATTTCTTTTGTCTAAAGGTATTTTTTATAAAAAATACCTGGTAGTGAGAGGAGTGTGGGTTTTCAATATCAAAATATCCTCCCCTTTCCCCAATTAAAATGACAATCGGGGGCGTATAGAGTAAAAGTGTAAGCTTTTCCAGTATTAATTCTTTATTTTTAGTCTATATACACAATGAAGTTTTGGGAAGGCTGGGAAATTGGGGGAAGTTTTGGATTGAATATTTGAGTTGTTATCTTATTGTCCCGTGAATATCCTCATTTTAGGTGTGGTATCAGGCATCTTTTTGATGCGTTAAGTGTTTGTGTGGGGAGCACATTCGTTGTAGGGCTTGTTTGTTGCCTTTAGAAATGTTTTCCTTTGAGGGGTGGTGATGTGAATCGCATGCGTTGATAGGTTTCCGATAGACAAAAGCTGGATTATAGACTGGCTGGATGGCTGGAAAACTTATCCTTTTGGGAGAGGGCGTAAAGTTAGGAGAAAGACGTAAAGTTTATATTTTGTAAACCATAAAAATGCCCGCTTTGAATCGGGCATTAAAAGGGAAGGTTATTGATTGTGTTATTAATGTTTACGGATTAGCAAGAAGCTTACTAAAACAATTCCTGCTGCTAATGCGAGGGTTTTTTTAGGATTTTCTTTCGCTTTTTTCTTTAATTCTGTAGCATGTTCGTTGAGGTGATAAAGTGCGTGACGGCCTTTTTGTTTCCATGTGTTAAACAGCTCAGAAATGTTTTCAAAGCTATCATTTTGAAAACTCCAATGATTTACGGGGACCAGCTCTCTTTTTAATTGTGCTATACGTTTTTTAATTTTAGCATTTTTTCTATGGGGTGAAAATAGACACATTTATTGACTCCTTCATGTGTTAAATTGTTGCGTGACAGTTGGAATTGTGTTTGGGGTTTTGCTATAACGGCTTGAAAATTGAAAAGTTGCATTGATAATGCCGCGCGTGGGTGAGATGAAAATTAAGAGTTTGAGTTTAATGAGGCATTTTTTAATGTGTCCGAGTTCATTTCATGATGGTTTTTGTTAAGGATGTAAGGTAAAAATTTTTACAAAATGGTGTAAGATTCATCATAAAGATGGTGGGCGATGTCTTTCATGCATTTTAAAAATGGTGTTTTGTTAGGCGTTATCTGTTGTGTTGTAAAACACTGTTTTGTGATGACGTTGATGTAAGGTATCGGCATGCAACTAAAAATACAGTATTGTCTCTGTTTGGTTTCAGTTTCTTTTTGAATCAACCAAGTGTAGAAGTATAAACTTGAACAGAAGTAGTAGAACTTATCCGGTGCGTCTATAGAATGAATCCACCTATGAGTTGAATTGCATCAGTGTTAGTAGGTAGAACCTTTTGAGAGCAATCTGTTAAGATTGGTGGGCGGTGTAATTTTCGTCCTTTGAAGCGCGGAGGAAGTCAATGTAAGTAATGATTGATAGCGCAGGTTTTAAAAATTTGAGGACTTGATGAATACGACCTATTTTTTATCTAAACCACTTGAGCGTCGTCGATCTGTTGGTGTTGCTGTTGGTGATGTGATCATTGGGGGGCAGAGCCCGATAGTTGTACAGTCAATGACCAATACAGATACCGCTGATGTTGATGCAACTGTTGCTCAAGTGGCTGCTCTTTGGCAAGCTGGTTCACAATTGGTTCGAATTACTGTTGATCGCGATGAAGCGGCGGCTGCTGTACCAAAAATACGGGAGCGATTGGAGAGGTTAGGATTTTTTGTACCATTGGTTGGGGATTTTCATTATATTGGTCATAAGCTTTTATCTGAGCATCCTGCGTGTGCTGAGGCGCTTGCAAAATATCGCATCAATCCTGGAAATGTTGGTTTTGGCGCAAAAAAAGATCGTCAATTTGCAGAAATTATTGAGATTGCTTGTCGGTATCATAAACCTATTCGCATTGGCGTGAATTGGGGCTCTCTTGATAATGCATTGTTAACACGGCTTATGGATGAAAATGCACAGCAAGAAAATCCTTTATCGGTTGCTGAAGTGATGCGGGAAACTGTTGTGCAGTCTGCTCTGCAATCGGCTCTTTGCGCTGAAGAGATGGGGTTGGGACGTGATAAAATTATTCTTTCTGCTAAAGTGAGTGACGTCCAAGATCTTATTGCTGTTTATACCACCTTAGCGGCGCGTTGTGATTATGCTCTTCATTTGGGATTAACGGAAGCTGGGATGGGAACAAAGGGCGTTGTTGCTTCTTCGGTGGCTTTGGGCATTTTATTACAGCAAGGGATTGGCGATACGATACGAATTTCCTTAACGCCAAAACCTGGTGGTGATCGGACACGAGAAGTAAAGGTGGGGCAAGAACTTTTGCAAGTGATGGGGTTTCGGCAATTTTTGCCTGTTGTTGCGGCTTGTCCTGGTTGTGGGCGCACAACCTCAACGGTCTTTCAACAATTGGCGCAAAAAATTGAAGCAGATTTATACAAAAATATGCCTATTTGGCGTGAAAAATACCCTGGCGTTGAAAGCTTGAAGGTTGCTGTGATGGGATGTATCGTCAATGGACCGGGGGAGTCAAAGCATGCGGATATTGGAATCTCTTTGCCTGGAGTGGGGGAAAGTCCTGCGGCACCTGTTTTCATTGAGGGACAAAAGGTAAAAACTTTGCGGGGTGATCACATTGCTGAAGAATTTGAAGCGCTTTTGAGTGATTATATTCATACACGCTTTGGGCAAGGTTGAGGTAAAAATCGCATAAGGTTGAAGTAAAAATGGTGTGTCGTTTTTTAAAACAAGCTGTCTTCAATGTGAAGAGGGTGCTGTTGTATGCTGCTTTAGCTATGGTCAATACTGTTGTTGGTTGCTTATTATTTTAGGTAAAACCAGATGATATGCCTGTTTTAGAATCAGAAGCTTATGAAGGATATTAATGAGTTTGAGTGTGTTAAGACTATTAAGCAAAACGATATGAATACTTTAATAGATCCGTAAATGTTGTTGCTGGTTTTTTGGCTGCTCTTGAGACAGTAAAATATTTAACGGATTCTTCAAATATCAAATTATAGAAAGAACATTGTTTATTGATTTTTCAGGCATTTTCCCAGCATTTTTTGGGGTATCAAATTGATAGGATTGGAAATCCTTATAGCGATTATAGTCCTATTTGTCGTAAAATGTAAGCTTTTATATTGATATAAAATGATGTATACGGGTGCCTTTTTGGGCGTTATTGGGGGAATGCATGACAAGTATATTAGCGTTTGGCTTTTTATTTAATGGTATAAGGATTTTAACTGGCGCCTTTATTGTCTTTTATATGCTTGAAAAAGGCTTAACGCTTATTGATATAGGTGTCATTAAGTCGTTTCAGGCTTTTATTATGATGGTTACCGATATTCCTCTGGGATATTTTGCTGATCGAAAAAGTTATAAAATATCGATCGTTTTGGCAGCTGCTTTTGCTGCTACATGGCTCTTTCTCATGGGATTTTCTACAAGCTTTTATGGTTTTCTTTTGGCAGAAACTTTTAATGCCTTATCGCTAACATTAATTGCTGGGGCTTATAATGCTTTACTTGTTCAATATGCAAAAGCAAAAGTGACATCCACTAAAAAAGTGCTTGGTTCCAGCTCTCAATATAATTACATCGGCATGTTTATATTCAGTTTAATCGGGGCATATTTTGCTGATTATTCTAGCCAATATATATGGTATATCGCGGCGTTTTTAATGTTGATGACAACACTATTTGGTTTGTTTTTTCTTGATGACTTGAAGGGGGAGAAAAAACCAAATAAAGCGAATTCTCTCATTTGTGAAGCTAAGGAGATGTTATCTATTTTTATTAAAGTTCCTTATATCTCTTTATGCTTTTATTTTTCATTGATTTTTTTCAATATATTCTCGCAGTATTGGCAGTGGATATTTAAAGATTATGATATTAATGTCACTTATTTTGATCTTGGTGTGACATTTTCATTGATATTGCTCTCTCAGCTCTTGGCTAGTTTTCTCTTTACAAAACTAAGTGAAAGAGTGAATTTTATTTTACTGTTGTTTCTTTCGGCTTCACTGATTTTTACCGTTGCTTTCTTTGAACCAAGAAAAGAAATTGCTGTCATTTTAGTCTGTATGATTTTTTATCTCATTAAGTATACATATCTTCGTGTAGAAGTTGTTTTGCATGATAGTATTAGTGATCATTTCAGGGCTACATATGAATCTTTCTTGTCAACCGTTGGGAGATTTAGCTTATTGGTATTTTTTTACATGAGTGCGTATATGGTCAATATATTTGGCTTTTTCTCACTCGTTTATATTTTTGCTATTTATTTATTGATTTACTTGTTGGCGGTATTTTTTTTAGAAGGAACTCTCAAAAAAGTTCAGTGAAAATATTAACTTATTACGATACGTGTTTTATAGGGTTTCATAGTGGGGCAAGGCTTTTATTTATTAAGGCACATCGTTGTTTTTGCATGTTGAATGAGAAAGCTGAATAGTGTCAGTTACTCTTATTTAAAATCTATGTATGTTGAAGCAATCAAAGTCATCCGCTTGTCCTTATAAGTGGGCGTGGCATAATAATCGTTAAAAAGGAAATAAAAATGCTGCTCATGAATATTGCGCCAAGAGTTGCTGATAAGATTGGACGCTGATAAAGAAAATGATTGTGCTGGATTATATGCTTATTAAGGAATGGTGATGGAGCAGTTTTCCCCATTTTCATTGGTTCCTTGCTGGTAACACTTTATCTCATTAGAGCTAATTTAAACAGTCGGACAATTTATAGCCTGTCCTCATAAGAATTCCCTTATGATCGATTTTGATATTTTGATGATCTATTTTATTGTTGGTATATTTAGCGGATTTTACCATTGCCTCCTTTAAAATATCAATCATCTTGTTGAGATATTTTCTTACATCTTTCATTCTCATTATAGCTCATTTTTGAGTATTTTCTCTTTGGTTGTGGCGTTAGCTTTGTATTTTCTGATGTTAGAAAATACTCTTATCCAGATAATAAACTTATCTATGGAAACTTTGAATGACAGCCCCCTCTTTGAGAGGGAATAAAATCAAGTACAGAAATATTGTTGAGTACAATTTGCTATAAATAAGCCACAAGAAACCAGCACATATTGATATATTTGATAGGAATCTGTTAGGCTGTACAAATTGTAGTTATTAAAAGATAAAGCGGTGAAATCGTTATCCATAACGCATATTGTAACATTTATAACTCTTTTTTTTGTATCCGTGTTGTTGGGATGTACGCGCGTAGATAGTCTAGAGCAGTACAATAACCTTTACGAAGCATATATAAGTGAAAAATACGAGACTTTTGAACATTTTCAAAAGCAGGAACAAGCAAGAAATTTCGTCTATAGCCGTGGCTATCAGAATATAGCGCCCAAATTTGATATTATATGGCATCGTCACATACTGATTGTTTTATGTGGACGTTTTGTTAATTTATTGCGCGGTGATTATAATGAGGAGATGTCATGGGCAATGCTACCCAATGTCATAAGCAGTTTGCGGAATGACTATAATTGGAGAGAAAGCGATTTTATTTGGGCTTATAATATGTCTATGAATTCTACCGACCCCATGATTGATTATGCGAAAAAATTTCTTAATTCTTCAAGTGGAAATGGTATTAGCCCAACAACACAAATTATTGACCTTGTGTCTAGTATGAGAGCTGGTCATGATGACAATACTAAACAAATAGCGCGTTTTTGCATAGAGCTAAACACGATATATGACATGATGAAACCAAGAAGAATTTACAAATGATATTGAATGGGTAATGAAAAAAATTCTCTCGAAGGATATTCAATGGCTATAATACTCTTGATAATCGCGGCATTTTCTTGGCCATGTTGCATGTTTTTTTATTATGGCTTCAAAAGGTGGACATATTTTCCAGCTTTTACAACAGGTATAGGCTCACTTACAATGATGCTCTTCATTTTAATAAGAAAATTTCACTTGAAGGAGGAAATTTGCACTTGGATTGAAAAAACTACTTATCACAAATTAGATTGCGCTATTATATATAATAATAAGGATTTTCTTTATCTTTCTGTTGCAATGATCATTCTCTGTTTAATCTTATCAATTCTCTTTTTATGCGATGAATTGAATAAACGAGATAAAGAGTGTGACGAATTAAAGTTGTACGGTGATCATGATTATTATTCAATTGAAGTTATTACACAATTTTGTAAATAAAAATGTTTCTGCTTTTGAAGGAGCATGCCGACACAATCATTCACTTTTCTCGCCCCTAATGTTGCGGACAGCCCTTGGCTTTTAAGACGGTTCATAAGAGGCATTTTTTTAGTCTTTTCTTTGATGTTTTGCCCCACACGGCTTTTCCCGCTTGTGACGTGCAAGCAAGTGATTTTGATTGATTTAACATACACAGATTTGAAATGAGAGAATCTTATGATATTCAGGGTTCTTATTCAAGTTGAACAACCACGAATTATCATTATAAATCAATGTGTTATATCTTTCTTGCTAAGAAAAGAGAGATCGGTAATAATACTGCTTTGGTTTTTCGTTCTATTGAAATTAGTGGTTTTATTTATCCTGTTATGCCGTAACATACTGTCATTTGAGGGGTGGTGAAGGTATCCTGTTTGATACATTAAGTATTTTAAGAAGTGCATGGTGAATATTCTTAAGTCTTGTTTATTGCGTCTTTAGTTTAAGTGAATCGCATGCGTGGAAAGCGAGAGAAACCTACTCGGTAGGAAACTAGACTGTTTACAGAGCAGATTAGGTTAAAAGACTTTGTTCTTTGAGGGTGGCATAAAAATCAAAATAGCCATTATGTTCATTTTTTTCTGATATTTTAAATACGAGCTTCAAAAAAATGATGCTTAAACTAAACAACGAGCACTTTTGTAAAAGTGTTTTTAGAGAGCAAGCAATACACGAGTGAATTTACAGAATATAACCATATTTGATCTTCTACAACAAGATAGCGTGGAAAGGCATAAAAATTACGATTCTCTACTGAGGGCATTGTACTTCTTTTATTGTTTTTTGCGGGTTTATAAAATGCCTGGTTTTATACTTATTCTGTTTATCTTTTGCCTTATCGTTAGAAGATTAAAGACATAAAGGAGAAAACGAGTTTTCCTCTTTCGGTCGTTTTTTATTTGGCTTTAAAGCATCTACGGTAATATCTTTTAAAGCATAGTGATTGCGCATTGTTTCACATTTTCTTTCATTCTTTAATGGAAGGCATTTTTTATGCAAAATAGGATACCCAGAATGCATTTGTGTTATAAATTCACGTGGCTTGTTTTAATGAAATTCCTTTTAAGATTTGTCGCACCCATTTCATGATAAGGACTATAATGGAGATTAATGGTAACGTTTCTTTGAAAAGTCTATTATGCATTCAATAAATATGATGGTGTACACTATGTACAATAGGGCGGATGAAGTTTAATTTTGGCGTATTGCACTAAAGTGTGCTGCTTGTTGGAGGGGGAGTGCTTTAGCGCCAAAAGGATGTAAGAATGCTTCTGCTTTACTGATGAGTGTATCTCGCTTTTTTTGGGTTTCTTTAATGCCGTAAAGATGAACAAAAGTGGCTTTTTGTGCCGTTTCATCTTTTCCAGCCGTTTTTCCTAGGGTTTGCGTGTTGGCGGTGACATCAAGAAGGTCATCGGTTAATTGAAAGGCTAAACCAAGATAGGTACCAAAATCAGTAAGCTTTTCAGTTAATTCTTTAGATGCATTGCCAATGATGGCACCTGCTTGGCAAGCAAAGCTTATCAGGGCTGCTGTTTTCATGTGTTGTAGAGTGATGATGTCAGTACTTTCTTGCGGTCTTTTTTCAGCTTCAAGGTCCAGCATTTGTCCACCTAACATACCGCCAAGCCCTGCCGATTGTGCAAGAGACGTGATCAGCTTGATTCTAATATCTGTAGATAAAATACTAGCTTTATGAGCAATAATTTCAAAGGCAAATGTTAAGAGGGCATTGCCTGCTAGAATTGCTGTTGCTTCATCAAATGCTACATGGACAGTGGGTT
Source organism: Bartonella sp. CM31XJBT (assembly GCF_028618555.1). Taxonomy (GTDB): domain Bacteria; phylum Pseudomonadota; class Alphaproteobacteria; order Rhizobiales; family Rhizobiaceae; genus Bartonella. The sequence continues at coordinate 77,391 of NZ_JAQITD010000003.1, read as the reverse complement.
TTCCACGCCGGAGTATATCGTTATCCATAGCGGGAAGATCATCATGAATGAGCGAATAACAATGGATACATTCTAAGGCACATGCAACATCAAGAGAATGTTCTACAGGGACATCAAAAAGTGCAGCACTTTGAATTACAAGAAAAGGACGCAAGCGTTTTCCACCGTTCAGCACACCATAACGCATGGCTTTGATTAAGTTTTTAGGGCGTGAAATTTCACCATTTTGGATTTGATCACTTAACAGGGTATCAAGCCGCTTTTCAACGGTGTCTCTATGTTTTGCAAGAAGGGTGGTAAATTCGTGCATTCTTGCTTCCTTTGTTTTTACAAAAATGAAATTATGAAGTTTAAAGAGAAAGGTTGTCGCTTTTTCTTGTTTTCATAAATTGGCGTCGTTTTTTATTAAAAATCAACTTCTCTTTTTATCCGTATCTCTACTGTATGCGCAAATCCCTTTTTAAACCAAATAAAAATTGAATGAAGGTCTTATAAAAAAGCTTTCATTGGTGTATAAAATTCTCAAATTTTGCAGTGTTTTTGATATTCCTTTGATTATTGTGACACCATTTTTGATAACAAGAAGGTCATTTTTAGTAAGAGGAGGATCATTTTGACATTGCCTCTTCTTTTTTATCAGTGTATAATATCTTAAAATTTTATGGTGTTTTTAAATGAAGCATTGTCATTTTTGACATTGCTTTTTCTGTTTTAATGGATTTGGAGTGTCTTTTTATGGCTGTACCTAAACGAAAAACCTCTCCAGCGAAGAGGGGCATGCGCCGTTCGGCTGATGCTCTGAAGGCGCCGACTTATATCGAAGATAAAAATTCTGGTGAATTACGTCGTCCTCATCACATTGATTTGAAAACGGGAATGTATCGTGGGCGTTCCGTTTTAGTGGTTAAAGACTGAGCGTTTTCTTTCTTTTCCAGTGGTGAACTTCTTTTATTTCATCGATCAATGCACGCTTGGGGCGTGCATTTTCGCTTTAAGGTGAATGTTGAGGTTCTCTTGCATCGTCTTCTATCGATGTGGAACAGGGGATGTATCGTGGACGTTCTGTTTTAGTGGTTAAAACTTTAGCGTTTTCTTTCTTTTCCAGTGGTGAACTTCTTTTATTTCATCGATCAATGCACGCTTGGGGCGTGCATTTTCGCTTTAAGGTGAATGTTGAGGTTCTCTTGCATCGTCTTCTATCGATGTGGAACAGGGGATGTATCGTGGACGTTCTGTTTTAGTGGTTAAAACTTTAGCGTTTTCTTTCTTTTCCAGTGGTGAACTTCTTTTATTTCATCGATCAATGCACGCTTGGGGCGTGCATTTTCGCTTTAAGGTGAATGTTGAGGTTCTCTTGCATCGTCTTCTATCGATGTGGAACAGGGGATGTATCGTGGACGTTCCGTTTTAGTGGTTAAAACTTTAGCGTTTTCTTTCTTTTACAGTGGTGAACTTCTTTTATTTCATCGATCAATGCATGTTTGGGGCGTGCATTTTCGCTTTAAGGTGAATGTTGAGGTTCCCTTGTATCGTCTTCTATCGATGTGGAACAGGGAATGTATCGTGAGCGTTCTGTTTTAGTGGTTAAAACTTTAGCGTTTTCTTTCTTTTCCAGTGGTGAACTTCTTTTATTGCATCGATCAATGCACGCTTGGGGCATGCATTTTCGCTTTAAGATGAGTGTTGAGGTTCCCTTGCATCGTCTTCTATCGATGTGGAACAGGGAATGTATCGTGGGCGTTCCGTTTTAGTGGTTAAAACTTTAGCGTTTTATCTCTTTCAGTGGTAAGTTTCTCTTGATTCATTAGTGAATGCATTGGGTAAGATGCGTTTTTCGCTTTTTCTTGGGAACATATGTGGGATAAAGTTTTGCCGTAGAGAAATGATTCTATTGTGGGAGATGATTTTCTTGTTTTCTTGAGAGGCTATAAAGGGCTACTTGTATCAGTGTCTTTTATGATGACTTCGTTAAGAGCTTGGGTATTGATATAAGTTAGCTCAGTAATAGAATCATTTTGTATCGCACTTAATCTTTATTGATTATAGAGAGAATCCTATTAGACCGTAAAATATCATCGTTTAAGGCAGTTGATCTATGTAAGGCTTTAAGCATATCGGTGTTTTTTATGAGAATATTTAAGGCAATGGTTGTCTATAGGCTTATATTGTGACATGTGATTCTCCTTAAAAAAATAGAGATCGACATCACATTGATTTATAAAGATCATTTGTTGTTTTGCGCCTTGAATGGAAGGTCTATCGTAGGATTTTCTCATTTCAAATTTCTCTCATGTTGAATCAATGACAATCACTTGCTTTTCGGTCACAAGTGGGGATGGTATGTGAGTAAAAACTCTATAAAAAGGAAAAAATGTCTATAATGAATACTTTCAAATGTAAGAATTGTTGTAACATTGGGATTAAGTGTATGCTGATGCCAGCGTGCTTTCTTATGAGCAGAAAAGAGACAACCGTTACAAGACAGAAGGTGTACACATTCAATGATCTTTAGTGCTTTTGATTGATAAAGGTACATGAGACTTTTCTATGAATATCACGCTGTCTTTTCATATTTTTGAACTAAGAATTGTCCATATATTTTTCTTATTTTTGTGAATATAAGGGATTTGTTGCGAACAGCTTGTAAAAATAAGTAAACTTAAAACCAAATGTGTTGTGTATGGGGATGAGCAAAGTATTTTATCAAAGCCGGTACGACTCTCCAGTTCATAGCTGGTTTATGAGTGATTTTATGGTGGTGCTTACCTAAGTTTATGATTTTTTGTTATCTGTTCATCACTAGACAATATATTGATTTATATATATAATTCACTGTTTTCATATTGAATTAGAACCCCGAATAACGTAAGATTCACTCATTTCAAATCTCTCTATCTAGAATCAATCAAAACCACTCGCTTGCACGTCACAAGCGGGATGAGTGTGTGGATAAAATTTGTATAAGAAAGGACTCTTATGAATTGTCTTAAGAGCCAAGGGCTGTAGCACAACACCCACGAGCTGACAAATATAACGATGGTGCCGGCTTGCTTCTTCACAAACGTAAGAGATGGGGGTGGTCAATGGATTTACTGTTATACCTTTCCGGGGGCTGCGAAATGGGCTTGGGTGCCTTGAGAGATGTTTCTTTAAAACAAGCCCGTAATTGGCAACTGGGTGGCGGGCTGTTTTACGTGAGGGGCGTGATCCCATTAAAGAACGTGAGAAACAAAAGCGTGAGGCAATGCGCAATCTCTATTATTTAAAAGATATCGTGTTGGATGCTTTTGAAAGCCGTAAAGCTGAATTAAAAAGAGATGGTAAAGCTTGTGATTGGTTTTTACACTTACGCCTTTATATTCTCCCTAAATTAGGCTGTCTGCCCGTTTCAGAGATTACGCAAACTGAGATACGCAATACGCTTTCTCCCATTTGGCATGCAAAAGCTGGAACAGCTCAGACAGCACTGAAGCGTCTTAATCTTTGTCTTAAACATGCGGTTGCATTAGGGTTTGGATGTTGATTTACAAGCAACGATAAAAGCACGCGCGCTCTTAGGGAAACAACGTCATAAAAAACAAAGCTTACCAGCCATGGATTGGAGAGATGTGCCGGTTTTTTATCAGTTACTCTGTAAAACACAAAACATAACACAACTGGCTTTGTGTTTGCTTATCCTGACAGGCGTTCATACTAATCCTTTGCGTCATATTCGTGAAGATCAGATTGAAGATGATATCTGGACAATTCCTGCTGAGAATATCCAATCTTTAGCGGTTTGTTTGAAACAGAGATTGAGACTTTTAAGAGTTCTATGAATCATTCTAGATTTTATGTGTCCGATTGGAGTAAGAATATTGCGTATATCTCGTAATCTCTGAAATGAGAAACCTCATTTGGGAAAAATATGAAATTGAAAGGGCAATGCTAACGTTCATTTTTATTGCTATTTTTTACGTTAGCTTTACTGCTTTCAAAAGTATTTGGCATGCTTTTTACAGAATGGAGATGATGGTTTTAGTTCATGTTTTTTTTATCGCGTTCTTTAATGAGGAGGAATGCTTCTCATACAAAATAGAGCGCCCAAGACAAAATATGCTTATGTTGTACCGTCACGCGTTTTTTAAAAGGAATATTTTTCAATATTTGTGGCATCCATTTTATGACGGCGTTTTTGAATGTTATAATGGTTTTATAGAAGGGTAAATGGTAAAGTCTCGGTGTAGTGTATAAACGGCACTATGATCTTTACGCTTCATGAAAAAGCAAGCCTGCTGCCTTACACATTTTGCCAGATTCCAATGTTGGTATATCCTTTGGTGCTTGAGACAGTGTCTTGCTCTTTTTGTACAGTTTTTACCCACAGATCAGCCTCGCTTATGATTGACAAGCAAGTGATTTGATTAATTCAACATGAGAGCAATTTGAAATGAGTAATCTTACCATATTCAAGATTCTAATTTAATATGAATAATGCTAGATTATGATGATTAATCAGTTTGTTATCTATGAAGAAAGAAAATAAGGAGGAATTTGTCGAAAAGTTAGATTGTTTATAGATTGGCGCTGGTTAAGAAACTTTGTCCTTAAGGGCAGAGAGGATGTTAAAAAATAAAACCAGCTTTTCGCTGGTTTTATCGAAATATCATCATTATGATGAGAGAGTGTATTATGCAGCGTAGACAGCTTTACTGTTTTCATCTGTTTCTTCTCTCTCAGTTTTAAACTCGCGTTCCGGCTTGTTGGAGAGATGCATCTCTATGAGATTGATAGCTTCTGTTTCAGAAAGACTATTAATAACCGCAATTTCGCGGGCCATTCTTTCAAGAGCAGCTGTATAAAGTTGGCGCTCAGAGTAAGATTGTTCAGGTTGTAGATTAGAGCGGAAAAGATCACGGACCACTTCGGCGATACAAATAAGATCTCCTGAGTTGATTTTGGCATCATATTCTTGTGCACGACGTGACCACATGGTCCGTTTAACACGTGCTTTTCCACGTAAAACTTTTAAGGCACGTTCGACAGAGTCACTAGCAGATAATTTACGCATTCCAACGGAAAGGGCTTTTGCAATGGGGACTTTGACATCCATCTTATCTTTCGCGAAATGAATGACAAAAAGTTTCAATTTATGTCCTGCAACTTCTTGATCTTCAATCGCTATAATTTGTCCTACTCCATGTGTAGGGTAGACGATATATTCAGAGGTTGCAAATTCTTTGGTCTTGGAAGACGTTCCATGTTGGGATGCCATATTTTAGTTTACTCCCTTATGATCAACAAATGTATCGGAAAACAGGTTATAAACCTGAGGGTTGAGTTTTCTTTAACCAAGTATATTGTACCAATTAAGTGAGCATAAAAGCCGAGTACTTTTAAATCCAAAAAAAATACATTGCTTTACTGTAAAAAGCAAAGAAAAATACTTAGAAAGATGATCATGTTAAAATAACACTAACATCAAACTTTAAAAGAATCAATCATTTCGCTTAAGGATTTTTTTATTTTTACAAGAGAAGTCTTTCAGTCGTTGAAGGAGGAGGGTGTACACTGTATCATTACTCTTCGCCACTTCCTGGATTTTCTGAAAAATACTTTTCTAATTTATTTGGAACGCCATCCATTTCTTTTGCTTGAGAAAGGGGATCTTTTCGGGTGGTTAGATTAGGCCATTTGTTTGCATAATGAAGATTAAGTTCTAACCACTTTTCTAATCCTGGTTCTGTATCAGGTAAAATCGCTTCTGCTGGGCATTCTGGCACACAAACACCACAATCGATGCATTCATCGGGGTGAATAACAAGCATATTTTCCCCTTCATAAAAACAATCAACAGGGCAGACTTCAACGCAATCCGTATATTTGCAGTGAATGCAGTTGTCGGTTACTACGTGGGTCAAGATCAAACTCCATTTGTTACTTTAATTCTCTTTAGAGGAAAGTGGGTGCGTGTTTTTATGATTGGTGAGTTGATCGCGTAGTACAGCTAGTTTCGCAAAAGGTGAATCAGGATTAAGGCGCTTTTCTTTGTGAAAAGGCTTATGATTTGCATGTTTTCCTTGGGATTTGTGGAACTTATGAGAGCGTTTTGCTTGTGATAGTGCTTCTTGAGGGGAATTTTCATTTGTGTGTTCCGCTTTTTTTACAGCGTTCTTCGATTTATTTTGCCACTTATTTCCTAATTTATCATGTTTTTTTTGTGCGTGGTGGTGAAATTGATGCTTATAATGCCATAATAAAATAACTTTACCTTCTTCTGTAGAGCGAGGGGATTTGGCAAAATTCCCAACAGGTTCAGCTGCTGGTAAGCGATTGGTTTTATGGAGATGTTTTTCAATACCAGAGGATAAAGTGTTTGGGTATGAGGTATTTTTTTCTTCTCGTGTTGTTTTTAAATCGCTTATTGTTTGCCATTGACTTCCAACGCATTCTGCTGCAGGAACATCTTGTATTGTCCTATTGACAGGGGAAGAGGCTTGGTGTGCAAAGAGATTTTGTTCAAAAACAGTATTGCTTATGCTGTACGATTGATAACCAAGTCCTTTGAGGATTTCTTCCATATCATTTCCATTGGCCCCAAGAATGGACATCATGGCTGGTGTAACAAAAAAACTTTTGCCATCATAGGCTCCATCGGGTCTGGGATCACTTCCTTGTTTCCAATGAAGTGCGGGGCGGATGAGATTGGCAAGACGTTCTAAAATATCAATCCGTACAGCACGTTGTCCTAAGATTCGGTAGCCGGCTAATTGATAAAATTGGCGGTTATAGGTAGGGTCAACAATCAAAGAGGTTCGACCAGCAGATAATGCTGAAAAAATTTCACCCAAACCAGTTTGATCTTGTCCCGCATTTTGAAGATTCCACAGGAGAGTAATGGCTTGAACCGGAGCAGGTTTAAGCATTCCGGCAACATAGATGTGAAAAGCGCCAAAACGCACGCCTAGACGCCGAAGCACGGCACGTGATTCTTGCGCAAGTTTTTTGACAATGTCTAAAACTTCGCGGCGTGGTAAAATCCCTAAAGAGTTAAAAAGTTGTAAAGCAAGACTGTTTGTTGAATCCGTTAAATTATCAGCATTGCGCAAATCAAACAGGGGTTTTAAAGTCGTTTCAAAATGAAAGGTGACAAAGCGTTCTAATCGCTTCACAACGTTATTGCGGGATTCTCCCGTGAGTTGTTCATCTGCTAAAACAATCAGTTTTGGTTTGAAAAAATCTTCTGTTGCTACAAGTTGTCCTACGGGTTGACCAATCCAGCGCACAATTCCATCAGAACTGAGGGTAAAATCTCCATTTGCACAAGCACAAAAACGTGTCGCGCGTTTGGAAAAAGCAAGAATCAAATTCTCATTCTCTGTTGAAATTTGCTTCTCAGCTATTTGATCGGTACTGTTTTTGTTGGCATAAAAACGAAAACCTTCAAATTTACCCCTTCCGTGTTTTTCAATGAGAATATCATCTTGAAGAATCTCATTCTGTTGAACAATCTTGCTATCCATGATCATTTTCTTTCTCAGTGTGACACTGGTCAAAAGCTTTTTGCGACAATTTCATAATGGTGCTCTTTCTTTAACACGTTTGTTGCGTTTGCTTCAATCACTCTTGTCATTTTTTGCTGTTTCTTTGCGCCTTTAAAACTTGAATGATTCTTTTTTTATTCAGTTTTCATTCAGTTTAGATGCTTTATATTTGCAAATTACACTTATTAGTTGTATTGTAAAGCTGAAAGCATGAATAAATTCTTCAATTTAAAAGGAAACGGAATTGGTTATCAAAAAACAGCATTTGTTTTGCGTGATCACTTTATTTTTTTTGCTGTTTTGTCATGAAAAGTGGAGAGAAAGTTTTTTCAAATATTTCATAGGCTAAAAGGCATGTTGTAAAGGCATTTTGCAGGTGAAATTGTGTCTTATGACAAGAAGTTTTACCATGACAGTAAAAAAAACAATTGCGATTATAAAATTACACGTTAAAGTAGTAGGTACAGAAGTTAACAACTTTTGCGTTCTTTTTAAGCAAAGAACAATGATGTCGTTGCCAAATCAATTTTGATAATTTTAATCGCAAGGGGTTATTATGGGTAATCTTTCAAATGCTGTTTATAAAAGCAGCAAAAATTATAGCGATGCAGACAAAAGCTTAGGACGTAATATGATGCGTTCTGCTATGCAAGCACCTTATCTTGAACGACAAAAAGAGCATGATTTGGCTCTGCGGTGGAAAGACAAACGTGATGATGATGCCATGCATCAAATTGCAGCGGCTCATATGCGTTTAGTGATTGCTATTGCTAATCGCTTTAAACGTTTCAAAATGCCATTGGGAGATTTGGTCCAAGAAGGGTATGTGGGACTATTGGAAGCAGCTGCACGTTTTGAACCTGATCGGGAAGTGCGTTTTTCAACGTATGCAACGTGGTGGATACGCGCTTCTATTCAAGATTATATTTTGCGAAATTGGTCAATCGTTCGAGGGGGAACGAGTTCTTCGCAAAAAGCACTTTTCTTTAATCTTCGGCGTTTGCGTGCAAAACTGATACAAGATGATAGTGCTTTGTCAAAACAGGATATTTTTTGCACAATCGCTGAAAAGCTTGGCGTTTCCGTGCGCGATGTTGAAACGATGGATTTTCGTTTTTCCAGTTCTGATAATTCCTTGAGTGTTTCTGTTTCTGAGAACAGTGATAATCCCATTGCTAAGATGGATGTTTTGGTGGATGATAGTCCTCTTCCTGATGCTTTAATTGAGCAAGTCATTGATGGTCAACGGCGTACACAGTGGCTTTACGATGCGTTGCAAATTCTCAACGAACGGGAGTTGGAAATTATTCGCTTTCGTCGCTTAAATGAAGAGGGGGCGACTCTCGAAGTTTTGGGTGAAAAGTTAGGAATCTCGAAAGAGCGCGTGCGTCAAATTGAAGCTAGGGCTTTGCAAAAATTGCGTTCTGCTCTCCTTACGGTTCATTCAGAAGACGCTTACGATATATAAGCAGTGAAATGCTTTGGGGGGGAGGAGGAAAGAGAATATATTAAGTGGGGGCATATGAGAATATGATGAAGTCAGTTTTAGGGGGTGTTCATATTTGTTTAGGAATATGCCTCCTTGGGGGCGCTACTGATAAACAGAGGAAGACAGGGGGCAGAGTTAGTTGGAGAAAATATGTATCACACGGAGGCCTATAGAGGCATGATGAAATTGGATTTTAAAGTGTTCCTCCTTATTTTCGAATATGCTTTAAGGGGGAGGGCGTGATACAGATAGAAAAGAATTAAAACTGTAGCAGATGAGAAAAAGGGCTTATTCTGTAATAATTTTCACTTTGGTACCTGCGGGTAAAGTTTGCGTTGGTGAGAGGGCGTTGAGGATGCGAAAGAGTTTTTCTTTATATGGTGTGTATTGCATTTTATCTGCAAGATTTGCAACGGTTTCTCCTTGTTTAACACGAACAACACGGATTTTTAAGGGCTGCAATTTTTTTAACTGTGAAGATGAAAGAGAATGAAAGCTTTGTAGCGTTTTTTGGGCAACCTCTGCAAAATTTCGAGAATTATGTGGAGCGGCCGTCAAAAAACGAAAGATGTGGTTGTTGAATGGAATGGCAACCACATCAAATTGCCATTGATCATTGGTAGCATAGGCCTGTGCTCCAAGTAAACTTTGGCTTTGGAATCCTTGACGCGTAAATTCTTGATTGGGGAGCCCTTGAATTGTGATGGGGCGGATAGATGATTGGTCTAGCCCGAGAATCCAGCCGCTTTTCAAATAATCACTCGCAGATATTTCAGCAGGATGTGGAATAGCGTCAAAACGAATCGCAATTTTATCTGGTCCACTGGCCCAAACAGTGTGTGCTGAATGTTCTATTGTAAAATTGTTTGGAACAGAAAAAGTTATGCGCAATTGTGGGTGAATAAATTGGTTGCCTCGTACAAAACCTGTATAAAAGCCTCCTCCAAAAATCATGCCATCAATGCTTTTGAGAAAAGAATCATGATCGGATATTGTACTATTCCCTTTACTGATTTTACGCGCTTTTTCTATCGCAAGCCGAATGCGTTGAGGGGTGGTTGGGTGAGAAGCTAGAAAATCTAGAGAGGCATTTTGGGTGCCGGAGATATTACGAAAAGCACTATAGGCTTCCATTGTTTGAAGAAAGCGCGGTGAAGCAAATGGATCATATCCTGATTGTTGGAGCATTTCGAGTGCAAGGGAATCAGCTTCCAGCTCTTGATTGCGGGAAAATTGCGCGAGTTGTTGCTTGTTTTGCATAGGGTTATGAAGTTTTTTGCCAATAGAAGAAAGAAGACGTGAAGACATGTGATTGGTCATCTTTAATTGGGCTTCTTTTTGCAGGCGTAAAATGCCATGATTGGCTCTGATATGTGCTATCTCATGGGCTAAAATGGCTGCAACTTCTGAAGAATCATTGGCTAATGCCAGCATACCACGAGTGATGTAGATCGAGCCATTGGGGAGCGCAAAGGCATTGACAGTTTCTGAGTTTAAAATTGTTACAGAATAGCTTTGATGAGAACTATGTGATGCAACTGCCAGTTTACGGACAATCTTTGCTAAAAGGTGTTCAAGTTTTGCATCATGATAAGCGCCACCATACATTTGCAGAATACGTGGGTGTTGCAGAGCGCTTAATGTGACATAGATATTGTGGTTGTTGGTACGTTTGATCGTTTTAGAAGAAGTGGAAGAAAGCCTATCATTTTGAGAAAGTGGTGTATGACAAGCCGAAAGGAGAAACGTTAAACTTATGAGAGTGGCTTTATACAGGCACGAGCGAAAAAGAAAATTGGGGTGCGTTGGACCATGGTGCACATTATTTCTGCGGAGTAATTTGGCAAATTGCATTTGTATCTTTGTATCGTATGTTTCTTTAAGAAAGGCATTAGAGATAAGGATTCGTTTGGCTATATCATGCTTTTTGTTTATAAAAAATGACTCTCACTTATAAAAAGATGCACTGTAAAGAAAATTTTGTGAAAGGCAAAGTATGGCATGACAACATTTACGATATTATTAAATGGGGATGTTCATATCACTGATCGTTTGCTTAATCAAATTCAAAACAGTCGGGTAATTGCTGCTGATGGTGGTATGCGTCATGCGGCAGCGCTTAATGCGACGCCTGAGTTGTGGTTAGGGGATTTTGATTCATCAGATGAGAATTTAATACGTCAATATAGTCATGTTCCGCGTGAAGTTTTTCCCTCTGATAAAGATATGACAGATAGTGCTCTGGCATGTGAAAGAGCGCTGCAAAATGGCGCTAAAAAGCTTATTTTGTGCGGTGCTTTGGGAGGGGAGCGAAGTGATCACAGCCTTTCTCATATAACGCAAGCGTTGATGATGGCTGAAAGGGGTATTTCAGTGTTGTTGACAAGCGGTTTGGAAGAAGGTTGGCCGGTTTTGTCAAAACCTTGTTCGTATGATTTGCCTAAGGGATGTTTGTTTAGTATTATCGGTTTTTCTGATTTAAAAGGTTTAACTCTTAAAGGGGTAAAATGGCCAATTTGTGACAAAAATGTGTCATTTGGCTCTTCTTTAACACTTTCTAACCGTATTTGTGGAACCTTTTCTTGCCATTTAGGTTCTGGAAAAGCTATATTGTTAGTGTCTGTACCTATTCCATAAAGCTCTTCCAATATATTTTGAATAAGGCAGGGGGGGGCCTAGTGATGAAGTGCCGACATAAACGATATATGTATTGATCTTGAGAAGGAAAGGTTTTGATATGTTAAAATCAATTTTTAAAGTGGCCGTTGTTTCAGCCATTGGTTTCAGTTCAGTCGCTTGTACTACAAACGATGAACGCGTTGCACGTTACGGCGTAGGAGGAGCAGCAATCGGTGCTTTGGCTGGAACTGCTATTGCTGGAAGTACGCCTGGAGCAGCACTGACCGGTGCAGCATTTGGTGCTTTGGCTGGAACAGTAACAGGTGCAGCTGCAAATCAAAGAAAACAACAAAGACAGGTATCACAATTGTGCACGTATCGTGGTCGTAGAGGGCATGTTTACCAAGCACCTTGTGGACAGAGAGTTCCTGTACGACAATTATGTGCTTACCGTGATGCAAGAGGGGTGATGTATAAAGCACCTTGTCCGCGCCGCGTTCGTTAATGGCGGTGCCGCTTCTGCGGCTTGACCGCATTTTCTTAAATTTTGGAAAAACGCCTTTGCTCAATCAAGCTTGTTTATCGGTTGAGCAGGGGGCGCGTATTGCGCTGGTCGGCCGTAATGGTTGTGGAAAATCGACCCTATTAAAAATTGCCGCAGGAATATTAGAACCTCATGGTGGCGAAATTTTTCGCCACCCGCGAGTAACGCTCCGTTATGTCTCACAAAATCCGGATTGTTCAGGATTTGAAGATATTAATGCTTATATGGAAGCGGGGCTGGACGATACATCTGATGTCCAGTGGATCAATACGCTTCGCACAAATTTAGGGTTTTCTGGGGCGGAAAAATTGGAAACGCTTTCGGGAGGCGAAAAGCGGCGTGTTTCACTGTTACGGGCCATTGCTGCAAAACCCGATATTTTGTTCTTAGATGAACCAACCAATCATCTTGATTTACCAACCATTGAATGGCTGGAAGCTGTTTTGGCTTCTTTGCGTTCAGCGATTGTGGTGATTTCCCATGATCGGCGATTTTTAGAAAATGTTACGCGGTCAACGGTATGGCTTGATCGTGGCACAACCAAAAGACTGGAAAAGCGTTTTTCTGAGTTTGAAAATTGGCGTGATAAAGCACTGGAAGAAGAAGCCATCGAACAGCATAAATTGGGGCGCCAAATTGCTCGTGAAGAGCAATGGTTGCGTTATGGCGTGAGCGCACGGCGTAAGCGTAATGTACGGCGCTTAGGCGAATTAAAAGACTTAAGACAGCGTCATCAAACCTATAAAGGGCAGCCGGGAAATGCACTTTTGACAGCAGCAAAAAGTCATGATTCTGGGCAATTGGTGCTTGAAGCAAAGAAAATTTCAAAATCCTATGGTGATCGCATTATTGTGAAAGATTTCTCTTTGCGCATTCAGCGGGGTGATCGAATCGGGTTGGTGGGACCCAATGGAATCGGAAAGACAACGCTCCTTTCTGCATTAATTGGGCAAGAAGCCGTGGATAGTGGAACGGTGAGGCATGGCTATAACCTCTCTATGGCATTGCTTGATCAGCAACGTATTTTAAATGAAGAAGAAACTTTAGCGCATTATTTAACGGGAGGAAGAGGTGATACTCTTGTGATCAATGGGCTGGAGCGGCATGTGGTTTCTTATATGAAAGACTTTTTATTTTCACCGGAACAAGCACGCACTCCCCTTAAAGAATTTTCCGGGGGAGAAAGAGCACGCCTCATGCTTGCACGACTTCTTTCTCGTCCTGCAAATTTTTTGATTCTTGATGAACCGACCAATGATTTGGATATGGAAACTTTGGATTTGTTGCAAGAATTTATTGCTGATTTTGCGGGAACTGTATTGTTGGTCAGCCATGACAGAGACTTTTTAGATCGTACTGTAACGCATATGTTGGCACCTCAAGGTGATGGTCATTGGGTTTTGTATGCGGGCGGCTACAGTGATATGATGGCGCAAAACCAGCATGCTCTTCGTTTACAACGCAAAAAAACAGAATTATCGCAGCGTAAAGCACCTTCAAAATCTCATGCGGGAGAGCTTTCAAAGCAGGACACATCAACAGATCATGGCTTGATAGGGCGGGAGAAAAAAACACGAAGTAAATTGTCTTATAAGCAGGTTTATGCATTGGAAAAATTGCCTGAAGAAATTGCTGTTTTGCAGGACGAAATCAAAAAAATTGAGCAAGAACTCTCTGATCCAGCTCTCTATCGCAGTGATAAAGAGCGTTTTGAGCGTTTATCAACAACGTTGGAAAAAAAGAAAAATACTTGCACACAAAAAGAAGAAGAATGGTTAGAGCTTGAAATTTTACGCGAAGAAATGGAAGCGTGTTCACGGTAATGTTTTAGATATTAATATCTAAGCATTTTAATTCGTATTGCATCATCGCTTTTCTTTGATTTGTTACAAGATCTTATGGCTGATTTTGCGCGAACAGTGTTGTTGACGAGTTATGGCAGAGACTTTTTAGATCGCACTGTAACATATAGCACCTCAAGGTGATGGTCATTGGGATTTGTATACGGGGGGACAGTGATATGATAGCGCAAAACAAGCATGCTCTGAGCTTACAAGGCAAAGAAACAAAACTATCTTTGCCGTGAGTTTTTTCAAAATTTCGTATATGGAAGTATGCCAGTTCCATTGCATACTTTGCCAGTCCCCAATGTTGCTACAGCGCCCCTTGGAACTTGAGAGCATTCATAAGAAATATTCCCTTGTCTTTACCTTATGCTTTAAACATACCACCTCCGCTTATGATGGAAAAGCAAATGATCCTCATTGATGCTAACGTAAGAAGTGTTGTGATGAGGAAAGCTTACTGTATTCGACATTATGATTTGAGTTTAAAAATGATGATTTGTTAAGATAAATCAACGTGTTATTGTAATATTGTTTAGGAGGAGAAAATGATGGCAATTAAAACAAAGCAAACAATTTCTACATTGATCGGTTTAGAAGATGCAGCTGAACTGTCTTCTTATTACCTCCGTAATGCGAATCATCTGCATCCTTTTGAACCTGTTAGATCTGACGATTACCATACCCTAACAGCTTGGGAAACACGAGCCAATGCATTTGCTTGTGAAAGTGCACAGGGACAAGCATATCGATATGCTGTACGATTAAAAAATGAAAACACAGTCATCGGTGTTGTGAATTTTACAAATGTGGTTCGGGGTGTTTTTCAAGCCTGTCATCTTGGTTTTTCTCTTGATGAAAAACAACAAGGCAAAGGTCTCATGTTTGAGAGTTTATCGGCTCTAATACGCCATATCTTTCATGTTTATCATCTACATAGAGTGATGGCAAATTATAGACCTGAGAACATAAAAAGCGAACGTTTATTAAAACGCCTTCATTTTGAAAAAGAGGGCTATGCCAAAGACTATTTGATGATTTCTGGAAAATGGAGAGATCACATTCTAACCTCTCGAATCAATGATCTTTATGAGTCCGTTAATAGATTCCAATAAAGTTTTGTTAAGGGTCTTTTTATCAAATGTGTAAATATGCTGAATTTCTCCCTATCCTCAAAGATTAAGATCTTTAACCACCTCTTCTTTTATAAATAGTTTAGAATCTCGTTTAGCGGATTTCAACTGCTGACCATTTTCATATGTTTCTTTTCGTAGATAATAAATTGATTTATCATCATAATTCATTTTTTTTCAATTTGAAGAGAGTCCTCAATATCGGAAGACTTTCTCACTTCAAATTTATTGATGTTTAATCATAAAAAACACCTCTCTTGCACATCACAAACTGGGTTGGCATACAAGTGAGGGTTTATGTGGATAAACAATGATTGAAGAATAAGAATAAAAATTCTCTGTATAAATCCTTTTAAATGTGAGGGCTGTTGCAATATTGTGTATTCTGTGACCGATAGTCTCGTTACAAGTTACACAAACGGCTTATTGTTGGGTGAAATTTTTATACATTCATTTATTTTTTGCCATTTGTTTTTTGTATTTTCTTTTCTTAAGAAAATTTCCAATGTTATCAATGGCTTTAATTCATACCAAGCGCATTTTTATAAAGTTCAATGATTGCTTCTTCTTCCATTCTTTCATGCTCTTCTTTTTTACGCAGCCGTATAATGCTTCGAACAGCTTTACTATCAAAGCCAGAGCCTTTAAGTTCAGTATAAACGTCTTTAATATCATCAGAAATGGTTTTTTTCTCTTCTTCTAGTCGTTCAATACGTTCGATAAAAGAGCGTAATTGGTTTACGGATATAGCGTGTGTTTGATCGGTTACTGTATCGTTCATTGTATTTTTCTCCAAGTTATATATTTAAAGTTGTTTTTCGACGACGAATTTATGTTAAAAAAGCTTGAAAATAAAAAGTAAATCAAGCTACACAGCTTTTTTACAAATTGACTTTAAATATTTTGTAAAATTTTTAAGATATATGCATTGATAAAAGGGCTATAAAAAGAAAAATATGAAAATATACGTTTTAGATTTGAAAAGCTTTTAAAAAAGAAATGTGTAATTTGTTTTGAGAATTTGACATTATAGAGGAAGTTTTGTGATTTTAAAAAAACGATATTGGGTGTTTCAGAAAGGATTAAAAGTTTTTCTCTTGAGTATTTTGCTCTTGTTTCCCCTCGTTGTTTTTGCAAAAGCTGACTTTAGAGTTTGTAATACAACCCAACAGTCTGTAGGGGTTGCTCTTGGATATCGTACATTTTCAGGGTGGGTGAGCGAAGGCTGGTGGACGGTACCAGTGACGGAATGTAAAACTTTAATTGAGGGGCCTCTTGCTTCACGGTTTTATTATTTTTATGCGGAAGGAGCACAAAAAAAAGGGAACTGGGCAGGCTCTGTGACCATGTGTGTACAAGATAGCCAATTTACCATTCAAGGGGTTCATGATTGTTTCCCTCGAGGATATCAAAAGGCTGAATTTAAAGAGATCGATACCGGAAATCAAACCAGTTGGATGGTACAGTTGACGGATGAGTCTTTGTTAAACAATTCAGTTATACCTTCTCTTTCAGGAAATTCTCCACCGTGAAACGTGCACGTAAAGTAAAAATTATTGCGACTCTTGGTCCTTCTTCTTTTTCTCGTTTGATGATTGAGAAGCTTTTTAGGGCAGGGGCAGACGTTTTTCGTCTTAATATGAGCCATACTGATCGTGATATGCTGGGTGATTTGGTCAAGTCTATACGAGAAGTTGAAAAAACAGTTCGACGCCCCATTGGTATTTTAGTGGATCTTCAGGGGCCAAAACTGCGTGTGGGGCGTTTTGCTAAGGGGCAAGAAGATTTGCGTGTTGGGCAAAGCTTTACATTAGATAATCGCGATGTTCTTGGTGATGCACAGCGTGTTTTTTTCCCTCATGAGGATGTATTTTCGGCTGTTAAACCAGGGGATCGGTTGTTGATTGATGATGGAAGGGTGGAACTGCGTGCGCAAGTTTGTGATGGTCATTCTGTACAGTGTCGCGTGGTTTCTGGAACCCGTATTTCTGATCGAAAGGGTGTCAGTTTTCCCGATACAATTTTGCCTTTTGATTCGATGACGTCAAAAGATAAGGAGGATCTTCAGGCTCTTTTACAGCAGCCTGTTGATTGGGTTGCTCTTTCTTTTATTCAACGTCCAGAAGATATTATAGCGGTGCGTCAGTTGACGAAAAGCAAGGTGTCTTTGATGGCTAAAATCGAAAAGCCTCAAGCCTTGGAGCATATAGAGAAAATTATTGAGGTATCCGATGGTATTATGATTGCACGGGGTGATCTTGGAGTGGAAATGCCCTTGGAAAAGGTCCCTGCACTTCAGATGGAGCTCATAAAAGCTTGTCGTTTAGCAGGAAAGCCTGTTGTGGTGGCAACACAAATGCTCGAATCAATGATTACATCTCCTGTTCCCACACGCGCAGAAGTGTCGGATGTTGCTACAGCAGTTTATGCAGGAACAGATGCGGTGATGTTGTCTGCTGAATCTGCTTCTGGTCGCTATCCTGAAGAAGCTGTGCTTATGATGGACCGAATCGCGCGGCAAATCGAACAGGATCACACTTATGCCGCTCAGGTTGGAGCACAACATCCAGCACCAGAATCAACAGGAACGGATGCGATTTCTCTTGCTGCACGTCAGATTGCTGAAACACTTGCTCTATCCGCTATCGTTGCCTATACGGCTTCAGGAACAACGGGGGTGCGCGCCTCTCGTGAACGCCCTAATAGACCGATTATTGCTTTATCGCCCATTGTGGAAACAGCACGGCGTTTGGCTTTAGTTTGGGGGCTTCATTGTGTGGTTACGCAAGATGCACGGAGTTTAGAGGATATGGTTGATCGTGCAGCAGCTATTGCATTTCAGGAAGGCTTTTGCAAAGGAGGAGATCGCTTCCTTGTGACAGCTGGGGTTCCCCTTGGAACGCCCGGTGCGACAAATCTCTTGCGTATTGCTTCTGTCTCTCAAGATGGAACGAAAGGGATTTGAGCCGTTTACGCATGGTGTTTTTTCATGCGCCTTTGAACAGGCTTTAAAAACAACGGGTGCGCGCCTCTCGTGAACGCCCTAATAGACCGATTATTGCTTTATCGCCCATTGTGGAAACAGCACGGCGTTTGGCTTTAGTTTGGGGGCTTCATTGTGTGGTCACGCAAGATGCACGGAGTTTAGAGGATATGGTTGATCGTGCAGCAGCTATTGCATTTCAGGAAGGCTTTTGCAAAGGAGGAGATCGCTTCCTTGTGACAGCTGGGGTTCCCCTTGGAACGCCCGGTGCGACAAATCTCTTACGTATTGCTTCTGTCTCTCAAGATGGAACGAAAGGGATTTGAGCCGTTTACGCATGGTGTTTTTTCATGCGCCTTTGAACAGGCTTTAAAAACAACGGGTGCGCGCCTCTTGTGAATGCCTCCATAGAACCCATTATTCTTTTATCTCTTATCGTAAGATAGAAAGGTATTGCGTTAGGTTGTCCAGTTTGGGGATGGGAGCAGATGCGGTGATGTTGTCTGTTGATTTTGTTTTAGTTCTGAGGAAGCTGCTTTTACGGTAGGGCATTTAATGGGAGCCCCCCTTTTATTTCATTAAGGCATATTGGGGATTGCTTTATTGAGTTTATACGAGCGAGATGTTCATTGATAATGAGAATTTATTCTTTTTCTTTTTGAATGAGAGTCTTGAAATTGTTCTCATTTTAAACTTTTGCAGACAGAATTGAATAAAATTAAAATTATGTGCCTAAAAAATCGTACTGGTATGTTATGAGAAAAAGTGATGGGTGAATGTGTTTTTAAAATATGCTTTGTCTGATCATTTGCAACATATTGATTTATAATGATAATTTATCGTTATTAAACTTGAATTAGAACCCCGAATTCCGTAAAATTCTCTTCAATTTATTTATGTTTTGTTAATTATAACTCTTTGCTTGTACGTCACAAGCGGGTGGGACATGTGGGTAAAAATTGTACAAGAAAGGCATACTTCTTATGAACCGTTTTAAGAGCCAAGGGGGCTGTCGCAATATTGAGGGCTGGTTATAATGATGGTGCCGACTTGCTCTTTTATTAAGCTTGGAGATTTTGGGGGGTGGGGAGAGGAATATGGATTATTTGTTATAAGGATAAAAATAGCGGTAGAGGATGTTTTCAAGAGCTATTATTGTTGTTTATGATGTTTGAGGTTGTATGAGATTAACATACTCTTCGGTTTTGACTTTTTTCTTGCTCTAAAGGATGAAAATACTTAATTCACGCTGGTTTATAAATGATACGGTTCTTTTCGGTGGGTTTCATCGGATGGACATTCTAGGTGCAAAGACTCTATGGTGCTTATATTATCAAATAGCGGTGTTTTACGGTATAATAGATAAGGTTATTTTTTTAATATATTGAATCTGCTTGATATTATCTAGGGGCAAGGATTTTGGACATGCATTCATAGGGAACATGAATATAGTTCTTTTTTTCGAAGGGTGCTTTATTTGTTTGTTGCTGTTGTCATTTATATGATTTTTTTTACATGATGTTGGTTTTGTTATCTTATTGCGCTGTGAAAAGACATCTCATTTGAAGTGTGGTGATATAAGGCAGTCTCCTTGATATAGGAAGCGTTTGTGCGGAGGTGAAATATTCAGGGTAGGGCTTTCTTGTTGAGGTTTAAGTTAATCCCATAAGTTGTGAGTAGCTGGAATCCTTCCTATAAGAAACCAGACTGTTTACAGACTGGTGTGGGTTTAAGAATTTTTATCCTGTGAGATGTGGCGGACAAGTCAAGTCTCTGGTTTATTATGCGCTGATGTACTTTTTAGAAATCTTCCTGTTCTTGTTCTTGAATGTTTGTGTGGTTTTGATCATCTTTGAGCAATTGGTTGGTGAGATTTTCAATGCGTTGTGTGGTGTCACGCATAATTTTCCCCATGGTGCGGTCTCTTTCGTTGTGGAGTCGTAAAAGAGCATTGTAGTCTTCTTGTAATTTTTTATTTTCTCGTTTTATTTCTTCCATTTCATCGATAATCATTATGCCAGCCATAACCGATAAACGATGGTCGCCAATTTCACCAAAATTGTTCTTTAAATGTGTGATATATTGATCTAATTGAGCAGCAAGCGCAATAAGACGACGTTCTTGTCCTTTGTCACAAGCCATGCGATAAATTTTACCATCAATGGTAACGGAAACAGTTTCCATACATTCAAACCTTTATCTATCAATGACAACACGAATTGTTTCCATTGCTTTAATAAGACGTTTGGAAACTTCTTTGTTTACGGACTCTAAGCGTTCAATTTGGGCTTCAGCTTTGTCAAGCGCTTGGGCAAGATGGCTGCGGTCAGCATTCATTCGTTGGATTTCTTCTTCCCATTCGTTATTTTTATCAATAACGGCATTACGGTTTATTATGGTGATCTCTAAAGTTCTAAGTGCCTTTTCTAGGTGCTCTAAAGCATCTTGTAGAACTGTAGTCTCTTGGTTCATTGCTTTTATCCTTTGGGTAATTGTATCCTTTATCAATGTGTTATGCAAAAACGAATCACTTTCACTCTTGTGTTGTGTGCATTTTATTTTTAAGTATGTAAGATATTTTAGCAAGCAAAGCAGGGGATAGATATAAATTAAAAGCTGGATTTTTTGCGCGTATTGGCATAAATGACATGGATATACAGGACGCGTGAGGGGAATGTTATTAATGTTATTGAAGTGGTGGCAAAAAGTCTCACGCTAATGGTTAGAAAATAGTATTTCTTGAGAATTTTAAGAGAATACGGAAAAAGCAACAGAATAACGTATTTAACGAAATGGTCGATTATTCATGACAAACACCCACCAACAGAATCAGATGGCCAATGCTATCCGTTTTCTTGCTATTGATGCGATTGAAAAAGCAAATTCTGGTCATCCAGGCTTGCCAATGGGAGCCGCCGATATTGCTACGGTTCTTTATACAAGATTCCTTGCTCATGACCCCAAAAAACCTCGCTGGCCTAACCGTGATCGTTTTGTGTTATCAGCAGGACATGGGTCTATGTTGCTTTATGCTCTCTTGTATCTTTCTGGTTATGAAGATATTGGCATTGAAGATCTCAAAAATTTTCGCCAATTAGGAGCAAAGCTTGCTGGGCATCCAGAATATGGGCATGTGGCGGGAATCGAAACAACGACTGGTCCTCTCGGACAAGGGTTGGCGAATGCCGTGGGGATGGCTCTTGGAGAGCGTTTGCAAAATGCCCGTTTTGGTGATCTTATCAACCATTACACCTATGCGTTGGTGGGCGATGGATGCCTTATGGAAGGGATATCTCAAGAAGCACTTTCCCTTGCCGGTCATTTGAAACTCAATAAGCTTATTGTGTTGTGGGACGATAATAATATTTCTATCGATGGAGAGATTTCCCTTGCTGACAGTACAGATCAGATTGCGCGTTTTAAGGCTTCTGGTTGGGAGACACATAAAGTCAATGGGCATGATCAAGCAGCAATTGCGCGGGCTATTGAGGCGGCACAAAATTCCGATAAACCAACTTTGATCGCTTGTAAAACAACAATTGGTTTTGGAGCACCCAATAAAGCGGGTACCAATAAAGTTCATGGAGCCCCTTTGGGCGCACGAGAAATCGCTGAAACCCGTATCGCTTTAGGGTGGGATGCTGAGCCTTTCGTTATTCCAGCCGATATTCTCGATAATTGGCGCTTGGCAGGGCTTAATGCTGCTAAAAGGCGGCAAAAGTGGGAAGAAAAATTTGCTGATCTTCCTATCTCAGAGCGTGTGGAGTTTGAAAGATTGATGCGGGGCGATCTCGTGGGCGGATTTGATGGCGCTATTGATACTTATAAACAGAAATTGGTTGAAGAGCGCCCCGTTGTTGCTACGCGTAAAGCTTCGGAAATGGCTCTTGAAGTGATCAATGAGGTCGTTAGTGAGACTATTGGTGGTTCGGCTGATCTAACCGGATCTAATAATACAAAAAGTAGCCAGATGAAAAGTATCTCTGCTGAAGATTTTTCAGGGCGCTATCTGCATTATGGAATTCGCGAACATGCAATGGGAGCTGTGATGAATGGTCTTGCCCTTTATGGCGGCTTTATTCCTTATGGGGGAACCTTTTTATGCTTTTCTGACTATATGCGTCCTGCTATGCGTTTGTCTTCTCTCATGGGGTTGCGGGTGATTTATGTCATGACTCATGATTCTATTGGTCTTGGTGAGGATGGTCCGACCCATCAACCCGTGGAGCATTTGGCTTGCCTGCGTGCAATGCCTAATCATTTTGTGTTTCGTCCTGCCGATGCTATGGAGACAGTCGAGTGTTGGCAATTGGCTTTGAAAGTACGCGGGACGCCTTCTACCTTGGCTTTGAGTCGACAAAATTTACCGCTTTTGCGTCAAGAGTATGAAGAAGAAAATCTCTGTATGCTCGGTGCTTATGAATTCCTAACAGCTAGCGATGATGCTCAAGTGACTCTGTTTGCTTCTGGTTCAGAGTTGCAAATTGCAGTAAAAGCTCATGAAGTCTTAGAAGAAAAAGGCATCCCAACGCGTGTGGTTTCTGTGCCTTGTTTTGAACTCTTTTCTCAACAGTCTCTCTCTTATCAGCGTGCTCTCATTGGGGAGGCACCGATTAAAATTGCCATTGAAGCTGCTGTCGCCCAAGGATGGGATCGTTTTATTGGCTGTGATGGTGTGTTTATTGGTATGGAGGGCTTTGGGGCAAGTGGAACAATTGATGCCCTTTATGCGCATTTTGGTATTACTTGGGAAAATGTTGTTGCCACCGTTGAAAAAGAGCTGGAAAAGATCAAAGAGGAAAAGACAAAGTGACAGCTTGTGTTGTCATGAATGGGGTGATTGTAGGGCATCATATTTTGTGCAGTATTGTGGATGATCTTGTGCATTATTGTGGATAAGTGAGTGAGTGATCAAGATATTGACATTGTGGGAATTAATGATTTTGGATTGGTGAAATACCCATTTATTGTGTTTTAAATGTTGTGCTTTTAAAAATTGATGAGGAAACATGTGAAATGACAGTTCGTGTTGCAATTAATGGGTTTGGTCGTATTGGTCGCAATATTTTACGTGCACTTGTGGAAAGTGGACGACAAGATATTAAAGTGGTCGCAATTAATGATTTGGGATCAGTGGAAACAAATGCCCATTTGTTGCGCTATGATTCAGTTCATGGGCGCTTCCCTGGGACCGTTAAGGTGGTAGAGGATGCTATTGATGTGGGGGGTGGTTTAATAAAGGTATGCGCAGAGCGCGATCCTGCTCTATTGCCTTGGAAAGATTTGGATATCGATATTGCTTTGGAATGTACGGGCATTTTTACTGCGCGTGATAAAGCAAGTGCTCATTTGGATGCTGGGGCAAAGCGTGTTCTTGTTTCTGCGCCTTCTGAAGGAGCAGATCTTACGGTCGTCTATGGGGTTAATCATCAATCTTTGAGCAGCGAGCATCGCGTTGTTTCAAATGCTTCTTGTACAACCAATTGTTTGGCGCCTGTAGCACAAGTTTTGCACAACACGGTGGGCATTGAAAAGGGTTTTATGACAACAATCCATTCTTATACAGGTGATCAACCTGTGTTGGATACAATGCATCGTGACCTTTATCGTGCACGTGCGGCAGCTCTTTCTATGATTCCTACCTCAACAGGAGCGGCAAAAGCTGTGGGGTTGGTCTTACCAGAATTAAAGGGATTGCTTGATGGTGTATCAATTCGTGTTCCGACCCCTAATGTTTCTGTGGTTGATTTGACATTTACTGCGAAGCGTTCCACAACAATTGAAGAAATTAATACAGCTATTGCTGCTGCTGCACAAGGTCCTTTGAAGGGCGTTTTGGATACTACAGAAGAAAAACTCGTGAGTTGTGATTTTAATCATAATCCTCATTCAGCTATTTTCCACAATGATCAAACAAAAGTGATTGATGGTAAGCTCTGTCGCGTTTTGGTTTGGTATGATAATGAATGGGGCTTTTCTAACCGTATGAGTGATACGGCTGTGGCTTTTGCTAAGACAATATAAGAGGACCTTAGGGTCCTCTTATTATAGGGAAAAGTCTCATTTTTGTGCAATTTTGAGAAAAACAGATAGAGGCTGTTGTTCTCATGCGCTAGAGAGAAGAAACTATTGAAAAATTGATGATGTGTTTTGTTTTAATACTGAGTCAATACGTGCGTTTAAAAGCTGAATAAAAGAGTAAACTTTGAAAAAGTAAGATCTGAACGAGACACCCTTTGAGAAAACGTCAGAAAATTAGGAGATGTAAATTCTTTTGCCTAGAAGTAAAAGAAAGCTTTAATAGAGATCAAGTTGAGCCAATGCATTTGTTTGCCACAATTTGTTTGCTACAATGGGATATGAAGGTTAAGAGCAATGGTGGGCTTTTGTACATTTGACGATGAAGCTTTGGCTTTTTAAGCAGAGGGTGGAGAGATAGGCTGTCGTGGATCTCTTGTAAAAGAAAAGAGGGAGATGAGTGGAAAGAAAAGTGGGCAGGGTTGTTGGATGCGTTTTTATTTGAAACAATGGAAAGTGAAAAGGAAGCAGTGATGGGGTTTCGTACACTTGATGATGTTGATGTTTTGGGCAAACGTGTTCTTATGCGGGTGGATTTTAATGTGCCAATGGCGCAAGGCAAGGTCTGTGATACGACGCGTCTTCAACGACATAAAGAAACAATCATTGAGCTACAAAAGCGTGGTGCTAAACTTATTCTGCTTTCTCATTGTGGTCGCCCCAAAGGAAAGGTAGAGCAAGAGTTTTCACTCCGTCCTGTTGTGCAAGTGCTGGAAAAGATCATTAATCAGCCGGTTGCTTTTGCTCCTGACTGTATCGGTTCTGCGGTGCAAGTTGCTGTTGAGTCATTACAAAATAGTGGTGTTTTACTGCTTGAAAATGTTCGCTTTTATGCTGGTGAAGAAAAGAATGATTGTTCTTTTGCGGAAGCTTTGGCTCATAATGGGGATCTCTATGTCAATGATGCTTTTTCAGTTTCTCATCGTGCCCATGCTTCGGTGGAGGGAATAACGCATTTGTTGCCTTCTTATGCAGGGCGCTCTTTGCAAGGTGAATTGCAGGCATTAGAAAAAGGACTTGGCAATCCAGCACGTCCTGTGGTTGCCATTGTGGGAGGAGCGAAAGTTTCCAGCAAGCTTTTTGTGCTCAATCATTTGGTGGAAAAAGTTGACTCTTTGATTATTGGTGGGGGGATGGCTAACAGTTTTTTAGCAGCGCAAGGTGTGTCTGTTGGTAAGTCACTGTGTGAACATGCATTGATGGAGACGGTAAAAAAAATTATTAAAAAAGCGCAAGAGTGTCACTGTACGCTTCTGCTCCCTCAGGATGCTGTCGTTGGATTTCGTTTTGAAAAAGATGCACCGCATCGTCTTTATGACATTGAGGATATTCCACAAGATGGCATGATATTGGATATTGGGACGCGCTCTATTGCGCATATCAATGCTGCGATAGATGAAGCTGCTACTCTTGTGTGGAATGGACCCCTTGGTGTTTTTGAGATGTCTCCTTTTGACAAGGGAACCATTGCCGTTGCACGCCATGCGGCAGAACGTAGTTTGACAGGAAAGTTGGTTTCAATTGCGGGAGGGGGCGATACAGTTTTTGCTCTTAATCATGCTGGTGTTGCCAATGATTTTACTTATCTCTCGACTGCTGGAGGAGCTTTTTTGGAATGGATGGAAGGAAAGACCCTTCCTGGTATTCTTGCCCTCATGCAGGCTTAAAGGGTTTCTTTGAAGGGAAGGTTAAAGAAAAACTATACAGTCGTGTAGAGTGTTTTTGATAGTGTTGCGCATTTTTAGAAATTAAGACAAAATAAAGAGGAATTTTTTATGAATGAACGGCTTGAAGATATTGCACTTGCTTTGGTGCATGCAGGTAAAGGTATTTTGGCGGCAGATGAAAGTACGGCGACCATTGGAAAGCGTTTTGAAAGCATTGGTGTTGAATCCAATGAAGATAAGCGCCGTGCTTATCGTGAAATGCTTTTTAGTACAAAAGAAGCGATGGAAAACGCCATCTCTGGGGTTATTTTATTTGATGAAACCATTCGGCAAAAAGCATCAACTGGGAAAATGTTGACGGATCTTATTCGGGATTCAGGCGCTTTGCCAGGGATTAAAGTTGATACCGGTGCAAAACCCTTGGCTGCTTTTCCCCAAGAAACAATTACCGAAGGGTTGGATGGTCTTCGTGAGCGGCTAAAAAATTATTATGCTTTGGGAGCACGTTTTGCTAAATGGCGTGCGGTAATTGCTATTGATGAACACACTTTGCCAACAAGAGGCGCCATAAGACAAAATGCACAAGCTCTTGCACGCTATGCTGCCTTATGTCAGGAGTTCAATATTGTGCCCATTGTTGAGCCGGAAGTGTTGATGGATGGATCATCGTGTGGGCATTCAATTACACGCTGCTTTGAGGTGACACGCACTGTTTTGCAGGCTGTCTTTAAAGAATTGTTTGAAGCTCGTGTTCTTTTGGAGGGGATGATTTTAAAGCCCAATATGGTGATTGATGGAAAGGATGCTCGCAAGGCTTCTGTTGAAGAAGTTGCTGAAAAGACTGTCCAAGTGCTTAAACAGACTGTTCCTGCCGCTGTTCCCGGAATTGCTTTTCTTTCTGGAGGGCAGTCTGATCAGGAAGCAACGGCGCATTTATCTGCTATGAATTCTTTGGGCGTATTGCCTTGGAAATTGACCTTTTCCTATGGACGAGCACTGCAAGCAGCTGCCTTAAAAGCATGGGCGGGAAAAGATGAAAATATTGCTGTTGCACAGAAGGCATTTCGTCATCGGGCTCGGATGAATCATCTTGCGGCTTTGGGACAATGGACAAAAGAACAAGAAAAAGCGTGCGATTGAAGCACAAGCCCTGTTTTTAAATGCGGAGAGATTTTGCATGTTTCTGCGTGATTTTTTGTGCCCTCATCATGATAAAAATGGCGGGGGCATTTTAGGCTTGAAAGCTTTCTCAGAGAGTTTTTTCCTTGGACCTTTTAAAAGTCTTTAATGGGTGCTATCGAGAGATAAGATTGCGGGAGAGGTGCAATTTCGAGAAGGGGAGATAATGCTAGGAAATTTGTGAATGCACAGCACTTTAGTATGGTGTCGTTCATGGGTGGGCACTTGCTTTTTGAGTGAAAATCAGAAAGCTCATACTGTATTGAAGAGTTTGATATTGTGATATTTTTTCTTTTTCATGTTATTATTACTTGTCATCAGCAGAATTTATTTGATTGCAGTTTCAAAGGTGGATTAAGCGGGTAGATTAGAGAGTTGCGATTTCTGAGCGGATTGGAATACAGCTTATGAAGCTTTTCTGCGTCAGGATAGCTTCCTCTTCAATGGGGGTAGTTTTTCTATTGGCGAACGAATTGAATAACTCTTGCGAAAGAAAATAGATTTGTACCTCAATAAAACACCTATTTTTTCGTTAAAATGGATAAATTTTTCTTGTATTTTTTGATGATATAATTAAAAATAAATAACTTCATAGCATCTTGGCTTAAAACGGGGGGAGTTGTGGACGGTATATCTTCTAAAAATAACAGTATATCTTCTAAGAATACAAGCATCAAAAGAAAAAATCGATACGCAGAACAGAGCTTTTCTGCAATTATGATGCGAAAATTGTGCAATATGGTGCGTGGGGTATTCGAAGGGATCTTTACAGTATTTACTTTCACAATTTTTCTTATCCTGTTCAGCATACGTGGACCGGTTCATGCCGTACTAAGCTTCTTTGCAGGTGCGAGTGGAATAACGTGCTTTTTCTTTTTTGTCGGATACTACTTACAACGCCGCGAAGCAACAGCAGATGAGGCCGGTATATCGCTCACATTACTTTTAGCAATTGGTGAAGGCATTTTTTCTATTTGCTCCCTGTATGCTGCGTGGGGTTACGACGCTCTCTTATTCCGTTTAGCACCTCCTGGGTATGTTCTTATTCTCCCTGAATAAATAGGGTGCAATTCGTTTGCATACAAATCAAAATGAGAGGCTGTCTGCCTCTCAAATTCTTAATAATCGCTCTCCAAAATAATGACATCAGACCCGCGTTCAATGAAGGGGCTAACAAGCTTTGGGTCCTTAAGCCTCAAGGCAACCCTTTACAAGTTGCGCCTAACGGCATCCTTGACCTTAAGACAGAAAAACGGCTTATGAACAAACTCTCTTATTAAGCCACATCATCTTTTATTCTTCTCATGTGGTTCTGAAATCATGATATAAGGGGCAAGCTTCTCATCGTGCCTAAATTGTATTTTATCGTGTGTTAAATGGAAAAATGAGAAAAAGCATCTTTATGCAATATAATCCAATTATGATTTTTTGATTTAAACATAAAGGACTTAAAGTTCTACAAGACTGATACAATAAAAGGGGGAAAATCGCCTATTCTTAGAAACTAAGTCGTATTCTCGGTGCTCTTGATATAGCTATCTCACCAAATGGTTTTGAAGACTTATCCTTTTAGCTCTATTTATTAAAAGGTCATTTTGAGGGGGCTTGGCTAATGAATGTAAAGGAAAATTAGCACGTAATATTTCGCTTTGCTGGTATAGATGCTGAATGAAGTTAATTATCTAGAGGATCACTGAAGAGGGAGCGCTAAAAAATGATGAAAATCCTCCGTACTTCGGTGAATTCGTGGTTGAAGATATAATCGTAGAACTTGGCTTATCTGTTCCTGAAACAGCTGAATGGTTTGAAATGGTTAGGGTGTCAGTTCTGCATATGCTTGACTCGCTATACAAAAAAATTACGATTTCGTGCAAGCTTTAAAACATAAATACCCTAAAGATATATCCTCTTTGTACATGTTCTTATCATCGTTAAAATGCCTTCTTAAAGCACGACAGGGGATGCTATAAAATTGAGAGCTGTAAAATATATGGGGCAGGGGGTGAGAAGATGGTGTTCAATCGAAGTACTCTATCCTTATTTTTATGGGCTATGCCTGAAAGAGAGAGCTGGAGAGACGATTTGTGAGCAAAGAGAAGTGTTTTGAGGTTGCGTGTCTGCAAGAGCAGAATAGTAGTCGTGGTGATATTTACAAACAATAAATTTGATAAAATTTTACGATTTTGCCAAAAGCCAGTTTATTATAAAAGCTGTTGCTTATACGCGCTCATACAAAAGTTATAAGAAGCCCAAAAGTGCTAAAAAAGTCTTTGTTCTTTTTCAATAAGACGGATCTGCAAACAATATTCAAAAAGTGTTCGTGTTTTTGAAAGAGCATAAAAGGATACTCTTGCAATAGAGAGAAGCGTATTTGTGAGTTACAATTTGTCATGATTTTCGGTAAACACTATTGTTTAGAGCGGTGAGAGAGGGCATGAAAAAATTTTAATATTCAGTTTTTTAAAGAGTGTGGTCAGTCTTTAGGATAGAGCTTGTGTCCCTAGAGCCTATCAAGTGAGCCCGCATAAAGGCTTCAAGAAAGCGAGCACCTATTATACTTTTTGCCAGCGCCCCAATATTTTGACAGCCCTTAGAACGTAAAGGGGCAAGGGAGGTATTTTACCTCTTTCTTGTACTGTTTTACTCCACACGCCAATTCTGCTTGTGATGTGCAAGCCAAGAGATTTTGTTTGACTCACTATGAGGGTTTGACATGAGAAAATCCTATGGTATTCATGATCTTTCATGAAAAACAATGAATTATCCTTATAAATCAATGTGAAAGTGCTATTATGAAGAGAACTCCTTGCACATCTTAATAGCCCATAGAGATTAACTGGGTATCATTTTACATTCTGTACACAGAAGTGTCTTTATAAAAATACTCCATCTTGCGCAGAAAAAAGAACAGCCCGTTAAAAAAGAAAAACATCTCAATGCTTGCTTTTCTTTTTTCCATGAGAGATTTAAATTGATAAGCCTGTCTGAAAAGAGTGCTGTTTATGCCCTTAAAGATACTGCTCTTGTATCAAGATCACTTACTCAGGCGAAAATTGGAGTTTTGCGAGGTAAGCATAAACGCCATTTTTTGCCACAAGTTCGGCATGGGTTCCTTCTTCCACAAGGGCGCCTTTATCCATCACAAGAATACGATCTGCTTTTAAAATTGTTGCCAAACGATGCGCAATGACCAATGTTGTTCGATTTTGCATCAATCCTTCTAAAGCGTCTTGCACCAACTTTTCACTGTTTGCATCTAAAGCAGATGTTGCTTCATCAAGCAGTAAGAGGGGTGCATTTCTTAAAATTGCCCGTGCAATACCAATGCGTTGTTTTTGCCCCCCAGAAAGCATGGTACCACGTTCTCCTACTTGCGTATCCAAGCCATCTGGTAAAGCTTGAATAAATTCAAGTGCATTAGCCGCTTTAGCGGCAGCAAGGATTTCCTCTTCATGGGTAGTTTCAGTTCCAAAAATAATATTATCACGCAATGTTCCATCAAAAATGGCGACATCTTGTGGAACATAGGAAATTGCACTGCGTAAATCTTGTAAAGAAAGGCGATTAATTTCCATGCCATCCAACCGAATTGTTCCATTTGTCGGATCATAAAAACGAAGGATCAAAGAAAAAATGCTGCTTTTTCCTGCTCCAGAAGCCCCAACAAAAGCAACCGTTTCGCCTGCTTTTACAGAAAATAAAAGCGAGCGTAAAACCTTCTCTTGTGGTCTAGAAGGATAGGTAAAATCAACCTGATCAAAAACAAGTTCACCTCGAATAGGTTGCTCCAATGATAAAGGATTTTTAGGTGCTACAATAGTAGGTTGCTCTTGTAACAATTCGGCAAGCCGTTCAGCAGCGCCTGCTGCTTGGATTAATTCTGCTCCCAGTTCCGATAATTGCGCAAAAGTAGAAGCTCCAAAAACCGCATAAAGGACAAATTGCCCTAATGTTCCTCCTGTCATCGTTCCATTCAAAACATCGCGCGATCCAATCCATAAAACAGCAACCACACTGCTAAAAACCAAAAAAATTGCAAACCCCGTAAAAAAGGAGCGCAGGATCACAGAAGCCCGTGCTGTTTGAAAAGCACGTTCTATCAATTGTGAAAAACGTATTGTAACGAGTTTTTCAGCGGTAAAAGCTTGCACAGTGCGAATAGCGCTTACCTGCTCTGTAGCAACAGCATTGGCATCTGCGAGACGATCTTGCGCCGCGCGGGTACGAGAGCGAACTTTACGTCCAAAGACTACCAAGGGAATGGCCACAACAGGAATAGCCGCTAAAACCAACAAAGACAATTTAGCATTGGTGATCACCATCATCACGACGGCTCCGATCACGATAATCAGCTGACGTAAAGCGGTAGAGGCGGTAGAGCCCACAGCTAATTTTATTTGTGTGGTATCTGTTAGAAGCCTTGAAACAATCTCTCCTGAATGTGACCGATCAAAAAAAGCAGGAGAAAGTTTCATAATATGGACAAACACATCACGCCGTAAATCGGCAACAATCCGTTCTCCCAAGGTGATAACACAGTAATAACGGGCTGCTGAAGCAAATGCGAGAAACAAGGCTAAGATAAACAAAATTCCAAAGTAAAAATTGATATGTCCATGGCTTGAAGTAGAAAACCCATGATCAAACATTTGGCGGATAGCCACAGGCAAAGCTAATGTGACAAGAGCAGCAACAGATAACGCTAGAAAAGCAAAGATAAACAACCAACGATAGCGCAAAAGATAAGGAACAAAAATTGCAAGCGAAGAGAATGAAGATTTCTTAGGGGAAGACTTTGTCGATTTTTCTGAACGAGAACGTAATGTCATAAAATTTTGCTCACTGTATTGGATTTGTAACACTTGATACAATGATGTATCTTGAACACTTGTTTTTTGATGCGTGCTCAGTTATAGGAATAAATACTTTAATCAATGTATCAAAAAGACAAAGGAAGTGCACTTAAAAAAACAAGCAAGTGCTATTTCATTCTATAAACGCAAAAGGTTTGACGCATGAAAGCGAATATTCACCCCAACTATCACAAAATTACCGTTGTTATGACGGATGGAACCCAATATACGACGCGCTCTACTTGGGGAAAAGAAGGCGATACTCTTAATCTAGATATTGATCCAAGAACGCATCCGGCATGGACAGGTGGCTCCCAAACGCTCGTAGATCGTGGTGGTCGTCTTTCTAAATTCAAAAATCGTTTTGGTAATATTGGCATGTAAAAGCCTCCTTTTTATGGGGTACAAGGGTTTTAAACAAAACGATTGCAAACGATGAGTTTTTGATCCTATCAAAGAGTGCACTTTAAATATTAATTCAAAAACGCATCCGACATAAACAGATGGGTCTATAAATCATTGTGGTTGCGTTTTTTAAATTCAAAAATTATTTTGAAATACACGCAAAAATCCTTTCTTCCCTAGAGTATAAAGACTTGAAATAAAATAATTGCAAACTTTTCTTCTTTTTTGGAACTGAACATACCCATGGAGAGGAAATTTTTGCCGCTTCTAAAGCTGCCAATGTATTTGAATTTATTCAAGCTTTACCAAACGTCTTTGATACGCAAGTAGAAGAACGTGGTACTATGCTTTCTGGGGGCAAAAACAACGCATCGGTATTGCACGGGCGATTTTAAGAAATGCAGCCCTCTTGTTGCAAGCCGGCACCATCATTGTATTTGCCAACTCGTGGATGTTGCTACAGCCCTTGGCACTTGAGATAATTTATTATAGGCATTTTAAGTCCTTTCTTAATAGTTTTTTTTATTCACGCGGGCTCTCTCCGCTTGGTACGTGCAAAAGACATGGTTTTGATTGGTTCACCATGGAACAGGTTTGAAATGAGAGAATCTTACGGTATTCGGGATTCTCATTCAACATACAAGACAATGAATTATTATTATAAATCAAAATTTTGCTACTTGATGAAGCAAGATTTGCTTTAGATGCAAACAGTGAAAAGTTGGTGCAAAATGCCTTAGAAGGATTGATACAAAATCCTAAATCCTGGTCATTGCACATCGTTTGGCAACAATTTTAAAAGCTGATCGTATTCTCGTGATGGATAAAGGCGCTTTTGTGGAAGAATGAACACACAACTCATTATAAAAAATAATGTTTATGCGCATTTGGCTAAACTGCAATTCTCATCTGAGTAAGTGATCTTGATACAAGAGCAGTATTTTTAAGGGCATAAACAGCACTCTTTTCAGACAGGCTTATCAATTTGAAACTCTCATGGAAAAAAGAAAGGCAAGCATTGAGATGTTTTTCTTTTTTAATAGGCTGTTCTTTTTTTTTGCCTGAGATGAAGTATTTTTATAAAGACACTTCTGTGTATAGAATATAAAACGATATCCAGTTAAATCGCTATGGACTATTAAGATGAGCGAGGAGTTCTCTTTATAACAGCACTGTCACGTTGATTTATAATGATAACTCATTGTTTTTCATGAAAGATCTTACATGGAATTTCTCGTTTCAAATTTGATTATGTTGCATTAGTCAAAACCATGTCTCTTGCATATACCAAGCAGAGAGAGCTCGCGTGAAGTAAAAATACTTAAAGAAAGAATAAGTCTTCTTCATGAAGCGTCTCAAGTTTTAGGGGCTGTAGTAATATTGAGGGGATTAGGAAAGTGTATGATGATGTCGCTTTACTAAAAAAGAGCCGATAAATGAGTAGAAAGACGCTTTTTATCAATTTTATAAAACAAGGTGAGCACGCAGCCATGTTTTGCTGTGTTAGGCTTTTGAGTACTTTGAACCAATATTGTGGGAGTGCATTTTAAGAATTATAAAGCTCTTCTTAAAAGTGCATAAATCATTAGAGCAGTACAATTAAATACAAATTGTTTTATTTTACCAGAAAAAATATCTATATTTTGTGTATTGTTTTTATTAAAATATAATATGTAGTTATTTTCAAATCATATGTACACATAATGATACAATATCGAGGGATCGATAAAAGAGCTGCGTTAAATATTGGTGGGAATAAAAGAGAGCAAGAATGGAAGAAGACATAAAATTGGCAATAGCTTTCATAATAGCTATAATTAAGGTCATTTGGAAATGGGGGAAAAAATGTGGGAGTGTAAGATGCGGCGTTATGATTTTCTGCATCATATGGATGGGGAAGTCGTGGTATTCGGGATACTCAGTGGATTTTTTGTTCGGTTTGGCAATGATAGTGTGTTGTGGGGGAAGCTTAATGCTTGCATTGGCAATTTATCAGAACAAGCATTTAACTGAACAACTTGAGCAAAAAAAGCAAGAGTGCGCTGAACATAAAGATATTATTGCACAAGGGGAACAGAAGTGTCTTCAATTGACTGACCAACTTGAGCAAAAAGAGCAAGATTGCGTTGGATATCAAGATATTATTGCACAATGGGAACAGAAGTGTCTTCAATTGACTGAACAACTTGAGCAAAAAAAGCAAGAGTGCGCTGAACATAAAGATATTATTGCACAAGGGGAACAGAAGTGTCTTCAATTGACTGACCAACTTGAGCGAAAAGAGCAAGAATGCGTTGGATATCAAGATATTATTGCACAAGGGGAACAGAAGTGTCTTCAATTGACTGACCAACTTGAGCGAAAAGAGCAAGAGTGCGCTGGATATCAAGATATTATTGCACAAGGGGAACAAAGGCTTGTTAAAAAAACTCAAAAAGTATCGCAGGAATGGTTGAAACAATGGGATGAGGGAGTAAGGCTATGGGAAAGAGACGTACTGGGGATAAAAAATCCTAGGGAAGATATGAAATTCAGTGGAGATCGGCTTCCATTGGTAAAGGATATTTGTGTTCGAGGGGATCACAAAGTGCGTTTATTGTACAAGCAAGCACTTGGAAAAAAACTTACTTATGAACATTACAAAAAAATATGTAGTCTCTTGGATACCTCGTATTTTAGGAAATTTTTTATAAAAGCAGTGCGATTAATGAGAAGGAATGGAATAACTCTGCAAAAGTTTGTAGATCCTCTTACGAAAAAAAAACGGAGTCAACCTACAATGTTATTACTTCATTGGTGGTTATATGTTCTTGATGATATGATTACAGCTGAATGCAAACAGCACCAAAAGGAAAACTTTACAGGGGAGGATGAAAAGAAAAAATTTACAGATACTTTGTGGGACCACATATCTATAAGTATAGAACACAAAGAGATAGAGAAAATGCTAAAGCTTTCGGAATCTTGGTCTGGTGAGTGTACTTTATTATTATATTGTAAAAAGAATGTGTTGTTGTTGTTGTGTGATATTTCCAGTGATTATAAGGAGGCAAGAGAAACTTTCATTTACTATAAGAAGCTTATTAAAACAGTGAAAAAAGGCTATGTTGCCTTTGATAATGGTTGCCATTCTGTCACAGTTAGAGATGTAATCAATACTTGTAAAGAGAATGACACAAATAGAGCAAAAAAGCTTTCCATTGTTGAAGGGAATCCAACATTTGAAGAAGCTTACAAATTAGGCGTTAAAGAGTGGATGAAATCATCAAATGAGAAATGCGATAACCGATTGATCTTTTGGGAGAAGCTTGTTGAGGAAAAAAAGTTAAAAGAAAAATTAAAAATTATCTTCGGTAATGAGAAGGTAAAGGCGCTGAAAGAGGTTGTTGAAAAAGATAAAGAGCAGCTTGCAAGTGAAATGCAGAAAGCAATTTTGGAAAACAAAGATTTTCATTATTATAAATGTCGTCGGCATTTGATAAACTATTTGTAAAACGGTTGAATAAAGGGGTAGAGAACAGCCCACTGAATCAGTGGTTTTTCTGAAATTTCTGCTATTATGTAGTGGTGGAAAAGAGTGAAAACTCTTAAACATATGCGGCAGCTTTTATGAGAGAGGAGATTTTCGATCAATGGATAGCGCACTGTAAAGAGCATATATTGAGGAGTAAATAGACTGTGTTCTTGCTTTGGGGACGATAATTGCTTCTTGTGGCGTTTTGTTATGATGGGATTTGTGTTTATTGCCTTTTTCAGTTTGTTTGCAGGGGGATTGAGAAAAACATCAGCTTTAATAACATTGGCTAAGCTATAATTGCATCTTTAGGGGGGATGGGGGCTTGATGATTGGTGATGGTGTTTCATTCATCATTTTCTATTGTGTCTGTAAAGAAAGTTGAAAATCCTTTCTCTACATTGCTTTTTTCGGATTTTATAAAATTCTAAGGAGGGGGACTGATTTTAAGGGGCTTTTTAAAAGACTATAAAGTTTAAGCCTTTTTTGAGGGTTTTTTCTAATTTTAGGCGAATGTGTTCATTGCCGGCAATGATATTTTTTTTGCGAAATATATCGCTACCGCTTTCTTTATCGGTGACAAAACCACCTGCTTCACGAACCATCAGTATTCCAGCAGCCATATCCCAAATTTGCAGGTTATCTCCCCAAAAACCATCGGTTTTTTCTGCGGCGACATAAGCTAAATTCGAGAGCAGCAGCACCAAAACGGCGAAGTTTGGCAACTTCCATCATTATATTGCGTAATTCAATAAGATAGGTTCCATGATTTGGACGACCAAAATGAGGCATTTCCCGTGGCAATGACACAATCTTCTAGTCTACGCCGTGCAGAAACGCGACAGCGTCGGTCATTGAAAAAAACACCACACCCGCGTTGTGCGGTGAAGAGTTCATCATTCACGGGATTGTAAATGACACCACCAACGATTTTCCCTTGGCTTTCTAAGGCAATGGAAACAGCAAAAAAGGGAATGCCATGGAGAAAATTTGTGGTGCCATCTCAAAGGGTCAATAATAAAACGGTGTTGTGAATCTTCGCCAATGATTTCTTCTGACTCTTCCATCAGAAAACCAAATTTGAGGCGCGCTTTGCTTAATTCATTGAAAATAATTTTT
This sequence comes from Bartonella sp. CM31XJBT, assembly GCF_028618555.1. Classification (GTDB taxonomy): domain Bacteria; phylum Pseudomonadota; class Alphaproteobacteria; order Rhizobiales; family Rhizobiaceae; genus Bartonella. Next base: position 40,441 of record NZ_JAQITD010000003.1, on the reverse strand, counting down.
TCCGCTTTGCGATCTGCTTGGCTGACGTAATCTGCTAGATCTTTTCTGAGGTTTAAATGCCTTTTTTGAGGGTTTTTTCTAATTTTAGGCGAATGTGTTCATTGCCGGCAATGATATTTTTTTTGCGGAATATATCGCTACCGCCTTCTTTATCGGTGACAAAACCACCTGCTTCACGAACCATCAGTATTCCAGCAGCCATATCCCAAATTTGCAGGTTATCTTCCCAAAAGCCATCGGTTCTTCCAGCAGCAACATAAGCTAAATCAAGAGCAGCAGCACCAAAACGGCGAAGTCCGGCAACTTCTGCCATCACATTACGTAATTCAATAAGATAGGCTCCATGATTTGGGCGACCAAAATGAGGCATGCCTGTGGCAATGACACAATCTTCTAGTCTGCGCCGTGCAGAAACGCGACAGCGGCGGTCATTGAAAAAAGCACCACACCCGCGTTCTGCGGTGAAGAGTTCATCATTCACGGGATTGTAAATGACACCACCAACGATTTTCCCTTGGCTTTCTAAGGCAATGGAAACAGCAAAAAAAGGAATGCCATGGAGAAAATTTGTGGTGCCATCTAAAGGGTCAACAATAAAACGGTGTTGTGAATCTTCGCCAATGATTTCTTCTGACTCTTCCATCAGAAAACCAAATTTGGGGCGCGCTTTGCTTAATTCATTGAAAATAATTTTTTCCGCTTTGCGATCTGCTTGGCTGACATAATCTGCTGGTCCTTTCAAAGACACTTGCAAATTTTGCACTTCACCGTAATCACGTACCAACGAGCGTCCTGCTTTCATTGCAGCTTGCACCATGACATTCATGACTGCAGAATGGGCCATTTTTTATTCCTTTATTTATCTTTTTCATTTGCACGACGCAAATAAATCAACTCATTGGTGTCTACAATGATACGTTCACCAGCATTCATAAAGGGGGGAACAAGAATACGAATCCCGTTTTCAAGAATGGCGGGTTTATAAGAGGAGGTAACCGTTTGTCCTTTGATGGCAGGATCGGCTTCCGCAATCGTGACAGCAACTTGATCAGGAAGTGAGATGCCAATAGGCTTTTCTTGATAAAGTTCAACTGTGACGGTCATCCCATCTTGGAGAAACGCAGCACGTTCACCAACAAAATCCTTTTGAAGTTCAAGTTGTTCATAAGATTCTGAATCCATAAAGACCAAAGCATCCCCTTGTTGATAAAGAAATGTGAAATCCTTTTGTTCAAGGCGCACGCGTTCAACGGTCTCAGCAGCGCGAAATCGTTCATTAAGTTTTGTACCATCAATCAAATTTTTCATTTCAACTTGGTTAAATGCACCACCTTTTCCTGGTTTTACAGCGTTGCATTTAACTGCAACCCATAAACTTCCTTGATGTTCGATCACATTACCAGGGCGAATTTCATTGCCATTAATTTTCATCGTTTCTATCCAATTCTATTCTTGCAAAAAGAACTCTCTTGTTGTCTTTATGGCGCTTTTCTTTGCTGCCTTTAACAGTCAAGCTCTTTTGTTATTTTCGGGCTAAAATCCCTTTGATTAACCTTGCGGCTCTCTCATGGTCCTGTGTGCTCTTTATGGGCTTTCTCCTGCTTTTTGCAAAGAGAAAAGCTTAAGTAAAAAAGGACCTTTATGTATTTTTGCTTTTCAGTTCTTTGCAAGACCATAAAAAGCGCTCAGACGCAAGCTTTTTAAAAATTTGCACAAAAATTTTTTAGAATTTTTGGGGAAATTTATCCCGTTGTGTCGTAAAATATCATCATTGATGGCAATGATATAATTGATGGTAATGATATAAGTTCCCTAAAACCATGAGGTGTTTTTAATTAAGAATATGTGAATACGGAGTTTATTATGAGTGTCTCATGGGATAGAGCGTGGTGTGTGTTATCGCGGGGTGTTCGTTTGTATTCTTATCAGAGATCAGCTGTAAAAAGGCTTTCTGTTTTATCGAGGTTAGGATTCTAAATTTTTTTAAAAGCAGGTATTTTTCTGTACTTGATGCGATTTCATCATGAGAGTACGGGGGCTGTTGTTTTGTTAAGATATCAGCATAGAAAAAGGAAAGTAGAACATTTGAGATATCGGCCATTTCTTTTAAGCGCCCTGCGCTGACACGATTTAAGCCGTTTTCATATTTCTGGATTTGTTGGAAAGTAACACCTAAATGTTAACCTAAAGTTGTTTGAGACATTTTTAGCATTTTTCGTCTCAAACGAATTTTTTTTGCCAATGAATTTGCCACTGAAAATGTCGTTGTAAGGATTTTACCAAGACCCTAGAAAATGCTACACGGGATATAGAAAACTCTTCAGCTGCTGCAATCACAGATAGTCCAAGTTTTGCATTTACATCTTCGCGTAACAATTCACTAGGGTGTGGGGCATTTTCATTATTTTTAGTATTCTTCTTTTCTTAAATCTCAAAGCTATAATTTACACTATTTTGTATTGTCACAATCTATAATAAAATTTATCCACTCTGGCTAAAAATGAGGTTTTTTATTGAGGTGCAAATCTCTTTGCCTTTCGCAAGAGCTTTTAAGTCTTTACGTGTAAAATATAGAGTATGTTTACATTAAATAGCGGGTTCATCTGGGCTGAGTATTTATATAAGAACGCGGCTCTCCGTTCACGTTATACTGAAAAAGAGACACTATAGTGCTACTATTTAATCTTATTCTATACCTCAAATTCACACCCATGTTTTGTTGCTTTTGAGGTTGATCTGTATAGATCACATTATATCCATTCCGTCGCAACAGATTGATAAATAAAGGAGTAAAGCTGTCTGCTGTATTATTTTTCTTTATAAGAAGTGTGGTTGTAGCTGGTGGTAAAAACCCTTTGTTACCGCTAATAAATTTGTTAGCAACTAATTGTGCCTGACGCTTTGTAAGACTTTGATCAACATAATTTGATGAATAACTGCCTACAGATGCGCAACCAGCCACCAACACAACCGGTGACAGCAATAAATATTTTAACATCTTTAATTCCCCTTACTTATTGTTGCTCTTTATTTGCAAAGCTCCTCTTCCAGAAATAAGAGCAACTTTACGCATAGCACATTAACAACATATCGGTATCTAATCAATGAATAATGGTTTCAGCTGTAAAGGCTGTTTGAAGTGCTTCTGGTGGCGTATATTTTAATAAACAGCTGCTTTTAGTGATTATGGTAAAAAAGCAATTTTTTGCGTTTGCATGTTAAGATCATGTCCTCTATCACCATTATAAAATGATGTGTTAAGTGTTATTCCAGATTGATCAAAAAAATTTTCAAGCATTGCTTTTTGAGGGATGTCTTTTTTTAAATACGTATGAATGCTTATCCTGTTTGCTGTAAAATACTATCGTTTGAGGTGTGGTGCTATAAGGTATCAAATTTTGCACATGTGATGTTTTTATGAGAGTGTGTGGTGAATATTTGAGGGAGCTTGTCCGGATAATCTTGTGAAATGAACCACATAAAATGGGAAGCTAAAAGAGTTCTGTTCTGAGAAGACGGATTGTTTCCCAACCGGATAGGGAAGGGGCTTCTGTCCTTTGAGGGATGGGAGGCAAGTTAAGAACAGAGAGTGTAGTGCTCTATGTCATGATGTTAAAAGCTTTCATTTTGATCAGAGAGTAATTGTAAAATGGCTCTTTGTTTTATCGAGGTTAGAACTCTAAATCTTTTGAGCAGCAGGTATTCTTCTGTACTTGATGCGATTTCATCATGAGGGTATGGGGGCTGTTGTTTTGCTGAGGTGTCCGCATAGAAAAAAACAAGTGGAACATTTAAGATATCGGCAATTTCTTTTAAACGCCCTGCGCTGACACGATTTAAGCCGTTTTCATATTTCTGGATTTGTTGGAAAGTAACACCTAAATGTTGACCTAATGTTTTTTGAGACATTTTTAGCATTTTTCGTCTCAAACGAATTTTTTTGCCAATGAAAATGTCGTTATCAAGATTTTTGGCTCGCATTTTAAAGCCCCCTCCGAGTGCGAGCGCCCTCGCGTTGGTATTCCGGGAGCTTGAAAATACTGAATCCGAATCAGCCTTTTTGCTTTTAGTGCTTAAAGCACCTGGACATAGCAAAAACTCCCGGAATCCCGGGATACCCAAAAAGCGGGTTTATTTTCGCGTTCGGATTATAGGGTTTTCAAGGCCCTATTGGTCGTTGCGTATGCGACCAAAACACTTTTCAATTCATAAAGTAATTTCAGTAAATTTACAATAAAAAATAGCTTTTTTATAAGAGACAGCGTGTTTTTCATCTAAGCAAAAAGAATGAAAAAATAGAGCTTTCGGAATTTTCGGGATAGCCTAGCTCTTTTGCTTATTGGGTATTGTTTGTTAAGCAAATGATACCAGTGCGTTTTCTTTACCAATGAAAATGTCGTTATCAAGATTTTTGGCTCGCATTTTAAAGCCCCCTCCGGTTGCGAGCGTCCTCGCATTGGTATTCCGGGAGCTTGAAAATACTGAACTCAAATCAGCCTTTTTGCTTTTAGTGCTTAAAGCACCTGGACAGAGCAAAATCTCCCGGAATTTCTATAAATTTTATCTTTTTGATGCAGAGAGGAGTATTTTAAAAAACAGGAAGGAGCTTTATTGCTTCTTTGTGCGCTTTTTCTAGTTGTGCCTTATCCATGCCTTGGAGCATTATTTCAAGATCAGGAGCTTGCATTTTTGCCTCCTTTGCGAGCATATACCATGCCGCTGCCATTATTATATCGCCTTTTGTTCCTGTGCCATCTCGATAAAGCCTTGCAAGGGAAATCTGTGCTGGTGCTACCATGTTGATCGCATTTCTTTGAAGTAAATGAAAAGCACGCTGAAAATCTGTTTCTCCTCCACGCCCCTGTACAAGCCATTGTGCTAAATGAAGTTGAGCTTTTAAGTGGTTGTTTTGAGCCGCTACCTCCATGAGCTTGCGGGCATTGCGATCATCTTTTGGTCGCTTTAACGTGCCTAAGGAAAGAATTTTTGCAGCAGAAAAAGCAGCTTCAGCATCGCCAAGAGCAGCACCTTTTAAGTACCATTTTAAGGCTTGCTCTATTGCTTCATTTTCACGACTTTGGGAAGAAACACCAGGGAGAGCTTGTTTTTCCTGTGAGGCTTTATAAAGAAGCAGTTGTCCATAATAAAAATAGGCTTCCTTGACGCCTGCTTTGACAGCTTTTTGAATGAATTGCGCACCAAGTTCTTGATTTTGTTTTATAAAGTTACCATCAAACAACATAAGTCCATAGCGTAGTTGTGCTTGGGGTTCTCCCTGTTTTGCAGCGCGTTCAAACCATAAAGCAGCACGCGCACCGTCAATAGGAACAGCACATCCTTCCATATAAATTCGGGCAAGAAGAGTTTGTGCAAAAGGATCATTTTTTTCAGCACGTCGGAGTGCTTCACGAAAAGCTTTTAAATAATAACCTTGGATGTAATAGTCATAGGCTTGGTCATAGTCTCCAGCTTTTAAGGGCTGAAAGGGTTCTTGAGTGTTTGAAGCTTCTTGAATCGTATTGAAAGAGCTTTCAGAATTTGAGATTTCTTCAGTGTTTCCCGCTGAAATTACAGCAGAACTTGCAAGCCCAATCACGCCTAAGATAAGCAGCTTCACGCTTCTCTTGATCATGGTGTTTTCTCCTCATTACCGATCAGAATTTTCACATTTTTTTTTCATCATTACAAGCCGTATAAGAATTTCATTTCTATATTACTTTTTATCTCTCAGTTTTTCGTCTTGGTTCAAGGTAGGGTTGGGTAAGTTAAAAAAGTAGCATAAATGTCGACGAGAGACAGACTGTTTAAAACAGTTCTGTTAAAAATAATACAGTCCTGTTAAAAATAATAATGATGAGGGGTTATCGTATGTAAAGATGCTTATCGTCTATTATATCAATGGCTTATCCCCATAAAATGAAAAAATGCTTACAATGGAGGTTGCTTTTTAAAATACGTATGAATGCTTATGAATAGCGTGCGCTATTCGTGTGATGTTAGCTTGCATTCTCATCAGAGATCAGCTGTAAAAAGGCTTTCTTTTTTACCGTTGTTAGAACTCTAAATCTTTTGAGCAGCAGGTATTCCTCTGTGTTTGATGCGATTTCATCATGGTGGTATGGGGGCTGTTGTTTTGTAATGATATCGGCATAAAAAAAGGCAATGGGAACATTCAAAATATCAGAAATTTCCATTAAACGCCCTGCGCTGACACGATTTAAGCCGTTTTCATATTTTTGAATTTGTTGGAAAGTGACACCTAAAGCGTGTCCTAAAGTTGTTTGAGACATTTTTAGCATTTTTCGTCTCAAACGAATTTTTTTGCCAATAAAAAGATCAATATTAAGATTTTGAGATTGCATTTTTCCCCGCCGGTTGCGAGCGCCCTCGCATGAGTATTCCGGGAGCTTGAAAGTACTGAAATCTAATCAGCTTTTTTTGCTTTTAGTGCTTAAAGCACCTGGACATAGCAAAAACTCCCGGAATTCCGGGATACCCACAAAGTGGGGTAAATTCATGTTTAGATTTTCGGGCTTTCAAGACCCTCTTGGTCGTTGCGTATGCGACCAAAACATCTTTTAATTCATAAAGTAATTTTAGGAAATTTACAATAAAAATTAAAATAGTGTCTCTTAACGTGTCGTTTCTTAAAACAGGGAGTTGGCATGTTTTGCATTCAAGCAATAAAGTGTTCACAAAGGGGACTTTGAATAGCACACACTATCGCGTTATGTTAGCTTGCATTCTCATCAGAGATCAGCTGTAAAAAGGCTTTCTTTTTTACCGTTGTTAGAATTCTAAATCTTTTGAGCAGCAGGTATTCCTCTGTGCTTGATGCGATTTCATCATGGTGGTATGGGGACTGCTGTTTTGTTAAGATATCGGCATAAAAAAAGGAAAGTGGAACATTCAAGATATCGGAAATTTTCTTTAATCGCCCTGCGCTGACACGATTTAAGCCTTTTTCATATTTTTGAATTTGTTGGAAGCTTACGCCTAAAGCGTGCCCTAAAGTTGTTTGAGACATTTTTAGCATTTTTCGTCTCAAACGAATTTTTTTGCCAATGAAAATATCATTATCAAGATCTTTGGTTCGCATTTTAAAGCCCCCCGCCGGTCGCGAGCGCCCTCGCATGAGTATTCCGGGAGCTTGAAAATACTGAGTTCTAGTCAGCCTTTTTGCTTTTAGTGCTTAAAGCACCTGGACATAGCAAAAACTCCCGGAATTCCGGGATACCCACAAAGTGGGTTCATCTTTACGCTAGAACTTAGGGTTTTCAAGGCCCCTTTTGGTCGTTGCGTATGCGACCAAAACATCTTTTAATTCATAAAGTAATTTCAGGAAATTTACAATAAAAATAGTTTTTTACTTACAAAATTTGTTTTTTATGAGAGGCTATCCGCTTCTTAAATCTCTCTGGAATGATTGTCAAAATCATGACATTAGCCCCCGTGTTTTTTGAGAGGGTTAAAAAGCCTTAAGTTTTAAGATCAAAAGAACTTTGGACGCTTAAAAGTTAAACATTTTCAATTCGCTAATATTGACAACATAGACAAGAGTAATTATCTCCAATATTCAGGAATAGAAAGGACATATATTATGAAGCCCACCCTTTCTCCGCTAATTTCAGAGTTCGAAACCGTTGAACAGGAAAGCAGCTACACTGCATGGCTGCGCGATAAGGTAGCGAGAAGTCTTGCAAATCCATATCCTCCTATTCCGCATGATGAGGTTATGGCTGAAATGGAAGTTATAATCAGTCAGCTTGAAGCTGAACAGGACAAGTGATGCTTCCGGTTGTTTGGTTGTCTTCGGCGCGCGACAATTTGCGTCAGATGTTACCTATATTGCTCGCGAAAATCCATCTGCTGCGCGCCGAATGAAAAGGTTTTTGGAAGCATCCGTACTGCCATTGGCTGAACATCCATATTTATACAGACAGAGTGAGAAGGTATTAGGATTACGAGAAATTGTAGCGCATCCAAATTACCTTATATTGTATCGAGTAGCTGCACATCAAATCGAAATTGTAGCTGTAGTACATGCCCGACGTGAATTTCCTATTTTTCTTTAATCTAATGAGAGGCTGCCTCTTAAACCTTTCTGGAACAATTACCAAAATCATGACAACAGCCTCCGCGTTTATCAAAGAGACTAAAATGATTTCTTCTACGGTAGTGAATTCACGCGCGGTCTCTTCATTAAAATTTGCACAATCGCTTGCTGTTTGAATAAGAGTGGGGGGTGATCGTTTCTCTGTGCTATAGGATGTGTGTCTGTGGAATGTGGTGGGGTGCCTTGTGGTTTTGGGCGTGCGCTTTAAAAAATAAACATAAGCATTATTCAAATTTACTTTAATGCATGAATTGTATCTGTATTAAAAGAGAAATCAGCTTCTTGTAAGCGCTCTATAAGTTTGGGAAATGTTTCTTTTACGTGTTCTTTAAAAGAAAGGTAGTAAACTCCACCAACATCTGAAAGCATTTCAATGCCTTCTTTTTGTAGAATAGCAATCCTCTCAAGAGAAAGCGCAGACATTAACATGCCCATTTCGAAAATAACGTTTTGTCGTGCACGGGGTTGAATTTTTTCTGCACCTTGAGATATAGCATAACCCATGTCATCATGCGTGAGGAGTACAATACCAAAACTTATAGAACTGTCACAAATTTCTTTTTTCAAAGTTTGAATGATGGGTAAACCATTACCACTCGTGTTTTGTAAGATGTATGGTTCGAGACCAAGCTTGAGAAGAACATTTTCAAGCTCCGTTAAGGCATAACAATCATGACCATGAACGATAAAAATTTTTTTATTTGAAGGATTGGAGGCAGTTTTTGAGGAAGGAATCGTTGATGTTTCTTCTATATGCTTTGCTAAATCTTCTATTAACTTTTGTTTTATGTTTTCTTTGCCTTGAACGTTGATTGTTCCTGTACTTTCATACCAATTAATAACGCCTCCTTCGGAGGTTTTGATCTGATATCCTTTAGAAGAATTAAGTGATAGAGACTTAGTTTCTATGATTTTATATCCAGCTGTTTTAACTATATCTTTAAGGTCTTCGAAGGTGCCGCTATATTTCACTGTTTATATTCTTTCAATATCGCTGGTTATTAATATAAAATGTTGATTTATTTTTATAACTATTTGAATTTAAATAGCTTTATGATTTCATTTTCTTATACAATGCACAAAAAGAGACGGTCACCTTCCATTCAATTGATTGAAACGTGGGAAAACTTGACTAAATGATGGGAAATTTTACTGCGTGATAAAGCGATCTGATTGAATTGTGAATGAACGAAACGAATTTTTCTCCTATTTGTATATGCCGTTATGTGCTCTATATAAGAAACACGAAAGTTAACGCTTTATTTATAAATTCTCCTCCTATATTACAAGGGGGTGTTCTCACATTTTTCTTGCATTGTTTTAAGCAGTATTAAGGGGTTGTCGTTCCCCAAAATGACTTCTTCTACAGCAATGAATTCACATCCAGTCTTTAAGACTTCATCAAAGGTTGAAAAATCGCTTCCTGCTTGGATAATGGCGGGGGTTTGCATAATTTCTGCCCACCATGTTGCTAACTGGAGATTGCGGGGGTGCGCTTGGGGTTTTTTATCAGCACCGAGTTTTCCAAAGAACAGGTAATCAACACCTGTTTCCGCTGCAAGCATAGCACTATGGCGATTGCGTAAATTGCCAAAGCCTATGATTTTTTGTTCCTTTTGCTGATTTTTGAAGCTTTCAAGAGCGTTAAGATCATCTTCTATGTGCAATCCATCAGCCTTTATGCGTCCAGCAATGCGGCTGTCATCAGCGATGAGAAGGGCTGCGTCATGATGTTGAATATCTTCTGCGTAAGTTTGCGCTTGTTGTTGTAAAAAAGAGCCATCATCTTTCAACTTTTCAGAATCATAGAGGATGACGCATGCAAAAGACTTTGTTTGCAAAATTTGCTGCAAAAATGTGTGTGGGGTGTTGCGCCGAACATCAAGTGTTAAAATCAACTGAGGGAAAAGAGGTGGATCAATTGGTTTATTTTTTTGTTCTGTCATGTCAAATCCCTGTTTCTTAGAAAAAATAACGCTTAAAAATTAAAGTTTCATTCTATTATGCTTATTTGCGATGAAAGTGACTACCATTTTCACGTAATTTAAAGGATTTGTGGGTGTGTGGGAGCCTGCTTATGAGAAATGAAAGTGTTTTTAAGCATAATATGTTGCCTTTTTACTGTGATACACGTATGGACGCTTTTCGTTCTTTTGCCTTTAAAAAACTTTTGCCTTTTAAAAAATAAACGCTTAAAATGAAACTTGACACTTAAAAATTAAAATTTCATCCTGTTCATGCTTGTTGGCAATAAGGGTAAGCACCATTTTTATGGGACTTCAAGGGGGGTGTGACGTGTGGGAGTCCACTGATGAAATACCAAGGTATTCTTGAGCATAATACTCAACCTTTTCGCCGTGATACACGTATTGATGTTTTTCGTTCTTTAGCCTTATTGACGATTTTCATCAACCATATTCCCAGAACGATCTATGAGTCTTTTACTCATAGAAATTTCGGTTTTTCTGATTGTGCAGAAGTGTTTGTTTTGCTTTCAGGGATTGCTCTTGGGTTAAGCTTTCATGGACGGTTACAGCAAAAATCCTTTGCTTTTATTATCCGAAAACTTTGGTACAGAGCTCTGCAGCTCTATGGTGCATATCTTTTTACTACTTTTGTCACGTTAAGTCTTTTTTTTGCTGCCTTTTTATTATGGCGAACAGAAAAACTTTTATCGATGAACAATGTGGGACTCTTTTTTAAAGAGCCTAGTATCGCATTTTTGAGTACCTTAAGCTTTGGGCATCAATTGGGATATAATAATATTCTTCCTCTTTATATCGTTTTGATGTTTTTTGCGCCTTTTATCCTTTATTTGAGTTGTAAGCAGACAAAATGGCTGCTTTTGGGCTCCTTTACACTGTATCTTATCTGCGGATTTTATAAAATTGCTCCTCCTTCTTATCCTTTAAAGGGAAAGTGGTTTTTAAATCCTTTGTCTTGGCAATTCTTATTTGTCATAGGATTGACCAGTACTTTAGCGCTTAAACAAGGAAAAAAAATCGCTTTTCAGTCTTTTTGGATTGTTTGTGCGGCAGCGTATCTCTTGTTGGCACTGTTATGGGTTCGCTTAAACTGGTGGGGCATTTTGGGGTGGCTTGGCTGGTCTTCCCCATTGTTGAACTTTAATAAAACCTTTTTAAGCTTGCCACGTTTACTCCATGTTCTTGCATTAGCCTTTCTCATTCTTTCTTTGCCGTGCATCAATAAATGGTTTTATGTCTCTCAGAAACATCCTTTAGCAATTTTAGGAAAACATAGTTTACCGGTCTTTGTAACGGGAACCATTTTTGCGATGTTTGGACAAATTATAAAAACAGTGATGACAGAAACGTTTTTTTCCGATACCCTCTTAATAATAACGGGTATTGCTTTGCAATTTGGAGTCGCTTATTATTGTGAAAAACGGCAATCTTGGCAGTGGTCATTTTCAAGGAAAATGATCCGTTTATAAAAAACATTCCTATAGTGTTTATTGGGCACGTTAACCTTAGTATAAAAAGTGCGTTGCGCAAAAAAATTAAAAGAGGTAGCAGTTTTAAAAAAAGCGTTCTATACAGCAACAAAAGAAACTTTTTAATACTCTGTTCGTTGAGTGGTATAATTTTGTGCTGATACTTGGAGTATAAAAGCGTGAGTGTACATAAACGTCCATATGATGAACCTATTATCATGATTGAGCATAATGCTTTTGAAAATGCTTTTAATCGTCTCTATGAAGAAACAATGGCGCTGATTGAAGAAACCGCAGCGTATATTGACTCAGAAGGGAAATTAGTAGCACGCTCTCTTTCGGCAGAGGTTTCTGCAGTTTATGCGAAAGAGGCTATGTATTTAAGTACACGACTTATGCAAATTGCTTCTCAACTCCTTCTTCTTCGCGCAGAGCGTGAAGGGGAAATGTCATCAGAACAAATAAAAAAAGAAATTGTAAAAGTGTCACTTCATACACCGACATTGGAACTTGAAACCCCGCATTGGCATGAATTGCCAGAAATTTTTCGCCAATTTGTTTCTCATTCATTGCGTTTAGAAGCGCGGATAACCTATATGCGTGCTGGGTGGGAAACTGCGGCCTCCTGTGCTCTAGAAGATGATAATCCAGTGGGAAAACAAATCGAATTGCTCAAAACAGCCTTTGGGCGTTCTTAGAGGTACTCCCCTTGCTTTGTGCGAAGGGGAAATGTCATCAGAACAAATAAAAAGAAATTGTAAAAGTGTCACTTCATACACTGAGCATTGGAACTTGAAACCCCGCATTGGCATGAATTGCCAGAAGTTTTTCGCCAATTTGTTTCTCATTCATTGCGTTTAGAAGCGCGGATAACCTATATGCGTGCTGGGTGGGAAACTGCGGCCTCCTGTGCTCTAGAAGATGATAATCCAGTGGGAAAACAAATCGAATTGCTCAAAACAGCCTTTGGGCGTTCTTAGAGGTACTCCCTTGCTTTGTGCGAAGGGGAAATGTCATCAGAACAAATAAAAAAAAGAAATTGTAAAAGTGTCACTTCATACACCGAGCATTAGAACTTGAGACCCCTCATTGGCATGAATTGCCAGAAGTTTTTCGCCAATTTGTTTCTCATTCATTGCGTTTAGAAGCGTGCATTTTTTTCATTTAGAGATGCTGCTATAGTTTAAGCACTTTGGTCAATAAGCGGCGGCTTTATCTTGAACGATGATAATCTAGTGGGAAAATAAATCGAATTACTCAAAACAGCTTTTTGGCGTGCTGAGAATAATAGCTCCTTGCTTCTTTCTTGCGATATTTAGAGCAGTATACCCATTTTTTTTTACAACCGAAATTTCACAACTAAAACTAATCTAGAGTGCTTTTTTCTGCCTAATTTCTATTTGAGCGTAGGAAATATCTTGAGCTTATAGCTGAAGGATATAGGTATTGATTGTAAATTATGGCATGGGATGGAGTATGGTTGGTTTTGTGGGAAATCGGCTTTGGTTGATTGCAGCTGGAACACTTTCTGTTGATCTATCGTGTGATTTTGTTTTGGTTATGATAATGATCTGGCTCTAAGATAGAGTAGGGGCTTGTACATCAATTTATTTATGCTCTATAATTTATGCCTATAAAGCTGCTGTAAAGTGTGTGTTATGAGGATGATACACATTGTTACAGTTTTTGGGCTTCTTTTGTTTTGAATGGAAGGTATTTTCCCTCGCGTAAAATAAAATATCCAAAATAAAGTGCCATATAGTGCCATATAATGAATGTCCTATAGGCTCTCTGTGCCCCTATGCAATGTCCCTCTCTATGCAATGTCCCTCTCTACGCAATGTCATTGTGGTGTGATGAGTATATTCAAAAATATTTCTCAGTTCTTATTCACATCCGTTGAGCCTCTCTCATCTTTATGCTTGCAAAGGAGAAAGCCGGCACTATCATCATCTTTGCCAGTCCCCAATGTTGCGGCAGCCTTTGGAACTTGAGACAATTCATTAGAAGCATTATTTTTAGTCCTTTCTTGTACAGTTTCACTCTATACGGCAATCCCACGTTTCATATGTAAGAGAATGGTTTTGATTGCTTCAATATAAACAGATTTGTAATGAGAAAATCTTAGGATATTCGGGATTCTTATGCAACATACAAAATAATTAATTATCTTTATAAATCAACGTGTTGTCTTGTTATGGTAGCGCCATGCTATAATGTAAAAAGTTTTCGCAAAGTGTGTAGCATCTGTTTCATAGCCTCTTTATACTTATGAATGTGCAATCCAGCACTGATCTATTTGCTCGCTTGCGATGTTTAACCGTTATGGCATTGGATATGATATAGAAAGGGAATTTTTATGCTTTAGAGGGTGCTTGCTTGTGGTGTGTGAATGGTTTTGATTGATTTCAGTTATGCTTCATAAAGATGCTGTTCGTTGCGTGTTATAATTGTATAAATTTGGGGGGATGATTATCTTTTTACTGGTTTTGTCTTGGGTTGTTGTTTTCTTTGTGGTCTTGTCTTTATTCACATCTTTATTCACAGGGGGGAAAAGTGTATAGACTGTAGTTTATGGCAGAGACGATTCGTATTATAGGCATTGATCCCGGATTACGGCGTACAGGGTGGGGCGTTATCGATGTTGCGGGTAATCGTCTTCAGTTTATTGCAGCAGGGACGGTTTCTTCTGATGTAAAGTGTGAGCTGGCTTCCAGACTATGTCAGATCCACAAAGGTCTTTCAGAGGTTGTGCATCAATTTATGCCCCATGAAGCCGCTGTAGAACATGTGTTTGTCAACAAAGATGCTACAGCAACTTTAAAACTTGGGCAAGCACGTGCAATTGCACTGCTGGTTCCTGCGCAAGCAAATCTTCCTGTTTTTGAATATGCGCCCAACAAAGTGAAAAAATCGGTTATTGGTGTTGGACATGGGGCTAAAGAACAAATCCATATGATGGTCAAAGTTCTCCTCCCACGGGCTGAATTTGATAGCAGTGATGCGGCTGATGCTCTTGCTCTTGCTCTTTGTCATAGTATGCACCGTAACAGTATTGACCTATCTTATCAGGCAAGGAAGGCGATATGAGTGGGGTGGCAACATGATTGGCAAATTAAAGGGCACTCTTGAACATATCTTTGATGATCATATCCTTCTTGATGTGCACGGTGTGGGTTATGTTGTTTTTGTGTCAAATCGGCTGCGTCCTTCTTTACCCTCTGTTGGGGAGGCGTTAAGCCTTTTTATTGAAACGCATGTTCGGGAAGACGCAATCCGCCTTTTTGGTTTTGCTACAAGAGCTGAACAGGAGTGGTTTTGTCTTCTACAAAATGTTCCTGGAGTAGGGGCAAAGGTTGCTTTGGCAATCTTGGGTACTTTATCGCCAGATGAACTTGCACAGGCTATTGCCTTAAACGATGTTGCGATGATTAGTCGAGCGCCGGGCGTTGGTAAAAAAGTCAGTGAAAGAATTGTGGGTGAGTTGAAAAGTAAAACACTCCCCTTTGAACAAGCGCTCAAGACTGTTTCGGTTTCTCAGCGTGAGATGACCAATCAACCTGCGCATGATGCGCTTTCCGCGTTGATGAAGCTAGGGTTTGAACGGGAGCATGCATCCCGTGCTCTTGCTCTTGCGATGAACGCTCTTGAGGGGGAAACTGTTTCTTCTGCCCTGCTG
The DNA here is from genome assembly GCF_028618555.1 of Bartonella sp. CM31XJBT. Lineage (GTDB taxonomy): Bacteria > Pseudomonadota > Alphaproteobacteria > Rhizobiales > Rhizobiaceae > Bartonella. The sequence goes on along the minus strand of NZ_JAQITD010000003.1, from coordinate 25,192 downwards.
ATCCGCCATAGTCTCAAATTGCTTTCTTCTCCTACTTAAAATCAAGGTAACAATGCATAAAGATGAAGATAAACGCCTTCTGGGTTCCGCCTCCCTTCCTAACGATCCAGATCGTTCCTTAAGACCACAAGTTCTCGATGACTTTATTGGTCAAGAAGCGGCACGGGCTAATTTAAAAATATTTATTGAAGCAGCAAAAACGCGGCAAGAAGCGCTGGATCACGTTTTGTTTGTAGGGCCACCGGGGTTGGGAAAAACAACGCTTTCACAGATTATGGCAAAAGAATTAGGCGTTAATTTTCGCTCTACTTCAGGGCCGGTCATCGCTAAAGCAGGAGATTTAGCCGCTCTCTTGACCAATCTTGAAGAACGTGATGTCTTGTTTATTGATGAAATTCATCGCTTAAATCCGGCGATTGAGGAAATTCTTTATCCAGCCATGGAAGATTATCAACTGGATTTGATCATTGGGGAGGGGCCGGCCGCACGCTCGGTGAAAATTGATCTGGCTAAATTTACTTTGGTAGCGGCAACCACACGTTTGGGGCTTTTGACCACACCGCTGAGAGACCGTTTTGGCATCCCAATTCGTCTCAATTTTTATACGATAGAAGAATTGGAATATATTGTGCAGCGTAATGCGCGGCTTTTTGCCGTCAAGATTAGTGATGATGGTGCCCATGAAATTGCACGCCGAGCACGGGGGACCCCTCGTATTGCCGGACGGCTTTTACGGCGCGTTTGTGATTTTGCTTTGGTTAAACAAGCAAAACAAATTGACCAAAAAATCGCCGATGAAGCGCTTTCGCGCCTTGAGGTCGATCATCTTGGTCTTGATCCGCTTGACCGTCGCTACTTGCTTCTGATTGCGGAAACTTTTTTAGGGGGACCGGTGGGGATTGAAACGATTGCTGCTGCTTTATCAGAACCACGCGATGCCATTGAAGATATTGTTGAACCGTATTTGCTCCAACAAGGTTTTATTCAAAGAACCGCTCGTGGACGCATTCTAACTGAAAAGGCTTGGAGCCATTTAGGGCTTTCTGCTCCAGCTTCTACAACGTCTATACAAAGGCGTTCTCAACTTTCTGATGCTCAAGACAATTCATTACTTCAGACGTCTTTATGGGATGGGGAAGATGACTAAGGCATTTCTTCATTAAAAGAAACTATTTGAACATTTTATAGCAAGGTCATAAAATACAAGAGACGTGCTTCCTTTAACATATTCTGGTCGAAAAAGTTTGGCACTATTGAGGGTTTTTTGCTTTTGCTTTCCACAACTTCAACACAAAAATGTGTTCAATCTTTTGATTGATAAACAATTTGCTATATTAGCTATATTAGATGATTTTATGGGGCATGAAGTCGATGACAGAAATAACACCTTTTAAGAGCAATCATACAAACGCTTTTCATAATTTTCAGGTCCGCGTTTATGTTGCTGATACAGATTTTTCCGGTGTGGTTTATCATGCGCGTTATCTTGAGTTTTTTGAACGAGGACGTTCAGAGTTTTTACGAGATGCCGGTTTTAATAATAAGATGTTAGCAGCAGGGGTTGAGGGAGAAAAACTGTTTTTTGTTGTTCGTCATATGGAAATTAATTTTTCAAGACCAGCTAAAATTGATAATCTTTTAGTCGTTAAAACACGTGTTACTCATATCCAAGGGGCACGCTTTTTTATGGAGCAATCTATTTTGCATGAGATGACCACGTTGGTAACAGCCAAAGTTGAAATTGCTCTGATTAATGAGGAGGCAAAACCGCGACGTTTACCCAAAGAACTTTTTGCAAAAATTCTTGGTTAAAAGTATTATTCATTGAACCAGCAGCTTTAGGAGAGATCGGCAGATATAAAGTAATCTACAATCTAAAACTATACATTTATCATAGCCTAAATGTTTTCCAACAAGGTTACACGATACAGCAAAAGAAAACAGCTCTGCTACAACACTACAATAAATTGAAGATGATATTTCACAAAATTAAACACGCCTCATCCATTTTCTGTTATAAACTCAAGATATTTTCTTTCTTTTGAAGAAAGGTTTGTTGGCATCGGAAAACAGCGAAAAGTACAAAAAAAATAAATAAAAAATGGATTAAGATTTGTTTTTATAAAAATGCACATACCCAGCGCAATATTGCAATAAAGTGATAATAAGCCATTAGGTCGAAAATTGTCTCAAAACACCCAAAGGGTGTTTTTAAGCAATTTGATTTGTTTTTTTATTGGACTGTCATTTGGCATCACAAGAGCACGTGTTTTATCCATTTCTATCTATAATGCATCACTTTATGTGCGCTTCTAAGCGTAGTAAATGAGTGAGAGATCAATGTATACAAAGCAGAAATGCATTCTTGATTTAAAGTTTCAAAAGCATATTATTCTATATAATATATTGACTTAGAAAGATAAATTATCACTTCTCACGGGCACAAACCCTAATAGAGGAATAAAATACTTTGCATTTCAAATCTGTTCATGTTGAAACAATTAAAATCATTTGCTTACACATCATAAGAGAGCAATATAAATCATTGAAAAAATTGTAAAAATGTTTCTTATGTATCATTCTCAATGCAATAACGATCAAATATCGCAAGTGAGCAAAGAGAGCGAAGAAGCTGGTTTTCATGAAGTAAAGACGTGAAAAGGCTTTTTTCATATCACAGAAGCTTTTACGTTATACCATAGTGCCAGAGAGATGATAGGCATTGAAAGAGGCAAATTCACAACACAATGAGATTACATGAGACTTACACTAGATTATATAGGACTTGTAGGGGTGCGTGGGGGAGGCGCATTGTTGTGAGGTGTGGTAGGGTGGTTTAGTGTCGTTTTTTTGCCCGATGGTGTGATCTTATTAAAGAATGAGAGAAACAATAGCCTGAGGCAAAGCATAATTTTTCATGATGATAACATATTTATTTATAATGATAATTCATTGCGTTGCAATTTTTAGATAATTCTGAAACTTGTAAGATTTTTTCTTTTCAAGCTCTATTGCTGCGAATTAATTAAAAACATTTTCTTACATATCACAAGCGGGGTTGATGAGTGGGTACAAAAACACTTAAGAAAGGAATAAAATGCTTCTTATGAATCTTTTCAAGTGCTAAGACTTATTGCAGCATTTTAAGCTTAAAACGCGTATGATGATTTAGCGTTCTTTATCATAAGCGTAAAGATGGTGGTGCATAATAGATTTTATATTATGCATTTTTATATCTTTTATTTTTATAGTATTTATGGAGAAGTTCTTATCGTTATATTTTTCATAAATGCTGTTGTGAAATGAGGAGGGGCCTGCATTGAGGGATGTCTCTCGTCATCACTTTTTAAGGAAATTTAAGAAACAAGTCTTGTTTTAGCGCATGGATTTATGTGAGACTAGAGTTTTTACTTAAATTTAGAAACTATAAAATAATCTGTTTTATAAAACTTTTAAAAATACACCTTTCATTTAGAGGGACAAAAATTATGCCGCATGGTGAACTAACAAATCCGGAAACAATTGGAATGTTGCATTTGTTTATGCAAGCGAGTTGGATCGTGAAAGGTGTTATGATTGGGTTGCTGCTCGCTTCCATCTGGAGTTGGGCAATTATTTTTGATAAAATTTTTACGTATCGGAGAATACGGCGTGAAATAAAGCAGTTTGAACGTACATTTTGGTCCGGCAAAGCGCTAGAAGATCTTTATGCATCATGCAAAAGTCAACGCACCAATAGTATATCCGCAGTTTTTATAGCAGCAATGGTTGAATGGAAAAAATCTCTTGAAAAAGGGACCCATACATCGAAAAGTTTGCAGAGCAGAATTGATAAGGCTATGGATTTGACGCTGGGACGTGAAAGTGAAAAAATAGAATCAAAATTAAGTTTTCTTGCGACACTGGGATCCGCGGGACCCTTTATCGGACTTTTTGGAACAGTTATTGGTATTATGGAGTCTTTTCTTTCTATTTCAGCTTCTCAAAATACATCACTTGCCATTGTCGCGCCGGGGATTGCAGAAGCGCTTTTGGCAACCGCTATTGGTTTGTTTGCAGCAATTCCAGCCGTTATTGCTTATAACAAGTTGACTCATGAAAGTGCGCGCATCATTGCACAAATAGAAAATTTTGCCGATGAATTTTCAACAATTGTATCGCGGCGTATTGATGAAACACGCACAGCACCTTCCTCTTTATAAAAAGGAGCTTATCCATGGGCGTTTCTGTTGCTTCTTCTTCTTCTCGCAAAAATACACGTAGGCGGCATCATTCACGAAGCCAACTGATGAGTGAGATCAATGTCACTCCTTTTGTGGATGTCATGCTGGTCTTGTTGATTATTTTTATGGTCTCTGCTCCCCTTTTAGTGAACGGTGTTCCTCTAGATTTGCCTCGTAGTCAAGCGGGTCCCGTACGAGCTCAAAAGACACCCCTTACGGTTTCACTTGACGCGCAAGGGCGCTTTGCCATTAATCAAGATTATTATGAAACGTCACAGGCCCTGATTGCACACCTGAAAACTCTTCTGGAAGCAGATGCTACACAAAAAGATCAACGGGTTTTTGTGCGGGTTGCTAAAACTGTTGAATATCAGCAGGTATTAAAACTGCTGGCGGATATTCAAAAAGCGGGGTTTTCTCAAGTTGCGTTAGCAAGTCTAGCACAATAAATAATAAGTAATAAAATTGCGCATAACCGGTTGTTTTTAATTTTTTTTTAAAAAGAGCATAGAGTGATTAAAAATGAAAAAATGTAAGGCATAAATAAGGCATAAAGAATGAACAAAGACTCCTATCATAGTATGAAACGAGGCTTGGCTTTATCCCTTGTGGTCCATGTCATTTTTCTCAGTTGGGGAGCCATTCAGTTTACAAGCTCTGTCTCTTTACCACAACCATTGGAAGCAATTCCCATTACTCTTGCTCCTTTAGTGGACGAGTTTTCTTCTCAACAAGGAGCCGTGAAGGCTCCTATCCGTGCTGTCCCTGCCATAAAACCAACTATGCAGCCACAAGAGAAAGAAGATGCACGCCATATTGGAGAGGGACAAATAGATAGTCTTGCACCATTTCAACCAAAGGAAAAGCCGCGTCCTGTTGAAACAGCATCGCCACCATCAAGCGAGAACACATCAGAAACATTTGCACCAGAACTTACAAAACCAGAATTATTAGAAGCAAAAACAGAGGATGCGCCCAAGGTTGCACCTGAGATGCCTTTGGAGGCACCAGAGGATGCACCCAAGGCTGCACCTGAGATGCCTTTGGAGGCACCACCGGAGGATGCGCCCAAGGTTGCACCTGAGATGCCTTTGGAGGCACCAGAGGATGCGCCCAAGGTTGCACCTGAGATGCCTTTGGAGGCACCAGAGGATGCGCCCAAGGTTGCACCTGAGATGCCTTTGGAGGCACCGGAGGATGCGCCCAAGGCTGCACCTGAGATGCCTTTGAGAGTGCCGGAAGATGCCTCTAAGGTTGCGCTCAAGCCTGCGCACAAAAATGAAGAGATGATATCGCCAAAAGAATTGGCTCCAACGGTCCCAAAAGTACCAGCAGAGCAGATTGTTCATCAAGCGCCCAAAATTGTACTTCCAGAAAAATCTCTTCTTCCACAGTTTAAACCAAAGTTTGACGAAAAATCTCCAAGGAAGAATGAGGCTGCATTGAATCAAAATACGCCAAAGCTTAACAAGAAAAAACAAGAGAAACAGACCATTGAAGATATTTTAGCTCTGGAGGAAAATAATTTGCTTAATCGTGCGCGGTCACAAGGAGGGGGGGCAAAACGTTCTCATACACCAGAAGCTTTGGGTGCAAGAAAAAATATTAATGATACCACAAAAATGGCACAAACATTGGTCAATATTGCGGGGGGATGTATTCAACAGAAGCTTAAACTTGTGGCGCTTGGCGGCGATTTAAAAAACCGTCCGGTTGTGCGGTTGCGATTTTATTTAGACCGTGAAGGGATGGTTGTGGGCGACCCTATCATTGATCCCGTAAGCGGCCTTGAGAGTCAACAAGCTATTATGATAAGACAGGTGTATGCTGCTGTCTTTTCATGCCAACCTTATGCAGATCTCCCACGTGATCAATATGATCTATGGGGGCAAGGTTTTGACTTTAATGTTGATCCCCTCCAAGAAATAAGATGATAAACGAGAAAAAAGCGCTTAACGAAAGGACACATTCCATGATGACTATAACGAGACATAAAGTTTTTGCTTGGTTTATTATCACTTGTGGGTTGTGGCTTTCAAGTATTTCATCGGGTTATGCGCAATTGAAAGGAACTATTTCGAGCGCTGATTTTAATCCCATTCCCATTGCAATTACAGACTTTATTTCCAATGATTCGATTGGGTTGAAAATATCTGCTGTGGTGACAGCCGATCTTGAACGGTCGGGGCTTTTTTTACCGCTTGATAAAGCAAATTTTTTTGAAAACATTTCTAATCCTAATAAACAACCGCATTTTGCTTCTTGGCAGAAAATAAAAGCGCAAGGTTTAGTTACTGGGCAAGTCATGAGAGAAATCGATGGACGTTTGAGGGTCGATTTTCGTTTATGGGATGTTTTTGGACAAAGACAATTGAAAGGACGGCGTTTTTATACCGCGACAGAACGTTGGCGGCGTGTGGCACATATGATCGCAGATGAGATCTATAGTGAGATGACAGGAGAAAGTGGTTATTTTGATACACGAATTGTTTTTATCGATGAAACAGGCCCCCAAAATGCACGCATTAAACGCTTAGCAATGATGGATCAAGATGGCGCAAATTTGATTTATATGTCTGATGGAAGTGAATTGGTGCTTACGCCGCGTTTTTCTCCAAAAAGACAAGAAATGACCTATATGGCTTATGAGGACAATCAAGTACCTCATGTTTATCTCCAACAAATTGAAATGGGGCAAAGAGAGTTGATCGGAACGTTTAATAACATGACAATTGCTCCACGTTTTTCTTCTGATGGACAAAAAGTTATCATGAGTTTGTTACAAAATGATGGGAGTGCCAATCTTTACACCATGGATTTACGAACCCGTACGATGACGCGACTTACAACAACTTCTGCTATTGATACTTCTGCTTCTTATTCACCGGATGGAAAACAAATCGTCTTTTCTTCAGATCGTAGTGGAAAGCCGCAAATCTATAAAATGAATGCGGATGGGAGTGATATTCAGCGTATTTCTTCAAACGATGGGAGTTATTCAACACCTATTTGGTCTCCACGGGGTGACTATATCGCCTTTACAAAACAATTAAACGGACAATTTTCTATCGGTGTTATGCGCCCTGATGGACAAGGAGAACGAATTTTAACCACGGGGTTTCACAATGAAGGACCAACTTGGGCCCCTAATGGTCGTGTGCTGATGTTCTTTCGCAAAAATCCCGGTATGGGACCAAAAATTTATACGATTGATATTACGGGTCGCAATGAACGTCAATTACCCACCCCCAATGATGCTTCAGATCCAGCATGGTCGCCTTTGCTCAATATACAATAAAACAAAATGCTTAAAAATAGAATATAGAAGGAATACAGTCTCAAGTTTAAACAATCTCAATAGTTTTTTAATTATTTAAAAGAAGGAATTGATTATAGTGGGCATGGGGAGTTATGTAGGTTTCATCTATCATCTACGGTTGTTGATCGATAATGGAATTTCCTTGGGGGAAAATGCTTAAAAAAATTCAAAACAATACCTTGAAAAAATAGAGCCGAAAATTCTGAGATCTCTAGATTTCAATTTTTTATTCAAAGTGTCGCTATATATATTTTTTTAAACTTCCTCTTCGATTTTGTTTGTGAAGAGTCCTCTTGTCAGGGGGGGCTGTTGCTCTTTGATGTGTTTTATTCAAGTACGCGGTTGTTTTAGGTCTGAATATTGATTGATTGGTAAGAGCAAAAGGACAGATTTTTAAGATAAATGACGTTATTTTAGAAATATACGATGCCATAAAGTTAATGCCATAAAGTCAAAAATTTATCCGCAACAGATTAGAGAGATGTACCGGCTTTTTGTACAATACTTTGCTAAACAATCAGCTCTGGCTTTCCATTTGCTTATTTTTATTCTGTGATGTTGTAAAAACACTGTCCTTTGAAGTGTGGTGATATAGGACGTATAAATAGGACGTATAAACCTCCTTGATATATTCTAAGTGTTTTTAAGTGCGTGGCGAATATTTAGGGGAGTGCATGTTTGTTGAGCCTTAAGTTTCAAGCGAATTCCATGGGTGATTCGTCATAGGAATACGTTAGGAAAATCCCAATTGTTTAGAGGCTAGATCATTTTCATCACTTGAGAGCGGAGAGGAGGTTCATCTTAAAGAACAAAAAGATCAAATAAAGAGGGGATATAGGGATAATTTTGGGGGCATGTAAGAAAGGCGTGAGGCTACAGAGTTTTGTATGCTTTCTTTTTTTTTGGTTATGTTTTCTGAAATTAATTGCGGTTTTTTTGTTGCACTGACAGCCTTTCCCCGCTATTGACGCGGGGCTTTTATATGTGCGGATAAAGAGGAGAGGTGACAGATGCTTTTGAAGCCCTCATGAATGAAGAGAGGGCTTATGCAAATGATGGGAATTATACAGACAATTTTGCCAAAATCTCATCACTGACATCAAAATTGGCATAAACATTTTGCACATCATCATCTTCTTCTAATGTTGAAATCAGCCGTAAAACGGACAAAGCTTTTTCTTCATCTATTGGTGCAAGGGTGGTGGCTTTCCAAATCGTTTTAATCGATTCTGCTTCACCAAGTTTTGCTTCAAGTGTTTTGGAAACTTCACCAATATCTTCAAATGCGCAGGTAATATGATGTCCGGTTTCTTCTGATTGCACATCTTCGGCACCGGCTTCAATTGCTGCATCCATGATGTTATCGGCTGTCCCTGCTTCTGGCTTATAGATTATTTCACCAATCCGATTAAACATGAAACTGACCGATCCTGTTTCCCCTAAGGCACCTCCTGATTTTGTGAAGGCGGCGCGCACATTTGAAGCGGTGCGGTTGCGGTTATCGGTTAAAGCTTCAACAATGACGGCAACGCCACCTGGTCCATAGCCCTCATAGCGTACTTCATCATAATTTTCGACATCGGCGCCTGACGCTTTTTTAATCGCGCGTTCAATATTATCTTTCGGCATCGATTGTGCTTTGGCATTTTGAACAGCCAGCCTTAAACGTGGATTCATGGCTGGATCAGGAGCACCTTGTTTTGCTGCTACGGTAATTTCGCGTGCAAGTTTAGAAAATATTTTCGAGCGCATTGCATCTTGACGCCCTTTACGGTGCATAATATTTTTAAATTGTGAATGGCCTGCCATAGTTTTCCTTCCTATTTGAGGGCTTTCTTTCCAGTTGGATACTCTTTAGAATTTAAGGCGATAAAGCACGCATCCCACCAGAATAAATGTGCCACAGCATGAGGTGAAATAATCGAATAAACCCTTTATAAGAAAATTCATCTTAAAGGTAAAGACACCTTAGTTGAGGATCATTACAAGAGAGATCTCTTGTCGTTGAGCAAAAATAACGCTATAACAGAATGTAATCTCATAGCAAAATGGTTTATTCCATGCCTCGCTTTGTTTTAGGAGTGGTTGGAGAGACCTAAACATATAAAAAAGTTCCAGTGCTCTTGAGTGGGCGGTAACCTGCCTCATAGAAGAGGCGCAGAAGAGGATTTATAAAAATGGCAACGCAACTTTTGATGCCCAAAGCAACAGCTGTTTGGTTGGTTGATAATACAGCTCTTTCTTTTGATCAGATTGCAGAATTTTGTAAATTGCATGTCTTGGAAGTAAAAGCTATTGCCGATGGTGATGCGGCTTATGGTATTAAAGGTTTAGATCCGATTAGTTCTGGGCAATTGACGCGCAGTGAAATTGCACGGGTGGAGGCTGATCAAAACGCACGATTGAAAATTTCTCAATCTAGGGTGCATATTCCTGAAAAAAAACGTAAAGGGGCGCGCTATATCCCTCTTTCTCGACGCCAAGATCGTCCCAATGGTATCCTATGGTTGGTTACAAACCATCCCGAGTTGAAAGATGCACAAATTGCACGGTTGATTGGGACAACAAAAGCGACAATTGAACAAATCCGCCTTAGAACCCATTGGAATAGTGCAAATTTGGTTCCTCTTGATCCTGTAGGGCTTGGTTTGTGTTCGCAAATCGATTTAGATTTTGAGCTCCAGCGTGCGGCGAAAAATCGCCCTGTTGCTGCAGAAGAAGATAGGTCGTTGCTTCCCGCTTCTGTGACGGAAAACGCTGCTCTAGAGGAAAATGAGAGTGAAGACAATCTGCATAAGACTTTTGACGCTGATAAAGTTTTTGCAAAGCTGAACGCGCTGCAAAAAAATCGTCAAGATCAAGATCAAGATGATGCATAAAAAGCCATGACGCATAAGGGAAACGTTTCTTATGGAAATGTTAGAGGAATGGCCAAAGAGAAGAAAAATTGGCAGAGACTTAAAAGTAAAAATGAGGACGAAAAAAAACAGAAAAAATTTCGTCTTCATTAGGAATTAACGGTTATTCTTAAAAATATTTTTAAGAATTGACCCTTCTTTACCAAATTCAAGGAGAAACGGACTATGCGCTCTACCAAAAAAACCATCTCTCATTCCTTAGCTATCCTCTTTCTTTTCTCACTATGCTTGGGTGGGTGTGGCAAAAAAAATGTTGGTGCACTTAACGGTATGAATGGCGCTTATATGAATGATGCTGGTTTGAATCAGATGTCACCAGGTTCAGGACAAGAATTTACGGTTAATGTGGGTGATCGCGTGTTTTTTGGTCTCGATTCTTCTTCACTTGATGCTGATGCTGAACGTATTTTAACGCGCCAAGCAGAATGGTTGCTTCATTATCCTTATTATTCTATTATGATCGAAGGTCATGCTGATGAGAGGGGAACACGTGAATATAACTTGGCACTTGGACAGCGCCGTGCTGTTGCTGTGCGAAACTATTTGGTGTCTCTAGGTGTGTCTGCACAACGGATTCAAACAATTTCTTACGGAAAAGAAAGACCTGTAGCAGTATGTGATGATATTTCCTGTTGGAATCAAAATCGACGTGCTGTGACAACGTTGAATGACATGAATAGTCATTAAAAAGAAGATTGTTTGTTTCAACTATTTAATAAGCTCTTAAGGGGAAAAAAGAATGTATCGTAAAATCAATTGGAAAACACTCTTTTATATGGGGGTTTTCATAGCTTGTTCTACTTCACTTGTTCAAAGTGCGGCACGAAAGGCTTCCGAATATCCTGCACATGATACGGATAAAGTTGATGCAGTTGATAAGGCAACTGATGACGTGAAGAAAGCACCTGAAGCAGCCGATAAAGCAGCATCTGATGCGGCGGAAAAAGCCACTGACGCTGTTGATAAGGCAACTGATGATGTGAAGAAAGCACCTGAAGCAGCTGATAAAGCAGCATCTGATGTGATAGAAAAAGCCACTGACGCTGTTAATAAGGCTGTCGATGATGTGAAGAAAGCACCTGAAGCAGCTGATAAAGCAGCATCTGATGTGATAGAAAAAGCCACTGACGCTGTTAATAAGGCTGTTGATGATGTGAAGAAAGCACCTGAAGCAGCTGATAAAGCAGCATCTGATGTGATAGAAAAAGCCACTGACGCTGTTAATAAGGCTGTCGATGATGTGAAGAAAGCACCTGAAGCAGCTGATAAAGCAGCATCTGATGTGATAGAAAAAGCCACTGACGCTGTTAATAAGGCTGTTGATGATGTGAAGAAAGCACCTGAAGCAGCTGATAAAGCAGCATCTGATGTGATAGAAAAAGCCACTGACGCTGTTAATAAGGCTGTCGATGATGTGAAGAAAGCACCTGAAGCAGCTGATAAAGCAGCATCTGATGTGATAGAAAAAGCCACTGATGCTGTTAATAAGGCTGTTGATGATGTGAAGAAAGCACCTGAAGCAGCCGATAAAGCAGCATCTAGCGCGGCGGAAAAAGCCACTGATGCTGTTAATAAGGCTGTCGATGATGTGAAGAAAGCACCTGAAGCAGCCGATAAAGCAGCATCTAGCGCGGTGGAAAAAGCCACTGACGCTGTTGATAAGGCAATCGATGCTGTAAAAGAAGCGCCTGAAGCAGCCGATAAAGCAGCATCTAGCGCGGCGGAAAAAGCCACTGACGTTGTTGATAAGGCTGTTGATGCTGTTAAAGAAGCACCTGAAGCAGCTGATAAAGCAGCATCTAGCTCGGTGGAAAAAGCCACTGACGCTGTTAATAAGGCTGTTGATGCTGTAAAAGAAGCACCTGAAGCAGCTGATAAAGCAGCATCTGATGTGATAGAAAAAGCCACTGACGCTGTTAATAAGGCTGTCGATGCTGTAAAAGAAGCTCCTGAAGCAGCCGATAAAGCAGCATCTAGCGCGATGGAAAAAGCCACTAGTTTTGCGGAGCACCAAGGGATTATTTTAGAGAATCAACAGGCTTTATTTAAAGATTATGATTTAGATAAGCTTTTGCATAAGATACGAATGGTGCTTGAGCATAACAGTCTAAAAAATGTTAACAAGCAGTTTCACGAGCTTTTTGATACAGAAGCCTCTTCTGTTTATTCTTGTTCTTTTGAAAAGTCTGCTGTAGATGAAAAATCTCAGACTGTAAAAGAAGAGATGGAGCAGGACCATAGTACAGGTGATCAGACAAAGGTTGCTGCTGTGGAAGCTAAGGTGGAGAGCCATGATCATGAAAACAGTCAACCTTTTAACAAAGCGCATGAAGTAAGTGCTCCAATTGAAGCACATCAGAGTGACAATCTTTCTTCTTCTAAAGCTTTGTATAAGGAAGGGTATGATTTTATTCGTTCTGCTAACTATGTTGATGCTGAAAAAAGCTTTTGCGCTTTTCAAAATCGTTACAAAAAAGATTCTTTGAGTGATGATGCTTTATTTTGGTTGGCCGAATCTTTGTTGGGGCAAAAACGCTATCATGAAGCAGCACAAGTTTATCTTACCGCATGGTATGCAGATAAAAAGAAGCTCTATACCTCTGAGATTTTGCTGAAATTAGCAAGAAGTATGGTCGCTCTTGAGCCAAATAAAGACGATTGTGCTCATTTTGTGAAAAAATCAAAACGTCAACAAACATTAGCATCTGTTTTTTGTAAACCTGCAAAATAAACAGCGAGGTCGTTTTCGGTGTGCGTTAGACTGGCAAGAAATCTCTTTAAAACATCGGATTTTATTCAATGTCAGAAGTTGATTCTTGCCGTCTCAGGGGGAAGCGATTCTTTGGCTTTGATGTTTTTGGTCAAAGAGCATTTGGAAACTCTCGCATTTCCTCCAGAAATGATTGTTGTCACGGTTGATCATCAATTGCGTAAAGAATCGATGCATGAAGCAGAAACTGTTGCGAAAATTTGTCGTGTCCATGATATTCAACATATCACTGTGCGATGGGAAGGCGAAAAGCCAAAGACGCATATTGCTTCCAGCGCGCGTGTTGCACGCTATGATCTCTTGGTTAAAGAAGCACAAAAACAAGGCGCATCACTTATTATGACGGGGCATACATTCAATGATCAGGTTGAGACCTATCATATGCGGTATCAACGTCTCCAAAAGAATAGAGGTGCTTTATATAGTGAAGCTGTTGCTATGCGCGATGAGGTTTATGCCAGTGGTTTTGCTGGTGCTTTGCGCGGTGAAGCCGAGGGTATACGTGATGAGGATCATACCAGAAAAACGAGAAAAAATATTGCCGAAAAAAACTATGGTCCCCTTTATGAGCGCGGTTTATCCTGTATTCCGCGTGAGGCGTTGTTGCATAGAAAAGTGCGTTTGATTCGGCCACTCCTTGGTGTAAAACGCCAAACATTACGGAATTATTTACGCTTACAAGGACAAACATGGATTGATGATCCAACCAATGAAGATCGCAATTTTGAACGTGTGCGCGTGCGTCAATCTCTTTCTCCACAAAAATTGGCTTATATTGCTCAAAAAATAAATGAAGCCGCATTGCAGCGTCGTCAACAAGCCAAAAATATTGCTGATTTGATCTTAGCGCTGGATATTACTGTCCAACATGGGCGTTGTTTCATAGCAAAGCCTGCGCTATTTTTACAGAAACATTCCAGTTTTCCTTTCGTGGTGGGGCTCTTTGCTGTGCTGATGGGAGGGGGATTTTATTTGCTCCCCAATCAGAAATTAAGCATGCTTGTTCAAAAACTCTGTCTCGATTCTCCAGAAAAGAAGCGTTTTACTTATGCGGGTTCTGTTATTGAATATAACAAGCACGGAATTTCTTTGTGGCGTGAAGGGCGAAATATGAAAGAGGCTATCGTTGAGCCAGATAAAACTTTTATATGGGATGGGCGCTATCATATCACAAATCATGGATATGAGGCTATAAAGGTTGGAGCCGCAAATTTAGAACAGCTGAAATTTTTATTAAAAAATAGCGATTTTGAGCTTGAAAAGCCTCATTTTCCCTCTTTACAATCGCTGCTGATGATCTCAAATCATAAAGGGTATGATATTCCAGAGTTGATTTCTCAAGCAGTTGTTCATAAACATGTTATCGTCAAGCGGATTATGGCACCTTTCGATTGGCTTTCCTCACGAGAAGATGCTGCCTTGGTGAATGTTGTGGAACCTTTTTTTAATATTGAGGTGAAAAGATAAAGGAAAATTACTCTAAAAGAAAATAAACAGCTTCTCATCCCTTGGCAAGGGGCTGACAAGGTTATATGTTAAGGGGAACTGTTTGAAATCTATATTTGATTAAGTGGGCTGAATATGAATTCCAATTACCGCTCTCTCCTTATTTGGGGAGTTATTGCCTTGATTTTGATTGTGTCGTTTTCTCTCTTTAATGGAGATAGCCAACGTTCTGGTGGTGGAGAAGTCTCCTATTCTGAATTTTTGCAAAAAGTTGAGAATAATGAGTTGAAATCTGTGACCATTCAAGGTCAAAAATTAACAGGGAAAACCATTGAACATAGAGCTATTTCAACCTATGCTCCTCGCGATCCAGGTTTGATACAAAAGTTGGAAAGCAAAAACGTCAATGTTAAAGCTATTCCTGAAAGCTCTGGAAATAGCATTTTCCTCAATCTCCTCTTTTCCTTATTACCTGTTATTATTATCGTGGGGGCGTGGGTCTTTTTTATGCGGCAAATGCAAAATGGATCACGTGGTGCAATGGGATTTGGGAAATCGAAAGCAAGATTGCTTAATGAAGCGCAAGGACGTATTACCTTTAAAGATGTTGCTGGCGTTGAAGAAGCAAAGCAAGATCTTCAAGAAATTGTTGAATTTTTACGCGAACCACAAAAATTTCAACGCTTAGGGGGGCGTATCCCACGCGGTGTTTTGCTTGTTGGTCCTCCAGGAACCGGTAAAACTTTGCTAGCACGTTCTGTGGCAGGTGAAGCCAATGTGCCATTCTTTACCATTTCAGGGTCTGATTTTGTTGAAATGTTTGTTGGTGTTGGGGCAAGCCGTGTGCGCGATATGTTCGAACAGGCTAAAAAAAATGCACCTTGTATTATCTTTATCGATGAAATTGATGCTGTTGGACGCCATCGGGGGGCTGGTCTTGGCGGTGGAAACGATGAACGTGAACAGACCTTAAACCAGTTGCTTGTCGAAATGGATGGATTTGAGCCCAATGAAAGTATTATTCTTATTGCCGCAACAAACCGTCCTGATGTCCTTGATCCTGCTTTATTGAGACCAGGGCGTTTTGATCGGCAAGTTGTTGTGCCAAACCCTGATGTTTCTGGGCGTGAGCAAATCTTGAAAGTGCATGTGCGCAACGTGCCTTTAGCGCCTAACGTTGATTTGAAAATTTTGGCAAGGGGAACACCAGGATTTTCCGGTGCGGACCTGATGAATCTGGTCAATGAAGCTGCTCTTATGGCTGCGAGCCGTAATAAAAGAGTTGTCACGATGCAAGAATTCGAAGATGCCAAAGATAAGGTGATGATGGGGGCTGAACGTCGTTCAACCGCTATGACACAAGAGGAAAAAGAACTCACTGCTTATCACGAAGCAGGACATGCTATTGTGGCTCTTAATGTGCCGGTTGCTGATCCTGTCCACAAAGCAACAATCGTTCCAAGGGGAAGAGCATTGGGAATGGTGATGCAATTGCCTGAAGGCGATCGCTATTCTATGAGTTATCGGTGGATGATTTCTCGTTTGGCTATTATGATGGGTGGACGTGTGGCTGAAGAATTAAAGTTTGGAAAGGAAAATATCACCTCCGGTGCTTCTTCTGATATTGAGCAAGCAACGAAATTAGCACGTGCAATGATCACACGGTGGGGATTTTCTGATCTGCTTGGAAATGTAGCTTATGGCGATAACCAAGATGAAGTCTTTTTGGGTCATTCTGTTGCGCGAACACAAAATGTCTCTGAAGAAACAGCACGCATGATTGATATGGAAGTGCGTAAGCTTATTGATGATGCCTATAAAAATGCGACAAACATTTTGAAAACAAAAAGAAAAGAATGGTTTGCTTTGGCACAAGGTTTGTTGGAATATGAGACTTTAACGGGAGCTGAAATTAACGAAGTTATTGCAGGAAAGCCTCCTTCACGCACACAGAAAGATGAGGGTGCTGCGCCACGGGGGTCTTCTGTTCCAAAAACTGGAAAAATGAAGACAGAGACAACAGTGGTAGATGAAAAAAACGCTGAAGCAGTCTCTAAAACAGCGCCTCATAAAGTAGAGACCGATAAAGGCGAGGCAGACAAAGCAGAGGCAGCTGTTGGAAAAAAAACAGCAAAATCCAGTAATGTTGTGCTTAAGGAGGCTCAGTCTAAAGAAGTGCAATCGGATGAGACTGAGAAAAAAGCACAAAGCACAAAAGGTACTACAAAATCAGTCAACCGCTCTAAAAGTAATGCTGAAAAGAAGTCCAATACTGCGGGAGATGATAAAGAAAAATAAGAATTATTTAATACCGCTTGAGTGACGATGTTTTAGGAAAACTTCTAATTTTTTTGAGAAAGGCGCAAGTTTTGTTTGCGCCTTTCTTGTAATATTTGCAAAAATATGGAAGCAAAAAATTAAGCAAAGCCGTTGTATTATGACGGCTTTAGCATGCTACAAGGCGAGGTGGATTGTTGCTTTTCTAATGTGGTAGGGTTGTGAGGTTAGGCGATAGATTTCCTTGCTGATTTTGTAGGGTATGAGGTTTGGTGCTGGGTTTCTTTACGGATTTAGCAAGTGTGTGAGATTATCCGTTGGTTGTATTAAAGGGGTGTATAGAGCATTTTGAGGAGATAATATTGCTTTTATGTGGAAGGGTGTGAACATAATTGGTTGAGAGTGGTTTAGATGTGTCGTTGGTGAATAGGTTTTTTGATTGTCTAAATGCATGGAGGTTTAGATCAATGATCTGATTTTATATGGGGAGGGGATTATTGTACCAAGGGGGCTTGTTAGGGTTTTAAAAAAAGCCAAGGGAAGAATTATATATTAAAGGAAAGAGGCATGGTGCAAAAATATTTTGGTACAGATGGAATTCGGGGGAAAGCCAATTCATTTCCTATGACACCTGATTTTGCCATGAAGGTGGGAATGGCTGTAGGGGTTTTATTCCGCTCACAACATCAATCTCATCGTGTGGTGATTGGCAAGGATACACGATTATCTGGCTATATGTTGGAAAACGCTTTGGTTTCAGGATTGACTGCTGCGGGGATGGAAGCTTTTTTATTGGGGCCAGTGCCAACACCTGCTGTTGCAATGCTTTGCCGCTCTTTGCGAGCGGATCTTGGGGTGATGATTTCTGCTTCTCATAATCCGTTCTATGATAATGGAATTAAACTTTTTGGTCCTGATGGTTTTAAACTTTCAGATGATATGGAAGCGAAAATTGAACAATTGATCGATACAGATCTTTCAAAGTCTTTAGCAAGTTCTGCTGAAATTGGTTATGCAAAACGGGTTGAGGGGGATATTTATCGTTATATTGAATATGCTAAACGAACTTTGCCGCGTGATGTTCGCTTAGATGCTTTGCGTATTGTTGTGGATTGTGCCAATGGAGCTGCTTATAAAGCTGCGCCCCGTGCCTTATGGGAATTAGGGGCTGAGGTTTTTGCTATTCATGATGAGCCCAATGGAACCAATATTAATCAAAAATGTGGATCAACCGATTTAAGCTCTTTAAAACGAAAAGTGCATGAAGTGCGTGCTGATGTGGGGATTGCTCTTGATGGAGATGGGGATCGTGTTCTCATTGTTGATGAAAAAGCACAAACGGTTGATGGAGATCAGTTGATTGCTGTCATTGCTGAAAATTGGCATAAAATGGGACGATTACGGCGCAATGGTGTTGTCACAACGATTATGTCAAATCTGGGACTGGAGCGTTTCTTGCACAGTAAAGGGTTGCACCTTGTAAGGACAAATGTTGGAGATCGTTATGTTGTCGATGCCATGCGCCAAAAGGGATATAATGTTGGTGGTGAGGCTTCTGGGCATATCGTGCTCAGTGATTTTGGTACAACGGGTGATGGCTTGGTGGCTGCATTGCAGATTTTAGCCTGTATGAAGGAAAGCCAAAGCCCTATGAGCCAATTGTGTAAACGGTTTGAACCTGTACCGCAAATTTTAAAAAATGTAACGATTAAAAATAAAAATGTTTTGAAAAAAAATCCCGTCAAAGCGGCCATTGATCAAGCAGAGAAGCAGTTGGGAAAAGAGGCACGGCTGGTGATCCGCGCTTCTGGAACTGAGCCGGTTATCCGCCTTATGGCTGAAGGCGATGCACGAGAAGCATTGGACACAGTCGTGACAGAGTTGATGGATGTTATTATTCATCATGATGTACGCATGGGTACTGCACTTGAGGAATCTTGAATTTTTTGAGAAAATTATCAGATCATCTTTTGATAAAGGTCTTATTGTAATGCGAGATTTTGGCAATTATGAAGGGTGTGATTATTAACTATGTGAGTGATGTAATAACGGTAATGGATACTCTATCTGCTAATAAATTAAATAAAAAAGAGAAAAGTCCAATTCTAATAACTATAATGCGTATAGTTTTCTCTAGTTCATAAGATATTAAAAAGATGTCTTTTTTTGATTTTCCTTTTTCTTTTGCTTATTCGTAAACCGGTTATTATTTTAACAGAGTTTATAGCAGGGGGAGTTTATTAGTGTTATTCATTCTTTTTGCTGGATATACAGCGGGGGCAGCGCCTTATGAACATCAAACAGCAATGGTCATTGGTTATATCGTCGTTATGTTTCTAAGTGCAGCTGCCAATTGGGGATATGATGCGCTCCTATTACGTTTAGCGCCTTCTAATTATGAACTTATACTTTTCCAATAATGAGTAGAATAATGAGAGAGAGATGAGAATGAGCAATTTTTTCACGATAGTTCTAATGTTTATAAAGTAAAAAAACCGTGTGGTATAAAAATTATGAACGTTTTTTGTATCTTGGAGGGGTACACTCTATATTCATTTATGATTTTAGGATTTAAACATAAAAGAATTGAAGCTTTTTACTAATACTGGCACGACTGAAGGGATTAGAACCGCCCATGCGCAAAAATTAAAGCGTATTCTAAGTGTTCTTGAAGGTGCTATATCGCCAAATGATTTAAGTTATGCGTCCTTTTGATTACATTTGCTAAAAAGTGATTTCAAGGATTATTAGTCAATTACTGTAAATGGAAATTGTTACTGTAAATGGAAAATGTCGCGTAATATTTTGCTTTGATAGCATAGATGTCAAAATGGTCGATTATCTAGACTATCATCAAAAAGGAGGTCTAAACAATGATGAAGAATCCTTCACATCTCGGTGAGTTATTGTGTGAAGATGTGATCAAAGAGCTTGGTTTATCCGTGAATGAAGCAGCAGAGTGGCTTGGTATATCTCGTGGAGCACTTTCTAGAGTTTTAAATGGAAAAGCTGCTATGAGTGCTAATCTTGCTATTAGGCTTGAAATGTCTGGTGTAAGCACAGCACGTGCTTGGCTTGCTATGCAAACAAATTATGATTTATCAAAAGCAATTTTTTAACAATAGTCTCATGATAAAGATTGCATAAAAGAGCTTCAAATGGTTGTTAAATTTTTGCAACAGAGACATGTGGAAGAGCAAAATAACGCGATAGCGCGGATAAAGGCAAAAGATGTGACACGGTAAGATAAGGCAATAAAATCTTGTTTCTATAGTCTGCTTGGCTATAATAAATGTAAGCAAAGGAGGGTTTTATATGTTGAGTGAAGAGGAAATTAAGCTGCGTCGCTTTTATGCTGAAAATGCATTGGCAAGCCAACGTTTAGAGGGATTAGAGCCAGATCCAAAAGTCGTTGAGCAAATGGAACGTGTTATTATTGGAGAGCTTGAAACAAGTGATATCCTCAAAGATTATATGGAGAGGGTAAAACGTGGTGAAGTATAAGGGGAGCGGTGATCCTTATACTGATCCTGAAACTGGTGTGATGTATAATCGGCTTGGTATTAAAGATGAAGCCACACTGCAACGTGTCGAATCTACGATTTCTTATGTAAAATCTTTCGAATTTGTACATACTCCTATTCGTGGTAAGTTTGATCTGAATTACATGAAAGAGATCCATAGAAGACTGTTTGGTGACATATATGAATGGGCGGGACAAGTTCGTTTAGTGGATATTGCCAAAGGCAATAGTATGTTTGCTAGTTATAATCAGATTGAAAGTTATGCACCGAAGATTACAAAAAAGCTTGCAAAAGAACAGTATTTGCATGGTCTTGGCGCTTATGACTTTAGCCAAAGGGCTGGGTATTACATGGGTGAGTTGAATGCGTTGCATCCGTTTCGAGAGGGGAATGGGCGCACTCAGCGCGAATTTATGGTGCAACTTGCTTGTGAAGCTGGTTATCATATCAACTGGAATGGTATTGAGCGACAAGAAATGACACGTGCGTCAATTGAAGCACACTTTGGTAATTCAGAATATCTGTCTGCACTCATCTATAAGAACCTTACCAAGTTTACAGAAAATAAAAGGGATGATGTTTCTCAAGGTATTGGCAAAAATATTGCTTTTTGCGTTGATCTTAATAAAGAGTGCTTAGAACAACAAAAAGAAAAGATTGAAACCCTTTGGGATAGAGAAAAGATAAGTTTTGCTAAACGTCAAAAAGAAGAACTTGAGGTTGAACAATCGCAAAAAGAGTTGAATGTTGTTGCAAAAGCAACGGAAAAAGCCCCATACCTTGCGGCTTATACGGATAACTCTAATTTAGAACAGAAGGTGCTAAGCGCTCTTAGAAATAAAAAATCTTATGTTAATATGTTTAAGGAGTTAAACAGTCGTTTAGCATCTATTTATAAAGATCCACAAGAGGCTGCGCTTAGGATTGAGCAAACGATTTTAGCAGGTAAAGGCGATAAACTCTCTGATATTTTGGATAGGGCACCTGATAGAGCGGGCGAACTGCGTGGATCAGATCGTTTTATCGATAAATTGAAGGCTACAGGAAAAGAACGAAAAGAAGCGCTTTATCATGTTCCTCTTGCACTTTCTTCTATTAAAATGCTTCAATCCTTTTATGAGAATTCTTATGAGACGCTGATGGTTAGTGTTACACGGGAGCATGAGCGATTGAAAGTTGAAGTCCCCTCACTTTCACAAGAAGCAGTGACTTTTATGAAAAATGTTGAAGCTGGTCGTGATAGTTATTCAAAGATACCAGAGCATGTTGGTGAAGAATTTTTAAAGCTGCAAAGTGCTTTAGATAAACGTTTTGGACATGATGCCATTCATAAATATGGTTTTGATTTATCAAAAGTGATCCCCAAAGAACAGTCTCATGATAAAGATTGCATAAAAGAGCTTCAAATGGTTGTTAAATTTTTGCAGCAGAGACAACAGGAGAAAATCAACGCAATAGCGCGTGCAAGATCAATAGATATGATACGGTAAGGGCAAGGATAAAGCCTTATGCTGTATAAGCCCTATTAAGCCATACGGTAAAAGAGAGGTAATCAAAGGAGGTGTTTAATATGGGTGTGACAAAAGATATTGTACGTGCCTGCATAGATAGGGCGTTAAAAAAATCCGGTGAAATATTAGCAAGTTTAGGACTTACGGTGTCTGATTTCATACGAATTTCTTTAGCTAAAGTTGTTGATGAAAGAAGATTGCCGTTTGATATGTCTATTTCTAATGCGAAAACGCTTAAAACTTTTGAGAAAAGTGATAGAGGATAAGATGTATACTTTGCGAAAGATATGAATGATTTGTTTTGTAATTTAGGTATTTATTGTTTCAGATCATTCACTCAAATCAATTTAAGAACGACCTTAAAATAGTTGCTAAGCGTGGAAAAGATTTAAGAAAAATCAAAAAGTAATGCTGTTATTTCAAAAAAGAGAGCCGTTACCTTTGCGTTATAGAGATCACTCACTTAGAGCAGGTTGGCGTGGTTTTCGGAATATACACATCGAGCCAGATTGGCTTTTAGTTTATAAAATTAGTGGTAATCAATTACGATTTGAGCGTACAGGGCGCATTCGGATTTATTTAGTTAGATTGTTTTTTTAAAAGGCATCACGGCGTTTGAAAGGGTCGTAATAGATTTCTGTTACACGAAATTTCCCTTCGAGACGTTTACATTGGATGATGACATCTATCATCGAGATTAATAAGCCGCGGATATCATCGCGTGCTAAATTACCACCACCGTCACTTTCTTTGACTAAAAGGGTCATTTGTTCAAAGGCTGCAAGTGCTGTTGAGGCGTGGACGGTGGTAATGGAGCCTGGGTGACCAGAGTTGACATTACGGATATAGTAAAAGGCTGTACCATCACGCAGCTCTTGTAGAAGGATTCTGTCGGGGCGCATGCGTAAGCCTGATTCAAGCAGTTCTTTTGCGCCTGCTTTTGCTAAGCCTTGGTTATCTTTTGAATAAAAGAGTTGGACTTTGTTGGCGTGCGGAACGACAAGTTCTGGCGTGTCTTCAATGGTGAGAATTCGTTCATAGTCAGGGATTTTTGCAATTAAAGCTTTGGAGAGGGTTGTTTTCCCTGAACCGGTTTTTCCAGATATTAAGATATTTTGTTGTGTAATAACGGCTCTTTCTAAAAAGGTGCAAAAATCTTTAGCGATAAAGAGATCTGTTAGCTCTTTTTCTGTATCAGAGAGTTCGGATAACCGTTCAGTCATTTGTTGCGTGGGTGTGAAACTGGTGTTTTGGGCAACAGAAAAAAGATTGTTTTCATGTAAACTTTCAAGAGAAAAAGTGCGTGATGAAGGTTTACGAATGGTCATGCTAATGGTATTGGCTGCAACAGCTGGAGGCATAACAATTTGTATGCGTTCGTTGTTTGGTAGTGTTGCGGAGAGAACGGGGGTTTCTACACTGATTTTCTGAGTTGTATAGGCAGCAACAACTTTAGCAATTCCTTCTAGTTCGCCGTAGGTTAGTTCTTTTAAGATGTGGGTTTGCCAACCATCTGGACCCTCAACGATTACTTCGCCGGGGCGATTGATGACAATTTCAAATAAATTCTCATTATTGAGGAAGTCATCTAAGATTTTTAATTTTGTTAAAACGATAGAGGCTCGTTCTGCATTTTTGGCTGATGGCATAATGTGACTTTATTGGCTTAATGAAAAAAGGAATAGCTAGGAGTAGAGCGGTTTCTTTTGCTTTTTACGACGAGTTTATAGACAGATGAAAAATCGAGATCTCTTGCTACAAAGATGTTGACGAGTTCGCCTTGAAATTTTTCTAGAGTAGGAGGGATGTTGATTTGATTTTCAAGGGCAATGGTGGCAGTATCTTTTCCAATGTTGTCTGCGCCTTCAAAACCACCACCCGCAGAGTTGTTTGCACCTGCTTTATTGGATTTTTTTTGCATTCTATTGGTGAGGTTTGTTGTGACACCATCAATAACGGTGAGTAAAAGGGAAGAGCCAAAGCGTTCCCACCAATGGGTGTTGATGTTGCCATCAAAACCAGCTCTGCCTAAAGTGTCGGTTGCTGGTGAGGCAAGGGGAATGATGACACCGGTTGGGGTTTTGGCTCTTGTCCAGAGCACAAAGAGGCGAGATTGACCTTGTTTTATCCCACCGCGGTATTCTCCAATGACTTGGGTTCCTTTATCAAGCAAAACAACGCGCCCATTGTCAGAGAGGATATCACGGTTGATTATGCAGCTTGCAAAGCCTGGTTGGTCGCTGTTTAATGCCGTTTCTAAGATACAGG
Organism: Bartonella sp. CM31XJBT; assembly: GCF_028618555.1. Taxonomy (GTDB): domain Bacteria; phylum Pseudomonadota; class Alphaproteobacteria; order Rhizobiales; family Rhizobiaceae; genus Bartonella. The sequence continues at coordinate 936 of NZ_JAQITD010000003.1, read as the reverse complement.
GGATAGAGGTTCCCATGGCGATGATAAAGTTTCTATTGCCGATGAGTTTTGCTTTTGTTTCTTCTGTTGTGGTGGGTTTTAAAAGGGTTGCAAAATTTTGTGTGTTTTGAAGGGCAGGAGAATTTTGCGCATTCGCGAGATTTTCAAGGGCATGGAATTTGTCAAGGGGGTTTAGAGCAGTGTTGACGATGTCTTTTAATTCAGATTTAGAGCCTTTGGCAAAAGCGAGAACAGGGGCACGTCTTGCGGCATCAAGTAGTGGGTCATCTTTTTTGGGCTCTGGTGCGAGTGGTTGTGGGGGTGGTAAGGTTATTGGCGCTATGTTGGCACGCGGGTCAGAGGGGGCGAGCTCTAAAGGCGCGAGGGTGTTGTGAAAGCTTTGTTCTTGTTTTTTATGAGCTTTTGCGGTGTTTTTTTGTTCTGTGGGGGTGGATAAGATGTTCCAGAGCACATAGCCGCAGATTCCTATACAGGCAATTGCGACAACTATTTTTTTGCCGGCGGTTTTGGCGCTATTGTTTTTGCCATCCCCAATAGATCCGCGATCTTCGATGATTGGTTTATCACTCATAAGTTGTCCCCTTCAATTCCCGCTTATTTAAAGATCTGATGCAACTTTACGTTCAACAGATGGTGAGGTTGTTCCGGTATTTGGATTTGTGCCTTTTGGTTGATAGGCTTCGTTAAAGACGCATAGGACGTTTCTTCCCTTTCTTAGGGTGAAGCGCGCGCTAATGGCATGGACAATCACCATGTTGCCTCTTGTGGTTTTGGGAACCAGCGATTCTGTACCGTCATTGTTGACGATGTAAATGGCAGGGATTTCTTGGTTGTCTGGAAATGTAAATGTTGTGGTTTTGCCATTGTCGTAAACGGAGGAGGGTTCGAGTACGCTTGAGCCTTGAGCGGTGTAAGCCCAATTGCGTGGTCCGTAGG
>NZ_JAQITD010000029.1 GCF_028618555.1 Bartonella sp. CM31XJBT | reverse complement strand
CTGGCTTTTGTTAACAGCGTCATTATTGTTCTTTGCTTCCCCAACACCAGAAATTATCCGATCAGCACCGCTTTCATTTGCAATATTGATTTCTGCGCCACCTACTTTTGCACCAATAGTGAGACGACTCGTTGTCTTATCTTGCTGAACAAAGCTCTCGCTTTCCACTTTGGTAATCACATTATTAACCTGTTCAGTCAATTTATTCTGAACATTCGTGATAGAACTTCCAACACCGGCAAGTGCATCCGCTACATCAGGATAATCCTTATCTTTAGATCCACCATCAGCATCGAAGGTTTTAAGCGTGAATGTAGGGGCTGTCCAAATGCCATCTTTATAACTAGCACCACCACCAAAATATTTGACTACATTCTCAGATGCTGTTTTGAGATCACTTGTTACAGTCGTAACATTTTTATTTGTTTCAAAAAGCTGGGAACCATTTACTGCTTCATTTGAAGCTGCTGTGAGCGCGCCATTCTTTATACCTGTAAGAGTACGCTTTTCATTTTTGTTGTTGGCAATATCAATTTTATCACCATCTGTTTCTTTTCCAATACTGATGTGTCTCGTTTCTACATTCTGTTTAACGAAGCTACTGGCTGCTACTTGTTCTTTGACATCTTTTAATTGCGAAAAATTCACCGCATCGGTGCTTTCAGTACCCTTTGCCACTCCTGTTATCTTTTTACCCCCAGCGTCTATCCCAGAAATGATTATTTTCGGTCCACCAGAAATCACTAAGCCTGTTGCGTCTAAGATATTGTTTCCTGTTTGTATTTTATCGACTATGACACTCCTGGCGAGATCAAATTTTATATTATTGTCTTTATCGCCCTTTGTAACCGTGAGATTTGTACTTCCAGCAGAAAAATCTACTTCATCGTCTATAAGAACGGTCTCGCCATTTTCACCGCCAACAGACAATTTCCAACCGTTTTTTCTTACAACTTCTTCCAAATCTTTTAACTGTCCAAGATTAACTGCATCGGTAGATTCACTCCCAGCTGCTACGCCTGTAATTTGTCGCGTTATACCCTTAGCAAAATTACCAACACTCACTGCGCCCTGCGTACTTTTCCATTGCGACTCGGCGCTTTGTGAAGAATCCTGCAACAAAGAAGTATAACCCAAAACACCAGCAGCCCTATCAGATACAGAATCGCTTCCTAGAGCAACACTTCCTTCTGCCGTTGCTTGTGAATAAAAACCCAAAGCAGTAGCATTCTTTGCGGCTGACTTTGCACGATGTCCTATAGCAGTCGTAGCATATTCCAAAGCTTGAGAAACAGCACCAACAGCCGTTGCATAATCAGCCTTTGCAATTGTATGATCGCCTGTCCCAATCGATTCATTATATTCGGAACCTATCGCGATACTGTCTTTGCCTAAAGCATGAGCCATGTAGCCTATAGCAATGCTATCCACTTCCTTTGATACCCGTGCTTGATAACCTATAGCAATACCACGGCTCCCCCCCTTCTCTACCAGTGCCTCAGGACCTATAGCTATCGAATAATGATTAAACGTATTTGCCTCACTACCTATAGCAATACTATACCGCGCCTCCTTTGCTGCAGATGCATTGTAACCAAGAACAATCCCCTTTTCTGCGTAATTCTTCGCGCCGTAACCAAGAGCCAACGCAGATTCGCCATCAGCTTTTGCGCCAGCACCAAGAGCGACTGAATTTTCTGCATCAGCTATAGCATCTGCAAAATCTTTGCCAGTAGTGTTAATTTTTAAACCTTTTATAACCGCTGCTTCTTGTGCTGCTTTTAGCTGTGCAAAATTCACCGCATCGGTGCTTTCAGTACCCGTTGCCACTCCTGTTATCTTTTTACCTCCAGCATCAATACCAGAAGTTATCACTTTTGGACCATTGGCAATCACTAAACCTGTTGCATCTAAGATATTGTTTCCTGTTTGTATTTTATCGACTATGACACTCTTGGCGAGATCAAATTTTATATTATTGTCATCTTTGCCCTTTGTAACCGTGAGATTTGCACTTCCAGCGGAAAAATCTACCGCGCTATCCATGATAACGGTCTTACCATCCTTACCCCCAACAGATAGCTTCCAACCGCCATTTCTTACGACACTTTCTAAGTCTTTTAACTGCACAACATTTACTGCATCGGAAGGTTCACTACCAGCTGCTACACCTGTAATCTGCCGCGTTACGCCCTTACTAGAGTTACCAACACTAACGGCACCCATCGTACTTTTCCATTGCGTTTCAGTGTTTTTTGCCGGCCCCTGCAGCAAAGAAGTATATCCTGAAACACCTGCAGCCCTATCAGATACAGAATCACCTCCTATAGCAACGCCACCGTTTACAGAAACTACAGACCCTGCCCCCATTGCGATACTTTTTGGAGCAAAAGTGTAAGACATGGAACCTATAGCAATACTAGATTCACCCATCGCATTTGCCTGACTACCTATAGCAATACCATACAGCGCCTCCTTTGCTGCAGATGCATTGTAACCAAGAACAATCCCCTTTTCTGCATAATCCTTCGCGCCGTAACCAAGAGCCATTGCATAATCACCAGCTACAAGTACTCTATTTTTTACATCAATATCCTGGTTATTTCCAGTAGTTCCAACACCACCAATTGCAATGCTATAAACACCTTCCGTTTTTGCCCCCCGCCCCAAAACAACAGAACCATATGCGCCGCGAGGTGCTTCTGTCATATAACCAACAAGAACATTCCAACCGGCACCAGTTTTTGCACCATACCCGACAACAACAGAACCGTATGTTGTTGACACACCAGCATTAACAGACACATTGTCACCAATAGCAACACTCCACTTGCTATCTCCCACAGTCTGCCCATCACCCAAACGAACATTGTTGTTTTGAGAACGTTGCATTCCTGCAGTTCCACCCCGCAAAAGGTCAGAAACATTAACAGGCGTTGCACTTTCATAATTCCCTGAAAACGGTTGGGCTGTAGAGCTATCAGAAACAGACAACTGACGATTAGTGAGGATTCCTTTATATCGTTCCTCTTTACTTACCTCCCCTTTCGATAAATTATCACCATCTGCCGTCAGAACATTTATTATAGAGCTCTCATCACTCGTCCCCAGAAGAGTTTTGGTTAAAAAATTTGCATAGTCATCAGAAGCATTCAAACCAGCAACAGAGATGATGTTTTGTGGATAAGAGACACCAGCACTGTTAACACCTTCAATAAATGTGTTTCTAAAATCAGGATTTGCTGAAAAAACAGATGTAACATTCGATAAGAATGTAGCCGCTATAGCCAACGAAAGAACTTTAACAAAAGAAAAACGAGAACGTTTTAATTCACTCGCAGCTTGTGGGGAATATAATTTTTTCATAACAAACTCTCCAATGAAAAAACTTAGAAACACCTCCAAAACATAAAAAAGACACATTTTAGCATTATTGACCTTCTTGGAATTTAGAGTAGACGATCATTGCTTAGAGTGTGAACATTTTGAGTCTTTAGTTTTGTTTTGTTTGCGCTCTCTGTATTGAGATCTAAATGTTTGTTTTTTTGATTATGTTTTGTGGACATAAAGGTGACACATTTAGAGTCTAAGGGTTTTAGTGTGCTGTTTTTTCCTAACTAAAAAAGAGATCTTGTATATTTAATATTACTTTTTACTTGGTAGTGGTTACTATAAAATCCTTTGTACTAGGTTTTAGTATGTATTTTCCTAATTATAGACTTTATTTTTATTAGAAAGCATGGTTTTGTTAATAATAAGTAAAGTAAAAAGAAATTGTAATATGTCCGGAATATAGTTTTCCTTGGATAACTGGCTTTTTAGTTGGATTTTTTCTTTTTAATATATCATATAATGATATATGCGCGGTCCTGTGATGTACCTTTTATCTTTACGCACTACTTTTCCCCCTTTGAATTATTTTATCAAAATGAGTCTTACTAATATACACTCCCATATTGCTATAGGCTGTTCAAGAAAATAGCAACATAAAAATATAACTTTTTAGCAATATGGATTCTACTATGATCTTTTTTCAACAAAATATAGAAAAATCTTCTATAAAACCTCACAGTCTATAGCCTCATCAAATATTATGCTTATCTCTAGATAAATACTGTGCGTCTGTAAAAAAATATCCACCCTTATTTCAATAAATAAGGGTGGATGTTTTGTTTTCGTTGTTCGTATTATTTTATTTTCAGAGTAATTGCACCACCTATGCCCCAATGACCACCAGCACTCGTGGCAGAGAGATTAGAGCGGATTTTTCCGTTTTCAGATGTATAACCAGCACCAAGAGCAAATGCGGATTGTCCACGCCATGTGCCGCTACCAAATGAGACACTCAAAGATCCTGGCTCGTCGAAGTAACGTAGGTTGGATACTGCTAAACCAACGGCGGCTGCTTGCCTTGCCTCTTTCCGTACGCTCTTAATATCATAACTTAAAATATTAAACTTCATATCTGTATATCGGTCAGACCGATCAACAGCATCATCAATGGCATTAATAACAATATTATCCACCCGACTATCCGTATATTTTTTTGCATCATCGAGAACAATTTTCATCTGTTGCTGAGTGTAATCATGCAGTTGACCACCATTCACCGCTTCTTTCGAGTCCTTCTCAATACGGCCATCCGCAACATTATCAATTAAAACAGGTTCACTGGAATCTCCACCCTCTAAAGTGATCCTATTGGTTTTGTTTCCTTCTCCATCTTTATCATAGTTAACTGCGCCATCAGAAAGATTATTAACCGTGTTCTCAATATTATCAACTCTGTCTTCAATATTGAAAACCGTTTCACCAATATTCGTAACCGTAGTGGAAATATTGTCGACTCTGTTTTCAATATGCTTAATATCTTTTTCAACGCCAGTGATACGTTCGTTGGTCTCCCAAAGCTGTCCGCCATTGACTGCATCTTTTGACCCTTCTACAATTTTACCATCTGCTACATTGATAATCTTACTTGGTTGACCATCATGGCTAGCGTCATAAGCTTTTTTCTGCTCATTCCAATTTAAACCATTAGACGAGACATTGTTTTCAACATTTTGAATGCGGTCGTTTATCTTAGACATACTCTCACTCACGCCGTCAAAAGCACTGGCAACGTTATGATAATTCTTCTTTTCACCAGAGCTACCGTCAGCCTTAAATTGTGCTATCTTGAAAGTAGGAGCAGTCCATTCTCCATTATTATAGCCAGCGCCACCACCAAAATACGCAGCCAATTGGTTGCTCATAAGATAAAGTTGCGAACCATTTATAGCATCGGTTGAATTAGCAGAAATATCTCCATTGGCAAGAAACTTAATTTTGCTATTGGTTCTTCCCTCTCCATGCTGTGCTACAAATGCCTGCTCATCACTGTTCCACAACAAGGCGTCCCCTTTAACTTCTTGAGTAATATTCGTGATTTTTTCATTGACATCGTTTACCACATTCGTCAGATGCGTATTCACACTCTTCACATTTGCATCAAGACCTGTCAAAGCTGAGCCAACGTCATGATAATTGGCTTTTGCCACCTGACCATCTTCAACAATAACAGATAAACTATATTTTGGTCCTTTAAAGGCACCATTTTCGAATGAGGCATCACCACCAAAATAATTTGCTATATCTCCAGATATTTTATTAATTTGGTTCCCATTGATTGCATCATGCGATCCTTGCGCAATTATGCCATCTTTAACATTATGGAGAGCAACAGGGTCTTGGTTATCTACCCCACCTAAAGTTACGCTACCATAATTAATGGCACCATTTTCTTTATCGTAGAGAACTGCAGCAGCTCTTGTGAGATTAATATCATTAGAAATCATCTCTATACTTTTATCAAGCTGGGCTTTGTTAACAGCTTCATCACTCCACTCTGCAGCTTTTACACCGGAAATTGTACGAGCATCACCAGATTCGTTTGCAACATTGATTTCTATACCACCTGTTGACTCACCAATGGTGATAGCACCTTCATTCTCTTCCTGCTTAACGAGGCTATTTTTTGTTGCATTCGTAATCTGATTTTGAATATTCGTGATAGAAGCATCAACAGCATTAAAAGTAGATTCAAAACCATTATGTGGCTTACCCTGAATAGTGTAAGTGGGAGCCTTACCGTTAGATACATCCGCTCCACCACCAAAATATTGAGATGTATTTTGAGAAATTTTTGCTAGATTATTCGTAACAGTGGTAACATTCTGATTAGTAACAAAAAGTTGCGAACCATTTACCGCATCGGTTGAATTTTCAGTAATATCTCCATTGGCAAGAAACTTAATTTTGCTATTGGTTCTTCCCTCTCCATGCTGTGCTACAAATGCCTGCTCATCACCGTTCCACAACAAGGCGTCCCCTTTAACTTCTTGAGTAATATTCGTGATTTTTTCATTAACATCGTTTACCACATTCGTCAGATGCGTATTCACACTCTTCACATTTGCATCAAGACCTGTCAAAGCTGACCCAACGTCATAATAGTTGGCTTTTGCCATCTGACCATCTGTATCAATAACAGATAAACTATATTTTGGTCCTTTAAAGGTACCATTCTTGAATGACGCACCACCACCAAAATAATTTGCTATATCTCCAGATATTTTATTAATTTGGTTCCCATTGATTGCATCATGCGATCCTTGCGCAATTATGCCATCTTTAACATTATGAAGAGCAACAGGGTCTTGGTTATCTACCCCACCTAAAGTTACGCTACCATAATTAATGGCACCGTTTTCTTTATCGTAGAGAACTGCAGCAGCACTTGTGAGATTAATATCATTAGAAATCATCTCTATACTTTTATCAAGCTGGGCTTTGTTAACAGCTTCATTAGCATTTACAGCTGCCTTCACACCAGAAATCGTCCTATCGTTGCCTGCATTATTTGCAACATTGATTTCTATACCACCTGTTGCCTTACCTATGGTGATAGTACCTTCATTCTCTTCTTGTTTAACGAGGCTGTTTTTTGTCGCATTCGTAATCTGATTTTGAATATTCGTGATAGAAGCATCAACAGCATTAAAAGTAGATTCAAAACCATTATGTGGCTTACCCTGAATAGTGTAAGTGGGAGCCTTACCGTTAGATACATCTGCACCACCACCAAAATATTGAGATGTATTTTGAGAAATTTTTGCTAGATTATTCGTAACAGTGGTAACATTCTGATTAGTAACAAAAAGTTGTGAACCATTTACCGCATCGGTTGAATTAGCAGAAATGTCTCCATTGGCAAGAAATTTAATTTTGCTATTTTCTTTGTCTGCTCCATGCTGTGCTACAAATGCCTGCTCATTATTACTCCACAACAGAGAATCTTTAGAGACACCATCAATTTTCTGAGTAAACTCATTGGCTACATGTGTTAAGCGGCTATTCACATTGTTGATATTGTCATCAAGCCCTGTCAAAGCATCACCAACATTATTATGGTCCTTAGTTATTGCTACACCATCTTCAGAAATTTGCGATAAATGATAGTGCGGACCAAACAAAATACCTTCGCTAAATTCCGCATCACCACCAAAAATGACTGCTACATCTCGGGATATTTTTTCAATCTGGCTACCATTAATTGCATCATGCGATCCTTGCGCAATCATGCCATCTTTAATATTATGGAGAGCAACCGGTGCCGTAGTCTTATCACCACCTAAAGACACACTATTATAATTAACGGCTCCATCTGCTTTTTTATCGTAGAGAACTGCAAAAGCACTTCCCTCTTCAATGTTATTAATACTGTTACTAATATCTGCTATACGCCCATCCAGTTGTTCTTTATTAACAGCGTCATTAGCATTTACAGCTGCCTTCACACCGGAAATTATCCTATTTTCACCAGATTTGTTTGCAACATTGATTTCAGTGCCACCTGTTGACTCACCAATGGTGATAGCACTTTCATTTTCCTCCTGCTTAACGAGGCTGTTTTTTGCCACATTCGCAATCTGATTTTGTATATTCGTGATAGAAGTATCAACAGCATTAAAAGTAGATTCAAAACCATTATGTGGTTTGCCCTGAATAGTGTAACTGGGCGCCTTACCGTTAAATACATCCGCTCCACCACCAAAATATTGTGATATATTATGAGTTACACCTTCAACTGTATTCTCAATCTTCCCTAACTGCGCAAAATTCACTGCATCCTCAGGTTCTTCCCCAGCTGCCACTCCTGTAATCTTTTTATTACCAGCATCAATACCATCCACAGTTATACCAGCCCCATTAGCAAACAGAATGCCATCATCACTTATAGAGCTTCTTCCAGCGGTAACTCGTTCCACTTTAATATTCTCAGCTAGATCAAATTTTACATTATTGTCTTCCTCACCTTTTGTAATCGTAAGGTTGCCACTTGCCGCTGACAAATCTACAGTATCTTTTATACCAACGGCTTTAGCATTTTCACCCCCAACAGACAAACTCCAACCTTGGTCTACGTATTTTTGTAATGATCCTAACTGCGCAACATTCACAGCATCAGTATTATAAGTACCAGCTGCCACCCCTTCAAGCTGGCGCGTCATCTTATTTACATCATTACCAATAGTTGCTGGACCCGCATTACTTTTCCATACTTCATTCTCTAGCTTTGACGGGCTTTTAGTGAGAAAATCGAAACCGGGAGCACCCGGACCCGCCTTACTCGAAGAACCGTCCCCAAGAATAACCTTTCCATACGCCCGCGTTTCAGGCCCAAACCCTATAGCAACAGTTTCATTACTATTGGCCCTCACTCGTGAAGAATAAGCATTTAAGAATGCATCCCTAATATCATCTTGGTTATTATATCCGGCATCTATCGCGATATTACCTAGTCCTAAAGCGTGCGCTGTAGAGTCTATAGCAACACTTTTCCCCTTTGCCGTATATTTCTCTGGATCTAAAATAACAGCGCCACCCACTGTAAAGATATTTTGCGCATCTTTCCATACAGACCTTCCGTCGACTGTTAAAACATTTATGACAGAATTTTCCCCCCCCATACCACTTGTATAATCATTATAAGCAGAAAGAGTACTTTGCGGATAAACCACGGCAGCATTCTTCATACTTTCAAGAGATGCTTTTGTTAAATCGAGATTTGCTGAAAAAACAGGAGAAGCATTCGATAAAAACAATGCCACCGCAGTTCCTAACGAAGCTACTTTAAACAATGATGATCGATGATGTGAACGAGAAAACCTCAAATCACGTAGATTTTGTGTAGTATATAATTTTTTCATAAAAACCCCCTTCATAATAATAGATTAAAAACACAAAAAAGGTATGCTCTAGAACTCTAAAGCCTTCTTATTTCCCTTGCGTGTTCCTGCTTTTACAGCGTGTTTTAGGACATAAATAAAATTAAGACATAAACTGTTGTTTCTACAGTGTCTTTAGAGGGTAATTAGGGGCAGGTTCGTGAAAGTCAATTTGAGGAAGGTAAAAAAATACTTAATATTAGAATGGATTTCGTTTTTCTATCAAAGGTTGTGTGTCGTTTTTAGCTTTGATCTCTTTGAAAGAGGTATAATTTTTTGTGCCTATTGATCATCCGCTTAGGCATCAGTTTATTTTTCGTGAATAAGATTTTTTTATTTCATTAGAGGATTTATGAAAGCTTTTTACTAAAATGCCCCATCTATATCCTTACTAATGGTAATGTGTCTCGTTGCTGTATCCTATTTTACAAAAATACTCACTGCTACTTGTTCTTTTATTCCCTTCAGTTGTGAAAAATTCATTGTACTATCTAGCACCCATATCTTTAGCTGCCTCACCAGAAATAGACAGTTTCCAACCTTTTTTTCTTACGACTTCTTCTAAATCTTGCAACTGTCTAAGGTTCACTGCATCGGCAGATTTTCTATCAGCTGCTACGCCAGCTGCTACGCCTATAATTTGTCGCGTTATGTTCTTACTAGGAACACCAATACTTACTGCAACTTTCGTACTTTTCCATTGAAATTAGATGTTTTTAACCGGTCCTTGCAGAACAGACGTATCTCCAAAAACGCCAGCAGCTCTACCAGACACAGAGTTGTTCCCGATAGCTCTCCCATCAACCATCACTTTCTTTAGAATAGGAACCTAAAGCGATACTTCCACCCCCTTTTGCTTTTGAATAGAAGCCCATAGAAATAGCTTATTGAGCAAATGCATATGCACGGAGTGACCAAGAGCAATCGAACCATATTCTAAAGCTTTAGAAACAGCTCCTACTACTGTTGAATAATCACTCTTCGAAAGAGTATAATCATTTTCCCCGTGTTCGCTCTTCTTATTATATTCACCACCTACTGCGACACTGCTTTTCTCTAAAGCATGAGCCATATTGCCTACAGCAACGCTCCATTCTTTTTCCGTTTGCGCTCCACTACCCTAAAGCAATACTTGTGTTTGGAGTACATTGCATATCCTGTAGATCGTTGCATTATAAAGCATACGTTTAAAACTATACGAAAATAAAAGCTAAAACTGTCTTCTTTTAATAAAGGGTATATTCGTATTTACATTGCTTGAAGCATTTTAATAAATCAAAATAATAGCAATCAATTTTTTGAATCTTTACCACTAAGCTCTTTTATTCTCAACAAAAGTTGTAATAAGCTTTTTATATTCGGATTTTATATAATTACGGGAGTTTTATACATTTAGAATAGCTTTAGAGAGTTCTGGAAGAAAGTAAAAAATTTGCCCTTTTCTTAAATAAGAAAAAGGCAAATCAATTTTATGGATTTAGTCGTTTATTAGTTGAGTATCACATTAACCCCTGTACTTATACCCCAGTGACCTCCAGAAGTGGTAATTGACAAGTTGGAACCAATATCACCGTTCTCTGAAGTATAACCTGCACCAAAAGCAAAAGCAGATTGACTACGCCATAAACCACTACCAAATGCGATTGTTAATTTTCCAGGAATATCACTATAGCGTAAACCAGCTACCGCTAAACCAACAGCTGCTGCTTGTCTTGCCTCTTTTCGAACATCCTCAACAGCATAACTTAATGTCGAAAACTTCATATCCGTATACGAATTAGCCCCACTAACTCCATCTTTTACAAGATGAGAAATTTGCTCATCCGTATACTTATTGGCACTTTCAAGCACAAAATCCATCTTATCTTTTAATTGACCGCCATTAACCGCTTCTTTCGAATCCTTTTCAATCTTTCCATCGGCTACATTGGCTATTAATACTGGAGAACTTTCATCTCCACCAACTAAGCTAACTTTATTGGTCTTTTTTCCCGTTTCTTTATCTTTATCGTATTGTACAGATCCCTCCGTAACTCTATTTTCAATATCCTTGACCTGATCTGTAATCATCTGCTGAGTTTCCCAAAGCTGTCCTCCATTCACTGCTTCTTTTGAATCTCTGTCTACCTTACCATTCGCTACATTGATAATCTTACTTGGACTCTTAACACCCTGAGAATCCACATGAGATGCATCATAACTTCCTTTTTCTTCATTCCAATTCAGACTATTCAAAGAGGTACCCTTTTCAACTTCTTTTATACGATCGTTGATAGTGCTCATGCTGTCATTAACAACATCAAATGCTTCAGAGACATTATTACGTTCCTCTTTATCACCTTTCGTACCATCCTTATTAAAGACCTGAACAGTGAATTTTGGTCCTTGCCAGTTTCCTTCCTTATCATAACCAGCTCCTCCACCAAAATATGAGGCAAATGTCTGTTGAAGTGTATAAATCTGACCACCATTAATCGCATCCGTCGAATCTTCTGATATCTTTCCTTTCGCAAGGAACGTGATCTTGCTGTTTTCCTTGTTACCTTCTTTCTCATGCTGTGCTACAAACGCACCTGCATCATCACTCCACAACAACGCATTTTGCTCAATGTTGTCTGAAATCTCATTATGAAGATTCTTGAAAACCTTATTTACACCGGCAAACGCGGCTGCAATGCTATCATAATTCTCCTCTTCAAAGCTTCCATCTTCTTGGAAAGTCATTATCTTGAAACCTGGAAGCGCCCAGCCATCACCATCATACTTAGCATCACCACCAAAATACTTTGCTAGCGACTGATTCAGATCATAAATCTGTCCGCCATTAACCGCATCACTCGAGCCTGATACTATAGAGCCAGCCGCAAGTGATGTGATCTTGCTTGCTTTTCTGTCATCACCTTTCCCATGCAGAGCGATAAAAGCTTTGTCACCATCGCTCCAAGATAAAGAATCTTGTGCAACTCCCTCTGAGACCTCCTTAATGCGAGCGTTCACATTCTTGATATTGTCATCAAGTCCTTTAAAGGCAGAACCAACATCGGTATGCGGTTTATCTGTTACTTCGCCACCTTTATCAATACTGGATAAATTATAAGTTGGCCCTTTAAAAGCACCACCCTTAAATTCAGCATCTCCACCCAACAATTTTGCTATATCCATTGAAAGAATGTGAACCTGTCCTCCATTGATAACATCCGTTGAGTTTTCCGCAATCGATCCGGCGGCTACATTATGGAGCGCAACAGGTGTAGCATCCTTCCCTTTCCCAAAAGTTACATTTGTATAATCAGTTTGATTATCTGTTGTTTTATCGTAAAGAACAACAGAAGAACTATCAGACAGAAGGGTATCAGAAAGATCCTTCAAACCTTTATCAAATTGTTCTTTGTTCACAGCTTCATTGGCTTTTTCTGCTGCCTTCACACCAGAAAGGGTTCGATCCTTACCACTCTTGTTTGCGATATTGATTTCACTACCTTCTACTCCTTTACCAATGTTGATAACATCTTCATTTTTCGTAACAAGCAAATTACTGATTACATCGCTGATCGCAGTTTGAACCTTTGTGAAAAGTTTACCCACACCTGAAAATGCATCTGATACATTCTTATAGCTTGATTCAGCTTCAGTGCCATCATCATTGATAATTTTGAGCTTAAAATCAGGAACTTTCAATTCCCCATCCTTATATTCAGCGTCATCAGAAAAATATTTTGCAACCTTATCGCCCAGTGAATAAAGTTGAGAACCATTTACGGCATCCATCGATTCTTTCGTAATATCTCCTACAGCAAGCGATGTGATTTTACTTGCCTTTCTGTCATCACCTTCCCCATGCTGGGCGACAAAAGCTTTGTCAGCATCGCTCCAAGATAAAGAATCTTGTGCAACTCCTTCTGAGACTTCCTTAATGCGAGCATTCACATTCTTGATATTATCATCAAGTCCTTTAAAGGCAGAACCAACATCGGTATGCGGTTTATCTGTTACAACACCTTTTTCATCAATATTCGATAATTTATACCCTGGTCCTTTAAAGTTTTTGCCATCAAAGGATACATCGCCACCTAAAATCTTTGAGAAATCATCTGTGATGATATGAAGCTGTCCACCCGTGACTGCATCATATGAACCCTTGGCAATCTGACCATCAGCAACATTGTGAAGTGCTACAGCAGCAGAATTTGCACCTTTTCCTAAAGTCACACTCGCATAATTTATAGTGTTATTATCACCCTCTTTTTTATCATAGTGAACAACAGCCGAGTCATCTGATTGAAGACTGTTAGAAAGCTTCTTTAAACTTTCATCAAGCTGACCTTTATTAACCGCTTCATTATTTTGTGTTGCTGCCTTCACACCAGAAAGAGTTCGATCTGCTTTGCCACTATTAGCGATATTGATTTCACTGCCTTCTACTTCTTTACCAATAGTGATAAGATTGGTTGCTTGATCTTTCTTAACAAGGCTATCACCTTTCACATTGGCAATCTCATTATTAATCTCTTTGCTGATCTCATTTCTAATATTTGTGAAAGAATTACCAACTCCAGTCAAAGCATCCGCCACATTGCCATAGTCTATCTCTTCAGATTTACCATTATCCTTAACTGCCTTAACCTTAAAACTTGGAGCTTTCCATTGTCCTTGCTCATCATAACCTGCACCTCCACCAAAATAGGTTGCAAGTTGTTCGTTCAGCGAATAAAGCTGAC
>NZ_JAQITD010000028.1 GCF_028618555.1 Bartonella sp. CM31XJBT | reverse complement strand
GGAGCTGTCCATGTGCCACCTTCATACTTAGCTTTACCACCTAAAGATTGCGCAACACCGCTCCCTAGAGCATATAGCTGATTGCCCGCTACAGCATCACTTGAGTCTTTAGTTATAGACCCATTGGAAAGCGATGTTATCTTGCTGCTTGCCTTCTCTTCACCATGCGTCGCTACAAAAGCATGTGCAGTGTCGCTCCAATTCAAGGAATCACTCTTTGCTTCAGCAATATCTTTGCTAATTTCATCCTTAATATTCGTGATAGAATTATTCACATTCGCGAAAGAAGTTCCTACACCAGCAAACGCTGTTGCTACATCATGATACTCTTTATCTTCTGTTTTGCCATCTTCTTTCACGCTCTTAACCGCGAATGTAGGCGCACTCCAAGTTCCATTCTCATACTTAGCTTTACCACCTAAAGACTTCGCAACACTGCTCCCTAGAGCATATAGCTGATTGCCCGCTACAGCATCACTTGAGTCTTTAGTTATAGACCCATTGGTAAGCGATGTTATCTTGCTGCTTGCCTTCTCTTCACCATGCGTCGCTACAAACGCATGTGCAGTGTCGCTCCAATTCAAGGAATCACTCTTTGCTTCAGCAATATCTTTGCTAATTTCATCCTTAATATTCGTGATAGAATTATTCACATTCGCGAAAGAAGTTCCTACACCAGCAAACGCTGTTGCTACATCATGATACTCTTTATCTTCTGTTTTACCATCTTCTTTCACGCTCTTAACCGCGAATGTAGGCGCACTCCAAGTTCCATTCTCATACTTAGCTTTACCACCTAAAGACTTCGCAACACCGCTCCCTAGAGCATATAGCTGATTACCCGCTACAGCATCCGTTGACGTTCTACTAATGTCTCCATTTTTAAGAGACGTAATCTTACTGTTCTCTTTACTGTCCCCATGCGTCGCTACAAAGGCATGTGCAGTGTCGCTCCAATTCAAGGAATCACTCTTTGCTTCAGCAATATCTTTGCTAATTTCATCCTTAATATTCGTGATAGAATTATTCACATTCGCGAAAGAAGTTCCTACACCAGCAAACGCTGTTGCTACATCATGATACTCTTTATCTTCTGTTTTGCCATCTTCTTTCACGCTCTTAACCGTGAATGTAGGCGCACTCCAAGTTCCATTCTCATACTTAGCTTTACCACCTAAAGATTTTGCAACACTGCTCCCTAGAGCATGAAGCTGGTTACCCGCTACAGCATCCGTTGAGGTTCCACTAATGTCTCCATTTTTAAGAGACGTAATCTTGCTGTTCTCTTTACTGTCCCCATGCGTCGCTACAAACGCACCTTTAGCTTTATCCCACAACAACGCGTCAGCCTGAGCAGTGCTAATTTCATTGGTAATCTCTTTATGTAAATCCGTGAAAGAAGTGCCTACGCCGGCAAACGCTGAAGCCACATCTGTATAGCTCTCCTCACTCTCAGTACCATCAGATTTTACTGTTTTAACCGTGAACTTAGGTTTGCTCCATTTGCCATCCTCATACTTAGCACCACCACCTAAAGACTGCGCAACTTTATCACCTAGAGCATAAAGCTGGTTACCCGCTACAGCATCACTTGACGTTCTACTAATGTCTCCATTTTTAAGAGACGTAATCTTGCTGTTCTCTTTACTATCCCCATGCGTCGCTACAAAGGCATTCGCCGTTTGGCTCCAGATTAAAGAAGCACTTTTTTCACCAGCAATTTCTTTGCTAATCTCATTTTTAATATTCGTGATAGAATCACCAACACCGGCAAATGCAGACGCGACACTGTCATAAGTCGAGTCAATAACGTCACCATCAGAATTGAAGCGCTTAACCTTGAATGTAGGAGCAGTCCACGTGCCATTCTCATACCTAGCGTTACCACCTAAAGATTTTGCAACTTTATCACCTAGAGCATAAAGCTGGGAACCATTAACGGCATCGGTTGACGTTTTTGAGAGCTCACCAGGAGAAATATCCACAAGACGCCGTGTCTCACCTTCACTATTCCGAAAAGTTACTACAGTTAATGATGAGGTAGGAGCAAAAGTTAACATCTTTTCATCATCCGCTCGAGTTAGTCCACTGGGTAAGCTTCTTAAAAGAGGAAAGCTGCCTGTGTTTTCATGCCTATCATCACTTTGATATGGATTATCTTGTTTTCCCCCAATAGCATGGGGTTCCTTTATCTCAACAATCTGATGATTTAAACTTGTGGAAACACTCTTCACGCCAGAAAATGCATCAGCAACACTTTTATAACCTTCTACATTCTTATAACCTTCCGTACCTGCAAATGCAGCATCAAAAGCAGCTTTAGTCTGAAACTTAATATTAAGACTTAAGTTCTTGGGGGCATCCTCCCCCTCCACAAATGCAGAGCCACTATCTCTATACAATTTACTGCCAACTACGTAGGCTGGCGGAATAGCTTTAAGCGCATTTGTACCACCACTAAAGTCGTTTGATATGTTATTTAAAATCTGAGTAGCAGCAGCAACAGGAGAAACATTTGATAAAAATATAATCACTGAAGCCAATGAAAGCGCTTTAATAAAAAGCCATCGATAAAACGAGCAAGAATTTTTACAATCATTCACCACTAGCGCTTTTGGTGTGGTATATAATTTTTTCATAACAAATTCTCCAAATAAGAAATACATATTTAGAACATTAAAAAGTCATATTTCAGTGCTAGGGGTGATTAACGACGTGATTTTTGTTTGTTCTCTATAAAGTTTGAGTTTGCCGCAGAGGCAAACAGAAGTAATTAGAAGTCCGGCAAGGGTGTGATGGACGTTGATTAAAGGTTTGGTTAATGGGTTTTTTATTTTTTCCGCTTTTAAGAAGGATGTTTTTTTTGCAACAAAACTCCTGAATGAGGGTGAAAAACGGATATGAAGAAGACGTACTTGCGCCCTATTGTTAGATCTGCGGTTTATAGTTTTTAAAGTAAAAGAGTTCATTTTGTATAATTAAGAGGCTGTAATGTTTATTAGGGGAAAAGGTTAAGTTGTTGGCTGAATGATTTAGAGTACTTGTTGTGAAATCACTACGCTTTTATCGCGGGGGTAAGAGGTATACTCTTGAGCTTTAGATTTTTTCTCTCAAAGAGCTTCAAAATAAAATGAAGGTGATTGTTTGTTTTTTTCATAATCCGTCGCGCCCCCCTTGCGAGCATCTTTCTGTTTTTACCAAAATGAGTCTTACTAAAGAATATTTCGCGATGTTATAGACTATTGCGTAAAATAGCAAGAGGAAAATGAATTTAATTATTTTTACAGAATGAGTCTTTCCGATTTATACAATCGTAAAATATCCTTATAACTTTAAAATTCATAGATTCCATGCACTATAGACTTGTCTAGAGGTTCTGTTTAATCGTTCGTTTTAGGTGTCCCATTTTGATCAAAATGAGTCTTACTAATAATTGCCGCTGTTGCGTACCTCATGATTGCTACTGCTATGCACAGAGCAAATAAATAAAATAATAATAATACGATTTTTGATTTTTTTAAACGTATCCCCCCAATGGATATTTTCTATCAATGAAATTATAGAACGTACAGTTTTAAAATACTGTGCGATTACGCACTCTATCAATTTATATGAGAGTATTACGCTGTATTTATAAAATTTTTGTTAAAGTAATTCACTTTTTACTAAAATCAATCTCACTAAGATTATTACTATAGAATACCTTGTTATAAGACTTTATAAGTATACTACTCTATGGACTTCTCTGTAAAATATTACTTCTCTATAATATAAAATTTCGCCCTTGTCTGATGAGACAAGGGCGAAACTTCGCTTAAATTGTAGTTTTTCATATTCTCTGGTGTTATTTTAATTTCAGAGTTATTCCACCACCTACACCCCACTGACCGCCAGCACTGGTTGCTGATAGATTAGAACGAATCTTGCCATCTTCAGATGTATAACCTGCACCAATCGCAAAGGCAGATTGTCCACGCCAAAAACCACCACCAAATGAAACACTCACAGATCCTGGGTCATCGAAGTAACGTAAGTTAGAGACTGCCAAACCAATCGCTGCTGCTTGCCTTGCCTCTTTGCGCACATTCGTAATATCATAACTTAGTGCGTCAAACTTCATATCGGTATAGGATTTCGCCGCATTAACACCATTATCGACTTGTTCTTTAGTATACCTTTTCGCACTTTCAAGAGTAATCTCCATCTGCTCCGCGGTATGATCGTATAACTGACCACCATTCACTGCGTCCTTAGAGCCATGTTCAATTTTTCCACCTTGAACATTCGTAATCAAAACAGGCTCACTGTCATCGACACCTTTTAGAGTGATGCTATTGATTTTCTTTCCGCTATCATCGGTATCATAGCTAACCGCAACATTCACCTTTTTTTCAACTTCTGTTACCCTGCCTGTAACGTCGGTTACATTTTTTTCAACTTTATCCACCCTGCCTGTCACGTCGGTTACCCTGTTATTCATCTGCGAAAACTGACTGTCAGTCACCTCATAAGTTGACTTTTCTAAAATTTCACTAGGAGCAACAGTTACCGTGGTTGAATTATCCGCCTCATCTATGGCGCTTTCTTCCTCATCTATGGCAAGAGGTAAGCTTCTTAGAAAACGTGCGCTTCTCATAAAAGGAAAGCCTTTTGAAATAACATCCGAAGGATCACCATCTTGTGGTTTATCCTCTGTTACACCAATACCAAGGCCATTCTTCATATCAACAACCTGATGATTTAAACCTGCCAAAGCACTATTAACGCCAGCAAATGCATCCGCGACATTAGTATACTCTTTATCAATCTCATTCCCGTCCTTATCAAAGGCTTTAACTGTGAAAGTCGGAGCACTCCAATTTCCACCTTTATATCCAGAACCACCACCGAAATAAGTAGCAATCTGGTTGTTTATCGAATAGAGCTGAGAACCGGTTATAGCATCAGTCGACGTTTCTGAAATCTCACCAGCAGCAATATCAAAAAGACGCCGGCTTTCACCTTCACTACTCATAAAACTTACTTGTTTTAATGGTGATTTAGGAGCAACAGTTATCGTAGTTGGAACCTTCACATTACCTGAAGCACTAGGTAAGCTTCTCATAAAAGGAAAGCCTTCTGAAATAATATCCGAACTATCAGTTTGAGAGGGCTTATTTCTTTCTTCAATACCAGGCTTACTCTTTATCTCAACAACCTGATGATTTAAACCTGCCAAAGCACTATTAACACCAGAAAACGCATCTGCAACATTAGTATAGTTTTTCTCAGTTTCATTACCATCCTTATCAAAGGCTTTAACTGTAAATGTAGGAGGTGACCATTTTCCCGCTTTATCATATCCAGCACCACCGCCAAAATAACTTGCAAATGCCTGAGTCATAAGATAAATCTGACCACCATTTACTGCTTCGGTCGATGTTGCCGTAAATGCACCCCCTTTAACACCAGAGAGAACTCGTGGAAAATTAATACCGTTTGCAATATCTATTCTATCACCACCCTTGTCTCCACCAATCGTAATAAGCCCAGCGCTATTTTGCTTAACAAAACTATCACCTGTCACACTTTCGATCTTTTGATTAAGATTCGTAAAAGAACTACTTACACCAGAAAGCGCTTCCCCAACATTCTTATAGTTCTTTTCAGTCCCACTACCATTTTTATCAAAAACCTTAACTGTAAAAGTAGGAGCATTCCAATTTCCATCTTTATCATATCCAGCATTATCACTAAAATAACTAGCAACTACATTGCTCATGGCATAAAATTGAGAGCCATTTATCGCATCAGTCGATGTTGCTGTAATCGAACCAGCCTTAACACCCGCAAGAGTCCGTGCCACATTATCAACATTCGCGATATTTACCCTGGCCCCACTTACTTTTCCACCAATGGTAATAAGTCCGGTATCATCTTGCTTAACAAGATTATCACCTGTCCCATCAATGACTATATTCTCAATCTTTTTATCAAGATTTGTGAAAGAACTACTTACGCCAGTAAAGGCATCCGCAACATTCTTATAGTCCTTTTCAGTTCCATTACCATTTTTATCAAAGACTTTAACTGTAAAAGTAGGAGCACTCCAGTTTCCATCTTTATAGCCAGCACCACCGCCAAAATAGCCTGCAACTACATTGCTCATGGAATAAAGTTGAGAACCATTTATCGCATCAGTGGACGCTGCTGTAATCGAACCAGCCTTAACACCCGCAAGAGTCCGAACTGCATTATCAACGTTTGCAACGCTTACCTTAGTTCCACTTACTTCTCCACCAATGCTAATAAGTCCCGTATCATCTTGCTTAACAAGACTGTTACCTGTCGCATCAATGACTATATTCTCAATCTTTTTATCAAGATTCGTGAAAGAACTACTTACGCCAGTAAAGGCATCCGCAACATTCTTATAGTCCTTTTCAGTTCCATTACCATTTTTATCAAAGACCTTAACTGTAAAAGTAGGAGCACTCCAGTTTCCATCTTTATAGCCAGCACCACCGCCAAAATAGCCTGCAACTACATTACTCATGGAATAAAGTTGAGAACCATTTATCGCATCAGTAGACATTGCTGTAATCGAACCAGCCTTAACACCTGAAAGAGTCCGAACTGCATTATCAACGTTTGCAATGCTTACCTTAGTTCCACTTACTTCTCCACCAATGCTAATAAGTCCTGTATCATCTTGCTTAACAAGACTATTACTTGCCACCTTAATATTTTCAATCTTTGCATCAAGATTCGTGAAAGAACTACTTACGCCAGTAAAGGCATCCGCAACATTCTTATAGTCCTTTTCAGTTCCATTACCATTTTTATCAAAGACCTTAACTGTAAAAGTAGGAGCACTCCAGTTTCCTTTTCTATCGTATCCAGCACCACCACCAAAAGAGATCGCAGTACTGATGCCTTGGGAAAAAAGCTGAGAACCATTGACTGCATCATACGAGATTGGCGAAACCCAACCATCAGCAACACCAGTAAGAGTCCTCAATCCATGAGAGCTATTTGCGATAGTTATTCTATTGCCACCTACGTCCGCACCAATTGTAATAAGTCCTGATGCATCTTGCTTAACAAACTTATCATACCTAGTTTCAGCGACATAATTCTCCAAACCATACAACGCAGAACCAACATCTCTATATATTTTACCGTTAATTATATAGGTTGGCGCAATACTTTTACGTATATTTGTACCTCCACCAAAATACTGCGCTACATTACCCCAAAGATCACAAGCAAAAACAGGAGAAGCACTTGATAAAAAGGCAGCTACTGACACTAATGAAAGCGTTTTAATAAAAGGTAATCGATAAGACGAGCAAGAATTTTTTAAATTACTCACTGCTAGTGTGTGTGGTGTGGTATATAATATTTTTTTCATAATAAATCCTCTAAGTAAAAAAAACATATTGAAAACATTAAAAAGACATATTCCGGTGCTACTAAGCTCTAGAGGTAGTTTTTTCTTGTTTTATAAAAGATTAGGGTTGTCATAATGCGGAAGAGGACTATCTAAGATATCAATGAGGTTGTAGTCCACCTTGATTGATAGTCCGATTAATAAGGTTTATTTTCCCCTTTTAGGGGGGATTTTCTTTCTGTAGCAGAGCCTTTAAATTTAAAGGCGAAGAAAGGTGAAAGAAGTGTAGAAAAAACATGTTTGCGCGCTATTATTAAGTGTTGTGTGTTTAAGAGGCAATAAAGGATGTTTATTGCGCAAGGGAGTTAAGTTATTTGTTGAGTAATTTAGAGCGTTTTTTGTAGGGTTATTGTGCTTTTGTCGTGAAAATAAGCGAGATACCCATGAGTTTTATATTTGTATCTCTTAAAGCTTTTTGAGATCAGACGATTGTGATTTTGTAATTTTTCCATAACTTACCGCACCCCGCTTTGCGAGAAGATTTCTAGTTTCTTTTAATTAATTTTTCGCACTCTATACAGATTATTAAAAAATAGCAAGGAAAAAATAATTTAATTATTTTTTTATATTTTTATATAATGCGTCTTTCTGATTCTTGAAATAATTCAAGAATTCATAGCCTCATTGTTTACACTTTAGGCTTTTATAAAAGTGCTGGTGCATCGTTATGCTTTAAATATCCCTGTTGTGATCAAAGTGAGTCTTACTTAATCATTCCCGCTGCTACATACAAAGAAAATAATAAAAATGGAAAAAATGAGATTTTTTATTTCTTTAAGCATACCCCCTAGTGGATATTCCTATTAATAAAATTATAAACTGTACAGTTTTAAAATATTGTGCGATTACGCGTGCTCTATTAATTTATATAAAAACATCACTCTGCATTTGTAATTTTTTTTGTTAAAATGCTTCACTGTAACTAAAATTAGTCCCACTAAGATTATTATTACAGAATACATTGTTATAAAACTTTACAAGTATACTACTCTATGAGTTTCTGTGTAAAATATCACTTCTTTATAAAATTTTTACCCTTGTCTGATGAAACAAGGGCGAATGCGTTTTTTATTATTAATGCAGTGTTAAGTTTACTCCTGCACTTAACCCCCTGTAACCTCTTGCACTCGTGACAGATATATTAGAGCGAATCTTTCCATCTTCTGACATATAAACGGTTCCAATAGCTCAAGCCAATCGACTACGCCATAAACCACTACCAAAACAAAGACTTAAAGACCAAAGGATATTAAAATAACTTAAATTCGATACTTCTAAACCAACAGAGGATGCCTGTCTTGCTTCTTTCTGAGCTGTCTTAATATCACATCTTAATGCTTCAAATTTTGTATCCGTGTAAGATTTTGCATCATTAACAACATTACTCATTGCATTATACTATGGATTCAGAAAAACATTTATCTATATATTTTTTCGCATCATTAAAAACTGTCTTAATCTGCTGCTCACTGTCATGTAATTGATCACCTTTTATAGCATTATACAATCCAATAATAATCTTATCAGCAGTAGAATTATGCAAAATAAAATACCCCCTATCTTGTCATAAAAAACAATGCTGCATTCATTAATAATATTATTACAATATATATATCTCTTATAAGGAAAAAACTCTCTTAAAAATAAATATCGATTACTCAAATAATTCCTGTTGGAGATGATAAATGATTTTTTCATATAAAATTTCATAATAAAAAATATATTTTTACTCGAAATACGCCCTTATCTTCTATTACTATTCATTTATGATGAAAATAACTTTCCTTCTCTTTAAATGGCACATGTGACGCATTTGATAAGAGAAGGAAAATTTATTTCGAATTTTCTATTGTTAATTCAGTGTTACCCTAAATCCAGCACCTACCCCCCAATGTCCCCCAGAACTCGTTGCAGATACGTTAGAGCGAAATCTTCCATTTTCAGACATATAACCAGCACCAAGAGCAAGTGCAGATTGACTGCGCCATACACCCGTACCAAATGAAAAACTTAATTTTCCCGGTGTATCGTCATAGCTTAAATTAGATACTGCTAGACCAATAGCAGCAGCTTGTCTTGCTTCTTTCCGAACATCCTGAATAGCATAATTCAACGTCTCAAACTTTATATCCGTATAGGATTTCGACTCGTTAACAGCATCATTGACAAGACCACTAACTTTCTCATCCGTATACTTATTGGCATCTTCAAGAACTATCTTCATCTGCTCTTCAGTATAATCATGCAACTGACCGCCATTAACAGCTTGCTGAGAACCTGTTGCAATCTTGCCTGCCGCTACATTGTCTATCATAACAGGTTCGCTGTCATTGCCTCCTACTAACGTAATGCTATTGGTCTTTTTCCCATCACTATCTTTATCATAGTTAACAACGCCATCCGTTACGGCTACTTCAATATCTTTCACATGTTGATCTATCGTATCTACTTTGTCTTCAACCTCTTTTACCCTCTCATTCGTGCTCCAAAGCTGACCACCATTAACAACTTCTTGCGAACCTTCTTCTATCTTACCATCCAATACATTCGTAATCTTACTCGACTTACCATCATGCTTCGCATCATACGCGCCTTCTTCTTCATTCCAATTCAAACCATTGCTCGCCACACTCTTCTCAACATCATGAATACGGTCGTTGATACTCGTCATACCATCACTGACACCATCAAAAGCTCCTGCTACATCATGATAAATCTTCTTTTCTGACGAACTACCATCAGAATTGAATTGTGCAACCTTGAATTCCGGAGCCCTCCATTCGCCACCTTCATAGCTAGCTCCTCCTCCTAAATACATCGCTAGCGTCTGATGCAAGGAATAAAGCTGATTGCCCGTAATCGCCTCTGTCGAACCTTCAGAAATATCGCCATCTAAAACTGACTTCAGTTTGCTCTTACTTCTTTTATCTCCCTTCCCATGAAGCGCTACAAACGCACTGTCTTCATCACTCCACAACAACGCATTCTGCTCAATATTGTCTGAAATCTCATTATGAAGCTTTGTAAATGAATTGCTTACACCGGCAAACGCTTCAGCAATATTGGGATAGCTATGCTCTTCTGGACTACCATCATCATTAAATGTCGTAACTTTGAAAGTAGGTGCTACCCATTGACCATCTTCATAGTGAGCGCCACCACCAAAATAAGTCGCTAGCGTCTGATTCAAGGAATAAAGCTGAGAACCATTCACTGCTTCTGTCGAGCCTTCAGAAAGTGTTCCAGCTTTCACGCCAGAGAGACTACGTGCATCACCATTCATATTTGCAATTGTGATTGCACTACCCTCTTTTTCACCACCTATCTTGATTACCTTCGTAGCATCATCCTGCTTAACAAGACTATCTCCTACAACTCTATTAATCTCATTCTGAAGCTCTTTATGAATATTCGTGAATGAATTCCCTACACCTGCAAACGCTTTAGCAACATCATCATAGCTCTGCTCTTCAACAGCACTACCATCCTCATTAACGGTCTTAACTTTGAAACTTGGAGCTCTCCATTGACCTTCCTTATATTCAGCGCCACCACCTAAAGATTTAGCTATATTCGTAGCTGTTGTTTCAAGATTGTTTGACACACTGCTTACATTTTGATTGGTCGCAAAAAGCTGTGAACCATTCACTGCATCACTCGATGCTTCCGAAAGCGTTCCTGATTTCACACCAGAAAGGATCCGTGCAGCACCATCAATATTCGAAAGCTTAACTTCTGTACCACTCTTTTCACCCCCTACACTAATAACATGTGTCTTTTCATCTTGCTTAACAAGACTATCTCCTACAACTTGGTTAATCTCATTCTTAAGCTCTTTGTGAATATTTGTGAATGAATTCCCTACACCTGCAAATGCTTTGGCAACATCATCATAGCTCTGCTCTTCAACAGCACTGCCATCTTCTTTGACAATCTTAACCTTAAAGCTTGGAGCACTCCATTGACCTTCCTTATATTCAGCGCCACCACCTAAATAAGATGCAACAGTCTTATTCGTATCAAAAAGCTGAGAACCATTGATCGCATCACTTGAGCTTGCAGAAACCTCTCCATTGGAAAGAAACTTAATTTTACTGTTGCCTTTCCCAGCACCCTCTCCATGTATCGCTACAAACGCATTATCTTCATCACTCCACAACAACGCATTCTGCTTAATATTTTCAGTAACCTCCGTGTTGTTTTGGGTGAACTCTTTTTGAAGATTCTCAAAAGATGTTCCTACACCAGCAAATGCTTCCGATACATTATCATACTTCTTCTCTTCAACTTTAGTACCATCCTCATTAACGGTCTTAACTTTGAAACTTGGAGCTGTCCAAGCGCCACCTGCATAACTAGCATCACCACCTAAAGACTGCGCAACACTGTTACCTAGAGCATATAGCTGATTTCCTGCTACAGCATCGCTTGAGCTAGCAGTAATGTCACCATTTGCAAGCGACGTTATCTTGCTGTTGGTCTTCTCACCGTCTTTTCCTCCATGCGTCGCTACAAACGCCTCTGCGTCCTTATTCCACAACAGCGCATCGCCTTGAACTTCCTGAGTAATATTCGTGACTTTGTCATTAAAGTCTTTAACCACATTCGTGAAAGAATTACCAACACCTGAAAGAGCTTCTGAAACACTATCGTACTCAGCTTCTTCTGATGTGCCATCTTCTTTAAGGTGTGTAACTTTAAATCTAGGCAACAACCATTGATCTTTCTCATACTTAGCATCACCGTTTAAGTACGATGCAAGATCTTTTCCTAAGGAATAAAGTTGGGAGCCATTTACTGCATCTGTCGATTCTTTCGTAATATCTCCTGCCGCAAGGAACTTAATCTTGCTGTTTGTCTTTGCACCATCTTTTTCTCCATGCAAGGCGACAAAAGCACCATCAGCCTTGCTCCATGATAAAGAATCTTGTGCAACTCCTTCTGAAACTTCCTTAATACGAGCGTTGATAGTGCTCATGCTGTCATTAATGTCATTAAACGCACCTGCAACATTATTACTGCTCTTCTTATCACCTTTCGTACCATCATTGCTGAAAGTCTGAATTTGGAAATCCGGATCTTGCCATTCGCCTTTCTCATTATAACCAGCACCTCCACCAAAATAGCCAGCAAACTGTTTTTGCAGATCATAAATCTGTCCACCCGTAATCGCATCACTCGAGCCTGATACTATAGAGCCAGCTGCAAGTGATGTAATCTTACTCTTGCTTTCCTTCTCTCCATGCGTCGCTACAAATGCCTCTGCGTCCTTATCCCACAACAGCGCATCGCCTTGAACTTCCTGAGTAATATTCGTGATGTTTTCAGTAAGTTCATTAAACTTATTCGTTAGGTTGCTATTTACATTCTTGAAATTCGTATCAATGCTTTCAATGGCTAAACCAACATCACTATAGGATTTTTCTACTTCCTCGCCTTTTGCATCAACACTGGATAATTTATAGGTTGGACCCGTGAAAGTACCATCTTTAAAGCTTGTACCTCCACCTAAGTATTCCGCAATATCCTGAGAAACCTTAGAAATCTGACCGCCATTAACCGCATCATGCGAATTCTCACTAATCTGACCTTCGGCAACATTATGCAAACCAACAGATGCAGAACCCTTACCTTTACCCAAAGTCACACTCGCATAATTAGTGATGCCATTATCACCATCTTTTTTATCATAGTGAACAACAGCCGATTCATCAGACTGAAGATTGTTAGAAAGCTTCTCTAAACTTTTATCAAGTTGCTCTTTGTTGACTGCTTCATTATTCTTCGTTGCTTCCTTCACACCGGAAAGTATTCTATCCCCTTTGTCTTTATTTGCGATATTGATTTCACTGCCTTCTACTTCTGTACCAATATTGATAACTTTTGTCTTTTCATCCTGCTTGGCAAGGCTATCACTGACAACATTAGTAATTTCATTGTTAATCTCTTTGCGAACATTGGTGATGGAAGCACCAACTCCAGCCAATGCCTCCGCTACAGTTTTATATTCCTTATCTTCAACATCACTACCATCACCTTTGACAGTTTTAACTTTAAAGCTTGGAGCACTCCATTGACCTTCCTTATATTCAGCGCCACCACCTAAATAAGTTGCAACATTGTCCCCTAAGGAATAAAGCTGACCACCTGTAATTGCGTCCCTTGAATCCTTAGCAATATTACCTTCGGCAACATTATGAAGTGCAACTGGTCCTGCATCCTTACCTTTACCTAAAGTCACACTCGTGTAATCAATGCCGCCATTATCACCATCTTTTTTATCGTAATGCACAACAGCTGAATCATCAGACTGAAGGCTGCTGGAAAGATCCTTCAGACTTTTATCAAGCTGCGCTTTATTGACTGCTTCATTGTCATTCTCTGCTGCCTTAACACCAGAAAGTGTCCGATCTACTTTGTCTTTATTTGAAATATTGAGTTCTGTACCTTCTACTTCTGTACCAATATTGATAACTTTTGTCTTTTCATCCTGCTTGGCAAGGCTATCACTGACAACATTGGTTACATCATTATGAACATTCGTGATAGAACTCGCAACACCAGCAAATGCTTCCGCTACACTATTGTAGCTTTCCTCACTTTCTTTACCTTCCGCATCAACTGTCTTAACCTTAAAACTTGGTGCTTTCCATTGTCCATCTTTATCATAACCTGCTCCTCCACCAAAATACGTCGCAAATGTCTGATTCATTGAATAAAGCTGATTGCCCGTGATCGCTTCTGTCGAACCTTTAGAAATTTCTCCATCTAATAGAAACTTTAATTTGCTGTTTTCTTGTTCCGCTATAACTTGACCATCTTTCTCTTTGTTCTTTACATGACGCGCCACAAAGGCATGCGCGTCATCGTTCCACAACAAAGCATTCTGCTCAATGGTCTGCGTAAGTT
>NZ_JAQITD010000027.1 GCF_028618555.1 Bartonella sp. CM31XJBT | reverse complement strand
ATAATTAGTAATTTTATTTTTACGTTCTCAAAAAAATAAATAAATTTCATCCTATATCTTTTTATATTTGTGATGTATTATATATTATGTATGATATGTTATAGGCTAAAAATATATTTTAGCATGTAATAATTTCGTTTTTCTTATTGTATATTATGACAAAAAATGGGTATTTATTTGATTTTTTTGTGTTTTGGCAATTTTATAGAATAATTGAATTGACAAAAAAGATTTTTGTACAATATGAAACTCATGTGCATGAGATCTTTATATCATGAGTATATGCACTATATCTCGATTTTGAATTACTCAATTTTAAATTAAAGGAAACAAGAATGGAACATCGTGCAGTCTTAGAGACTGAAAGCAATTTAGTTATTACATTGGTTGCTGATATTGTTGCTGCCTACGTGAGTAATAATTCTATTCGACCGACTGAAGTGCCAAGTTTAATTGCTGATGTCCATGCTGCTTTTCGTAAAGCAGGGAATCTAGAGTTAACAGAAGTCGAAGTTGAAAAACAAAGGCCTGCCGTTAATCCAAAACGTTCAGTATTTCCTGATTATCTCATTTGCCTTGAAGATGGAAAGAAGTTTAAATCTCTAAAGCGTCATCTCATGACACATTATGGAATGTTGCCAGAGGAATATCGTGAAAAATGGCAGTTAGATAGTTCTTATCCTATGGTGGCGCCTAATTATGCAAAAACACGATCGGCTTTGGCCAAAGAAATGGGTCTTGGACGCAAAAGCAAACGGAAAAAAACTAAATAATCTTATTTTGCGAAAAAATGGTTTCGTGTATAAAGTTGATTTTAGTATACATGTGTTGTGTGAAGCTTTTGTATATATAGCAATTTCTACCAAGGGGATTACGTATAGCTTTCGTTACGAATCCGTTTAATCATTGATTTCAAACCATTTGATCGTTGTGGTGTAAGATTTTCATTTAAACCAAGTTTTTCAAAGAGCTCTTGAGCATCAGAATTGCGAATTTCAGAAGCTTTTTTGCCTGAATAAAAAGCAAGAAGTATATAAATGAGTCCACGCACAATATGAGCATCGGAATCACCTTGAAACGTCAATATTGGATCTTCTGAGTTATTACGTGAAGATAAAAGCCACACTTGGCTAACACAACCAGGAACTTTGTGAGCATCATTTCGAGCGCTTTCCGGAAAAGGTGGCAATTCATAGCCAAGCTCGATGACATAACGATAACGATCTTCCCAATTATCCAAAAGCGAAAAGTTCTCTATAATAGTACCGATTTTTTCCGCCATTATTTTAGTCCTGTTTCGTTTGAATAATCATTCTTGAATACACTTATAAAAAATAAATATTTATTCTTCCTAACATAAATAACACGAAGAACGTTAAAAATCCTTATTTCAAGATAACATTTCATGGTTTTGTAAGAACTCTTGTATTTCTATTTTGTAAGAAACATTAGGGGAAGTCTCTGATATTATTTTTGTTCCCTAATATGTTCCCTAAATATTCATAAGCAGCTCTTGCACCGTAATATGCGCGTTCGCCAAGTGAACTTAAAAAAGATTTTCCTACTTTACAGGTTTTTATATTACGGTCACAAAATGCGCCTAAATCATTTAAGGCTTCCTTAAAAGCAATAATCACATCGCTCGTTGTTGTCTCATTATTTTTGGGGCTAGAAGAATGATTACTGCTTGGATCTGCTACAAAAAATGAAATAATGACAAAAATAAAAAATAATAATAATAATAATTTGATTAAAAAACGTATCATGGATAATCAATGTAGCGCAGTGGTAAATACAATAAAAGAAGCATTTTATATACTGTTGCTTTATAAACAATTTATAAAATGTGCTTTTTATAAAATTGAGTATTCATGTATTGGGTCTATATCATTGGCTTTTTTATAAATATGGCACAATTCCGCCGTATAAAATAGGATACATTGTCTATTCAGTAAAAAATTAACATCAAAATTATACACTTACAGGCTGATCATGTTAATGAACATACTATGGTAAAAAATGAGAGATATAATCATGTCGTGTACATACTTATTTTAGATAATAGTTCACCATCTTAGCTTAGTTGAAAAAGCTAAAAAGAGTAAAATTCTGTTATTCTGACTCTAGTGTCGATAAAATATTTATATTATCTATAAAATTTTTACTAGCACATCATAAACATGATCAACATGTCGATCAAAATATTAAACAATAGATGCATCTCTTACAACTCCATCTAAAGATCTCAAGACCAGTTTTTCTATAACATTGTAAATCAATTTAATTGATACGAAGTTATTTACACTAAAATATAATTATATTAAGAGATAATTATATTTTACCAAACCGTTTATAGATAAGTAACCATCTATATGTAAATTATAAAGAATAGATAATGATTGTCATCTGTTTAGTGTTATAGGCAAATATTTTCAATTTTATTTTAAATAATAGGCAAACATATGCCCCAAAATGAAGAATAACGTGGCATTATTGTTTAGATAATTATATGTGATAATGCAGTTTGCAAACACCAAAATGATCTTGAATGCTAATCATTTGGTGCTCTCTTTATACACATTAAAGACTTGTCAAAATGAAATGAATAAAAGTTGCCAAGAACTCTTGTTGATTTATCAACTTATAAATTGATATAATGAAGCTGCTCATTTTAGGAGTTTGAAAGGAAAAATCAATAATGTCAATGCACTTCTCTCTGGCTGGAAGTAAGAACTGATTCATATTCGTTTCCTAATTTATATTTGTTTCTTTGTAAAAAATAAACGCAACTGAAAATAAAAGTAATGGCAACAAAACGAAAGACATACCGAAAAAAAACTGTAAAACACCGTAAATACTATAGTAGTATTGTTATAACACTTCTTCTTATAATTTTTCATTTTATTTTTTGGAGTGCAAAAACTCTTTATTTCTATACACGAAAAAATACTTTATTTTTTGTTGGATCTCTTCTTTTTAGCATTAGTTTTTTATTTATTTCATTTAATGCTTTATTTTCGCAAATGACAACGCATCAAAATATTTTAACTCAAATGAAATTTTCCTCTGTTCAAAGTATAGGTAAGAGCTTTACTTTATCGGAAAAAGAAGAAAAATCACAAGAACTCTCCCGTGTAACTTCTGTACATTCTCAAAATCATAACCACACAAATTCATCTTTATCCTCTCAATCAGCAAGCATGCTGGAAAAGCAAAAAGAACTAGCAAAATTAGGCCTTTATGATGGACCCTTAGATGGATTGGAAGGACCTAAAACACGCCGAGCCATCACTTTATGGAAACAGCAAACTGCTCAGAGAATGCAAAAGAATGTTCTATCTAATCCCGCAACAGATGAAATCGCGATATTAATTAAGCAAAGCGAAATAGAAACAAACAATACAAAAAATATGACACACTTAAAAGAAGCTATTTTAGAGCCTTCTGTTGAAGATATTATACAAGTGCAAAAAGCTTTACATATTTTTGGGAATGAAGAGGTTATTGTCACAGGAATAGAAGATCAAAAGACGATAGAAGCTTTAAAACAGTTTCAAAAAATATTTGATCTTCCTGTAACAGGTAAAATTAATCACACAATTTTAATGAAAATGCGTGAAATTGGTTTATTTAATTGAAGCTAATCATCTACATTATAAAAATAATCTCTTAATTTATAATGATAATTCATCTTTCGTTTGTTTAATGCTCCCCTCAAACATTCCTTCATCTCAAGCCCTCTTATATTCAATCAATCAGAATGGTTTTCTTACACATTACATATTGAGCCGTATAATTTGCTGCAAGAAAACCACAACCGATTGCAGAAAAAAGAAATATTGCAAAATAGAAAACGCGCTTGTTCTAGCATTTTTATTGCTTCTGATGATAAAAGGACACGAAATTTTTGTAGTATCACGTAAACCTTTCATATTATCGAACCACGAATTGTCCATATATTATCGTCAATTTGATCTTTATAAATATGATGCAAAGAATTTATGCAAACACCTGTAAGGATAAGTAGACGTAAAGCTAGTTGTGTTATGGTTGTTGTTTTGCAAAGTATCTGAAAAAAACAGCACTTCTCTCCAATCTATTGCTGGAAAATTATGTGTTTTATGACATTGTTTTCCTAAGATAGCGTGTGTGTTTAATATTGCCTATAAATCAACATCTAAATTTAACGCAGCAGTATATTTGAAACAAATGTTAAGACAGTTTAGTACTTTTCTCAGCTGTTATAGCTTTTGTATGCCAAATGGAGGCAAGAATATTGCGCATCTCTGTTTGTATAATCTCTTAAAACAGGGAGACAGCCTAATTTGGGAAGAATATGAAATTTTAAGGTAAAAACCAGTTTTCATCTTTGCCATTTCCTTTTAATTCAGCTTTACGCCTTTCAAAGACATCTAAAGCAATATCTTTAAAATAATGGAGATTACCTATTGCCTCATGCTTTTATTTATCACATGTCTTTTTGAACTCACTCCCCCCCTCACGCAAAACAAAATGTCCCAAACGAAATACACTTGGATTGCCATTCACGGGCTTTCTTAAAAAAACATCTCTTAAAGCACCCAAGAGCATTTCACAACAACGCCCGTGAATAATAGCAGCCCCTACTGCGCGCGCGCTATCATTTTTACACTTGTGAAAAAGCAAGCCAGCACCATTACACACTGTACCTACCTTCAATTTGTGACAGCTCTTGACACTTGAGACGATTCATAAGAGGCATATCCTTGCTTTATTTTTTATCCACAGACGCTCATCCCGCCTATAACATGCAAAAAACATGGTTTTGATTGATTCATTATAAAAGAAGTTGAAATGAGAAGATCTTATGATATTTACAGCTTTTGTTCAATATAAGAAATAAAAAAATATCATTATAAATCAACATATTGTATAACTTTGATATTCCTTCATAAAGGTAAAGATGGTAGCGTATAGTGGAGTTTATAAACTTACGGGGAGTTTACATAATCCCCATTCCACGAATGTCAATGTGAAATGGACATCCACTGAAAGATGTCTATCTCAAACAGCATGATGTGCAAAAAAATACATTTGTTTGGAGCATTCTATTTTGCGTGAGGAGCTCATTCCCCCATAAAAAAGCAAACGCGTAAATTGACTGCACAATAACACGTTTCTCTCTATCAAGAGGTTCTTCAATAGAAAGTGTATTAATAATACATCTTTGTCTATTCTGCTTTATATTTTTTCTTATAAACTTCTAAAAAAAGCACTTTCTCGCGTAACATAACTTATCGTGCATTTTAGAAGCATTTTTATTCCCTTTATTAAAGAAAATAAAAGAATATATAAAAATTTATTTCAGTAATAACGATACAACAAAAAATATTAACCCATTACATCCTTTTTGCTATTGCGGCCTGAGCTGCTGCTAAACGAGCAATTGGTACTCGAAAAGGAGAACACGAAACATAATCTAGGTTATTTTCTTCGCATAAAGTAATAGAAGCAGGATCGCCTCCATGTTCACCGCAAATTCCCAATTTTATTTTTGCACGCTTTGAACGTCCACGCTGTGCAGCAATGGTAATAAGTTCCCCTACTCCATCACGGTCAATAGACACGAAAGGATCTTGCTCTAAAAGACCTTTTTGAAAATAGGTTGCTAAAAAAGGAGCAGCAT
This sequence comes from Bartonella sp. CM31XJBT, assembly GCF_028618555.1. GTDB lineage: Bacteria > Pseudomonadota > Alphaproteobacteria > Rhizobiales > Rhizobiaceae > Bartonella. Next base: position 9,565 of record NZ_JAQITD010000027.1, on the reverse strand, counting down.
CATCACGGGAAATCCCAAAAGTAGTTTGTGTCAAATCGTTTGTTCCAAATGAAAAAAATTCAGCAGTTTCAGCAATTTCATCTGCTCGAAGCGCCGCCCTTGGAAGTTCAATCATCGTCCCAACCATATATTGAATAGTGCTTCCCTTTTCTTTCATCACTTCTTCAGCAACCTGATCAATACGCGCTTTTACAAAATCGAGTTCAGATTTAAGCGCAACCAGTGGCACCATAATTTCAAGCATAACAGGAGATCCAGATTTTTGGGCAGCTTCTGCTGCTGCTTCAAAAATCGCCCGCGCTTGCATTTCTGCAATTTCAGGATAAGTAATAGCTAAACGGCATCCTCGTAATCCAAGCATAGGATTAAATTCGTGCAACTGCTGAGCGCGTTCAGCAAGCACTTCAGCAGAAACCCCCATAGCTGTTGCAACATCAAGAATTTCTGCTTTCGTTTTAGGCAAAAATTCATGTAATGGTGGATCTAGCAAGCGGATAGTAACAGGTAAACCACACATAATTTCAAATAATTCACTAAAATCTGAACGCTGCATTGGCAAAAGCTTATCTAGTGCTTTACGACGACCACTTTCATCATGACTTAAAATCATTTCACGCATAGCAACGATACGTTCATCAGAAAAAAACATGTGCTCCGTACGGCAAAGACCTATACCTTCAGCCCCAAAAGATCGCCCCATACGGGCATCAGATGGTGTATCAGCATTAGCGCGAACTCTTATACGTCGCATCCCATCAGCCCATTCCATTAATTTTGCAAAGTCTCCGCAAAGCTGAGGCTGCAACATTGCAACTTTCCCTTTGAAAATTTCTCCACTTCCACCATCAATTGTGATAACATCACCTTTTTTTAAGCTTTCTCCTGAGGCAAACAACGTATTTGTGTTATAATCAATCCGCACACTGCCAACACCAGAAATACATGGTTTTCCCATCCCCCGCGCAACAACAGCAGCGTGACTTGTCATACCGCCACGCGTTGTTAAAATTCCTTCTGCAGCATGCATACCATGAATATCTTCTGGGCTTGTTTCTACACGGACCAAAATAACTTTGCGACCTTCCGCCGACACAGTTTCTGCCTCTTCTGAAGTAAAAACAATTTCACCAGTTGCGGCTCCAGGAGAAGCAGGTAAACCACGTCCTATAACAAAACGTTCTGCTTTAGGATCAAGTGTTGGATGCAAAAGTTGGTCCAGCGACTTTGCATCAATACGCATCACAGCCTCTTCACGGTTTATTAACCCCTCCTCAACCATTTCAATTGCCATCTTGAGAGCCGCACGAGCCGTGCGTTTTCCTGAACGAGTCTGAAGCATCCATAATTTACCTTTTTCAATGGTAAATTCGAGATCTTGCATATCCCGATAATGCTGCTCAAGCTTCTGCGCAATCTGACATAATTTCAAAAAAGCCTCAGGCATAATTTTTTCTAACGATGGTCTATTTGAACCAGCAACAATACGCGCACTTTCTGTAATATTTTGAGGCGTTCGAATGCCCGCCACAACATCTTCCCCTTGCGCATTAACTAAAAATTCACCATAAAGTTCTTTTTTCCCTGTCGATGGATTGCGTGTAAAAGCAACACCTGTTGCCGAATCTTCTCCCATGTTACCAAAAACCATAGCTTGCACATTAACTGCCGTTCCCCAACTTTCAGGAATGCTATGTAAACGGCGATAAGTAACTGCGCGTGCCGTCATCCAACTTGAAAAAACGGCTCCAATTGCCCCCCATAACTGTTGTTCAGGATCTTGTGGAAAAGGGGTTCCTAATTTTTCTTCAACATAGGCTTTATAAGAAATAATAACATTCTTCCAATCATCTGCTGTCATTTCTGTATCAATAGTGTAACCATTGCATGCCTTTGCTTCATCAAGAATCTCTTCAAAATACGAATGGTCTAGCCCCAAAACAACGTTAGAATACATTTGGATAAAACGCCGATAACTATCATAAGCAAAACGTTCATTATTGGCTTGTAAAGCAATGGCTTTTACAGTCTCATCATTCATGCCAAGGTTAAGCACTGTATCCATCATCCCTGGCATAGAAGCCCTAGCCCCTGAACGAACAGACAGCAAAAGTGGCTTTTGCTCACTCCCAAATTCACGTCCTGTTTGTTCACCAACACGTCTTAGTGCTTGCTTAACAGATTCCTGTAGCTCTTCTGGATATGATTTGTCATGGGCGTAATAAAAATTACAAACTTCTGTTGTCAGCGTAAATCCTGGCGGTACGGGCAAACCAAGATTACTCATTTCTGCCAAATTAGCCCCTTTACCTCCGAGAAGGTTACGCTCACTTGCACTTCCTTCTGCCTTTCCATCTCCAAAACTATAAACCCATTTTTTCACTGTACAAATCCTCCCATATCAGCATCAAAACATCATTCAACCGAGGCTCACTTAAAAGCAATGATTTGATTCAAAATTGGCTCAAAAACAATATCGCTTCATAAATGCATAATATTAATCCTTCCAAAGGAGATAATGGCCAAAAGTATCACTATCCATCTTCTGGAAGATTAAGATTCAGTTTTTAAGAAAACTATCAATCACCGAAAAAAATTCTTCTACTTTCATGGCACCTTCATATTTACTACCATTAATAAAGAAAGTAGGTGTTGCTGTGACACCAAGCTCTTTACCGCGTTCAAAAGATGCATTTACTTCATCTAAAATGGACTGATTTTTCAAACAAGCAGTAAAACTTTCATCTGTAAAACCAGCCATTAAGCCAATTTTTTTCAATGGTGTTAGAGCATTTTTTCCGAAAGCCCATTCATTTTGTTTTTGAAATAAAACTTCTATCAAAGGAAAATAGCGATCTTCTGGTGCACACCGTGCCAACATAAAACCTGCTGTTGCCCGAGGATCAAAAGCATATTCTCGGAAAATAAGTTTTACTTTTCCTGTTTTGATATATTTTTTACGAATTTGGGGAAGTATATCATTATAAAAATGCGCACAATGGGTACATGTCAACGAAGCATACTCAACAATGACGACTGGTGCATCCGCCTCTCCCTCAAAGCGATCCTTTACTTTACCCGATTGGAGAAGCTCTGCCATATCAACAGTTGTTGCCACTGGTTTGGGATCACGCGCTAAAGCAACTGTTACACTGTTTTGTACAATCGTTATGAAGAGAAAAATTATCCCGAAAGATAAAAAAGAACGATATTTTACCATAAATAATACTTTTCTGTTGTTATTAACGAATAGGAATCCAACGCTTTCTCATATATTAAAGAAAAATATATAAAATATCTTCCTATTTATTATTTTTTTCCAAGAAAATGCAACAGCCAAGTTTATAAAGTGCTTGGTGCAAGCTTTTATCTTCAATTCCTTCAAGCATTTTTTCCACGCATTTTTTGTCTTGTTCACTCAAAGGCGGTTTTAGAGGCAAGTGATTCATAAAAACCGACATACTCCTTTGCTCAATCTTGATGCGATCAATAGCAATATAGCCAAAAAATCCGTTAATTCTATGAAGTAATTCCTCTGTTTCATGCATCAATTTTAACGCAGCAAATCCTTCACATGCGACAACAAGTGTTGCTGGCTGAAAAACTTCATCTTGATCTGCACGACGTTTCCAAATAATTTTAAGCGGCATTGTATGTTCACTGATATCATAGCCCGCAATCTGTGGCCAATGTTCTATAAGCGCTACATTAAGCCCTGTCCGTTTGCGTAAAACTGGATCAAGTATTTTGTATACCGTCTCAGAAAGAGAATAAAAGATACGTTTTTTAAGTTGTTTTCTCATTTTTAGATCATTGTTCAACCGCTTACTAAATTAAAATCATTTGTTTCATCTAAAAATTGTTGCCTCCTCAATTTATGAAATATCAACAAAATAAAAAGCCTTTTCTCACCAGAGCCTTGACAATAAAGAGCAAAAAACATGAATTACAAAATAAATAATTTTTTCTTTTGCATTTTATATCTCCCTATGCTTGAAAGCAATCATGTATGAAATTTCTTCGCACCTCCTTGCTTGGTACGATCAAAATCACAGACATCTTCCATGGCGGATTACCCCTGAAAAGCAAAAACAAGGTATCCGTCCTGATCCTTATCAAGTTTGGCTTTCTGAAATCATGCTTCAACAAACAACCGTTGAAACAGTTAAGCCTTATTTTAAAAAATTTCTAAAACTATGGCCTGATCTTTTCTCTTTAGCAAAAGCCTCACAAGATGATATCATGAAAGCATGGGCTGGACTTGGTTATTATTCACGCGCACGTAATCTTAAAAAATGTGCGCGACAGCTTGTTGAAAACTACGCGGGACAATTTCCACAATCTGTAAAAGAATTGCGAACTCTAGCCGGTATTGGAGATTATACTGCCGCAGCCATTGCTGCGATTGCTTTTAACCACCCTGTAGCAGTGGTTGATGGTAATGTCGAACGTGTGGTAGCGCGACTTTTTGCTATCACTTCAATATTGCAAAAAGCAAAAGTTGAAATTAAAGAAAAAACACAAAAAATTACTGCTTTAAATCGTCCTGGTGACTTTGCTCAAGCAATGATGGATTTGGGAGCAACAATTTGTACTCCACGCAAACCATCTTGTTATACCTGCCCTCTTCAATGTTTATGCAAAGCAGAAAAGATGCAACAACCGGAGTCTTTTCCAGTTAAAGCCCCTAAAAAAGAACGCCCTTCAAAAACAGGTATTGCTTTTGTGGTCCTTAATAAAAAGAGACAAATTTATTTGGAAAAACGACAGACGCAAAAGCTTCTTGGTGGAATGACCCAAATTCCTAACAATATTGGCATAAACAACGAAAATGGGCTCCAAAACGCACCCTTTACTGCCAATTGGCAATTCAAAGGACAAATTACGCATGTTTTTACTCACTTTTCTCTAAAACTCGATGTTTACTATACCGAAGATGTTCATGAAATGAATTGTGAAAATGGTTGGTGGTGTAACATTCAACATCTTACCGAAGAAGCATTACCTACTGTTATGAAAAAAGCCATTTCCGTAGCACTTCCCAATTCTTTCAGATTTAAATAACCTTCCCTATTCATAAAAATGTTTTCTAACAGAGACTTTTGTATCTCTAGCGATTATTTATTAATCTGCAAAAGAAAAATTAAAAAAATGAAATAACCAATTTTTTCTACAGATAAGAATTAAGGAGGAATAGAAAAGCTTAGAAATCTTAAATTTAAATTTCAGGTTCTATCCTTTTTTCGCTTATGAAGGAGTAAGTCGGCTCCATCGTTATATTTACCAGCCCCCTCAACATCCCTTGGTACGTGAAACGGTTCATAAGAGGTACTTTTAGTTCTTTCGTTAACAATTTTTATTCACACGCCAACCCCGTTTATGACATGCAAGCAAGTAATTTTCATCGATTCAATATGGAACAAGTTTGAAATGAAAAAACTTGACGATATTCCGAGGGCAATTCAATATGAGTTGCGTTAAATTATCTTTATAAATAAATACATTTTACGCACTTTACAGATGTACGTATTCAAAAAAGCACTTAATTTGGAACTTCTGAATGAACCTTTTAATTCTGATATTTCATTTTTATAAGCTTATATTGAAATTTTACTGTCTTGGAACTAAAACTAGAACATAGAGTGAAAATTTCTCATTTTAATTTCTTCTACAAGAAGCATAAAAATACTCGCTTGCCGCTTACAAGCGAGATTAGTGTGTCAATAAAAAACATCTAAGAAAGGCATAAAACGCCCTCACGTTCATCTTAATCAAGATCAGGTACATTGCTGGTCAATAGAATGAAGCGATCAGCTTAGTTCATAAAACACCCGTTTTTAACATTTGTGAACGTATGATCATTCTTAAATGATCTATGGACTTCAACCGTCCATTTTCCTCATAATACCAAAAGGTCCAACCATTACAACTCTGCGAATCTTGAGCCTTTCTTCCCATTGCGTGAATTGAACCCGCTTCACCACCATGCATAATCGTACCATCAGCTCTTACAATAGCAGATACTTGCTTCTTACGATCATAAAGAACTTCTCCAGGATAGAGTAAACCTGCTTCAAGCAAACTGTTGAATGCTACGCGCGGTTCTGCTTTTTTTCTATCCAAAATCGCTAGTTCTGGTTGCGCTAAAGGTTGAACCGCCGCAATTCTCTCACATGCTGCATCGATGTAATCTTGCTCGCGTTCAATCCCAACAAAATCACGCCCTAAAAGCTTGGCAACAGCACCTGTTGTTCCCGAACCAAAAAACGGATCGAGAATAACATCACCAGGTTTACTAGAAGCCATAATAATACGCGCTAATAACGCTTGCGGTTTTTGTGTTGGATGCAATTTACGCCCTGAATCATCCTTTAAACGTTCAGCTCCAGTGCAGAGAGGGAAAAGCCAATCTGAACGCATTTGTAGATCTTCATTTGCCGCTTTTAAGGCATCATAATTAAATGTGTACTTTTTATCTTTTTGATCTCGCACGGCCCAAATAAGCGTCTCATGAGCATTTTGAAAACGGCGCCCTCGAAAATTAGGCATCGGATTATTCTTGCGCCAAATAATATCATTAAGCATCCAAAAACCTAAATCTTGTAATGCCGTCCCAACCCGAAAAATATTATGGTAAGATCCGATAACCCAAAGTGTTCCGTTGGGTTTTAATACACGACGACAAGCAAGCAACCATGCACGGGTAAAAGCATCATAAGCAGCAAAACTCTCAAACTGATCCCATGCATCATCAACCGCATCAACAAGCGAATGATCTGGACGGTATAAAGCTCCATCCAATTGCAAATTATAGGGTGGATCTGCAAAAATCATATCAACAGAATGTTTTGGAAGTTTTTCTAGAACGGAAACACAATCTCCTTTAAAAATTTTATTGCGCCATGGCATTTGTGAGGGAATACGAAGGAAATCTTTTTGAAGCTGAATAACTGTCATGAAAAACCCAACAAAATTAACTGAATTTGCCCTATAATCAACTAAAATAGTTTATAGGCCCGCATTACCAATCCATATTTACAAAATAGCGTAAACGTATCGTTAAAATTCTACAAAATTGATAATTGTTTTTGTTTTTTTAGTAAAAAAAACTTTCACATGAATGAAACCTTAATTTTCTTTTTTTCAATGTACTGTTCCCATATCTTTTATTTCGTAAAAGAATTAAGAATCATTTTCAAAACTTATTTTTATGAAATAAGATCCTCTCAATATCGTTTTCATGAAAGTTGTCCATCTCGTAACATGTAAAGGAATATCTTATGCCTCAGATAGATCTTATTATTTTTGATTGTGACGGAGTTCTCGTTGACTCTGAATATCTTGCAGCAAAAATTGGATCACAATTGCTCAAACAAACAGGATATGAAATATCACCCGAAGAATTGAATGAGCGTTTTGCAGGGCTTATCTTTCGCGATATTCTTAAACACGTTGAACAGGAAACAGAAAAACCAATTTCTGCTCATCTCATAGACCAAATGACTAATATTTTTCGTACACAAATAAAAACTAAATTACGGGCTATTGATGATGTAAGAGAAGCTGTAGAAATTATTCAAACACGCTATCCCTACTGTATCTGCTCTAATGCAAAAAGCGTAGATATAAAAGAGATGCTCACCACGGTTGATCTCTATGACCTTTTTGAAGGTAAAATATTTTCAGCACCTGAAGTTGGAACAAAAAGAACGAAACCGGCCCCTGATGTTTTCCTTTTTGCCGCACAACAATTACAGGCAGAGCCCCAAAACACTATCGTTATAGAAGATTCACTTCATGGTGTACACGCAGCCATAGCAGCAGGCATGCGTGTCATCGGCTTTACGGGAGGATCACATAGCTATTTTGGCCATTCTAATGCACTTGCAGAAGCTGGTGCAGAAACAGTTATTGCAAAACATGCTCATTTAGGAGAAGTCTTAGAAGCAATGGCAGTATGGCGAGATCTATTATAAAAAATCTCTTGAATATATAAATTTGTAAACTCTTGTAAGAAGCATTTTTATTCAAATGTCCTTCTCTTCTCGCTGCTCCTTTTATAATAACTTCAATAAATGCGTAATTCACGACACGGGTGAATTGCATCTCAATGTGAAGGAAAAATATAGCGCCTCATTGAAATCATAAGTCTGTTAACCATTGCACGTGCTTTTAAAAAAGCAAAAAACAGGGGTGCCAACTCATAAAAATTAAACCCTGCTTATCTATCTCAACTCCGATATCCCACTCCCAACCTCAGCAGCTCATCCTGATAAATTATTATATTTGTCAAAAAAGGAATATTACGATGCCTTGCTCGATAAGATGTGAGAATTGCTAGCCTCTTTCATCTGATCAAAAAAATCACATACTATGGTAAAATTGTAAGGGATGTGCCTATTGATCATGGAAAAAAATATTAAAATTCGCGGAATCTATGGAACACAAGAGTTTATTGAAAATGACAAAAGCGTCCTTGTTGAGTTACACGGGCTTATATTTACTCAATCCAAATCTCGTAAACTTGTTGAAGGCTTATTTACTTTGCTGCTCAAACAGTATTTTAACAGCATCAATTAGTACAACCTCCCTAAGATTACAAAAAACAAAAAGAATACATTTTTATGAAAAATGTGCCTTTTATAAAAAACATTTCATACCAAGTAATTTACAGACAACATGTTGATTTATAATCAATAATTAATCATTATTCAAATTAAGCAAAAAAACCGAATATTGTAAGATCCTCTCATTTAAAATCTGGATATGCTGAATTAAAGAAATAAAAATGCCTTTTAATGAATTATCTCAAAAGGCAAAAATTAGTAGCAACATTAGGAGCGAGCAAAGTGTATGGCACTGCCATCTTTCTTCTTTATAAACGTCAAAAATTCTGATGTCCTAAGAATTTTATATTATGGGACTTTATCATCATATATAGCGTTGCAAAATAGGCTTGAGTACCTTGAGAACGGTTTCTTTAAAAAAGCACTTAAATATGAAACATACAATCATGTTAAACAACGTACAGAGATACCAGTAGTTGCTCAAAATTTTCCAAAAGCACTTAATAGACTTTTTAAATAAGCAATGAAATCAGATCTTTTCAAAAGTAATCCAACTTTAGGAAAAACACCCTTTCTAAAAATAAAAGCGGCTTTTCAGTTTGGAAAGAAGAACATGTCGAAAAATATTATCCAATGCTGATCTTTCGGCACTCATAAATATGTCTGAATTGACATTCTTCTATACACTTTACATCATAGTAATACGCCGCTCACATTGGCGAGAAAAAGATAATATCATTTATCTCTATCCAATTCGAGCTCTACTTTCCACTATGAGAGAGCTGTATATTTTTTAGTATCTATAACATATTATTATCTATAAGATAAATGTATATAATTAATAGTTAAGTAAGAAGTAGTATTATGCTATCATGATGCAATTAATAATAATTGAATAATAACTTAATAATATCTATATAACACATATTATTACAATAATGACTATCTATAATAACTCATATAAATAATAATATTTTAGCATGTTCATTAATATTTTAATT
>NZ_JAQITD010000026.1 GCF_028618555.1 Bartonella sp. CM31XJBT | reverse complement strand
ATCTAATAATAAAAATTATAATATGAATTTTTATTATTATTGAGTTATATTGCGGATGTAGTTTTATGTGCTTTAGAATTTTTTTGCGATCTTTTTGTTATTAAATAAAATATTTTACGATAACGCAAAACAGAAAAGTCGATTGTATCAGAGGTCTTTCAAATAAAACAAAACACCATTAAGTTGCCAATTTATGTGTTGGTTTAAAAAAGCATCTTTTACAGCACCCAAACTCATTTCCCGACGGCACCTATGAATGATGTAATGATAAGTCCATTTAGCATCACCATCTTTACGTTTATGGAAAAGCAAGCTAGTATCAAATCTCAGACTTTGCCAATCCCCAATGTAGCGACAGCTTTTGGCACTTAAGATGATTCATAAGAGGCATTTTTATTCTTTCTTTAATGTTTTTTATCTCACTGCTCTCCCTCCTTTTGACGTACAAAAGACGCGGTTTTGATTGGTCAACATGGTATAGGTTTAAAATGAGAAAATCTTATGATCCTTGGATCTCTCACTCAACATGACAAAAAGTAAATTATATTTATAAATCAACGTATTGTTCGAATAAAATAGTAGCTCTTTTGAGTGAAGAATATTTTCCAGCGCATATCTGAAAAATAAAAGCCTCATTCGAAAATGAGACTTTTGAATTGTTTAATTCTGCAAAAAATTAAAATTTATAAGCTACACCCACACGGAAATCATTTGTTTTGTAGCCCATTTCAAATTTATCCTGTATGAACTTCTTTTTGCCAAAATCTGAATAACGATATTCTGCACGCACAATAACATTATCAGTCATTGCAAAATCAATACCACCTCCAAGGGTGTAACCAATCATGGTCTTTTTTTCATCATGCAACCAATCAGAAAAATCAACTTCTCCATTTTTGCTATCAGTAACTAACCCAAAAATATTCTGAAGCTGCGTATAAGCAACCCCTCCGGAAATATAAGGCATCATACGCTCAATCGCAAAACCAACTCTCACCCGTGTAGCACCAGCCCATTTTTGTTTTAAGGTATGACGTACAGCTTTAATACGCCTTGTTGAATCATTCTCATGCAAATCTCTTGTTAGACTTTTTTCTTCTGTAGGTTGTGGTTTTTCTTCAGTTGGACTTTTTTCCGGTAGATCGACATCTTTAGAATCCTTTTTACCAGACCACATAATATCCGTATCAATACCTATAATAAAACTATTATCGATATCAATATTGGAACCTGCATAAACTCCCCCTATAAAACCAGAAAGTTTAGGTAAATTCTCCTTTCCAATTGGATTCCATATCCTTGTCTCATCTTTTAAATAACTTGCAGTTGTTTTACCTGAAAAGTTACCAATCTGTCCTCCAAGATAAAATCCTGTCCAAGAAAAAGCAGGCGCTGCAATAACAGGAACAGGCTGTTCAGGAATAGCGATATCCGACGCCTGTACTACAGAAATTGAAATTAAAGAAAATATAGATGTTGAGGCTAAATACTTTGTAATCATAATTGCTCCCCTAAAAGCTAATGTGATACATAAATAATAATAAATCGTTTCACACTTTTTTCAAAAAATCTATAGCAAAAATGACACAGTTGAAAAATTAAAATCTTATTTATAATTTCCTAAAACTATTAATCTATAGTAGCTTTTATAGCTTCATATTGATCATTATTATCCAGAATTATATAAATAATTATAATATCAATTTTTTGAAAAGAATGAGATAAGGCTCATAAAGCATATCATTCACTAAACTAGTCACTCATCGCTTTTTGTATAAAGAATAATACCTAGAATAGCACATTTAACAGAGAAATTTTTTCATCACACTTGAAAAACCACTAGAGAACTTCACCCTAACCCTCTCAAGCGTGTAATGAAATAAAAGACAAAAATTAATATATAAAAATGGAATTAATAATTTTTATTATTCTTATAGAATTATTTTAATGTTTCATGATTTTTGTAAAAACTGAACAGACCAATTGCCCAGTTTCTGCAATTAATTTTTCAACACGAAGCAAATCAGGTTCCCCAACACTATTTAACAAAAGGTCACTTAATCCAGGTGGCATGTCATTGGGATCAAGAGAATCATTTAAGCAAAGCCGTATAATTTGACTCAAATTTGTATAAAGACGATAGGCATAATGTAAATCAGCAATACATGACTGATTAAGAAAACTGTTTGGTAAGTGATCTAAAATATCCGCTGTCGTCGCTCCAATTTGAAACTCAATGACATGCGTAATAAGAGAAAATTGAGCAATAAACTCCAAATCCATAATGCCACCAGACATCGTTTTTAAATCCCATTGATTTTTTGGCGGCTTTTCTTTTGCAATCAAGGAACGCATTTCACACACTTCTTTTGCAACTTCCTTCTTATCACGAGAAATAGCAATAATTGCACACACTTCATTTTCTAGCTTTTGTAAAAAATCAGGATCTCCTGCAATGCCTCGAGCCCTTGTTAAAGCAAGATATTCCCATATCCATGCTTCTTGGCGATAATACTTTTTAAAAAATGGAAAAGAAACAGCAATAGGTCCTTTATTGCCTAACGGCCGTAACCTTAAATCAACGACATAAAGAACACCTTGGCTTGTAAGAGTGGATAAAGCAGAAACGAGGCGCTGTGCTAAACGCGTATAATATTGAGAAATATAAAGAGGCTTTTCTCCATCAGATATTTCTGCATCATCATCGTGTTCATAAAGCAAAACGAGGTCAACATCGGAATCTGCTGTTAATTCACGACTTCCAAGTTTCCCCATACCCAATATGCCAACACGCCCCCCTTTAATACGACCATGAAGACGAGAAAATTCCTCTTGAACGGTAGCAAATGTTTTTGTAATCATAAGATCAGCAAGTGCAGTAAAAGCAAAACCCGCTCTTTCTCCTGTAATTGCACCATTCAAAATTCGAATACCAATCAAAAAACGTTGTTCATCTGCAAAAATCCTTAAATGGTCAAGAATCTCCTCATAAGAAAGAACATTTTCAAGAAAATATTCAAGCCGTTTTTCTAAATACGTTTTTGTTGGTAATTCTGAAAGAATATTTGGGTCTAACATTCCATCAAAAACGTGGGATCTGCGTGTAATAATTTCTGCAAGACGTGGAGCAGCACCCATAATAAGGACAAGCATATCCAAAAGAGAGGGATTAGACTGCAAAAGACTAAAAAGCTGAATTCCTGAAGGTAAGCCCTGTAAAAAACCATCAAAACGCAACATCGCCTCATCAGCTCGTTTTGTCCCACCAAAAGCTTTCAAAAGAGCTGGTGTTAATTCCGTTAATCTCTCGCGTGCTTCGGCTGATTGCGTTGCTTTATAACGACCAAAATGGAGCGTGCGCATAATACGACAAATATCACTTGCTCTTTCGAAGCCTAAACGGCTTAACGTTATTAATGTCTCCGGATCATCTTCTTCACCGGTAAAAACTAAATTACCAATTTCTAAACCAAGTTCTTGCTCATTCTCAAACAGTGCTGCATAATGTTTTTCAACAACCTGAAGTGTTTTTAATAAATCACGGATAAAACTGCTACTGTCTTGATAACCCATTAAATAGGCAACACTTGTGAATTGAGCAGTATCATTTGGAAGAAGATGTGTTTGTTCATCGAAAAGCATTTGAATACGATGTTCCACATTTCGAAGAAAAGCATAACTTTTTATAAGGCTATTTCTCGTTTTCTCACTAATCCAACCAAGCGTGTGAAGTTCTGCTAACATTGCAACTGTCTGACGTCCACGTAATTGAGGAAAACGTCCACCAGCAATGAGTTGCTGTGTCTGAACAAAAAACTCAATCTCACGAATACCACCACGACCTAACTTTATATTATGCCCATAAGCTGCAATTTGACCGTAATTTTTATGCGCATGAATTTGACGTTTGATCGAATGAATATCAGCAATAGCAGCGTAATCTAAATATTTCCGCCACACATAGGGAAACAGCTCTTTGAGAAAGTTAAAACCTGCCCTCTTATCACCAGCAACTGGACGTGCTTTAATCATGGCTGCTCGTTCCCAATTTTGCCCACGCCCTTCGTAATAACGCAATGCAGTCCTTACTGGTAAGGCCAAAGGGGTTGAACCTGGATCTGGACGAAGACGAAAATCAAGACGAAAAACATATCCTTCCGCAGTGCGTTCTTGAATGATACGGATTAATCGGCGTACCATTTTAGAAAATACGTCAACACTTTCAGAAAGATTACCAATATGAGGTGATGTTTCATCAATGAAAACAATAAGATCAATATCAGAAGAATAATTAAGTTCCCCTGCTCCTAACTTTCCCATCCCTAAAATAATTAAACCACAGTCTTTTTCTGGATTCTCACGGCTTAATAAATTGATCTTACCATGATCATGCGCTTCTCTTAATAGAAAACGTAGTGCTACACTTAATGCTGCTTCGCCCAAACGTGTCAACCAAGCACATGAAACTTCGTAAGTAAAAACACCTCCCAAATCAGCTAAAGCAATGAGAACATGCGCTTCTCGTTTTTTGCGCCTTAAAGCAGCCATCAATGAAGTTTCATTTATAGTTTCATCCTTATCGATAGCCGTAATATCATCTATAATTTCGCTCAGCCTTGTTTCTACATCAACATTTAATAAAGCACTAAGATATGATGGATTGGCAATTAAAACCTCACGCAAAAAAGGAGATAAGGTCATAACCGAACTGATAAAATCAATCTGCGTTCCACTCTCTGAAATGATGGAAATAAGCGATTCTAAACCTTCTTTCCTTGCTTGTTCTTCCATGTCTTTTAACCATTGGGAACTACTTTTATCGAGAGGGCATAAAGGGAGAAGCTGTGTTTTTAAAAAAGCTTGTTTCGTCTGCGCTCCCTTGAAAAGCATTTTGCTTTCCTTTCTACTGCTTTATACTTTTAAAATAGTTGTTACGTATGAAAAGAGAAAAGTGAAGAAAAATATCTTTAAGGAAATAACAAAACAGCCCTAAGCCCTGGATTTGCATTTTCAAGTAACAATTCACCCCCGTGAAGCTTCATAACTGCTTTTGCTATACTTAACCCAATCCCAAACCCAGGTTGTGTGCGGCTTTCTTCAAGACGAACAAATCGTTCTGTCACTTTTTCACGTTTATCCTCTGCTATTCCTGGTCCATTATCGCTCACAACAACTAATAAATGTTCATCACGATATTCCATTGATAAGCAAACCTCCGCTTTCCTTTCACCTTTAGAGGCATATTTAATGGCATTATCTATAAGATTAAAAATTGATTGTGCAACAAGCTCACGATTCAACTTAAGCTCTTTATCAAATATATTCCCCAACCGAAGTAAAACACCTGACTCTTCAGCAAAAGGTTCGTAAATCTCAACAGCATCCTCAAGGATCAGTTTCATATTCATCATTTCAAGATGCTCAATTGCACTGCTGGCCTCAATACGTGAAATCATTAAAATTGCATTGAACGTACAAATAAGTTGATCTGATTCTGCAATAACCCTATCAAGGACCTGACGATATTCAAGCTTTGTCTTATTTCCTGAAAGCGCTTCTTCAGCACGATTTCTAAGACGCGTTAACGGCGTTTTCAGGTCATGAGCAATATTATCTGATACTTGACGTAAACCAATATTTAACTCTTCAATGCGGTCTAACATAACATTAAGATTGGTTGACAATCGATCAAACTCATCCCCTACTCCAGAGACAGGTAAACGCCCACTGAAGTCACCATCCATCAAGCGCTGTGATGCAGCCGTTACATGATCAATCCTTTGTAAAGCTCTCCTGCCAACAAAAAACCATATGAGTAAAGCGCCTCCAACCATTGCAGCAAGTGCAATGATCACAGCTTTGCGAATAACAACAGCAAAACGTTCTGGCTCATCCAAATCACGTCCTATAAGAATCTTCATAGCATTAGGTAAATCAACAATAACCGCCAAAGCGCGATGTTCACTTGTTTTGCCATGTTCTCCAAAACGGGAATATAAAAAAGAGGTAGAAATAAAACCACTCTGATTCAAAAGACCTAATTCAATACGTGCTACATTTCCTGCTAAAATACGCCCCATAGAATCCGTGACAAGATAAAGAAATGCTCCTGGTTGTCTTGAACGATAATCAATAGTGCGCATTAATAAGGATAATCCCCCATAATTATAAGCATTTTCAATATACTTTAATTCTTCATGTAAAGCCTGTTCAGTTTGCTCTGTTAACAATGAAGCAGAAAATGCCGTCATATAAATAGAAAGTCCTGTTGCCACCAATCCAAACAATAAAATGTAAAGTGCTGAAAGCCTTAGCGCTGTCGTGCGCATTATATTAATCAAACGATTCATGCTTTGTTATCTGGTACTTTCAGCATATATCCAGCTCCACGCACTGTATGAAGAAGGGGAACATCAAAATCTTTTTCAATTTTGGCTCTCAAACGGGAGATATGGACATCAATGACATTCGTTTGTGGATCAAAATGGTAATTCCAAACATTTTCCAAAAGCATAGTGCGTGTAACAACCTGCCCCGCATAACGCATCAAATATTCAAGTAAACGAAACTCTCGTGGTTGCAATAGAATGTTTCTATCACCCCGTTTTACCGTATGTGCTAACCGATCAAGCTCAAGATTACCTACACAGTAAACAGTTTCTGCTTCTTTAGGATTTTTCCGCCGTTGTAAAACTTCAACACGCGCAAGAAGTTCAGAAAAAGCATAAGGCTTTGTCAAATAATCATCTCCCCCTGCACGCAGCCCCGTTACACGATCATTAACTTGCCCTAAAGCAGACAGGATAAGAACCGGTGTTTCATTGCCTTTAGCGCGCAATTCAGCAATAATAGAAAGACCATCACGATGTAAAAGCATTCGGTCAACAACCATAACGTCATAATTTTCCGTGGTTGCTAAAGCATATCCCGTATCCCCATCATAAGCAACATCAACGGAATGCCCTACTTCCAAAAAAGCTTTTTCGAGATAATGCCCCGTCTCATGATCATCTTCAATAACGAGTATCTTCATAAAACGTATCTCCATTATTTTATTATGTTGTAGGACAAATGTTTAATAAACATTTGTCCTACAAACTAAAGCCTTACTTTTTGAAAATTGGAAGAGCAACAAAACGATTTTGATCATTTGTCCGCACTTGTAAGAGTATAGCCTTTCGTCCTAACTGCTGAGCATTTTTGATTGTGTTAATAATATCAGAGACTCGTTTAACCGGTTTATTATTTACTGTCACAATGACATCACCAGGGCGTATCCCTTTATCTGCAGCATCTGAATCGGTATCGACATCCGTTACGACAACCCCTACACCATCATCAGAAGGCATAACAATCAGACCATAATCTTCCAATGTTTCATCTAAATCACTCTGTCCATTTGAATATTTTGAAGTCTCTTTCTTACTTTCATCTTCAGACATTGAAGCGAGTTTAACCTTGATGCTCTCCTCCTTACCTGATCTCCAAATCCCTATGGTTACCATTTCTCCTGGTTTAATATTTGCAATACGTTTCGCCAGCTCACGCGCATCAGCAATTTTTTCATTATTCACTGAAATAATTACATCACCCGCTTTAATACCAGCCTTTTCTGCCGGTCCTTTTAACGGATCAGTAACTAAAGCACCTTTGGCTTCTTTCAAACCTATTGAATCGGAAATCTCCTTTGTTACCGGCTGAATCTGAACACCTAACCAACCACGTTGAACTGAACCTTTTTCAATAAGTTGTTGTACAACCTGTTTTACAGTCGCAGCCGGAATAGCAAAAGCAATCCCAACATTTCCTCCAGAAGGAGAAAAAATTGCTGTATTAACCCCAACAACCTTTCCATTAAGATCAAACGTTGGACCACCAGAGTTTCCTCTATTAACAGCAGCATCAATCTGAATAAAATCATCGTACACACCAGTGCCAATATCACGTCCACGTGCAGAAACAATACCTGCTGTCACAGTTCCACCAAGACCAAATGGATTCCCAATGGCAACAACCCAATCCCCAACACGAAGCTTTGAATCATCACCAAAATCAACATAGGAAAATTTTCTTTTATCATTCACTTTTAGTACGGCAAGGTCGGTTTTGGGGTCTTTCCCAATGAGCTTTGCATTCAATTCTGTACCATCATCAAGAACAACAGTATAACTTGTTCCATCAGAAATCACATGATCATTGGTCACAATGTAACCATCAGATGAAATAAAAAAACCCGATCCAAAAGCAACAGGACGGAGTCTCTGCGATTGGTGCGGAAATTTATTTTTAGGTTTATCAAAATCATAAAACTCTTTAAAAAATCTTTTTAAAGGATGCTGATCTGGTAATTGATCAAGTCCTGGACCACTAAAAAAGTTGCTAAAGAACCTATCTTCTTTCTTTTTATTGCTCTTTACTTGTACTGCTACAACGGCTGGTTTCACTTGAGCAACAATATCGGCAAATCCCTGTTGTTGCATTAACGAAGTAAATACAGAACTTGCATGAGCCTTTGTCATCCACAAGCTTGATGTACATCCACTAAAAAACAGTGCACTTTCCAATATCGCAGAAAAACTCACTGCGACAAATGTTTTAAAGAAAGCCTTTTTAACCATTTACTCTATGCTCCTATTCAATCATACCTTTATTCCAATTCCGACCACTTATAAAATACCAGACCTTACCGTTTTCTGTCTAAATTATTAAAGTTTTGTAAGGTTTCAGTATTCCCTAATATAATTACAATAAGATTGTATGCTCATTGCAAATGATCTGATTTCTTTTATGTAACATCTTTTTTAATGCAATGACATTTTTGACTGTTCTTTTTCATTCACATAACGCATGATTATTCCGTTTGAAGTGGAAAAATATGATACTTATGCCAGTGATAATAATGATCAAAGGCGAGAACCATAAAAACCAAGTTATTTTATTCAATGGTGGCTTCAAGAGAATAAATTCACCATATCGCTCAACAAGAAAGTCAGTGACTTGCTGATTACTATAGCCCATTTTTAGCCTTTCCCGAATTAAAAGCCGTAAATCACGTGCTAAAGCAGCATCTGAATCATCAATTGATTGATTTTGACAAACCGGACAACGTAAATGCGATGAAATATGGCGTGCTCGCGCTTCAAGAATCTTATCCTTTAAAATCTCATCCGGCTCTACTGCTATTGCTAATTGAAAAGGAAACGTTGCAATTAAAAAAAATACAATCCAAAGAATTTTTTTCATCTCAATGTCTTTTCCAAAAATTTAAAGCAAGCACTACCCTATTGTACATGCCAATGCGAAACCAATACCCCAGAAGAGAAAGACATCCCCCCATAGCCATCATGAATGCCCCTAACCAAATACATATTACATAAGGCTTCCACCATACGTGCACAACAAGACCCCGATTATCGATATGTCCCGGTACAATATATAGCTGCGATAAGCCATGATTTTTCAGACCAACTTCTGTTGTTGATGTATTTTGACTTGAGTAAAATCGCTTTGAGGCTGTTACATGACCCACAATGTTTTTATTTTCATATATTTTAAAATAAAACTCCATTGTCGAATAATTCGAACCAACACCATCATACACTGCATCAAAATGAAGCGTTTTATCCGCTATCGTCACCCTATCCCCTATGTTCATGATTAAAATACGTTCTTGCCCAAAACTTGCCACACAAACAATACCAAATAGTGTAACGCCTAATCCCATATGTGCTATTGCTGCACCAAAAGTAGACCATGGCAATCCAAGAAATCTCTTAACGCGTACTGAAAAAGCTCTCTTGCCATATCCACTCTTTCCCCATAGATCCGCTAAACTGCCTAAAAAAACAAACGCTGAAAGCCCAATCCCTAAAACTGCAAAAATATCACGCACAGATGCCGCATAGAATATTATAAAACAGACGATACCAACGAATACAAAAACAAACCATAACCGTTCAAAAACTGCAAGAAAATCACCGCGTTTCCATGCCATCATTGTCCCAAACGGAACAAACAACAACAGCAAAACCATTAGCGGTCCACAGGTAAGGTTAAAAAAAGCAGCCCCTACAGAAATTTTTTGCCCAGTTAATATCTCAATAAAATAAGGATAAAGCGTACCAATCAATACTGTTGCTGTTATTGTTGTAAGTAACAAATTATTTAAAACAATAAACCCTTCACGTGAAATTGGTTGAAAAAATCTTTCTGTTTTTAAAATAGGGGTGCGCAAAGCAAAAAGAAAAAAAGCCGCTCCTGTAAAAAAAAAGAAAAGCGCAAGCATTGCCTGCCCCCGTGCTGGATCAACAGCAAAACTATGAACAGAAATTAAAAGCCCAGAACGCACAAGAAAAGTTCCCATCAGAGAAAGGGAAAAAGTAAGCAGCGCTAAAAACAAAGTCCAACTTTTCAATATTTCTCGTTTTTCGAGAACAAGAGCAGAATGTAAAAGAGCCGTTCCTGAAAGCCAAGGCATAAACGAAACATTTTCAACAGGATCCCAAAACCAATAGCCGCCCCATCCTAGCTCATAATAAGCCCAATAGGAGCCAACCATAATACCCAATGTCAAAAAACACCAAGAAAGTAAAAGCCACGGACGAATTCCACGCGCCCAAATTCTATCAACATGTCCCATAATCAATGCCGCAACGGCAAAAGAAAAACAAAGTGAAAAACCAACATAACCTAAATAAAGTAGCGGTGGATGAATTGCTAATGCGATATCTTGTAAAAGAGGATTGAGACCATTTCCCTGCAATGCTGGTGGATTCACGCGTAAAAATGGATTGGATACAAAAAGAATAAATAAAAGAAAAGCAGTTGTAATCCAACTTTGGCAAATTAAAACAAGCGTCTTAAAATCTTCTGGCAAATGTTGGCTAAAAAAAGCCATCAATGCGCTAAAAAAAGCAAGACTTAAAACCCATAACAACATAGAGCCTTCGTGATTTCCCCAAACACCTGTAATTTTATAGAGCATCGGTTTTTCTGAATGAGAATTCTCAACAACGTTCAAAACAGAAAAATCAGATACGACATAAGCATAAATTATCACTAAAAAAGATAAAAGTAGTAATGTAAAAGTGATATATGTTAGAGGAACAGCTGTTTGCATTAACAAACGCTCTCTCCACCAAAAACCTAAAGCAGGTAAAAACGCCCCTAATAAGCTTACTGAAAATGCTGCAGCTAAAAAAATATGACCCAGTTCGACAAGCACAATCGAATTATTTCTCCATAATGTAATGTTTTTTCAAACGATCAGCTGTTTCTTTAGGCATATAAGTTTCATCATGTTTTGCTAAAATACGCATCCCTATAAAAAAGCCCTGTTTATCGAAATGCCCTTCTACAATCACCCCCTGACCTTCACGAAAAAGATCCGGTAAGGCACCATTGAAAACCACTTTTTCATGTTTTTTGTTATCCGTTACAAAAAAAATAACGCCTCTCTCTCCAACATATTGAACGGTTCCCTTTTCAACAAAGCCACCCAAACGCAAAGGGCGCTCCGTTAAAATATCTTCTCTTGTAATTTCAGAGGGCATTCTAAAAAAACTGACCGCATGACGCATTGCATACACTATGAGACTTGCTGCAATTGTCATAACCAAACAACATAATAATATGATCAGTAAGCGCCTTTTTTTTCGCTGCTCTAAAATAACCTTCCATGAGGCAGAACTCTTTAAAGATTGACTGTTCATAGACACTCTGCGAAAAAAGTTTAAATACGTTATAATTAAGTATCAATATTTTATTTTTTAAGAGCTTTGCACATCTTCTACATAGGTGCAAGATTTCTTTTCTCTGTATGCTCACTCGATAAATCACGTAACTGAATCATCATTTTTTTAACACGTGATTGTCCTGAAAAATTTTCAGGCATTGTATCAAGAAAGCTTTGTAAAAATTGCACTGCCTGCGCAGTTTTTCCTGCTTGATGCAATGCATCGGCCAACAACAAACGTGGATAAAAATCTGTTGGGGCTAAATCTGCTGCTTTTTGAAAGGCATTTTGCGCTTCTTGCGTTATCACCCCCCCTTCATAACCAACCAATGCTAAACCGTATCCGACAAGCCTTGGAGCTGTTTCTCCATTCAAACGAAGTGCATCTAAATAAGTATTCACAGCTTCTTGAAAAAGGCTTTCTTCGAGATACCCTACCGCTAACGCATCTGCTAGCTTGCCATCGTGAGGTGCACGGAAAAAAAGCACTTGTAAACGAATAAGCTTTTCTTGCTTACTGAGAGTTTTAGGATCCTTATCCATTAATTCGCTAAAAAAATAACTTTTCACTTCTGGATTGCCTGTCAGCCCATAAATACTCCATGTCATCAGAAGAACAAACAAAATACTCAAAGCCTTAAGAATATTTCTTTTTTTATAATTCATATAAAGCTTGTTAAACTCAATCATACGCTTATGGCTTCTATAACCATCTACGGTTTCAACTGTCCATTCTTTCTTTATCTCATCGTCAAAACGTAGTGAAAGAAAAAGAATACTTGCCAGAAAAGTCAGAAAAAATGCTGCAAAAATTAATAAGAGCATATCGTTTTTTTCCAATACGAACAGAGAATAACTCGCTTACATTTTATCCTCTTCATAAGAAGAGTGATGTGAATTAATAAAAATTCATTTTTTCATGGAGAATATTATAAATATCTATCATATATATCAATTAAGCAAAGAAACTAAAAACAATGTTTCCCTACTCTTTATGTATTGTCTAAAATACTGTTTTATAAACTTTATAGACATTTCTTGCTTAAGAAGAAAATATGTTATTCTCCCATCTTAGGTAACAAAACTTTTGCATACAATCCACCCAAATCAGAACGTGATAAAAAGAGATTGCCACCATATTCACTGACCATATCTGAAACAATTGCTAACCCTAAGCCTGCCCCTAGTTTACTTTCATTAAACCGCCGCCCTCTTTTTAATGCTTCATCAATTTTGTCTTCTGTTAAACCAGGACCATCATCTTCTACAAAGATACTAAAATATTCTTTTTCTTCAACATTTTCTTCTAAACAACAAGAGATCAAAACCTTTGCTCGAGACCACTGAGTAGCATTTTCAATCAAATTCCCTACAATTTCTTCTAAATCTTCCTTCTCTCCAGAAAAAACAATATCATCAACATCCATAATAAATTGAATTTGTTTTTCAGGATTAAGCTTTTTCATAACCCGCACCAAACGTTCAAGCACACTGCGAACAGACGTATGATAGACAATACTATCGCATTGTGCTGCAATCCGTGCACGCTGAAGATAATGATTGATTTGAGCTTGCATTATTTGCGTTTGCTCTCTCAACAAACAAGCCTTTTCTCCGCGCATCTTATCTGTCTCATTCATAATCACGGATAGAGGCGTCTTCAATGAATGCGCGAGATTACCAACTTGTGTGCGAAATCGCTCAATAATACGCTGATTATTATTAATGAGAGCATTCATCTCTTGTACAAGCGGCATCACTTCGCTTACTAAATCCGTATTCACATAATGAACTCTTCCTTCGCGAATATCATTCAATGCGTGTCGAATAAGCTTCAACGGTTGAAAACTAAAGAAAATAATAGCAATATTAATAAGAACACTCCCGATACCGAAACTCCAAAGAAAAATTTGCAAAGTTCGCGTAAATTCCTTTACCTGGGCATGAGCTTCATCGATATTCCCAACAAGCCGAAAACGTGCAATATGATTTTTATTATCAAGAACAACATCACTCTCAATCACTTGTAACTTTTGACCATTGTTCCCCGTTATCCGATAAGAGCGAAAGAATTTATTGTCAAAAGGTATATCAACATCACTTGGTGTAAATATCTCGCCTGTTCCCAATGATGGGGATGTCAATCTTCCTTTTAAATTATGGGATATCGCAACAACTTCCCAATACCATCCTGTTGTTGGATCAGAATAACGAATATCATCAATCCCAGCCCCTCCTATCAAAGTACCTTCCGATGACACCGTCACTGTTGCAATAAGACTGTAGAGTTGAGCAGAAAGGATACGCTCTAGGCTTTGTTCAGTTGAACGCTTATAAAATAAAATACTTACTGCAGAAATCGATAAAAGAGAAATAACAACCCATAATGTTGATAAGATCATAACACGTAAACTGAGAGATCGAGTAATTACAAAAAAGAACCTCCTACACCAATTATTCTCTTCAAAAACATTCATTAATCACCTAGCATTCTCACGCGATACCCCATTCCTCGAATAGTTTCAATCAAATCCACTCCAAGCTTTTTCCGTAACCGACCTACAAAGACTTCCACCGTATTCGAGTCCTTATCAAAATCCTGATCATAAAGATGTTCTGTAAGCTCTGTTCTTGAAATGACCCTGTCACAATGATGCATGAGATACGAAAGCAGTCTGAATTCATAAGATGTTAGTTTAATCAATTGACCATCTACAAAAACACGAGACGTCTTTGTATCCAACAAAACATTTCCGCAACATAATGCACTTGTCGCATGTCCCGTAGTGCGACGAATTAATGCTCGCAAACGTGCCATCACTTCCTCCAAATGAAATGGCTTCACAACATAATCGTCAGCTCCAGCATCAATACCGTGCACCTTATCAGACCAACGGTCTCGCGCCGTTAGCATTAAAACAGGCATGGAGAGCCCTTCTTGACGCCACTTTTCAACAACACTAATACCATCAATCTGCGGTAAACCTATATCAAGTATCACCGCGTCGTAAGACTCTGTGCTCCCTAAAAAATAAGCCTCTTCACCATCGAAAGCACTATCGGAAACATATCCTGCACGTCTTACAGCTTCTACTAATTGATGGTGAAGATTCCGATCATCTTCAACGATTAAGATACGCATCACAACACCATCTGCCAAAAACTAATCAGCAGGAACAAAAAACTCAACACGACGTAACTTTTCACCATTACGGGCTGGTACAACAACTACAATTGCACACATGTCCTTTCCATCCTGAACAACCGGTTTTGAACGGACGAGAACCCCGCTCTCTTGCGCGGCAGCCTTCTTACCTACTTCAGCACACCCAGAAGCTAGAACAGAATCTGCTCCTAAAAAAGCTGCTATTATTACGAACAAGAATTTTTTTTTCATCATAAATATTTCAATAACCCATCTCTTCTCCTTGATAAAGGATAAAAGAAATAATGGTTTTTTTCAGTCGATTTAAAAATCACAAATGGAAATAATTTATCCTCTATCTTACAGAAGAACATATTAACATTACTCCAAATTTTTAAAAAATCAAAAAAATATTTTTAATAATGAGAATAAAATTTATTCAATAAAATAATAAAATATTAATACACTATCTTACGAAAAATGAATAATTCTAAAATAAACTCTTTCTCTGTTAGCACTATAGCAAAAAAATACTTCTACTCCATATAATTATTGTAGATTTGTTTGGTTGTATTTCTTTGCCATAGGCTCTCTTTAAATGTTTGATTTTTTTAAAAAAAAGAAAGGGCAACATCGTAAGCCATTTCACAGTCCTGCTCTCATTGAATTAGACGCACGATTAGACACAGCGCTTTATCACATTCGTTCTGCTAATAGTTTTTTCTGGAAAAAGGCAAAAATCGTCTCACAAAATTTTCATCTTCAAGGATGGAAACGTTTTATCGTTGAAGTTCTCGATGAAATACTGACATTAGGGTTGATGGGATTTACTCTTTTCACTATTTTGGGCATTTCTGTTTTTGAAGTGACCAAAACAGATTGGTCTTCTCCTAAAAACTTTTCCATTCTTTTTCTAGATCGCTATGGAAATTCCATTGGGCACCGTGGTGCACTGCCGGCGATCTCTGTCCCCGTTGAAGAAATGCCTGACACTGTTATTAAAGCGGTTCTCGCTACAGAAGACCGTCGTTTTTTTGATCATTGGGGCATTGATTTTCAAGGACTTACACGGGCAATTTCACAAAATATGCAAGCTAAAGGTGTGGTGCAAGGTGGTTCAACTCTCACACAACAATTGGCTAAAAATTTATTTTTAACAAACGAAAGAACCATAACACGTAAAATTAAAGAAGCTTATCTTGCTCTTTGGCTAGAAGCAAATTTTAGCAAAAAGCAGATTTTACAACTTTACCTTGACCGAGCCTATATGGGAGGAAACAATTTTGGTATTGCCGCAGCGGCAAAATTTTATTTTGGAAAAAACATACGTCATGTCTCTTTAAGTGAATCTGCTATGTTAGCAGGACTCTTTAAAGCTCCAACAAAATATGCTCCTCATAGTCATCTCTTTGCGGCTCAAACACGTGCCAATATCGTCCTTTCTAATCTTGTTAATAGTGGCTTTATGACGAAGAGCCAGATTATCAATGCGCATCGCCACCCTGCTAGGGCACTTCCCCAAATAGAAAATAATCAGCCTGATTATTTTCTTGATTGGGCATTCGAGGAAGTCAAAAAAATGCGCAATCAACTTCCAAGCCATAGTTTAATTATTCAAACGACTCTTGATCCAAATATTCAAAAAGAAGCAGAAGAATCAATTGCATATCATTTACATCAGTATGGTCAACAATATCGCGTAACACAAGCTTCCACTGTTATACTCGATAATAACGGTGCCGTATGCGCAATTGTTGGAGGACAAGATTATAAAAAGAGCCAATTTAACAGAGCAACACAAGGCGGACGACAAACTGGTTCTTCATTCAAACCTTATGTTTACGCAACCGCACTGGAACACGGACTTTCTCCCTCAACAATCGTTTTAGATGCTCCGATCAATTGGGGAGGTTGGACACCAAAAAATAATTCTGGTCGTTATTTGGGGAAAATTGATTTAGCAACAGCTTTAGCTTTTTCTATTAATACAGTCCCTGTGTATCTCACCTATCAATATCTTCACCGCGATACCCAACCTATCATAGATCTCATCAAGAATATGGGGATTAACGCGCATATTTTATCACACAAAACGATGGTTCTGGGCACTTCCAACATGACCCCCATGGATCAAGCAACTGGCTTTAATGTCTTTGCGAATGGCGGAATAGCTGGTAATCGTCATGGGTTCACGCAAATCAGAACAATTGATGGGCATGTGGTATGGGATTTCGAGCATAACGGAAATAAGTTACACCGAGTTCTCAGCAGACAATCAGCTGCTTATATGAACCAAATGATGGTGGGTGTCACAACACGAGGGTCTGGTAAGCGTGCTGCTCTGCCCATGACTCTTGTCGCTGGGAAAACTGGAACATCACAATCCTATCGTGATGCTTGGTTTGTTGGCTTTACTGGCAATTATACTGGAGCGGTATGGATGGGAAATGATAACTTTTCACCGATGAATCGTGCTTTTGGGGGTGGAGTCCCTGCCATGATATGGCAACGCATCATGCTTGCTGCACACCAAAATATTATGCTCAAACAACTCTATGGTGTTAAAGATTCTCTTCTTCCTTATCATCCCCCAATACTTTCCTCCCATGCAAATTCTGAATTTTTTTCCCCAATACCCTCTACGCTTTCTCCTGAAACATTGAATATTGTGCGATTGATTAACAAAGATCTGAAAAAACCATCTGCAATTTCTTTGAAGGTGAAAACAACTGGAGATTCAACATTTTGAATTCAAGATATTCACTGATGTTTTTTAATATCACCATTTTCTTTTTTATCTTCGCTTTTTCCATTTTATGTGGAAAACTGAGTGTCGATTATGTGCTCAATTCCTTTCCTCATTTTGAACGCTTTAGAATTGGAAAATGGAGTGCTTATCCAAAAATGGGAACCGCCAATATGGATCCTTATACCCGCGCCCGCACGACCAAACGAGGCATTGTTTCACTCGGACGCACTGAAGGTCTTCAATTCCAGATTTGGCAAGACAACCAAGGGCGTCCACTCCACCCCCACTGTCATTATTTACTCAAAGGCACCATCCCTGAAACTCGTCTTTTCACCCTTTATACAGCTGACAAATCCCTAAAACCCTATACTTCATCCAAAGAAATACCTTTTGAACTCCACACGAATGCTATTATTTATGAGCATGATGGCTCATTGCGCATCAATATTTCACCTACACCGCAAGCCGGCAATTGGCTTGCAACAGTTAGTCAAAAAGAATTCGGGCTTATTCTTACCTTATACGATACCTCAATCATCTCTGCAACGGCATTACAAAAGCTTACAATGCCATCAATAGAACAAATTCCATCAGGACAAATAAATTGTGACTAGATTTATTCATACCGCACTTCTTGCAATCATTGGCGCTATTATCGTTCATATTTGCGTTCTCTTTCTGATCCCCTATTGGACACAAAATAATATATGGACAGCACTTAAAAAATCCGGAGCCCCTTATCAATTTGTTGCTTTTACTCCCGATAATCCTATTCAACAATCTGCTGATCCCCTCTTTCTTCTTAAAGTCTGCAGATTTAATCTTGAAAATGGACCTGTTCATTTAAAAGCTTTGAAAACACGACAATTTTGGTCACTAGCAGCTTACACACACAAAGGAATTATTTTCTATAGCCTTAATGACCGAACAGCCCCTGATAATACACTCGATCTTATCATTGGAAAACCAATACAAATCATAGAACTCAAAAAATCAAAACCTAAAAAAAATGCCAATTCAGTTTTGGTTGCTAAAAATTTGAATGAAGGTTTTGTCATTTTACGTATTTTTGCCCCTTCTTCACTTGCAAAAAAAGAAAATGAAGCTTTTCTTTCATCTGCGACCTGCCGCATATTTTATGAATAAAAACGGAGTAACCTCTCATTTGTACAATACCTTACTTTCTATACAAAATACATGAAGCCTATCAAAATGGTTATCTTTTTCTCTATTAATTGAATCTTCGAATTCAGATTTATCTGATTATAAATCCCTCAATTTTTTATTGAGATAGAATGAAATCTCTATTGCACATCATCATATCCTATTTGATTACGCATTATCTGACAGAAAAAACTCCCAGCAATCAGAAGAGAAAATCAAGAGTAAAGTTCTAGAAAAATATGCTGCTAACAACCGTAAAACTTGTTATTTGAGTTTATTTCTTTTTATTTACAAACATTCCCATAAAATTCGCATCAATGACATGATAAACTATAGAAAAAATACTGATTACCTTCAATGAAGTGCAAAAATAATCGCTGGAAACTTATAAGACATTATGCATCCTTGACCTCAAAAATAAGTGCTTTATTTTTGTTTTATGAGCATAAGCTTTTTGTAAGATATGCACTCTGAAAAAACTTGGCTTATAGTTTACAATTGAGGGGAAAAACTTCATGAAGAAGAGATATGTTCGGTTCATTTCAAGAGCAGCAGTATGGTCCCCTCGATTTGGTGGATTGTCGTTCTTTGTTTTATTATTTTCAGTCATTTTACAACGTTTTTCCGTCATTAACGTAACCGACTTCATAATTTTGATCGGAATCTCTACTGGCTGTGTGATTATTTCTCTTTTTCTTGCTTTAAAAGCACTTTACAGCTTATGGGTCTATGGAGCCCTAGGGGGAATGAAAGCTTTAAAAGGGATCATTTATTCGGTAATAACGACTACACCATTGATGCTCTTTTTTGGACTTTGGTTTACCTTACCGGCTCTTTACGATATTTCTACCGATACACAAAGCCCGCCGGCTTTTTTTCGCACAATACGTCCCAGCGATGCTTTACCGCTCAAAAGTGTTTTGACTGAACAAGCAACATTACAGATGTCACAATGGCCAGAAATATCGGGGCGCCGTTATGATGGTTCACCTGACCGTATTCGCGAATCTGTTCTCAATGTTTTAGCAGCCTATGATTGGCCTGTTGTGGCTCAACGAGAGTTTAAAGGTGAAGAAAATGCGCTTTATATTGAAACGAGAGCTAAAACTTTTTACCTTGGGTTTATTTCGGATATCGTGATACGCTTAACTGATGAAGGGGATACAACTTTTGTTGATATGCGTTCTGCTTCTCGTTATTTGCCAAGAGATTTGGGGACAAATGCTGCTTTTATTATCGATTTTATGGATGCCCTTGATACGGAAATCGCTTCCCTTCCTCTTTCACAAGAAGATGAATAACGATCAAGAGCGAGAGAGAAGACACTTTATTTCACAAAAATTGCTTATTTTTCAATAAACATGATACATAAGCAAACAATCACTTTTCAAAAGCTATAAACTAAAAATTCTTATACAAAAGATAATATTCTCAAACCTAACCATTCTTGAAATAATGAAAAAGATTAAAAAAATAGGAAATAAAAAACAGAAATATTGATAATAATATTAAAGTCTCTGTCTAACTGTAATCAGTAAATATTTTTTAAAGTTTAATATTAAATAAATTATTATAAAACTCATATCAAAAACATTATTATATAAAGATAATAAATAATCAGTTTTCATATAAATAACGTATACAAATAAAAACTGTTATAGAAAGTAATATAACAAATATAATGAACAAAAATGTGCTTAAAAACATTTTTTTCACAATTTCTTTGTTACTATAACCTTTAAATTTATACTGTAAAAACATGGCATAGAAAAATATAAAGAAAAAACATGTAGAAGATAATAATTT
>NZ_JAQITD010000025.1 GCF_028618555.1 Bartonella sp. CM31XJBT | reverse complement strand
CTTCAGTGTTAATAATAGTGACTGCCTCTGTGGCTAAGCGAACAACATACTGGTATACAGTAATATCTCCAACTTTTTCTTCCATTTGGATATAGGGCTTGATTGTAATGGGGTTTGCAAGATGACCCTTTTGAATAATTTGTAAGACAATCTCAAAGATCTTTTGGTGTAGCGTTTCAAAAAAATGTTCTGCTTTGAGAAAGTCTGAAACGCGATCGAGTGCATTATTATTAATCAGGATTGCTCCAAGTAATGCCTGCTCCGCTTCAATATTATGGGGAGGTTGACGAAAAGAAGAAGCAAAATTATCTCTTGGATTTTCTGTTTTTAGCATGTTCAGTGTTCTCATTGCTTTCTTTTCCCTTGTCTGGTGCCTCAAAGGTGATTTCTGTGGTGTATCCGCTTTGCTTCTCATAGCAGTGGGTGACGGTCGCGGCTTTCCATGGACCATTGATTTGCCCACGGAACCCTTGAAGGATGAGAGGTTGATCCGCCATGATTTCAGGACGCCCCTCAAGGGTCAAAGAACCACTGCCCACAGCACGACACAACCTGTCCGACTCGGAAGCAGCAGCAGCTCGTGCTTCCTCCTCACAAGTGTAACAAGTGCGAAGACGCCGCACGGGACCGCTAAACCCTGTCTGATGTTTGACTTGGCATTGCTGCCCTTTTGAGCGATCAAAATAAGAAGCTTCAATGGTGCCATATTGCGTACGTGGCTCTAACGTAAATTCCCAGTTGGAACAGTCGTGCTTATGGATGTCGAGTGCTGGTAAATTATCTCCGCTTAAAAACAAAAACTTATTGTCTTTGATTAAAAAACGTGCCCGCATGCGATCGGCAAGGCGGGTTAAAAAATCAACAGCCGATTGATCTGTACGAATCACATAAGGCAAAGTTTGTGTGGTGAACTGAGGACTGACCTTTGCTTGATAGCCATGACGTTTGGCAAGTGTCTCAACAATCTCACCAACAGTTTTGTGATCAAAATGCTCACTCACCTGTTCTTTGAGCTCTTTACGCATCGAGGCACTTTTGCCACAAAGGCGCAAGATCTCTCCATCACTGCCCCCACAACTTACAACCGATTCGACAACAAAACGCCCCATAAATGCACTGATGCTGTTCTCATAGCCAAAAATCACTTGCAGAGTGCTGTTGCTTGAGGAAACCTCTAAATCATTGCCACTATCATCAAACTCTGCTTCAAATGTATCGGATTTATTATACAACACATTGATTTATAATGATAATTTACTGTTTTGTATATTGAATGAGAGACCCGAATATTGTAAGATTCTCTCATTTCAAATCTGTTTATATTGCTGAAGTATTTTTTTCAATTTTTTCCTCAATCGTATTGTGTAAAATTAAAATAATCGGGATAGCCATAAAACAACAGATCAAAATAAATAAGCTAAAAATACATATAAAAGTAAAGATATCAAACTCTCTGCCCCCATCCAATACTTGGATAATGACCTTATCCAACATCTGGATAACAAAGTCTACTGCCAAAATGATAACAAATATGCAGATGATTATTTTATAGTCCTTCGATGAAAGGACCATAACTTCTTTAAACGCTAAAACTTCAGATTCTTTATCAAATGCTGAAGAGACTCCCAAAACCTTATTATCTGGATTTTAAAGTGTCTCATGAAATGGTTATGTTTCTTGTATTGTCATACTGGTCTCATTTTTTTCTTTCATTTTCGGAGCGTGTTTCTGGTGATTCTCCATATCTTTTCCATCTATCTCTTTCCGCTCTTTGACAGTTTCTGTTACACAAAAAACAAAGAGTCCCTATAATAACCATAACGGATATGATGAGTACTATTGCAAATCCCACCGTTCATTCCTTTTTCAATGAAATCGTTGTTCATCATCTCATGCATTTTTCCTCATTTGCATTAATGAACAACTTTGCTGTTTTCTTATCGAGATATTTTCTTCAAATTTTGAAGCCTATTGTTTAAACTATCAACTTCGTGATTGAGCCTTTCAAGTTCTTTATTGAGTCGATCAACATGTCCATGATGTTCAGAAATCACTTCTAAGTAATGTAACATTTGAGACTGATCTTTATGCTTAGTTGCTTCACCTAGCCCTCGAAAGGCTTCTGTCCTTTTCTCAACATGCTCAAATATAGTCAAAACCTTCTCGATACGCTCAAAAACCGCATCATTGCGTTTTAGAGTTGTTTGATATTTATAAGAAAGTTGTTTGTTGTTTGGCATATTTTTCAGCAATGCCAAATAGAGTTCCTGCTGTTCAAGAGCTATTCTCTTCAAGTCGTCTACCATCACATTCAATATTTTTACGGTATCGCTCCATCCCCGTTCAGCATTTTCTTTTTCAAACTTGACTGAATCCAACTTTTGAACAGCATCATCGCGCTCCCTAACCACTGTGGAACAAAATAATTTATCTATACCCGTATAGCCATGCGAGGTAGACAAAAAATATGGTAGCAAAAATATGATAAGCAATAAGCCTTCTCTAAACAGAACTTTTTTTTGTAAACATTTTTTTATTTTTCTCTGAACACAACAATTTAAATAGACATATAAATTCATATCAAAATATTCATAATGAAATTTATTAAATCTATTTTAAATAATCTACAATAAAAATAAAAAATGATAAGTTGTACAACAATTAAATACGCTACACATAGAGTAAATCTATAAAAACTAATTTATTCAAAAGAGTAGCCATGGAATTTTCTATCTAGTTTTATATCTCTAGAGGAGTAATTTAATCTTTTATCCATGACTTTAAAAGAGTTTAATACGATGCTATAAATAATTCAAAAATGATATTTTGATTAACAATCATATTAACAATGGTGAAATAATGAGTAGACAAAACAGATAAACACAACCAATGATATTGAAGGGTATAAAGGCTACTTTTAATATAGCTTTGTTTTTTATCAGCAGCAGTAAAAAGTTTGTGTTTTTTTACAAAGATTGAAATTTATTCATTTTTTATCGTATATTTTATGCTATCTTCCTTAAATTAATTAAAAGATCATAGAGTATTAAACTGATGGAATGCATTTTTCTCAAGCGGCATTTTTAGAGAAATGTTGATTTAATCAGTGAAGACAAACAATGAGCAAAGTTATAATTTGAAAAGACAGTATATAATGTTTATGATCAATGATCTAAATTAGAGACATGAATTGGGGGAGTTTGATCTTTCTTACAGCACAGTAGCTCAAAAAAACAGTAGATAAAGTTTAAAATTCACCATTACCCATCATAAGATGAAAGCTTTCATCCCACGTTTGATTTTTTTAAACTATTTTCTTGTCCTGTCTGTAATATCTAAAGAATATCTTCAAGCACTCATAAGCACTCTTTTAGGTTATCATTTCCATGATCAAAGTAACGGTTATCGAGCTTCCATTCCAGATACTGTTTTGCAAAAGGAAATCGTCATTTCAGGATACAGAAGGATTTATGTATTTAGTCACAATGTATCATGCACCCTTCCTCTTATATCAGGAATTTAATTCTTAATTGTAATGACGGGATTAAAAAGCACCTTGCGAGACAATCTTTTTAATAAATTTTTAATAAATAAAGTAAAGATGAATTCTGAAAAAAACTTTTTTAGACGTAAATTGATACGGAGAAACAGTCAGAAAGAAAGGGGGGGGATTACAAATGTTGATGACTATAAAAAAAGATATCAAAAAATTACCAAAAACCGATTTATGGATCATTTGTGCTATTTCACCTGATCAGCAAAGAGAATGGATCAGTAAATGGTATATAAAAAATAAACAAGCCTCTATAAGTTCTAATTATGTCAATGATCTTGCCGTCCTAGGATCATTTTACAGATCTAGACAAAATGATTGCTATGAAAGCAACAGCCCCACAAGCAACTCCCCTCAAAAGATGACAATCTCATTTATGAGGCTTATGTTGCTCCTCATAATCACTTTAAAATTGCATCATTTCCTTTCATTAATACGCTTTGAAGTCTCATATAGACTAAGGGACCTTTTTAATTTTGGGGTGGTTATGGAAAACAGCTTTCCACTGATCCCTGAATGGGGATATGAAACCGCTACCTTTTCACAGAAAAATATTCTTTTCAGTGGAAATTCTTATTGTACAATCTATGGAACAACACAATGAACAGACCACGCGCCCTTGCTCTCAACTATGGCTCCTATAATGCTGTCCGCATGCTGATCGGCGTTTACCATGCTATTTTTTTAATGTCCATGGGAGTTAGTCTGGCGCAATTAGCTCTGCTTCAGGTTGTCTTTTCCACCACTATTCTGCTGCTTGATTTTCCCTGCGCTGTTTTATCTGACAGATATCGACGTAAATATTCCGTTATGGCTGGGGTCTTTATGACAGGAGTATTTTATATTTTATGCCTTCAAGCTCCCAATATGACAGCACTTATTATTGCGCAAATTCTCTATGCAGCGGGCATTTGCATCATTGTCAGCGCCATTGACGGATGGATTTACCATTCTCTAGGCGATAAACAGGATCACTTTTCGCATTATGCTCATCTCTACCACCAGGTTAACTCTTTTGGAAGTATTCTCAGTGGGATTATAGGCATTGGAACGATCTATTACTCTGGACAATATTTTATGGGATATATCATCTCATGCCTCATGATGGGATTTATTTTTTTGATATTCCTTATTGTTCCTGAAGAAAAGAAAACGACAATTGAAACGTCCAAAACAAAAACAATCTTGCACAATGCCAAGGAAACGCTCTGGATATTTCAAAATACAGTAGGAGGAGCATGGTTTATTTTCCTCATGTGCCTTTTTAGCGCTGGTATTCAGATTATTTATCATTTCTGGCAACCGATAATACTTTCAGGGGGAAAAATTCATCACCTCAACGGTTCGCAAATGCTCGTCTTGATGTGCTGCCATATTGGAGCCTTTTCAGCACAATATTTTTCAAATTTACTGATGTCTAAGTATCATGTTCTTGATAAAAAATATAAGAATTCTATAAAATATTTTTCCTTCTTTTCTGCTCTGATGTGCATAGCGCTCTATTTTTTAGTTCATAGCCATCAAACTGCTGCATCAGTCATCGCCTTCTCTTTAATCCATGGATTTATTTGCACTGTACCGATCGGGGCAAAAAGCTTATTTTTCTCAGAACTTAACCAAAAACAAACGCAACATATTTCTGGTATTGTTGGTGCTGTCTCTTTTAGCGGAAGAATATTTTCAATTACAGTATTGAGTATTATTTCTTTTCTTCCTGCAAAAGTTTCTCCGTCTTACTACCTAATATTACCGACCATTACTTTTTTCATGTGTGGTTTGGTTGTCATGAGATGGATGAAACACTCTCAAAAGTCTCTATGAGAGGAAAACCATAACATTTCACCCACAATGTTTTTTTCTAAAAGAAATCGATACTTTTTTGAGAGCATTGCCACATCCAACTTTCAATATACAATGCAAATATAAAGCAACACATTGATTTATAATCATAATATACCAAACTTGAATATTGTAAGATTCTTTCTTTTCAATCTATTTTTATGGTTGAAACAATCAAAATCATTTGCTTGCACATCATAAGTGGAGAAAGCCGTATAGATAAAAACAATTTAGAAAAGAAAAAATGCCTTTTATGAACTCTCATAGTTAAAATCTATAACAACAGGAAGGCAGATATATAATATGCCTCTTTGCATCTTCATAAGTATACAAATGGTGTGGCTTTATAAGGCTTTATGTGTCTCACAGAAACTTTTGTGTTTTATACCATTTACGAGGTGGCGTCGCAAAATGGGCTTATACACATTGCAAAGATATCTCTTTAAAACAAGTGCATAAATTGGCAACACAAGTATATTTGTGTTTAGAACATGCTTTTTATATGAGAGGCATAATCCCAACGGAATAAACAAAAGCGTGAGATACGCAATCTTCATTATTTAAAAGACACGACCATAGAGATTCATGAAAGTTGTAAAACTGAATTAATAAGATGATGATAAAAATGGGAGCTCATTTCCATCTTTTCCGCTTTCATATTTTTTTCAAAATTAAAAGATCCTTCCGTTTTTAGAAATAACTCGCTAACAGATATATACAATATTTTCTCCCCTATTTGATATATAAAAGCTGACATAACCGATAAAGCAGTAAACCATCTTAAATATTGATCTCAAATATGCCGTTGTATAAGGAATAGGTGTTGATTGACACGCAAAAGCAAAAGCTTAGTAAAACAACGTCATAAAATAATAAATATGCCACCAAACGATTGAAACGACATAGGGAGATCAAAAACACTTTGTAGAACCAAATCCGTAACATATCTAGCTTTACGGCCGCTTATTCTTACAAACGTTCATGCTGCTCCCCATATCCATAAAATAAATAAGCAATCCTTAGCTAAAAAATATGCAACGTCAATGTGATTGCTATAACAGAGCTTCGCTTTCTCCTTTATCAACAATAGCAATTTACATGAAACATCTTGCGCTTAAAATATCCCCCATTGGTTTTGCTTTAGTTTACACCATTAGAAAAGAAATTTTTGTAACTTGTTTCATGAAACATAAAATTAAAAATCAACACAGGAATTAAGAAAATGAGCAACCACACGCGCTGCTAATACAGGTATTACAATTTCGCACATAAATTTAGATAGAAGGAAGATAAAATAGCACCACTCTATAGCAGAGTAGCTGATAGAAAACGCCTAGCAAGAAAAGAAATCAAAAAACTTCACAAAATTGAGATTGGTAGAAAAGCAAATGAGCACAAATCACTGAAAACAAAATTCCTATACACAATCAACTGCTTTTATAACAATAGATGGCGGAGAGGAAGAGATTCGAACTCTCGAGAGCCTTTTGAGCCCTACTCCCTTAGCAGGGGAGCGCCTTCGACCACTCGGCCACCTCTCCAACAGAGAGGCATAAATGGTATCAACAGAAAGTTCAAGACATTTTCGATTTTTTTCCCAAATATCTGAAAATTTTTCTCCTATTGATCCCATAGGGAGCAAAAGTTAATAAAACAAGAATTGTGTCTTTTTTACCACAGCATCTCGAATAGTACATATATATATTACAAAAAGGTAATTTCATATTTGAAACTCTAAAAAGATTAGTTATAGCTAAGATAACAAGTGCTGCGTATTTTACTTATGTCTTTGTCCTTAATGCGTTAGGCAAATGGTACTCTTTAGAAGAAATTTAACCGGACCGCGGAGATCCCATATGAATATTAAATCCCTCTTTTTAAGCTCTACAGCAGCTTTTTTAGCAATTTCTGGAGCACATGCTGCTTCAACAGTTATCGCCGAACCCGAACCTGTAGAATATATTCGCGTTTGTGATGCCTACGGAAAAGGATATTTCTATATCCCTGGAACAGAAACCTGCATGCGTTTATCAGGAAATGTTCGTACTGATTTTATAGGCGGTAATAATATCGATGCAACAACCGAAACTGAACTAAGAGACAAAAGAAAAACCTACGGCGCCGCATCACGGCTCACCCTTGTTTTTCAAGCAGCTTCTGAAACAGAAATGGGAACACTTCGTTCATATGCAAGAATTTATTCAAACTGGGGTGATGGTAGAGACAACGCTGCTGCAAGGCTTGCCGCGGCTTACATTGAACTGGGTGGTTTTCGCGTAGGTCTTGATGACACAATTTTCAACAGCTGGACTGGTGATTATGGAGATGTTCTCAATGATGACAGCATAGCGCCTGCTGGCACAACACGCACCAATTTTATTTCCTACACCTTTAATGGTGATTCCGGCTTTTCTGCTATTATCGGCGCTGAATTAGGCAATAATGCAGATTCTCTTCCAGGAATAACAGGATACTACATTGATAAAGATGATAAGCTTGTTTCTATCACTGAGGGTACTCTTCCAAGTAAAGCAATTAAAAATTACACCCCGAATGTGATTTTGGGTATAAAGTTCATGCAAAAATGGGGTGGTTTTTCAGCAGTTGCAGCATATGATGCTTACTACAAAAAGTGGGCTGGAAAAGTACGTGCAGATTTCAATGTCAACGATCGTTTCAATCTATGGGTAATGGCTGGCTATAAAAATGGCCTTGATTACTACACAGTAAATGAAAATGATGAATTATCACGACAAAGCACAACGATTTATGCAAACTGGGGTGGTAAATGGGCTGCTTGGGCGGGTGCCACTTACAAGCTTACTCCAAAAGCAAATTTGAATGCTCAAGTTTCTTATAGTGCTGTAAAAACCTTTGCAACTTCTGTAAATATTACATACACGCTGGTTCCAGGATTTGTGATTACACCTGAATTAACCTATGTTTCTTGGAACGATGATCGCGTTGTGACGGATAAAAATAATGATGAAAAACATTTATTCAATAAGAAAAGTGCTTTTCAAGGTATGATCCGTTTACAGCGTTCATTCTAATCCTATTTAAGCTACAGCTTTTAAAAACTGGCAACATGGTTTGCCAGTTTTTATTTTTGGAATCAAATATCATGAATATCTTTTCCTGATACGTATTGTCTTGTCTCTCGGAAAAAAACGACTTAGTTTCACAAAACTACTCTCAGAAGATTAACCCTGATATGCTTGATAAGAGCACTGCATACGGGCGTTTACACATCACTTCAAACACAATCTCTTCCTTGCCCTTTAAAGCATGAGCAGACCCTTTTGCTTTATGACCAAATTGGTCTTTCTTAGCAATTTACTTCTAACCTTTGTTAATTTAGGTCATGAACTTCTCTGGTCAATTCTGTACTGAACAGATAAAATATTGAAAAAAACAAGACATCATTGTGTTTTTGATATGCCTGAATGTGTCTTCTATCAACACTCTAAAACACAATGTTTTATAACACGGCTTCATTAAAAACTTAATCATCAAGAAACATGCTGTCAAAACGATGCAAATATTCCCTAAAGCAATAAAAGAGAAAAGCGATATATCTTCAAAAAATGAATTGACCTCTTCCCCTTCTAAAGAATAAAGCCTCCTATCAGGAGCAATCTGTAAATACCCCTATTTTTCCTGAACCTACATCACATTGATTTATAATCATAATTTATTATTTTTCATGTTTCAATCAACCAAAACCTTTCACTTGTACAACAAGCGGAGAGAGCCGTGTGAATAAAAACGAGTAAAGAAAACCCTTTTATGAATCGTTTTAAACTCCAAGGGCTATAGTAACATTGAGATCTGACAAAATGTACGATAGTGCTAGGCACTTTTATTAAGCATAAAAATGAGGATACACTTCATAGAGGATTTTAGATTATATTCTCTATAAACGTCGCTGTAAAATATGTGTTGTAATACGCATTAAAAGACATTGCTTTAAAACAAGCATGGAAATATACAACACAAGTCCATTTTATTTGAAGCGTTTTATCCTGCGTAAGGAGCATGCCATCATATACGCAACATCTTGACTTTACGCGTTTTTATAAGGAAGAAAAGAAACCGTAAAATTTAATCTTTGCAAATCATAGAGCTTTCAGAGTTATGTTTCCATAAAACGCCTTATACCGTACAGGGGATTTTTTAAACGATTAATGCCTTTTTTACATAAAGCCCATTGGCAAAAAGCAGCCTCTCTTGATAACAAAAAGGCTTACACGTAATCATAAGCCATATTTTCAATTAAAACGCATTGAATTCACGGAAAATACTTATCAACCAATGCATAAAGAATTGCTGCTGTTTCAACATCTAGAATCCCATCATAATTTTCTTGACGAAAATGAAGTTGAAATGCTCGGATCAAATCTTTGTATCCTGTTTGGGGACACGCAGCAGAAATGTCATATCCATAACATTTTAGCTTCGCCAAAACATCTTCTTTGGGTGGAAAGTTCTTAGAGAATTGCTCTTGATAATGACTTTTTAGTTCATCATCATACCATGCTCCTATACCTGCCTTATAAAGTTCTTTCCATGGAAAAGCTGCTCCTGGATCACTTTTTCTTCCAATGGCAATATCACTATGTCCCACCACATCAGTTGGCATAATATCGGGATACCGTTGAAGAATATTTAAGGCAAGTTCCTTAACGGCATCAATTTGTATTGGATTATAAGGAGGAAATATCCCCCCCTCATCATGATAAGCCATAAAACCAACTGTCTCTTCTGGAGATTCAGAATGACCCGTCGCTAAATTAACGATTTCAATCCCGATAGACGCATCATTGAGATGACTATGCCCAGCCCATGAACTCACACCCGCATGCCATGCACGCTCATTTTCATCGACCAGATTAAAAATACGCATGTCCTTAAAGCCTGCCTCACGATATGTCTGCTCTGAAGGATCAGGAACAAGATAGTGTGCACTAACCTTTTCTCCTGTAAGCGCCATAATCGAGGCTTTAAAATCAAGAGCCGTATAATGCATAACGAGAAAACGAACGCGACGATTAAAACTCTTGACAGAACGATAACTGTTGTAATCAATCTGATACATAAAAGCCCTTTCTTTAGTTGCTTAAAAAGACCACTGCGCACCACAACAGATAGGACACGAACTGTTAAAAATTTCGCAATGAACTTCCTAATCTAGATACTAAGAATTACGCCTAAAATTTGTTCATCAAAAACATTGACACTCTTATCAACAATTAAGACACATTTTTATTTCTCCCCCACACACGCGTAAAATGTTTTTAACCACATTCACAAATACACCGCATTAAATCTTTTCCCCAAACAAATTCCTACAAATTACCAATCGAAAAGAAAACAAAAGCGTAAAATGATCACTCATTAAATCTTCACGTCTTACAGAAAAAATAATTCTTCCTGTTATCAAATTGAAAAATATCGCCCCTCGGAAGCGAACACCCAACGATCATGCAATCACACAAAAACTTAAAGGAAAAATTTTATGAGCTCTTTACAGCAATTTATTATCAGATCACGGAACGGCACATGTTCACAATAAAACTCTTCACGGACATATTGTTCAATAAAATTTGCAAAACTTTCCTGTAAATGACACGACTTCTTGTCTTTTCACACCATCGCTTTTTGATTTACAAAGAATCTCAATTATCTACAACGCTTGAGGCACATGAAGTCTCTGGATTCCTTGTCATAGGCTCCATGGAAGATAATATATTGATTTATAATCATAATTAATCATTATAAATATTGAATGTAGCGAACCTAATATCGTAAAGTTTTTCTTAATCTTGAATCAATCAAAGTCATTTAATGACACATCAAAAGAAAAAATACCCTATAGATAAAAACCACTTAAGAAAATGATCAAAATACTTCTTATAATAGAACGTTTAATAATTTAAGAAATATTGTTACGTCCCCATAGAGGTTCATTTTTTCTTCTCAGTTTGCAAAACTCTTTTTAAGACAGCCCAAGCTGCATATTCTTGTAAGACGACACCTAAAAGTGGTCGCGTATAGGGAAAAGTTACACGATCATCACCATAACCTTTCATCCGTATAGTCATCGTGGCATGTCCAAGGCTTTCTTCTTGATTTTCTAATGTCTCGATAGAAGGCTCTAGGCTCACTTCAACCTCAAGCAGTGGAATATCTTGTTTACCTTTTTCTATGGGCTGAAAATATTCTAAAAGCCGCGGATCATTGGCAGACCAATGAACCTCAACGTGCATTGCTAATTGTTTACAAGCAGTAGTAACTTCTGCACCAACCAAATAGGGATGAAAATGATTTTCAAATTCTTCCACGAAATGTTGTTCCAAGGGCGCTTCTGATTGACCAACAAGCTGTACAAGAACATAGGGGCTTTTCCATAAAAAATGCCGTTCAAAGGGCTCATTTTCAAAATGATCATCCACCCACTGCGCAATTGTACTTTCATCAATTCCAATCAAAGTCCATGCATACCCCGCACGCGATACAGAAGAATATTTCTTCTCATTGTGTTCTAAATAATTCTCTAAAAGCGCAAGAGCCTGTGATGGTGGACCAGGCAAAACAACAAGCGTACTTCCATCGCAAGAGAGATAAAAGCCTGGTGCTGTGCCTGTAGGATTATCAAGCACGGTTGCTGTCTCAGGAAACAATGCTTGACGCGCATTACTCTTATCCACCAAAATCCCTAATCGTTGTAATTGACCTTTT
The DNA here is from genome assembly GCF_028618555.1 of Bartonella sp. CM31XJBT. Taxonomy (GTDB): domain Bacteria; phylum Pseudomonadota; class Alphaproteobacteria; order Rhizobiales; family Rhizobiaceae; genus Bartonella. The sequence continues at coordinate 12,517 of NZ_JAQITD010000025.1, read as the reverse complement.
ATTGTTTGCCAAACATCTTCATGATGTAGTAAAGGCTGCTTTACAGCTTGAGCAACTCCATCGCGTGTTATGTCATCTGATGTTGGTCCCAATCCCCCACTGATAATGATAAGATCTTCTTGTCCAAGACAAGCAACAACAGTCTCACTGATTTGCTGTAATTGATCAGCACAAACAAAATGACGTGTGACTTGAATATTTCTCTTGTTCAAGCTTTGGCTTAAATCTTGTAAATTCGTATTCAAATATTGTCCTGAAAGGAGTTCATCACCAACAGTGATAATCGCCGCACGACAAACAAAGACAGGCTTCACAAGAGAATTGCGAACAGCTTCAGCCATTTGACAGGTAGAGGCGACACCTCCAAGATCATAGGTAACGGTTTTTCCAGCACGAATAACCTGATCAACACTCTCAGATAATTGTTTTGCTGCATCTTTAAAGCCTAAATGCTCTAAGAGTAAAGCCGTGGTATAAAGCATCGCAGAAGGATTTGCTTTATTTTGTCCAGCAATACGTGGTGCGCTTCCATGAACAGGTTCAAAACAAACAATCTCGCTCCCCACATTCGCATGAGATGCAAGCCCCAATCCCCCCATTATCCCAGAGCCAAGATCAGAGAGAATATTGCCAAACATATTTTCAGCAACAATCACACCAAACCGCTCTGGCTTGGTTGCAATCCACAAAGCAACCGCATCAACATTATGAATATCTGCTTCAATTTCCGGATAGTTTTGCGCAATTTTCTCAAAAATTTCCTGAGCAAACTGACTACTTTCCGGCATAACATTGGGCTTATCAGCAAAAGTAACGCGCTTAAAGCCATATTTCCTCGCATAAGAAAAAGCATATTCAAATAACCGCTCTAAACCAAAGCGTGTCTGCAAACGGACTGTCCACGCAGCTTCCTCAAGCCCATATTTTGTCAAATTTGGATGTTTTAGCCAAACGGCTTTTTCAGGAGAAATACCCCGAAAATCCAATCCAGCATAAAGGCCTTCACTATTTTCTCTGATAACACAAAAATGAAAAGGTTTTCTCGGACCAGAGATGTATCTTACAGGACGTATATTTGCAAACAAACCTAACTTTTGGCGAAGTTGAAGTGCGGGAGCAACATAGGCAAGGTTTTTCTCTTTTAAATGCGGAGCAAGTTCTTTTAAAGCCGCTTCTTTTCTTTTATTGGTCACAGCACCAAGTAAAATAGCATCACTCTGAGTAATTTTTTGCCAAGTCGCTTGAGGGACAGAATCTCCTTCCTGTTTCCAACATTCAAAACCAATATCACCATAAGTCAATTCAATCGGCAATTGAAATTGCTCTAAAACCATCAACGCAGCATCACAAACCTCTGGTCCTATCCCATCACCAGGTAAGACAAGAACTTTCTTTTTCATAGTCCCTCCATCCACTCATCAATGACTGCATCCGTCATAGTAGGATTATCCTCCCACAAACGCGTACCAGCACCAGAGATAAGCTTATATTCATGATTCAGATTATGACTTTTTGTCTGATTATCTACCGTTGCAAGTTGCGACTTTTCTCCCACTAAAGCTAAAAACTTCCCCTTATACTTAACTATTTCATCTCTAGCATCTATTTCTAATAAGAGTTTAAACCCTCTTGTCATGCGTTCAATTGCCACGCTTTTTTGTTTATCGGGAATCTCCAATAAAACTCTTTTTTTCATAATGCCAGAAGGATACATAAAACCATTGAGTATTTCCAAAGCCCCCGATAAATCATTATTTTCTAAGGAGGCAAGAATATCTCCAAGGCGCCGTTGCAAAACCTTATCTGGATAGCCAGGTGCATTCACAGCAAGCACAGCTTGAACATTGGGAAGCTGGGCTGCCAATATTTGTACCAATGTTCCAGCCATAGAAAATCCCACAAGCACTGCGGGTTCTTTAAAATAGCTTTTAAGTTTTTCTGCCATAAAAGATAAAATGTCTACAGCAGAATAATTGAGAACATGAGAACCCTTAGGAAAAAGAGAAAGCGTATCCAGCAGAGTGACAGGGAATCCTTTTGTTGAACATAGCTTTGTCAATGGAGAACAAAAAACACCACCATCCCAAATTGGCATTACAGGAGAGAGAATAATAATAGGAAGTCCCATTGATCAATTCCTCCCCTTATTTTTAAACATGCATTAGAGCCAGAACTTTTCCTACGCAATATAATGAAAATATGTTGAAATTCTATGCTCATATTCTCCCCTCATAATAATCGATTTGTTAAACTCAAACTAAGCTTGTAACAAATTTTAAACCCACTCAATCCAGAAACTTAATAAAAAAATTCATCTAATGTACAGGTGCCCCATTTGTGTAAAACATCAAAAGCATTTCCGCATAATGCTTTCTTTTTATCATTTCACTCAGCTTATTTCTGAAGTCATAAAATGACGCGCTTTTTGAATATAAATGATAAAACCAATCATACAACACACAGCTAACAAAGTTGCCATAGCCCGTGGGCTATGACCAGAGATTTTTCCGATAACCGCTGCACTGAGTGCCGCACTTCCTAATTGCAAAGATCCCATAACACCAGAAGCCGCTCCCGCAGCTTTCGGATGCGATGAAATAGCCAACGCTGTTCCTAACGGCAATAAAAAACCATTTCCAAAAGTAAGAACAGCAATAGCCATAAAACTTGTCACAAGAGGCCATGGGCTTAGATACATTTGCAAAGCAAAAAGCACACCACCTATCACAAAAATAATGTACCCTCTGCCCACAGTCTTTTCCATAGACTCGCGTTCAAAAAACCATCGCGCCAAAAGATTTCCCAGAATATAGGGAAACGAAACACCAATATAGCTATAACTAATGTGTATCGGCGATAACCCCAAAGTCGTGAGTAAAAAAGGCGACTCCACAATATAAGCAAAATAGGCAGCGTAAGAAAAACACGGAATAAGTGCATAAAAAATAAATTGTTTATTTCTGAAAACACCTAAATATGCCTTCATCAATCCTACCGGAGAAAAATGCTGCCGTTTTTGAGGGGGTAGAGTTTCGCTTAGCACAAAACAACATAGCAAAATGGTCAAAAATATAAAAAAGCTTAAAAAGATAAAAGTTGCCTGCCAATGAAAAGCTTGTATCAAAAGTCCACCAATGAAAGGTGCAAGCGCTGGTGACATTCCAATAAAAGGGAAAACAATCAAATAAAGTTTTCCAGCCGCTTTTTTATCCAACAAATCATTGATAATTGCACGACTTAAGACAAGTCCCGCACAAGCACCAAGACCTTGCAAAAAACGTAACACAAGAAAAGCGTGAATATGAACCGTATAAATCACACCAAGTGTCGTAAATAACCACAAGAATAAGCCCAATAGAAGTGTTTTTTTACGCCCAAAATTATCACTCAGCGGCCCATAAATGAGCTGTCCAAGTGCCAATGCCAACAAAAAAACCGCCACTGCACTTTGAATTTGAGATTGTGTCACTTGATAATATTGACGCATATCGCCCAGTGCTGGTAAAAAAATATCGGTAGAAATCAAACCTCCTGTTGATAAACATACGATAAGTATAATGAATGGTAATGTATATTTATGTTTCATCAGGAAAGTCACATTTCTTAAATTTAAAAATATTTAAATTTTACGTTTATAGAAAAATAATAATTTATATTTATAAATATAAAGCTATTTTAACTTTATCCACAGGGAATAAAATAATCAATTTTCTTTATTCTTTTACTTTATTCGAGAATAATTCAGCTTGTTGATACATAAATCCAGTGTATGATCCGCACGCACACACTCAACACGTAAATAAACACTTAGTGCTTCACTTTATAATTAATTTTAAAGCATAGCAAATCGCAATTTTAAAACTATACGCAAAAGAAGCTAAAAGATCAAAACTCTCCTTCAGAGATATATTTCCCAATCCGAAATAGCGCATTTTGTTGTATTCATGTTGCCCTATCTTCATCAGCTTTTTTCATTGATATCATCAACAAAAACGCTCCCAAACACTATCCCTCTCCATGACAACAACATCACTTTCCCGACAACATCTTTTATCAGAAGTGGTTTACAACGCTCAAAGAAAAAAGAAGCCACAAACTCCCTTTCCTCAAAACTCCCCACGCAAATATTATTGTAACAATACAGCATATAATAATGGCTCATGGAGAAGTCTTTATCAACACAAATAATTGAGCAAATAAACTTAATAGCCCACTAATATCATCCACTAATATCATAAAGCAAATTGTGCTTCTATCTCGCTCTAAAATCTAAATTCATCTTGTCCATTTTGTTAGAATTTCATTCTACATAGCCAGCACAAAGTTTATTGCCTAAGCTATTGACAAACATGCTATAATAAAAATTTGATAAATCATTCTGCATCTAATTTAGAAAGCAAGGAGAAGCTAGTAATGAATATAACAGAACGAGCCATGTAGCAATTACTTGTACCTATTAAAGTGGAAGGAAAGACATACACAGAAATCACCTTACGCCGCCCGAAATTTAAAGACTTAAAAGCAATACAGAGCAAAGAAGGTGACGAGCAATCAATTGAAATGATCGCATGTCTTTCAGGGTGGTCCTATAATGCCATCAGTAAACTTGGTGTTCGTGATTTTTTAAACATTAAAGACATTGACGGGCCTTTAATAAAAGAATGACTAAAAGAGTTTGATAAAATGCTAAACAAAGTAAATGCACCCATAAAAAGCATAATGGATGAATGTATTTTAATCGACAGTAAACCCGAAAAACGCACAAGTAACCTTTACACAAATACATTTGAAACAGAAGACATGAACAACTGCAAATGCAAAAGTGAAAACCTGTAGCACCTATGAACCGATTACAGTTCATAATCCCTACGTCATAAAGGTGGAACGCATGACCTTTACAAAAGGCACTTTCTTAGTACAAGATGGTCCATCGAACCAAATTTATCTCTCAAATCAAAGTGCTCTTACATCGTATAAAAAAACTGCGGGCGAAACTAAAAAACAACCTTTGGAGAGAATCTCAAAACTTTTGGACATTGTCTCAAAACTTTTCAACTTTCCTCTCTGGTTTTGGGAGTTTTTACTCAAAGAACTTAGAAAATTTTTCTAGCATTGTTTTGATATAGAGCAATAAGAGAAGGAAAAACAGCTTAGAACACTAATGTTTCTTCCTTCTCTTTTATCTCTCATAGCTTTTTGAATTGAATACTTTTGATATTTATTTTGAATAATTGAAGCATTCTTTTAATTATAAGTACAATATAAAAAACTAAAATTTTAGAAGACGCGCTGTTTTTACAAAAAAATGAATAATAAAATAAAGACTCCAGAATTTTACTTTTTACCTTCAAACATAATCAATGATGGAAAAGCGTTTACAAAGTTTTCCTCAAGCAGTATCTGGGACATTACTTGAAAGAAAAGCATTAAGAGAGCTTACTTTTAAGCTAAGGGGGAAAGATTAAACTTCACAACGACATTCAATCTTTTAAACATTGCAGTACAGAACGGGAAAAGAGAGCCATACCCCCATAGACCGGTTACCCCCCCATCAACTAAAATTCTCGATAAACTGGTATTATCAGTTCTAGACTGGAGTCATGTAAGAAGAATTTTAAGTTAATGATCACCGTCTTGTTTTCGATGTTTTCTGTCCTTTTTGGCGCATATCTATTCACTTTTGGAACATAATTTGCAAAAAGGCATTGTATCTCCAGCATATTCAAGGAGATAAAACATGGAAACTCGCATTCCTGAAAACACACCATTCGAGACGAATTTTCTAGGAGAAACGTCTCTAGAAGAAAAATATTCACTCTTTCACACACCCATTTCATGGTCCGCAATCTTTGCGGGACTGGTGACGGCTCTTGCCACCTCAATCTGCCTTTCTTTTCTGGTCGCCGCTTTAGGCTTAAGCCAAATGGATTTCACCTCTTCAACCCCATTTGAAGGCTCTTTCCTCTCCTTTGGCGTGGGCTCTGTTATCGTTACACTGATTAGCCTAGCCTTGGGAGGCTTTGTAGCTGGACGTTTTGCTGAAACCTCAGGGACTCTTCATGGCTTTCTCACCTGGGCTCTCATAACATTGCTGATGACCCTCCAAGCCATCCACGTGGTTTCTAGTACAGCAAAGATAGGAGCTAAAACGGCTCTAGAAAACAGCTCCATGGTCCAACAAACCGTGGACAGCCTCAAAAACAATATTTCCCCCATACTTGCAAACTTAAACAGCGAAAGTCTTGAAAAGTTTTTTGCAAAAAATAGTGACAATGGCATCAATTTTGACCAGCTTTCGAGTGAATTGCGCACCCTTCTCAATAAAAGCGACATTCCTGCTCTCAACCCTGATCGCTTGAAACAAACCTATCAAGCTGCACTCAATGATATTGGTTCTGCGATAACAGCTTTCAAAAATGATCCTTCTTACTATCGCACCACTTTAAAAAATCTTGGTGAGCGTCTGTCTGATCGTGTAGAAGATCTCACGACAAAATTTGATCGAAGTGATATCATCAAGGCCCTTGTGACCGATGGCATGTCCCGTGCGGATGCACAAACAGCAGCCAACCGTGCCGTCCAACTTTATCAAAGAGCAGAGGAAAAGACCGAAAAAGCCATCAAAGTCCTTGAAGAACGGGCAGAAACACTCTCAGACAATCTTGAGGATACGATCAAGGGCGCCAAAAACACTGCGACTAAAGCCACAAAAACAGCCTCCAATATGGAGTGGTGGGGCTTTTTAGGCAGTCTGGTAGGCGCCATTATTTCCAGTGTTTTTGGCTATTATGGTTATAGAAGCCGTAAGGACACTTTCATGCTTTAAAACGTCTACCTTTAAAGCAAATACATAAAAAGCTGCACTATACGTGCAGCTTTTTTGCAAAATCTTCTGATTGTCTTTTTGTATTATTGTCTCTCTCATATCAGACAACTTCACCAGCCCATCATCCTTAATACTCCCCTTTAAAAAAACATAAGGAGCTGGTCATTGCTGCCAATAGGCATTGTGCTTGTTTTGGAAAAGAGCTCTGAAAACTTCCTTTCTCAACTGATCATCAAGAAAAACTATACAAAGCATGGGATATACCATAAACACGTAGAAGAAAATTGTACCTTATAACCTCTTGGGGAGGAGCATTGTGACAAAGAAAAAATCCATGATTTTCGCTAAAACAGGACTTTTCCTTGTTTTGGGCTTTAGCAGCTTTGCCGATGAAACAGCACAAGTTACATTTGCTCTACACTTAGCAGAAAGCACAGCATCTATTTCAATGCTGCTGTTTGCAGGGCTTGTCGGGGCAATTTGTGCCGGACCAATTGCACCACGCCTCTTGCATCGCTTCCAACCAGCGCGAACAGTACCCATTGTTTTATTGTTTGAAGCACTCTTCATAGCCGTTGCCGCAATCGCCAACCAATTTTGGGTTTACATTGCACTTTCTTTCGCACTAGGTTGTGCTGGTTCACTCTTTTGGTCTGCTATCCTCGTTTCCGTCCCAGAATTTGCAACCAATGATCAGCAACTAGATCGACTAAACCGCGTTATCCAAACAGTTCGTAATCTTGGCTACATTGCCGGACCACTGCTAGGGGGTGTATTGTATGGAATATCAAATGGGCAAAAAGGGCTCTTTGCACTATCCATCATGGTTCTTTGTGCTACCTTTATCACTCTCTTCTGTTTTAAAAGTTTAAAAATACATACACAAACGACAAACACAACACAGCAAGCCAAAAAAGGGCTAGATTTAACGGGTCTCTTGCGTAAAAAAAATGTTGTCTATGCTCTTTCTCCCCTCATCATTACCATCATCCTCACCTCTGCTCTCAACGTCTTATCGATTGTCCGCATCCGCACGGAGCTGTACTTCAGTGCAGAAACCTATGGGGTAATCACAAGCATGTTAAGTCTTGGCCTCGTGGTTGGTCCACTCTGTTTCTCCAGCCTTTTTCATCGCTTTGGCAATGCCGCTGGTGCATCACTTGCCGCTGCAATAATTGGCTTTGCAATTTTCTGCTTTTCCTTAACAAACTTCACATGGCTGATGATGCTATCATTTTTCATCCTTGGGAGTGCCAATGGTGTACAAAATGCTCTAATGGCAAGTTTTATGATGAAAGCCATTCAGAAAGAACATCGAAACAACCAAATGCCCGCCTATATCTTTATCATACAAACAGCGGTGTGCATTGGCTTTCTAGGAGCCGGTTTTGTAAAAGTGCATCACACCCAAAGCACACTGTTTATCATTGGCATCGCCACAATGATCGCAGGCATATTAGGTTTTATCATAAACCGCACTATGCAAAAAAAGGAATATGATAATGGTTAACGAACTTTACTATCTTTGCTCTCAGGCAAACCAAACCCAAAAATGGCATGACAATCACCCCTCGATGAAATCGTTGTATCTCCCATACAACCCCACACAAACCAATAAGACTTTGATGAACCACTCTTGAGTGTGGAAGAGCAAACAACCCCAGCAAACAACCATTGCCAAAACTTGATATTTCAAAGCAGAAGAAACCGGTTTAACATCATGCAACAAGATCCTATGGGCTTAAACTTTTACAATGGAACAGGCGGTTATGTATGGCAACTTGCAGACTATATGCGACATGATTGTCATGAGAGCTCCCACACACTTGAATTGCAAAAACCAACACCACCTATAGCCATCAATTCTTTCGCTGTCTACCCACGTGAACTCAATCCTTTATCACACATTCAATGGGCAAAAGATGTACAAATAATAAAAAACAAACCAGCACTCATTGGCAAACGGCAAATACAACCCATCACCATTGTTTCTACAAAAGGAGCGACATTTGGCGGATTCGACTTTCCCACATTTGAAGCACTTCGTGAAAGCTGCCTTGTCCAATCACTGAGAGAAATACAATTCAATGGTACTCTTCTTGCCTCTGGGAGTCTTTTGATATCACTTTTACAACACGGGTCTCATTCAAACAAATCAACAAGCCTTTTCACCAGATCATGCAACCGCTCTTTTACGAGAGCCAACAGTATTATCATAGATTCTTCTCTTGACACTCTTGCCATTAATCAACTCAATGGGCGTACAATCCACCTGAATGAAAAAACCAACCCTCTCTTGCAAAAAGCCACAACCAAAATGCACATTCAACACCCCATAGAACAAACAACCACGTTTTTTGTAAAAGCAGAAATAATGATAAGGATCAAAAGATGTCCCTGATAAGCCCCGATATGGGAACAGAAAATAGTGCACAGCTCATTTATGCGCTCATTCAAATGGCAAGACCGCGCACAGTCATTGAAATCGGTGCTGGTGATAGTACGTGCTTTATCGCAAAAGCACTGCAAAAAGCAAAACAAGCATGGCAACAAGATAAAAAACTTTTAGAATCTTCCACCAGGGAAGAGCGTACAGCTTTGCTTGACCCTTCAGGAATCCTTGAGAATTACGAACCACGGCTTATCACCATTGATGATTTTTCAGCAGAAGGCCAATCAGCCGAAGAAGCATGGCAAGAACTGCTTCAAGACGGTATTGAAAAAGACATGGTAACATTTATCCATGAGAATTTCTTCTCTCTCGATGATGAAACGCTCAAATCTTGGGGACCAATAGATTTTGTTTGGCTTGATGCTGGAACGCCCGCAGATGATGTGCGATTTGTTATAACCCTTTGGGAACACATCACCGCTGGTGGTTATCTTTGTCTACATGAACCAACAATGACCACAACAATTGCTCACAATAGCGAACAACGGGTTCGACGCGTCAGAACTCCCATCTGGGAAGAAATTCTCTACCGGCTTGATGGCTCCTATGAAGCTTTAACACTCCCCGAAAACCACAAATATCGCCAAAGTGGTCTGGGGATTATTCGCAAACGCACCTCTGCCGAACAAATTGTACGCGCACAATCGCTCCAAGCAGAACTCATAGAAATCAATGAAATTCCCATTCGCAATGATATTTTGCCCATGGGGAAAGAAACCCTTCACAAACGCAATACCCGCAATTCACTGATCTCTGCCATGACCTCACCGACACTGCGCGCTGTTTATGCCGCCATTATCCTTGGTGCAAAAAATCTTACTGATATCCTCAAACATGTCGATTCAGATGCCAAAAACATTCACAAATCCATCAGTCGCCTTTTGAATCTTGGACTTATTCACAACACAACAGAAGGATTTCAAGCCGAAGAGACAGTGTGGAAAATGCTAGAAAATAAACATGAGCGAAATAGGGAAAATTTAAGCGACCGCCATTTAGAAACAGAAGAGATGCTATCAAAAATTGGTGAAGCCTTTCAAAAGGAAAAAATCTATAGCGAAACGGAAGTTTCCAAGATATGCAACCTCTTTACGATAGACTTTGCCCGATTACGACGCACTCTTGTTGAGAGAGGTTTTTTACAACGCCATGGAGGCAAATATCAACGCATGCGCTAAAAGAGATTTGAAAAATGATTAGCGAACTCTATCGTTTTTCTTCTCTATTTCAAGAGAATGAATAACCTTCCACTAAAAAAATATAATTTCATTAAAAGGTTACAAAATCATTCATCCCATTCATATGTTGACAATCTATGGGGGGATAGTACATCCTCTTCATAAAGGATAAAATGGAAAAGCAAGAATGCGGGGTGCCAATTGGTTATCAAAAAGGATTGGGAATAGTCAAAATCATCAGGAGAAGATATAGGATCAAGGTCTCAATGATCTTACGGTTGTTGCGCGAACATCAGGGCACAGTATTCTTGCTCAATCCAAATCATGCTCGATATTTCTAAAAACATCGTAGAAAAAACAATATTCTTGCATTGGACTGGCTGGTGAATCAAGAAAGATCCTATTTCAACGAAATGTGCACAGCAGAAACAGGGCTGACAAAACTTCCTCAAGAGATACAACAAAATGTATTTGATCATTTAACGACACTTCTATGGAAATTCCATGGGCAAAAATAAAATAACTTTTTTCATCTATAGCACAGTTTTTCTTTCTGAATTTTCCTTTTTCTTTGTACTCCCTTTGCTTGGAAACTCTTCTCTCATAACTGCTGCCAATGTCGCTTTTTATCTCGCTGGATCAGTAATCCTTGAAAGCATTCTCATGGTAACCACAACGGGTTTATTAGAAAGATTTTCGCGTAAACTCTTAATGGCTAGCGCCTTTATTTTAAGGAGTAGCGCTTTTGTGTGCATTATCCTATCGCTCACACCTTCTGCATGGTTGATCTTTTTTACCTTAATGGCTTTTTCGAAAGCAGTTTCAAAGCCATTTTTGAGAGAAATTTTATCAGAACATCTCAATGAAAATGCTCTTAAACGCGCATTAACTCTCTATTCTTTTTTTCAAAATGCTGCTGTCGTTATCGCCCCTCTTGTTGCAACGAGTGCCATAAAATACAACGCATCAACCTTCTTAATGGCTTTTTTTGCACTCATTGGTTTGTATCTTTGTGTTCTATCCATTCAAATTGTTTATCATTACCCACATAAAACATTATCTCTTGAAAAGAATAAAAAAACAAAAAAAGCTCTTCTTTCTTCTTTAAAAACAATAATACATAATCGTTCTATTGCTTATTTGCTGGTCACGGCTTTGCTTTGTGCATTCCTCATGGGAATTTTCATCACCACCACAACACTTCTCAATAAATTTGACAGCAATCTCGCCCCTTATAGTGGAATTTTCTTTTCAATTGTTGGCATCAGTATTTGTATCTGGCAGGGGGTAATCAATAAACATCTCACCCTTTCCGATAAAGCAACTTTTTATCTGCTCTGCTTTATGGGAAGTTTCGCTGCATTTTTCCTCATAGGTGGGGTCTTTACCGCTGTGATTGCGTTAATTGCCTACAGTGTCTATGAATCTGTCATGATTCCAGAGATATACTATCAAGCAGGGAAAACAACCTCATCCCTCTCTGCCAGTGTTCTTTTTAGTTATATTCTTGTTATTTCAAATATTGGCCAAGCTGCCGGCTCATGGACAAGTGGATGGATCATCAGCCATTTCAACAATCATATCGCTTTCACCTTTTGCATGATTGTTGGTGCCTCCGCCTTTGCTTCTTGCCTTTGCCTCATGCAAACGAAAAAATAAGCAGCTTCCATGTCACATATCATTTTTGCTACTGGGGGCACAACAAGGGTGCCCAAAACACTTCGCCATAAATGGCTCAATTATGAGTTTGTAATACAATCTGCGGCAAAGAAGCTCGAAACGGTCTTTAAAGATTGCTCTGTAAGGCTCCGTTGCCAATTGCCTCATAGCATAAAGTATTATGGGGGCAGACAAGCGTAAGGTAGCTACATTCTGCACGAATAATATTCTATTGATATCCATGTGCAACACAGCCAAAGCATTTTTTTATAATTCGCTCATTAAGGATTTTGAACTAATCAATCTCAAGCCTCGCCATGCGCGTTTAACTTTTAATGCCGCCCATTCCCTCTCAATTTATATCTTAGAGCTCATGGATCAGCCATAATAAAAAACCATATC
>NZ_JAQITD010000024.1 GCF_028618555.1 Bartonella sp. CM31XJBT | reverse complement strand
ATTGGCAATCCGTTAACGAAACCGTGACCGATTCCTCTACCGTCTTCTCAAATTGCTTTAAGTCGTCACAAAGGATTTCTTCTGCTTGCTCTTGGCTAATACACATGCCTTTTTTGACAAGGGGGTGCCCCGCATTGCTGGTGTGGCCATAACCAATCGTCCAGACACATGCCGTATCTCGATATGCCTCTAAACGTAAACCTTCCCATTGTTTGATAAGCTCTAATCCTTCTTTCGATATCTTTCTCATCTGACGCTCCATAAAAAAAGCCCCACAAAAGTGGGGCGGCATAAAAATGTTTTCTTATGATCTCTATTGGCTATGCTCTTTGATCAGCTGCTCGACTTCTTCAACACGAAAGCCAAGTTGAAAAAGCGGCGCATATTCGCTTTCCTGTAATTCATACTGACAACGCTTTTCTACAAAATCACCATTTGAATCAAACGGCATGGTTGTTGTTAGACAAACCTTATGCGTGTCATCTTCAATCCCCTCTTCTCCTTCACTTAGCTCCTTGACTAAAATCCAATAAAAACGCGTCTCTAAAAGAACCTCTAACCTCCTTACGGTTTCAGCCTTATCAAAGGAAAGCATATTCATATAATCTTCTTTGCTATTTAAATGCTCTGGATAATCTATCATCTACCCCTCCTAAATAAAATGCCGTGGATAACTACAGCCACGGGCGCCAGCCGATTCATAAATGGCATTCCGTATAATGATTGCACGCAGATGTGGATTGATATTCGTAGTATCTGACCAGTCTCCACCAGCCAACAATGCATACATATCTTTTTTAAACTGTACATTTGGTGAGGTTCCAGTTACCGTTTGCATGAAACAAACATCTTTCACAAATTGCCAAACATAACCGCAACCATCTTCACAACCGATATGCGAAACCATCCGTATATTTGCCGTATTCTTATAACCTCCAGAATGTTTTGGTGAAGGTGCTTTTTTGCCTTGAATCCCACCACCTTCATTGCTTCCATACATCGCGGAGGCAAATTCTGTATTATTGAGCAAAGCCTTCTTAACACGCAGCATATCGGATATGTGATCTGTTTGTAGACGGTTCGTCGTAATAGGAACATTATACGCCGAGCGGGTATTGTGACCCGTCCCTGACTGAAGATAAATATCCACCCAAAGATCTGTAGAGGGGTCATAAACCATTCCTTCTGGTGAACTATGCGGGCGGTGATTGAGACACCAAACTGAATTGGGTAAAATATCCCCTGCTCTATAACCAGACAATGGGTGACCGGAAATCGTACCAACATCCGCACAGAGCGTATGAAACCCTCCTATCTTTCGCGAATTACTCACTGTGTAATTCCTTGGATACGTAGAGTTTTCTGATAAAACAAGTTTATGAGACTGTCCTCCATCAGAAACCAAATAAACATAATAATCTTTGCCCACCGAAAGAGGAGGAACGCTTATTCTTGTATCTGCCGTATAACTTGCAACTAAAATATCATTGCCTAATGCCAAGGTTATGCGTGTTCCTTTTTTCAAGGTTAATTCCGCTTTGCCTTTCGCAACAAGAAACGGTGTGGAAATTGAAAGAACCGTTAAATTGGACTGTTTCAGTAAATTGTTTACCTCTTCCGCTAGCACTTTTGTCTGTGAAGCTACTGTATGGGCTGTTGTTGCCGTTGCTAGGGAACTTTTGATACCTCCAAGCTCTTGCTTCGTCGTATCGGCTGTTGTTTTAGCTTCTTCTGCTGTCCTTTTCGCTCTATCAGCTACTTCTTTGGCTTTTTCGGCTTCGCTCTTGGCTTGATAGGCTTGTGAATCTGCTGTCTCAGCTTTTTTCTTGGCTTCATCTGAGTACATCCGTGCTAAACTTGCTATAGTCTTAGCATTATCTGCTGTTTCATTCGCGTCGTAAGCTTTACTCCACGCTTCATTTGCTGTTTTTTCTGCCTTTTCTGCCTGACTACGCGCTTGCTCCGCGTCATGTCTTGCATAACCAGCAGACTCCTTGGCTTCCTTGGCTATTTTTTGTGCCTCTTCCGCTTCTTCCTCTAAAGACGCGGCTTTTTTACCCGCTGTTTCGGCTGCCCTCTGCGCCTCTCCTGCTATATATTTTGCATTACTAGCTATTTCCTTGGCTTTTTCTACTTCATTCTTGGCTTCATACGCTCGGTCATCGGCTTTCTCCGCTATTTTCTTGGCTTCTTCGCCTGCCATTTCTGCTAATCTTGCTATAGTCTTAGCGTTATTGGCTGCTTCATTCGCGTCGTAAGCTTTACTCCACGCTTCATTTGCTGTTTTTTCTGCCTTTTCTGCCTGACTACGCGCTTGCTCCGCATCATGCTTGGCATAACCTGCTGTCTGTTTGGCTTCTTTCGCTATCTTTTCAGCTTCACCCGCTACTGTCTCTACCTGTGATGCCTTCTTTTGTGCACCATCAGCTACCTTCTTTGCCTCGTCCGCTGTCGACTTCGCACTATTGGCTAATTGTTTTAGACCATCCAAAGCACCTTTCGTTTCTTCTGCTACCTTCTCTGCTGCTTCCGCTTTACTCTTTGCTGCTGTAGCTATACCCTTCAACGCTTCTGCATCAACCTGCCCTGCCGTCTCTCCTGAACGCACCGCAGACTCTGCTACCGCTTTCGCTTCAGAAGCTAATTTTGTAGCCTCCTCTGCATTCTGTTGAGCTTGATGAGCTGTCGCTGTTGCACTATCCGCTGCACTCTTGGCTTCTTCTGCTGTGGTCCTCGCTGTATTCGCCACCCTAACAGCGCTTTCTGATGCTACTTTAGCTTCCTTAGCTACGCTTTCTGCTGTTGCTGTCGCTGTCGCTACCGATTGTTTTACTTCCTCCACTAAACCTTTTGCCTCAACAGCTGTCGTTTTACTTTCATTGGCTAACGTTGCTGCCTGATCTGCTACTTTCTTCGCTTCAGCGGCTTGAGACAGTGCTTCTGAAGCATCTTGTTGCGCTGTTGATGTCTCTAACGCCTGTTTTGCTTCTTGCACCATAGTCTTGGCTTCAGAAGCTGTAACTGTCGCATCATCTGCCTTCTTTTCGGCTCTTGCGGCTTTCTCTTCTGCCGTCTCTGCTGTGCTCTTAGCTTCTTGCGAAAGGACATGAGCATCCTCTGCTTTATTCTTCGCTTCCACCGCTGTGTCTTTTACACTATCCGCTAACTGCTTTGCATTATTCGCTAACGTTTCTGCTAAATGTGCTGTCGTCTTAACTTCTTCAACCAATTGTTTGGCTTCACCAGCTTTAGTCTTGGCTTGTGTAGCAACGTCTTCTATTGTTAAAGCCCTCTGCTCTACTCCTTCTGCTGTCCTTTTGGCTCCCTCAGCTGTATTCTTGACATGATCAACCGATTGCTTAAGACCATGAGCTACCGACAGGGCTTTAGACGCCGTTTCTTTTGCATCACCGGCTACCGAAGAGGCTCTATCAGCTGTCATCTTGGCTTCAGAAGCTGTCGTGAGAGCTTGCCCACTGTTCGTTGCTGCTGTTTCTGCAACATTCTTCACCTCGCCCATCACCTGCTTGGCATCATCAAAAGCGCTCTTGGTTTGTTCGGAAAGTGTTTTTGCATCTCCTGCCGTTGCCTTGGCTTCTCTTGCCTCTGTCAAAGCTGTCTCTACTGTGCTTTGAACTTGTGTCACTCTTTGAGAGCTTTCCGTGACCGTTGTCGCCACTCTATCAGCTGCACCTTTAGTATCATCCGCAATACGCTTGGCTTCTTGCGCTAACCTCTCAGCCGCTTCTGACTTCATCTTGGCATCTTCTGAAGAGGTTTTCGATACCTCTGCTGTTGTCTTGGCGGCATTGGATACTGTTAATGCCGTATTTGCCTGCTCTAAAGCTGTCTCTGCTGTCGTCTTGGCTTCAGAAGCTACAGTAACTGAACTCGCTGCTGTGTCTGCTATAGTTTTCGCTTGATCTGCTGTTTGTTGCGCCCCATTCGCACGCGCCATGGCTTTTTCTGCTTCTTGCCTTGCATTAACAACCTGCTCTAACGGCGCAAAGGTTTCATACGAATACAAAGATGCCGTCCCTAAAAGCTTCGGAACAACAACGCTGTCTTGAGAAGTTCCTGCTATCATTTCTTCTCTCGTCGCGACTGGTATCAAATATTCATGTTCATGATCGGGTATCTTCATCTGCTTTATTCCTTCATTTAGAGGGCTTCATCCAATGAACACTCTTTCAAATCTTCAAACTCTTCTCTTAAGATCTCTAAGCGCTTCTCTAAATCTTTCAGTGAACCATCAAGCTCCGTTTTCAAAGCTGCTTTCAGTAAATCAAAAACGCCATTAAGCGGCGCATGTACAAATACTTCCCCCGAATACAAAACGACCCGTACTTGAGACGGGTCGCTAATCTCTGATATCGCAAACGGTTTTAATGACATTTCAACTCCTCATGTCTTGATCCCATAAACTACACTCACATTAACGGGGCGCGTTTCAACCCCACCAACCCTCTCTGCCATAAGGTGATGTTCATGATGCTCTCTGTCATTCAGACCTTCTGTTATAGGCGTTGAATAATATAAAAAATTAGCAAAGGGGCTCCTGATAAACCAAGGTAAACGCGGAGGCTTATCTTTTTCTGTAAACCAAAAGGGAGTCTCTACCTGTGGACTTCCTGTTATTTGGTCAAATTCTTGATTACACCTTTCCAAGGCATCCCCACTCAAACCTACACACTCTTCGTCTATAGCTCTCTTTCGCCTTGTCACGGGCGCTTCAGAAGAAGAAACATCTCGTTTTTTTCGAGAAGAAAGACCTTCTGATGACGCCGGACCTATAAAATGTTCGTGCGCTTTTAAAGAACTTGGTTGTATACTTGCAAAAGAACGCCAAGGGTCTAAATTGCGTTCATTATCAAGTCCTCGTAAAAATAGCCCCCGAAAATCGGGAACATTAAACGTCGCAACGCCATCTCCTTCTCCCCACGTCGTTCCTATGACACAAAATAAGTCCCAATAGACAAGCCGCGGATAAGCCTTCCCATCACATGGCAACCAACCATCCGGCAAGCGCTCCATTGCAAACGGTCCTATCAGACCAGTGGGTAAGCGTTTTAAGGAAGAAACTTTGCCCCTTGTCGGATTGAGAACTTGCCAACCCGTAAGCTCTTCATCATACACAAGCCTATAAAGACAGCCATCTTGTATCTCTCCTCCCGATAAGGCTAATAAACCGGTTTCTGTCGCCTTATAAACGGGCTTACCGGCTAAATTATTTAAAGCAATTGTTGTCGCCCCAACATTCTTGCCCTTCGCTTTAAAACAAACCGATATGCCATTCTTATACTCTAAAAATGCCGATTGGCTTAGAAGCCTTATCACGCTCGTCTTTTGGTTATTATCAACCGTCACAATCCCTTCAAGCACACCCCCCGTATCCGATAAATACTCACTTACCCGTTGCATCATAAAACGAGCGCTATTATTAACCGTGTTAGGGTGCTGTCCCTCTGACCAATTAATCAAAGCATCAGCACCACCATTCTCAGATGCCGTTAAAGACCAATCATAAATCGTGGACATCTGAACCTCACGTCTTGATTCCAAATACAACACTTATATTAATCGGACGCGTCTCACTTACACCTGAACTTGCCAATGCAACATCACGCATGTGAAGGTGGGAATGGGGAAAGGCGAGCTTATGGTGCACACGTATATCCTCTGCTCTCACGCCCAAACGTTCAGCAAGCTTCAACCTTTGCTGTTCATTCAACACATATCCCCAGATGATCGTCATATCACCATGCCAACTCTCTTCCTGATTTTCATCATTCAAAATCGTAAAGGATTGACCACTATGATCATGCTTTCTCATAGCGTCATTTTGTAAAGTGCCAAGATAACGAAAGCGGTCTATCTCGCGGTCATCATCAACACCTCGTAAAAAAACACCACGCAAATCGGGAACATTAAACTTCGTCCAACTATCAGCGCCTCCCCACCTGATCCCTATCGCTTCATAAAGAGCAGGATAATCACTACGCAAATAAGCCTTCCCATCACAGGGTAACCAGTCCTCTGGCAAAACTTGCATTCCAAAAATTCCTATCGTCCCTGTCGGATAAATGGAAATAACCGGTTCTTGTGATAAAGAGAGAGGCGTAGGATTTAAAACTTGCCAAGCATGATCCCTATAAACCAAGCTATAAATACATCCCCTTTGAAGCTCGCCCCCCGATAAAGCACGGATACCTAATTCCGTTGCCTTGTAAACAGGTTTAGCGGCTAAATCATTCAAGGCAATTGCGGTTTCCCCAACATTCTTACCTTTCGCTTTAAAACAAACTGATATCCCATTCTTATACTCTAAAAATTGCGATTGGCTTTGAAGTCTTATCAACGTCGTCTGCTGTTCAGCATCAACCGTAAAAGTGCTTTCAATCACACCACTCGTATCGGATAAATATTCACGCACACGCTGCATCATCACACGAGCACTATTATTCAGACTACTAGGACGTTGTCCTTTTGACCAATCTATCAAATCATCACAATAGGCATTCAAGGAGGCATTTAAAGACCAATCATAGATCGTCGACATCTTACACCTCATGTCTTAATCGCAAACAGAACACTCACATTAACTGGACGCGTCTCGCCTTCACCAGTGCTCTCCAAAACAACCTCTTGGTTCTCATCAAGAGTATGAGAACTTACAATGTAGCCCCCTAAATTCTCACGCTCTATGCCCATAAAATTCGCTAGAGAGCTCCCCCCAAACAAGCCTAGACGATAGCCCAATACATCTGTCGTATTCCCATCCCAAAAGTTTTCGTTGCTGGTAAAATGAGACATCGAAAGGCTCTGTCCTTGATGTTGATGCGACTCGATTAAATCTGTTTGCACACTTGCAAAAGAACGCCCTTCATCAATATTGCGCCCTCCATCAAGCCCCCGTAAAAACATTCCTCGAAAATCGGGAACATTAAACGTCGTAACGCCATCCCCCTCTCCCCAAACCGTTCCTATCGTCTCAAATAAATCACGATAATCACGACGCAAATAAGCCTTCCCATCGCAAATTAACCAATCCTTTGGAATCCCACGCATTCCAAACGTTCCTATAAAACCCGTGGGATAAAGACTGCTTTCTTCTACTTCTAAGGGAATCGGGGTAGGATTAACAAGATGCCAATGATCTTCATTATAAAACAATGTATAAATGCACCCCTGTTGGATTTCGCCCCCTGATAAAAGCGATAAACCCGTTTCCGTTGCCTTATAAACCGGCTTGCCATCTAAAGCATTTAAGACAATCGTGGTCGCTCCAACATTCTTACCCGTCGCCATAAAGCGCAAAACGATACCATTCTTATACTCTAAAAACTGTGAAGTGCTTGCAAGTCTTATCACACTCGTTTGTTGGACATGATCATTTGTCACAATGCCTTCAAGCTCTCCACCCGTGTCTGACAAGTATTCCTTTACGCGCTGCATCATCACACGGGCGCTCGTATTCACACTGCTAGGATGCTGTCCTTCAGACCAATCAATCAAATCATCTACGCGCGTATTATCCGCCGCTCTAAGCGACCAATCATAGATCGTTGACATCTCTCATAAATCCTAATTCCGGTAAAATGGTCCGTAAAACGCCCGCATGAATTGCGTCATCAAAGGATTATCATCATCACTCTCTTCTTCTTCCGAAGCTTCTTCTTGTGATGCTAATAATGCTCTTAAAACCTCTAACAAGTTGTCTCTATTTCTAATGCCACCATGCGCTGTAGGACTTGCTCTATGAGGCTGCCCACCATACATCTGTAATACACGGTTGACAAAATCACTTGCACGCATAGCGTTGTTTCCACCATTCAAGCCAACCGCATTGCTCCCAACAATTTGCGCCGCATTGGCATGGGGATTTTGCAAAAGACGCGCGGCTCCTCCTGCCCCTTGTTGATGTGCTAAATACAATTCCGCTTCACTAGGCGCTCTTCCCAACAGACGGCTTAAATGATTGCGATTATCAAGTGTCAACCGCCCCATGGCATCTGCCGCTTGCATGGGGTCAAAACGATCCTGCAAACCATATTGTTTGGCGGTGCTATCGATAAATTGATACAACCCACCAGCAGAAGAACGTGGATTCCTTGCATTCGGATTGCCTCCACTTTCAACTTGCGCAACACGGTATAAATAACTCTCTGGCAAACCATATCGCGCTGCTGCTTGCCGTATCGCTTGATTAACAGAAGGACTAGAACGGGTCATTTCGCATACTCTATTGAAGCACTAGGACCTAACCCTTTTGCTACAGCTCTAGAAACAATCTTCAAGCCTTCATCCGTTATCACACCGGCTTTATGCCACTTCAAAGCACTTTGAATCAATTTGGCAATTTCATTGCGCTCCATTCCTTTAACGCCAAAAGTTGCTAACTTCGCTATACCGCGCTCTAGCTCTTGTCTTGCTCGTAGCGCCTCTGGGGCATTTGGATGAAAAAATATGTTTCGTGCTAATTTTAAGCCTTGAGCTGGTATATCAGGAATACTATGTGGTACACGAACTCCATCAAAAAGAGAAAACTCAGGAGTGCCTTCAAATTTGCTAAAACCCTCTTTTGCTGCATCAGAATAGAATTGCTCCTGATCTACTGCCTTTTTAAAAGTAGAAAACCGTTCCGGTCCTATCATCCTTTTAAGATTCTCAGATGCAAGATTTTGTTTTAAAAGTTTAGAAAATTCATTAATAGGGTCATCATTTTTTCTGAGTAAATCATCTAATGCATCTCTCATGCCCATCTGATAGGTATTATTTTGTTTTGTCCAATTCCCTTTAGAAAGATTTTCCTGAACTGCATCCCTTTCAAAACTCTTTTCAAGCTTTGTTCCAAGAGCTTGTCTACCTTCCTCAAAGCTATCTGCAAAGTTTTTGAATTTTGCCGCACTACCGCGTGCTGCTTTGTACGTAGGAGAGATTTCGTCCATTATTTTTACCAAATTTTGTTTGAGGACTTCATATCCTAAAATCTTTTGGTTATCACCATGTTTCTTACTTTTTTCGATTAAATCATCAAGAGACTGCTTAGTTTGATCTAATAACTCTATCGTAGGTTTATAGGTTATACTGCTAAATCTTCTATCATAAAACCTTCTAGGATTTATACTGAGAGGGTGTTCCTCTAAAGTATTGACAGCTTCTTTAAGAGCTTTTTGAAACCCTTTATTTTCAAAAAGTTTATTAAGAGCCGGATAATACTCTCGTCCTATCGGCGTTTGCCTTGCTTGTTCATAGAGATGATCATGAGCCTCTTTTCCTTGCCGTTTAAGTGTCCTGCTTAAAATATCGCTATGCTGGTATGGAACAATCGTCTGCTCCATCATATCATCAAGACGTTGAACAGAACCGCCTAATCTTTTCTCATGCGCTTGTTTCAAGAGATTATAAACATCTTCATTTGTTTTAGACGCATTCCACAAAGTCTGTCGTAGTTTTTCATTAATATCTGTCAAAAATACTTCCTGAGGTTCTGAGCTAAGACGTTCCGTGATCTTTTGGGTTTTATTATCGTAAAGTTGCTTGGCAACTTCTCGCAAAGCTTTATTTGAAACCTCTTTACGAGCAGGATTAAAATAATTCCTCACGACAGGAGGTGACTTTAAAGCATTTCCTAAACTACGAACTGCCTTAGAAATACCCATACCTCCTAAAGCAGCAACCGGCGTCAAAACTGCCCCACCAACACCACCGGCTAATGCCGAATTCACCGTATCATTGTAACCTTTTCCTGCACCAGAACCATGTAAAGCTCCAGAACCTGCCCCAACAATAGCTCCCCTACCTAAACTTCCTAAAGTCGAGCCTGCTCGCAAAAAATTTAATGCGGGAATACCCAAAGATGCTAATGTTGGTAAAATCGAACCAGCAATATAAGCACCAGAAGACAACCATGGATATTTCTCTTCCAAGGCTTTTTGGTAAGCGCGTTCCTTGGCTACTCTTCTGTTATAAACCTCTACTGCTTTCTTATCACCACGCCAATAATCCGTAAAACCTGCTTCATTCGCCGCTTGTATCTCATCACTGTACCCTGCTGTAAGACCAGATGTACCATGGCTTCTAACAGCATCCCACCACGTAAGATCTTTATCATCAAATGCAAAATCTTTGAATGTTTCTTGAGTATTTGGAATATCTTGAACTGGACCAATTACTTTATATTTCCTAGCCCACTCAGGGAGACGTGATTTATCATAATCCTTAAGTTCAGGATAATTTGTTTCCTTTTGAACATCTTCAGCAATACCAATAACCTTATACTTTCTAGCCCATTCAGGAAGAAGTGACTTATCATAATTCTTAAGTTCAGACATGAAACACAACCTATTTTCTTATAGTCATTCTTTTACCATCGGCATCAATAACAATAAAATCTGCTCCTTTCGGTAAGGCTTCAATTTCTTCTGCACTTTTTACTACAGGCGCATTTGCACTATGTCCTTGCTGTGGAGCTTTAGAATGCGACTGTGAGGTAACCTTATCAACACTCTCTTGCGTTAATTCAATGCTGCTGTCTTCTAGCAATTTCAATACGTCTAATTTCATCTTAGCCAAAATCTGATGGATTTTTTTCAACCTAAACAAGAGCTCTTTATGACCCAAGTCGTACTTTATCTCTCCTAAATAGCTCTTTAAGATATCAAGCTCTCTTTCTGTAAGGTTACCAAAACCAGAAGCACCATTGCGTGAATACCGTCTCATCGTTTCTAAACGGTCAATACCTATACGGTTTTTAATGGAATCAAGCAGTGAACGCATATCACGGTGTTGAGGAATCTTAAAAGAAGCTTGCCAATCAGCAAGATTTCCCGTAGCCCAATCACCATTCTCTTCTATATAATTCATAAAACGTTCAATGTCATGGAGTGTATTACTACTGATAGCTTCACTATTTTTAAGATCTATTGTTTCTCGTAGGCGGTCCATTTCTTCTTTAGATCTAGCATCATAACCGCCGTTCACTTTTTGTAATAGAAAAGCATTCAATGCATCTTTATTCCCAGCCATGAACCGCGCTTCTTCTTCGCTATAGCCTTTGGACTTTAGATACTCGACAGTCTGATTAACCTGCCCTCTTTCCTTATCTCCTTCATTAAGATGCTTCACACCACTTGCAAGCGCATCCCATCCAGAACCATCTGTGGGTGCTGCCGCCATACCTGCAAAAAGATCTTTGAGCTTCTGATACGCATCTGATTGAAAAAACTTATAAGTATTGGACTGTAAAAATTTCTCTGCATCTGTCAGTTCAGGAGTCGGTGTTGGGGAAGCGGGTGCTAATGGTTGCGTTTGTTCATTAACATGAGGTTTTAGTTCTTGTGGAGTACTCTCTAGTGCATTTGGCATGGGTGGATGTTGATCAAATCCAAGAGGCATTTCCGCTTTAGGAGCCGTATAGGGCATAAATGGTCCATATGGATTCAGACTATTCTGTAAATAGGGGTTGGATGGGGCTTGTGCTTTCTCTGGTGTCATCATACTTTCAATGCCTGACATTCCAGTCATAAATAGAGAGGTTTTGGGGTACTTTGTTATGAAATTCCCCACGGGGTTCTTTGTTATTAATTGTCCCAATCTATTCGCCCCTGTAACCGCTTTAGGAGCAAGATACCTAAAAACATGAGGCGCAGCTCTCGCAGCCATCAAACCTGCAAAAGATAATGGAAATAATATTGGAAATGCCATCACACTCTCCTACAAAACTATTCTTTAATTATTCTCCAGAGCTTTCTTTTGATTCATGTAATTTAAAAAAAACTTGGATGCTCCTCCTGCCAACGCTGCTCCCATTGGACCACCTGCCATATAACCAAAAGCCATCGGTGCGGCTTGAAGTGCCAGAGAACCTATAGCCCCTACATTTTTCCACGGATTATTGCCCTCTATCTTAGAGATTATATGATTATTCGTCGTCGTGCCGTAATTCCTTGCAAAGCCATGACCGGCGTTCATAAGCATATTCAACCTATTCCAGCCGCTATTGTCTTGTTCCAGCCAACGTTCACGATTGGCATCAACAAGGCGTTGATTGTAGTCATTAAGAACAGATGACCCCTGCAACATATTCGAATATGCGTTATTATAAGAGGGGAATAAGTTGCCTATCATGCCTAAGCGGTTCTCATTCAGTTGATCAATCATCGAATTGGCTTGCATCATATGCTGTAAATCTCTATCACGCTGGCGATACTTGATACGAGCTAATTCATCATTAAGCCCCCTCTGTAACTCATTGTTATGCGCACTAGAGCCATAAAGACCACTCCCTAAAAACTGTCGATTAATACTATTTCTTATTTCACTTAAGCCCTCTTTAAGTTCCTCATCAAATTGAGAATTCGGTCCCATCAAACCACCAGATGCAATCCAGTTAAGGTTTCTCGCAGACGATGTTGGAGTATTCATCAAATGATTCATATAATTCTGATACTGATGAGGAATAGCTCCAAGACCTCCAATTGCTTGATAAGTTGGAGCACTTAAAGGTGCAACACGAGGTCCCCCATAAACATTACCACCCATCCCTGTGTCATACATGTTATACGCATCTGCACCCCCACGCTTAAAGACATTCTGCATCCAAGTAGGAGGGGCGCTTGTCTGCACCTGCTTCTGTTCTGTCGTTGCTGGTCTACTGCTCCCCATGTCACAATTCCTTCCTATAATAAAGCATACCTATGCTATAGCCTTGCTTGGTTAGTGCACGCTTCCAACCTAAACGACCCAAGATCTCCATTTCAGAAGCACCATTCTCACGCGCCCAATCCTCTACAAATTTCAAATTATCAACTTGATCAAGAACGCCCTTCCCACTACATTCACAAATCAGTGCGCGCTTCTTTCCTAAAACTGTCTGCTGTATCTGGGTCGTGAATGCCGCTAAAAAGCGCTCGTCGTCATCCAAAACAAGCCATAACTGTTTCTTGCCACTGCAAATCGCTTCAATCAGTTCCTGCAACGTGATTTCATGTTTGAAACGCTCTACATACTCTCTAAAGGATGCAATGATGTCTTCCAGATAAGGCGCTATACGCTCCATATCCCAAGACGTGGTCAAAAAGACTTTTGCCATTACCCTCTGCCTAAAGGACGTAAATCCACATTAAATCCTGTGATTTGGTTCCAATGAATGCCTTCAGGAATACGCAATTTAAAGCGGTGATAACGATTGCGCGAACGACCGTGATAAGCACCCGTGACATACGAACACACCCTCTCCTTGTGCCATATGATCGGCGTCTGATTATTGCGAAGCCGACGCTCTCCAATGCTTAAAAGACCTTCCGTTGTATCAACTTCGGCAAACATCTTCGTAATAAAGTTAAAACTTCCATCCGGTGCCCCCATCTCTTGTGAAACAACCGTTGCCTCCATCGGGGCTCCCGTAAACATAACAAGCCGATTGTTATCATCAAAAGCACCAAGCATTGGCGCGCCACTTTGCCAACGAGGGCTGTCTAAAGAAGCCGGCAATGCCTCAAGATTGATCGAAATCTCATCTAACTGTTCTAAAGTATAACCTGTCGTAAACACTGGAAAGAACGTGAAAGGCTTCCCTTGTAGCGTCGACCATTTCTGCAATCCCCAATCATAGACAAAGGTCGTTTGCTCGTTATTGCCTCTCTTTAAGGACCAGTAAATCCGGTTATCAATGGGGTCTATAACCCCTTGCATCTCATCAAGAGCAAACTTATCAAATGTTTTAAAAACCGTTCTATCAACCTTTTCAAAACCTATCGGTAAAAGTTGACCATCCAAACTCATCTGATAAAAACCACCATCACCTGCAAAAAAAGCATCACTCCCTCGACACGCTATAGAGGCTGCACTGCGCGCTCCACGCTTGTCTTGGATCTTTTGAAAAGCAAACGGGCTCTTGGAACCTAACGTCAAAGAACCAGCATAAATAGCAGAACGAAGAAAAATAAGGGGATTGGTTGTTTCTGTTGCCCCCTGAACGTATTCTCCATCTTGGAAATCCATATAACCACTAACATTATATTGAGTCTCCCATAGAGTTTCATCGCCTTCTCCAGACCAATGAATGCGATTGGGATTATCTGTCAATTGCATCAAACAAACAAAAGGTCCCCAAATTTTGACCAATCCCGCTTTCGGTGGATTTCCTTCTAAATCTTCAAACCGTTCAGAACTAAGGACCTTGAAAACTTGCGGTTTATCATTTTTATTCACCGCAATAACCATGTTTTTAAAAAGAGCAAACGACCATTTATTCTCTTCATTTGCTTGATAGGTCACACCACTTTGGCTAATGTCCTTCCAACCTTTGGTTTGACTATCATAACTGTAAAGCTTTTGCTTGCCTCCTACGATTATCTTAACACCATTGCCACTTCTAAAGGCGATTGAACCCAAGGGCTTTTCTTCCAAAGGATTAGAAACAACCATTGCACTAGGCATGGGTATGTAACCACCATCTGCCGGTAAAACATTCACAAGGCTATCCGTAAAACTGCCGTTGACAACCGCAACATCCGGTCTGTAATCGGCTATAGGAAAATAAACCATCTTAAAAATCCGTTGGTATTATTCTGGTCACGTTATGACGTTGAGACGTCTCTGCACGCAATTCATGCAACTGTTCGTTAAAGTCATTGTAAGCTGCCGTTGCACAATCGGGGTCTTTCAAGATATTCTTGTAAAGTTCGTATTTTGCACGCGCCTTAATCAAATCAAACGCGTGCACAAACCATGGGTGCTCCTCATCGACACTATCTATCTCTGATAAACGCAATGGAGAGAGAATGAGTTGAATTTGATAGGCTCTATCTGGCGTGGGATAAAGATGTAATTTCCTATCAAAATAACTGTAACAAACCGGCGTTCCTTGCTGCTCTGATGATAACAAAGGCTCTAAAGAAACATGGTCCTTACATTCCAAGGCAAACTTATGATGTTGATCAGAACTCAGATAAACGTTTTTGATTTTAACAGCTGTTTCAATAGGGCGGGTAGTGCTTGCATCATAAACACCTTGTCCCGCCCGTGTCTCAAACACCACATCACGGCTTTCGTTAAAGTAAAAGGTCTCCCGTTCACAAAAACGAATGGCTGCAAAAATGCTTTCTTGGATTTGATGAACATACTCATCGGCTATGTCATCAATCTCATCTTGAATGACCGACACTAAGTGCGAAAGTGTTCTCTTATGACGATAAACATCTCGCTTTACTGGTATCGGTCCTCCGGTCTTAACCCGAATATAATGACGTGTCATCAAAATACCTCTCAACGATTGGTCACGAATTGCACCACCACAACACACTCTCCAGCCGCGGTTGTTTTATCCCGTGTTGCATAAAGCGTAAGCTCTTGATCTTCTGGAACAAACTCTTTTTGGTTGGTTGATGTAAAATCTTGAGTGCTTTGGGTTTTGATGTCCTTTTCACTAAACTCATTACCACCATAGGTGCTACCTATCTTTAATTTCGCATCCGAAAACGCTGTCTTCACAAACGCTTTAATCGAAAGGATCATTGCACCACGTGGTAAAGTCCCGATTTTGCGTGTCAAATGCTTATCTTTATACGAGATATTCAAACGCAAAAAACTGACCTGATGTGTATGAAGATCTCTGCCGTGTAAGTGTCCTGTTACGCCATCTACCATGTCCTATTTCCTTTCCTCATCACTCAACTTCACCGCTGTAGGTGGGGATAACTATCGTTCCAAAATCTTGGGCTCCTTGTGCTCTTCCGGGCATTTGGAAACGCGTTTTCTTCATGCCCATAATTGTATGCACTCCAAAACCGTATTCGCGTTTGTAGTCGAAGGTTTCTTCTTCGATTTTATAGCGGGTCTTACCGTAATTCTTACCAAATGCCATAACGACACTTTGCGCTCCAAGCAAAACAGCACGGCGCACACCTTCAAGACGTGTACTATCCGTGGATTTAACACCATTGGTGACATGCTCTGATTCACGTAAAATCACACCGTTGTACATGCCTAGAGAACCATCAAAGATTGGGTTTTTGGAACGCGAACCGGTATAAGCGGCTTTCTGAATATCAAGCCATTGACCCGTCTCTGTATTGGTGCGCAATTGCGTTACCTGAATGGGATGCAAATACAACACATAAACACTCTCGCCATTCACACGAACCGGTCTAATTTTAGGATTCGCTAGCTTAGCGCACTGAACCGCTTCATCTATCAATTTAAGATTAAAGCTGTGTTTGGCTTTTTCTGTAAGATCTTCATCCTTGGTTTTTGCTTCTGGTCGCACAATGCGCTTATTGCTTGGAGCTAACGGTGCATTAAAGCCCCAAAAAAGAGGATCAAGATCAACCAGTTCTCCCTCAAAACGGAGCCTGTTAGCGGTATAACCGCAAGCATGAACGAAAAACATCAAACTCAAACGGTCCGCATACCAATCTGATAAACTGTTTTTGGCTTCTTCGCGCAAATTAAACAATGTGCGCTGATTATCAATAGTGCCTTCATTGGCAATTCTTGTTCCATGATAAAGTTCATTGATATACAGTTTATCATGAAGGAATTGGAGTGCCTCTTCATTGCCTTCAAGGGTTTCGCCCTCACTCACACCACGTCCTGATAACTGAGCTCGCAGACTAAATGTTACACAATCCCCTTTGCCTTTTTGCGTCTCTGTTTTCACCTGAATAATGCTATTGGAATCCTGCCCCATCAAAGGAGCAATGGGGGTTGCTTTGGAGACCTCCGCATCAAGTATTCTCGCCCATGTTTTTAACGCATGTGGATCATTAATCCCTATATGTGTTGTTGCCATTTATTTCACCTTTCTTTGCTATAAAAAAACCGGCTTAAAGCCGGAACACCAACCCGCACCAAAGGCGGCTTATTCTCTAAAAGTCTTTCACTTAATCTTCATCATCCGCACCACTCAATTTGCGTATAAGCACTCGGTTTTTTGGATTACTGTACCACGCTTGAAACTCTTTATCCGTCATAGCGTCCATCGTTTCCCATGAAAGTGGACCTGTACTTCCCCCTCCACCAGATGCCGTTAAGGTTCTCGCAGAATTCTGACGGCTTTGAAGTTCTGCAACTTGATTATTCGCTTGAACCCCTTGGTTCTGATAGCCAAGATTTTGCGCTATTCTATAAATCTCTTCTGCCGGATTGAGATCTCTTTGTGCACAAGTCGCTACAAGAGCATGCAATTGATCTCTTATAATCGCATCTATTGTGTTTTGTTGTCCATACTCAGGATAAAGTGATGACCAAGAACTCAATTCCTTTGCGCGTGCCTCATAAAGAAAATTTGCCGCGGCATCAAAATCACTGGATTTATTTTGAAACGACTTAACAGAATTATTAAAAAATTCACCAAGACGTATATCATGCTGCTGCCGTTCCTCAGCTTGTCTTAGCGCTTCTTTCTGTTCCCTAATATACGCATCCTGCTCTTGTAGCTTTTTTCCCATCCAACTCATATAGCCAATAATGTCTTGTGTAGGGTCTGGGGGTGCATTTTCACCTTCAACCATTGGCGTCTGGGATTGGGGTTCATAAAACTTTACAAGCGCTTCACGGGCTTGTTTGGCTTGTTGCTCCATACGCTGCTGTTCTATACTAGGAACAATCTCTGAAGGTTTTTCAACGGGCTGTGCAACCGGCTCTGGAGAGGTGACATCATCATTATCAATCGTTTCACCATCATAAGTGCCGGCATCAAAAGAGCTCTCATCATCAAAGACCGGTGCTCCAACTCTGTAATCTTCATTCATAGCTTCATTCATTTCTGCATTCATTCTTTCACCTTTCTCAACTATGCATACCTCTGTGTAATGCTATTCGCTCTCGCATAATCTGATTGTGTGCCTGATCATTGAGAAGCTTCTGCCGTTCAATCTCATAGCGTTGCTTCATCAGTTCTGCGTCTGTTTTTGCTCTCTCTTGATGCACAAAAAGATCAATCTGCTTTTGTTGCAAATCCATCTGATGCATCTGTGCTTTCGTCTCTAAGTCTTGTTGCTTTTCCTGCAACTTCATTTCCTGCTCGGGGTCCATCTGCTGTTGTTGTGCCATTTGTTGCTGTTGGAACTTCTCACTGACACGATTAAGCAATGACGCCGGCAATGGAGAATAACGAAGTAGATCAAGCATAATATCCGGCGTAATGGCATTTTGAAGCAATGGGAGCAGCTGTGTGATGATACCGAAGGTGCGCTCTTTCTCATTCGGGCTGGTTGGCGCATCATCGACAACAATGTCATACTCGACACTCGTTACTTCTTCACGCGTCAATGGAATATATTGCGCATTCTCTTCACCAGATATCCGTACCAAACGACCATCGGACAAGTAATTCTGTATCAAGTGCAAAATAATCTTACCTTGCCGCTTGCGGTACAAACGTAAACCATCAAACAGACAAGCAAGCAGATTTAAACTGGATTGGCGTCGTTGTGCTTCCAAAATACCCGCTTGTGTCACTTCTCTTGTGCCAATGAATTCGGGCGATAAACCCGTCACTTGATTAATTGCTTCCTTAGCTTCATTAAACAGTTGGAAAAAGCCCTCTGGAAATTGCGCAACAGGTTTGGGTTGGATCTTTCCTTGTGCAAGGGCGCCATCTTCAGCAACTAGCAACGCATCAGCCCGCGTCCAATCTTGCATAGCCTGCCTGATGTCCTTAAATGCCCCTTCCTCGACAATAAGCCCCCCTTTGGATTGGCTATTAAGGATATACATCACTTGACTGAAATATTTATTCGCCCACCGCTGAGGGTCTTTTGTAGGACGCACAACCCCATAAAATTGCCGTTCTATCTTGTCAAAATACCCCGTTATACACTCCCAACCCAATTGACCCGCTGGAACCATGGGTTGATCGGGGGATTCAAGCAACTTTCTCCCTAAAAAAGCACGTCTTACAACCTTTTTATTGAAAGCTGCCCCTTGGATATCGGGCATCATGCACTGTAGCTGCTTAAATTCTTCCTCGCTATAATCACGAAGTTCTCCAGTGCTTAAATCGGGCGCTTTGTAATACCTCTCGCTTTCAAACCAACGGCATTCAACAAGTGTTCAAGGCATTGATTTATAATCATAATCTAGCGTTATTCATATTGAATGAGAACCCTGAATAACGTAAGATTCTCTCATCTTAAATCTGTGTATCTTGAATCAATCAAAATCACTTGCTTGCACGTCACAAGCGGGGTTGATGTGTGGGTAAAAACTATAGCAGAAAGGAGTAAAAATGGTTCTTATGAATCGTCTTAATGCAAGGGCTGTCGCAACATTGGGAGCTGGCAAATATAATGATGGTGCCGGCTTGCTTCTCCATAAGCGTAAAGATGGTGGTGCTCAATGGCTTTATCGTTATACCATTCATGGGCGGCGTCGCGAAATGGGCTTGGGTGCTTTAAGAGATGTCTCTTTAAAACAAGCCCGTGAATTGGCAACTGGGTGGCGGGCTGTTTTACGTGAAGGGCGTGACCCTATTAAAGAACGTAATAAACAAAAGCGTGAGGCAATAAGCAATCTCCATTACTTAAAAGATATTGCACTAGATACTTTTGAAACTCGTAAAGCTGAATTAAAAGGTGATGGTAAAAATGGTAAATGGTTTACACCTTTACGCCTTCATATTCTCCCTAAATTAGGCTGTTTACCCGTTTCAGAGATTACGCAAACAGAGATACGCAATACCCTTGCTCCCATTTGGCATACAAAGGCTGTAATTGCTCGAACAGCATTGATACGTCTTAATCTTTGTCTCAAACATGCGGCTGCATTAGGTGTAGATGTTGATTTACAAGCTGTAGAAAAAGCAAAAGCTCTCTTAGGAAAACAACGCCATAAGGTCACTAATAGACCAGCCATGGATTGGAGAGAGGTTCCGGCTTTTTATAAAACACTCTGTGAAGCATCAACCATAACACAACTGGCTTTGCGTTTGCTTATTCTGACAGGTGTTCGTACCAATCCTTTGCGTCATATTCGTGAAGATCAGATTGAAGATGATATCTGGACAATCCCTGCTGAAAATATGAAAGGCAAGCGTGATACAACAAAAGAATTTCGCGTGCCTTTATCAACTGAAGCATTAGACATTTTAAAACAAGCACGATTGCTTTCTCGTAATGATTTCTTTTTTTCTGCTAAAGGTCGCGGTCCCCTCGCTGAGAAGTGTATGGCTCAATATATGAGAGACAATAAACTTGAAGCCTGCCCGCATGGTTTTCGCTCTAGTTTACGCGATTGGCTAGCAGAAACAACCGATGCTCCCTATGAGGTCGCTGAAACTATTCTAAGTCATACAGTAGGAGGACAAGTAGAACGTGCCTATCGTCGCACTGACTATCTAGAACAGCGCCGTGTTTATATGGATAAATGGGCGGCTTATGTCACGGGTCAATCTTAAGATATGGGGTGAATAACCCCATTATCTGTGGATAACTTTAGCTCTCTTCTCTCTCATTCTCTCTCAATAAGAGTCATAAATTATCACATCAGAAATTATATGATAAAATATTGTTTTCTATAAATAAAATACCTTCAAAAATGAACCAAAATGTGGTTAATAAATAGTTATGATTTGTTACCATTTTTTGATAGAAAGGATTTTAATATGACAGAAAATGATATTCTTTTAACAGACCGTGAAAGTGCAAAATTGCTTCATATGAGTGTTTCAACATTCCGCCGTCATGTAACCAATGGCTCTTTACCAAAACCTTTAAAATTTGGTTTTTTATCGCGTTGGTTACAATCAGATCTTTTGAATGTAATCGAACAAGCAAAACAGCAACGTTATAACGACGCGGCATAAAAAGAAAACCTTGTCACGTAAGGATGGACAAGGCTTTCTCTGCTGAAGCAAGACTTAAGGCTGGCATTCAAGTTGTTCTGAATGTTTTTTACAATAAGGGCTATTTAAGCGTCTCTCAACACTTCGCTGAGGCATGACAGCACCAGGACGACATATGGGAAGGTTGTCCGATTTATGATTTTCACACCAATCTTGTATTGTAAAGCTAGGGCGAAAACCTGATTGCGCCATACACATTTCAATACTGGCAAATTGATTCAAATCTAGCGCCACAACCTTATTAAGGTCCGGTACTCCACATTCTAAAAGTATTTTATTTCTCCATAATGCTGGAGAAAGTGAGGGAATTGAGTTAACACATCCAGTGATACTTAACAGAGCTATACAACTCAATAGTTTTAAGATTTTCTTCATTATTCCCCTCTTTCAATGGATTTATTTACAATAAAAAAGCTCATAAGCCTGTTGATATTTCCTGTCACCGCTGCTTAAAACAACGGTGAACAATATTGAGATGTTAGATTGAGAAAACAATCGCGCCATTCCAAGCGAAGGCAAGGATGGCGGATTGTTGATCATCACTTAAGATTGGCATTCATCCGCATTTTTATATTTTTTACAAAAAGGGCTGTTTAAGCGCTTTTCAACACTTCGTTTCGGAATGACCGCGCCTGGTCGACAAATGGGAAGGTTTTCCCTCCAATGATTCACACACCAAGATGGACCGCCATATCTGTCACGGAATCCTGCTTGAATCATACAAGCATAAATTGTTGCATTATCATTATTGCTGAGCTTTTGATTTTCAGCCTCAAGATAATTAAGATGTGGCATGCCACATTCTAATAAGGCTTTTCCTACCTCGGTAAAGTCTGCTCCTGGCTTGATCCACCCATATACTTCCCCTGGAGGAGATTTGTCCATATCACATCCAGTAATACTTAATAGAATGAGCAGGCTCAATAAGTTAAATCGTATTTTCATTTTTTGTTCCCTGTTCTCGTGGAATAAAATTTTATAAAATCAAATGAACCGTAATCATTTTTACACTTAGCACTTGCATCAGCATAACAATTATGGGTACTAGGATTATAGCCGATGATCGCTCCCCCCATCTCTCTGAGGGGTAGAATTAACGGATGTAATGAATCATATGGTTTGGAACGTACCCCATAAGCCGTAGGCCAATTGTAACCAATCACTGTACTAATGGGGTCTAACATATGACCTTGTATGTAGATATAATTTTTTTCGCCATCGCTTAGATAATCTACTGTATTGGCCATCGATTGCATGTGAGCAGCCGCTCCAACAAGATAGAAGTCTGTTTTCTTGGCTACACTGTGGATACCATGTTCTTGCAAGTCATTTGCTCCATTGCGTATTGTTAAGGTACCCCGGCTATGCCCACTAACAATAGCATTGTCATTGCCATAACGATAGATAAAATCTTGGAACTTCTTGGTCGAATTACTCAATCCCCAAGTGCTCCCCTCCCAAAACTTTTGATAATATGCTACCCCTAATTCTACCAGCACATCATCAGCTTGGGGAAAGTATGTAAAATAAAGGGGACCATTTTTATTAACAGCCAATTGGACAGCATTACCGGCTGCTTCATCTGGTGAATTAAAAATGCCATTGTAGAACATATAAACAGCACCATTAGGGCCTTTTTGTAAATGCTTTTCTTCCTCTGGCTTTAAAAAGTGATACAGAGTGATATATTTTCCATCACTGCCTTTTATAGGTTTTCCATTTTCATCGGTTAAATAGAGGACATTGCCATTTTCATCATGCGCAACCTCACCCACTGGATGGTCAACATAAAATGCCATTTTACGAACCCCATCCCATATATCAAACCATTCATCTACCCATTTATTTCTCATACCTAAACGATTACGCAATATATCCTCAAGCGGTGCGACATCTAGCTGTCCTACTGCTTGGTGTGCTGCTGCGGTGTTGCGGTTGAGAGAGCCAATGATTTGTCCAGCATCTTGCCCCATCGCCCTCTGTCCAGTTGTATCAGTAAGGATGATAGTCCCATCGCTGATAGCAGATTTGGTTTCCCCTTCTGCTGCATCCTTGGCTTTGCCGTGATTTAAAACATTCTTGGCAATGTTTTTTATCGTGTCATTCCCAGAAATGCTAAACCCATGGCTGCTGGCTTTAGCATGGGCACTGTTGCTGATATCACTGGTGGTAATGCTTCCAGTGGTCAGGCTGTTTTTATCTGCCGGCGCGGTGCTGGCAATGATGCCTCCGGTCAGCGTTGTTTTGTCTTTAACTATGATATTAAAGCCGCCATCACCCGCTTTGATGCCTGATTGCTCCACAACACTATGATAATCGCTAGAGGATTTATCCTTTTGGAAAGAGGCGCTCATGGAGCCCCCACCACCCTTTTGTCCAGCACCAAACCCAACAGAAACAGAGTTTTGCTTGCTGGAACTTTGTCCCGTATCACTGCGGCTGATAATGGCAAAATCACCCCCTACTTCCATTTCTACACGCTCTCCAGAAACCACGGCGCCTGCCAATGTGGTGTTTGCCCCACTCGTGGTATGAACAGTGCCGGTGCCTATAATATGGCTGTTTTTGTGTTGAACTTCCTCACTGGAACCTTCCCCTTGACTAAAAGAAGCACTACCCGTTGCCCCTGCGCCACCCGTGCCATAACCGGTGCCAACACTCATTGAAGAACTTTCACTGCTGTTTTGTGTGCTTTGCGTGTTTTGTGCACTTTCAAAGATGATATCTTTACCTGCTTCCATGGTGATCTTTCCGCTCTGTGCATCATTTTCCAGCACATAGATTGGATTGGTACCAGCGATAATATCAGCGCCAACACCATGAATGCTGCCTTTGTGGGCTTGCATGTTAACAGCGCGTCCGCCTTCTATGCTATCTGTCACCGCTGTGGAGACTTGAGAAGAGGCTTCTGTTTTCTCAGTTTTAAAGCCCACGGTTACACTGCCAGATGCACCAGCCATATTGGCAAGAGCATCCTTGGTGGAGCCCCCCAATCCTCCTAATGAGCTACTCAGTCCTTTGGTTACGTTCCCCTTTTCCCCCGTATTGCCAGTCAGCCAATTAACAAAGGTTTTGCCTTTACTATAAAGATGACTGATTTTCATGCCAGTCAGTATGCCATTAATAACTGTATTGTTACCATCCTTATTATTCATGTGATCTGCGGCATCTTTTAGTCCTTGTACCGTGCCAAGGACACCGATATCAACGGAAGTTGTCACACCAGCAAAAGACTTTTCATGTGTCTCTTTGCCGTTAGAGGTATCATAGCTTTCTGATAGGGTGATATTATTGCCGGCATCCATGTTGACATCACGATCCGCCGAAACAATGGCTGCTTGCATATTTACATCATTGTCAGCAGTAATCTGCACATCTTGGCGTGCCGTGATGTGTGATTGTGTGGAAGTGGTTTCCCATTGATCGCCCGTATCTTTGGCGCTTGCAATTCCAACACCTACAGAAGCACCGCTGTTGCTCTTTTCAAACTGAATGCCAAAGCCTGTACGTTCTTCCTTTGAGCTTGAGGAATGGCTATTATGACCAACAAGCACATTGACATCACGAGCTGCGGTAA
This sequence comes from Bartonella sp. CM31XJBT, assembly GCF_028618555.1. Classification (GTDB taxonomy): domain Bacteria; phylum Pseudomonadota; class Alphaproteobacteria; order Rhizobiales; family Rhizobiaceae; genus Bartonella. The sequence continues at coordinate 1,939 of NZ_JAQITD010000024.1, read as the reverse complement.
GATTAACATTTTCCCCTGCAAGATCAGAGCCAACAATTTTCACATCTTTTTTCTTGGCAGTGATGTTGATATTGCCATCCGCATTGAGAGAAGAACCTTGATGCTCAAAACTCTCTTCATTTTCTGTCTTTCCCTCACTCCCGTATATCGACACAAAGCCCTTGCCTGATCCCACACCAAAACCTGTTTCATGCTCCTCTGAATGGCTTTTATGGTGATCTTGCATGCCATCAATCGTCACACTTTCTCCGCTCACATTGATATCTTGACCGGAAAGCAGATGAGAAGCAGAAATCTTGGCTTCTCCTTGTGCGTCTAACACGATGTTGCCCGTTGCCCCAAGGATAGAGGAGACCGTTGTGGTATGCGATTGAGATGTATCGGAAGATTTCTCATGCAAAAAGCCACTTGATGACGATTGTGCTTGCTGATCCAAGTGTTCTTGGGCGCCTTTGATGACAATCTTTCCCCCAGAGTGAATGGTAATATCCGCTTGTTTCTGATCTCCTGGTGCTTTCTCTCCTGACGTTTCCTCTGCCTTACCGGCTATGAGCGTCGAGGCTATAACTTCCGTGTTGTTGCCTGAGTCAATGGCAATGCCTTCACCCCCAGATATGAGTGAACCGGAAACTTGAGTAGCATCCATCTTGTTATGCTCAGATTTACTGCTACTAAACACCCCACCGTCTTTATGGTACGACATCTCATAATGTAAACTATCCTCTGCATTATTGATCAGGACATCGTTGCTGGCTTTCAGCCCTACCTTGCCATCAGCCGCAATGGAACTACCTGTGATAGTGAGATCATGCGGTTTGCCATCCTGCCCTGCAATGACCGTGGTATCACCTCCCGATTTTATCGAAGAGCCAACGGCATGAGAGGCTTGCATATCCACTTTCGTGTTTTTGCCCTGAAGATGATACTCCATCTCATCTTCTCTTACCCCTATTGTTATCTCCCCTTGGGCGCCAAGTCCAACATTGCCCTTGGCATCTATATCGGAAGCAGCAATATGGATATCGCCACCCGATAGAACAGTGGTCTCTTTTCCAGAACTTAAATGAGAGCCATTGTGTAAGGCAACATGAGATGTTTCACTCCCATTCTGATTGTCCATGCTGTTGCGTGTGGCATCAATCGAAACGTTTTCTTTTGCCTGTAAGGAAAGATTATCCTTTGTTTGAACATCAGAGCCTAAGATATTCAAATCTTTTCCAGAGGAAAGCGTTGTTGAGCCACCAGAGTTGACTTCTGATTTATGATGCATGGTAGCATCACCCTGCTCATCATGGTAATGGGTTTCTGCTGAACCGATCGTCAAGTTGCCTTGTTCTGTAGCCATGGCAAGATCATCCCCGGTAGTGATCCCCACCCCTGAGGCGGTGATATCTTGTTTAGCAATCACCGTTGCATTACCACCAGCAGAAAGCGCCTCGGTGTTTAAAACGGTCTCCACGCCGTCAACCGTTGTGCGCCCTGCATCTAAACGAATATTCTTCTCCGCAAGGATAACAGCATCCCCACCCGCCGCAAAATGCCCTCCTTGACTGAGGATATCCCCACCATGCACATGCAATTGGTGGTTTGCCGCAATCCGCCCTGAATTGATAATCGTTGAATTGCTCGTATTCTGGCTGGTGATATTGACATCATCGCCCATGATCAAAGCCCCAGCAGAAACAAAGGAGGCTCTGTCTTTTTCAGGGATGTAAAGCACCGGTGCGTAAACATCCATGCCCTTGACCTGTTGGCGCACATAAATCACCATCGGGGCTTCTAGGGACGCCAATTGTTCTTCACTCAAAGCCTCACCAAAGTGGAGATTGTGGGCTTTTGCATAGTCTGCCCCGACATCCAGCAAAGTTTTGACTTGTTCAATGGCATCACTTCCAGGAATAAAGGAACCTTTGCCCAAACCTTGACCCACCAGATCACG
>NZ_JAQITD010000023.1 GCF_028618555.1 Bartonella sp. CM31XJBT | reverse complement strand
TATATTAAGTAAAAATAAAAAATTTATTGTAGATTCTTCTTATTTGTTAATACTTTATGAATTTTATATTTCATTTTTGATATTTTAAATAAAAAAGGAGAAAGAAATGTTTAAAAGTGCTAGATTATGTGTATCAATAACAGTTATTTTTTTCTCTCAAATTCTTGAGATTCATGCAAATTGTAGGAGAGGTGGCTTTCCAGAGGAAGTTTTCATTACAATAGTGGCCCAAGAGAAGGGGCCTCTGATTTTAGCGAAAAACAGAGATTTTATTGCTATCTCAGGGCAAAATCCCGAAGATAAGGAGAATGCTATCATTAGGCCAACAGTCAAAGATTCTATTTTTAGCGCATATTTTTTTTCCATTGGAAAGTTTATCTTTAAGACAGTTGGAGTCCTTAAAAGATGGGTTGTAAATACAATTTCTCATACTTTTGAAGGCTTGCGAGATTCGTATTATCATTGATTGAGCTATTCAATTGGCGTAAAAAGTTTGCTTTGTGGGCTCAAAGAGAGTTTTCTTAAAGTAACAAAAAATTAATTGTACGCATAGTTAATGCGTTTGTTATGAAGTTTTAGGCTTCTATTTCCGCGCACGGAAATAGAAGCCTAAAAGTTTAGATTACATTAAGATTAATTTTCTCTGTAAAAAACTAGAGAATACGAAATGAATTAAATGACAATTATAAAAAAATTCATTATCACTTTATTTAAATAAAATAATACGAAATTGCAGGCTATAAAAGCTGAGTAATTCGCAATAAAAGTATTTTTTATTGTTTAGAACAAAGTGTTTGACGGGCTGGTCTTCGATGTTTTTTGAAATATATTTGTGAAAGAAACATGAGGCTTTATTTATCATAAAGCTGTTATCGTTGTGTGGATTGTCAGCATTTCAAAAAGTAAGGAAAGAAATGGCAATAAATAAACTGAAAAGAGGGATGAGTAAGCGCCAAGTTATTTTTTTAGCTCTTGGCTCTGCTATTGGAACAGGTCTTTTTTATGGGTCTGCACAGGCAATTAAGCTTGCGGGTCCCAGTGTTTTGATTGCCTATTGTATTGCTGGTTTAGCTATTTTTATGGTTATGCGGGCTCTAGGAGAGATGATACTTCATAATCCCTTACCTGGTTCTTTTGCTCGTTATGCGGCAAATTACATATCACCATTAGCAGGTTTTTTAACGGGATGGACATACGTATTTGAGATGATTCTTGTTGGTTTGGCTGATATTACAGCTTTTGCGACTTATATGGGGTTTTGGTATCCTGATGTTGCTCCTTGGGTATGGGCACTGAGTATTACATTAATCATCACAGGTATTAATTTAGCTGCTGTAGAAGTCTATGGTGAACTAGAGTTTTGGCTATCTTCTATTAAAGTTATCGCTATCATTGCGATGATTATTTTAGGAATAGCAATTATTTTTTGGGGGTGGGGTGAAGGTGCAAATTTTTCTACCGTTACTGTTCATAATTTATGGAAAAATGGTGGACTTTTTCCCAATGGTTGGTTTGGTTTTTTAGCTTGTTTTAGTGTTGTTGTTTTTGCTTTTGGTGGCATAGAAATTATTGGCATGGCAGTTATGGAAGTTCAAAACCCTCATCAAACGATTTCAAAGGCAATTAATTCTACTCCAGTTCGTATTTTGCTTTTTTACGTCATGACGTTAGCTATTTTAATGTCTCTTTATCCTTGGAATGAGATTGGTCTTATGGATAGCCCTTTTGTATCTATTTTTGAAAATCTTGGGATTTCGTATGCAGCAAATATTTTAAATATTGTTGTTGTTACAGCGGCTATTTCAGCAATGAATAGTGGAATGTATGGTGCTTGTCGTATGATCCATGGTTTATCGCAGGAAGGTTATGCTTTAAAAAAGTTTCAATATTTATCAAAAAATGGTATACCAGTTTTTGTTATTTTGATGATCTTCGGTATCTTTCTTCTTGGTGCTGTCCTTAATTATTTTTACCATGAAAAGCTTTTTTTTCTTATTGCCGCAATGGCAACATTTGCGACAGTTTTTGTTTGGATGATGATTCTACTTTCACAATTTTTTATGCGAATTAAGATGCCTAAAGAAGCACAGAATGGTTTAAAATTTCCCATTCCATTTTGGCCAATAGGATCGATTTTTTCTATTTTATTTATGGTTTTTATTTTTATTCTGTTATGGTATTTTGATGAGACACGACCGGTTTTAATTATAGGTTTTAGTTGGATTGCTTGGCTTATTATTTGTTTCTATGCACTTAAACTTTATAATTTTAAGCAAAAGAAACAGCAATAAAATGTGAATAGAGATAAAGCTCAAAACAAATAGCTGATGTCATCAGGAAAACAGGTGTTTGATTGTTATTCTCTAAAGGTTAGAACAATCTAGATTGAAAAAATCTGCTCGTTATTATTTTGCTTTGGAAGTTTTGTGAGCCATTGCTTACGGTAACGACCAAATCATATAAATATTAGGCATTTTTTGATGGTGAGCCCTGCAATCAATATAAGTCTTTCAGGTAAAAATGCCTAATAGTGCAAATAGATTTTACCAGATACAAGATTATAGGCAGATATCTTTTTCTAAACGTATTAATGAAGTTCTGTTCCACAAGAGAAGTTATTGTAAAAATTGTTCTTTAAGCTCTTTAAAAAATTGGTTGTTTAAATTTTATTGTTTAGAAAACTACTATTGCTTTTAGAATCGAAGATAAAGTTCTTTATGTATTTTTTTCTCAAAGAGGATTGGCGTTAGTAGAAAATAGTGGATAACAAAGTCATTAGAGGCATTGTATGATTGTATTTGCAAAAACTTTAATAAAGAGCAGCAAGGTATCACAATAAAATCTCATAGAAGAGTAAATTAAAGAGAACAATGAACGCGTGACAGTGTTACAACTCTTGTTGTTATTGCGCTCACAATAGCAAGGATCAAACTTATTTTTTATAATATTGATACGAGAGTAATTTTTATCACAAGTGGAGGCGGACAAAATACACTCCGCAACTGTATTGCGGTGCAAAATTATTCAATACTACCATAAAAGGTGCTCAAGAACACTATGATCAGCAAAAACAGTCGTCATCAAGTGGCTTTTTGCATGAGAAATCGTCCGATAGTTCTTAATCGCATACCACAACGGTCTCCTCTATCCTTGGGGCGACGGGCAACATCGTGTTAGACGCACAAGGAGAAGCCAAGATTTCTGCTTCTCATCTGGTTTCCGGTCAAGATATCAATGTAATGGGAGAAAGTATGACGATTGTTGGCATGACAGACCATCATAGCAGCCATTCACAGACGCATGAAACAGGTTTTTTGATGGGCATAGATATGACTTTGTAAGCCGATGGATTGGCGGTAATGGCTATACCTACGGGACACTCCCTGCTGGCAGTAACGTTTTGATAGAATGGTTGAGAGTGGCTACAAATCCCATAAGCTCCCATACCTGTCTTGGAGATGTGGGTTATAAATGCCAAAAGTTTTTATGGCACATCTCATCTAGAACAAAAGCCTTGAATTAAATCATGGAGTAAAAAATGAAACAAACTCTAAAATTATTAAGTGCGATAACTCTATTGAGTATAGCCGGATGTCAGTTTAATAAAACTCCTGGAGGGTATTTGAGTGCGTGGGAAAAGCCAAGAGCAGATTTTACTGAGATAGGAAAAGCCCTGTTAGAATGTGGCATGCCAACACCTTATGATGTCGATCCAGAAAATAGAAAGCAGAGCATCAATGCAAAAGCAACAATTTATGCTTGCATGCTTCAATCAGGTTTTCGCTATAAAGATGAAGAAGTAGCAAGAGCGGGTGGGCCATGTTATACTTTTAGAGCCGAAAACCTTCCCATTTGTCGTCCAGGCGCTGTGATCCCTAGGCCCAGTGTCAAGAAGCGCTTGAACAGCCCTTATTGTAAACAGTATAAAAATGCACCTGAATGCAAACCTTAAGTTTTGCTGTTTGTGATGATCAACAATCCCTACCTTCATGCTTCTCATGCCCGTACGGGGATGGCTTAATTCAGCATGTCAATGCTAATTATTTATGAGGACAACAACTGTTGGCGCAATGATATAAAATATCTATTTTGGTTGTAATCAAAATATTGATAATAATTATAAGCATATCGTTGATAGAATATGGTTTTAGTAATAATTTTACCGTATTTTTGCTATAATAATTATGGCATAATCTTCGGAAAGATAAAAATAATATAGGCTGATAATGTTCATCATTGTTTTGGAAATAAAAAACAGCATGTAAAATAATTTATAGATTGTTTCGTAATATCAAAATTACTCAAGGATAGGAAAATGAAGCATATTTTAAAATTGTTAAGCGGGATAACCTTATTTGTTATGGCTGGATGTTACGAAGAGCAGCCTTCTCGAACAGCTGTAGATGCATGGGAAAAGCCCGGTGCAGATCAGCTTGAGATCAAAAAAGCTCTATTAGAATGTGGCATGCAGCATTTTGATGGTCGTCTTGATACAGAAAAAAGTATGGATGAGAAATTCAATGCAGAGGAGTCTGTGAATGCATGTATGATCCAAGCAGGTTTTCAAGATAAATTGGGAAGAATGAAGTGGTGTGAGAAATATGAAAATCTTCCAATTTGTCAACCTGATGCAGTTATTCCTCAGCGAAGTGTAGAGAGGCGTTTGAATAGTCCTCATTGTCAAGAGCATAAAGAACAACCTGAATGTCAACCTTAAGTGTTGAGGCTGCTGTAATCAAAAATCCTTACATTCTTGTTTTTGCATGGGGTGGGTGGGATTGTTTCTTCAATATCTATATGCTAACAAGAGTCATCTTGCGTGTGAGCAAATATTAGAAGACTTATCAGTCTTTCTATCGTAAATATTGAAGGAGGGGGAATGAAAAAAACATTGAAATTATTGAGTGCTATAATTTTATTAAGCACTGCTGGGTGTATTAGCAAACCTCCCCCATCGACATTAGAATTATGGGAAAAGCCCGGTGTCAATAAGTCTATGGTCCAACAAGCACTGTCAAAATGTGGTTGGAAACCAATCTACGCTTCTTCTGAAAATATGGATTCGCGTGCAAGTGATTTTGCAGCAGTTTATGAGTGCATGACTAAAGCAGGTTATCGGTACAAATTACAAGATTCAAAGGGAATCTATTTTTCATCAGCGCCGCGAAGTGATTCATTTTTAGTCAATTTAATGGTAGCAGGGTATCAGCAGGTTATGGACAATGATACTTTTGGTGTAACCAACTCGACAAAACAAGAGCGAGATTTGATGTTACGTTTTGAAAATGATAAAAAGCGCCAGAAAATAAAAAAAGCTTTGCACAAGTGATCGCCAACAGTAGAACGTTGATTTTTAAAGCAATAATTGAATAAAAATATTAAACGGGAGAAGAGAGAAATATCGGTCTTTTGTTTCCAATGTAGTTATATTCATCAGCTACGAGATTAGCAATAATGTCGTTGTCAGATGATGATAACGGAGGATAGTGAGTTGTTGTTTAGAGAAATTTATTCAATATAAAGAATGGAAAATAATAGCTTTGCTAAAATATTTGCTTTAACGATAATAAACAGATAGCTTTCATAGAGCTGATTTTGATGAAATTTTATTTTTGTGTTTTTAAATTTCAAAATGGTGAGTGTTTTACTGTATTTAGATTTTATCAAAAGATCTAAAATATTACATTTATTAATTCAAATTTTTTTGTCAGATGTCTAGCATTTCTAATATAGAAATTATGTAGATTAGCTTATACATTAGTGTGCAATTTCTTGTTTTTTTGTTGTGGTTGAAGAGATAATGCGGTTATAGATTTCGTATACTGTATCTTATTTGTGCTGTGTTTTATTAAAACGTTTTAATCGTTTAATCTTAAAAGTTATTCTCATTTTGTTGTATTTTAATTTTTCGGTGGTGAGATAAATTGAATATTGTATCTCTTCAAAGTTCGCATTTTTTCACGTTTTTTAAAAGATTGGTTTTTCGGCACTTTGTAATTGCAGTTTTCAGCGGTTTTTGAAATGCCTTCTTTAAAGGGATTGTCATCCTAAATGGTATTTTTAAACTTTTTGTTCTTTCTTTACATAAGACACAAAACATATTATTTAATGCTGTAATTTATCATAAAAAATAAAATAATTTTGTTTGTTTCATTCTTGTTGTGTTTAATTTGTGGTTTATTTTTTTGCCAGCATTTTTTGTTTTTGTTGAAAAAAGAAAGTTTTGAAAAACAATGATAGTCAAGGTATCTAACAATCACTTGTATTCGTGCGTTTTTACAGCAGCTATTTTTTCTTTTTTGTTAAATATAAATATTGAGGCACATTCTCATTCATATACATCACTGTCATGTGACAAAAACAAATTACCTTATGAATGCAGTGATGGTTCAAAGCATACAATTAGTGATAAAGTATATAAATTCACGGCACCTGTTAAAGAAAAGAATGGGGAGGGGCGGTCTCTCATGTTACCTGCTGCTATAGTAGTGCAGGAGCCAAATACAGTTATTCAGGCAATGCGTGTAGAGGTTGAAGCTACTGCAGGTATAGAAGATATTTATGGTGTTTTGGTATCACAAGGGGGCAAAATTGTTTTGAGTGATTCAGCTTTTAAAAATGTGTCAATAGGTCTTAAAGCTGATAGTGGAATAATTGAGGTTAATCGTGGAACAATTGAGGCTTCTCAGATTGCAGCTTATGCAGAGAAGCGAGGAGCATCTGTTACGTTAACGAATACAAAAATTAAAGTGGAAGGTTTGGGTATCGGTCAAGAGAGTGCTCTTTTCGTTAGGGCTGATGCAGGTATTCAGATGAAAGGTGGATTTATTGATGTGAATGATGCTGCTGCGCTTTATGTGGGGAGAGGGGGGAGCGCGACTTTAGATGGGGTTACCATTACTTCAAAATATCAAAAAACAGAAGACAATGAAAATATAAATGAAAAAATTGCACATACAGTTTTCAATGTAAAACATCAGGGCTCTGTTTATGTAAAAAATACCAATATTATTTCTACAGATGTTCATGTTTTAACAGTTGGACAAGATTCTAACACACCATCCAATAACGGCAGGGAAGGAAATATTTTAACTTCGCGGGTTAATATTGAAGATTCAACAATTAAAGCAATAGGGAACCAACATGGTATGTACTTTGAGATGGATGGGGGGAATGATGCGTATGAACAGGGACTTGTCTTTTTAAAAAGAACGATTTTTGAGGTTCCAGACGGAACAGCTATTCATAGTAATAAAAGTCGTAGTTATATTGGAGTAACAGAAGGTACAAAAATTTTTGGTGATTTATTATTAACAGCTGAAAAGGGGGGGACTGTAGCGATTTTGGCTGATTCCTCTTCATTGATAGGAGGGACACGTGTTGCCGATGATTCTATTGCTGAGCTTTATTTGACAGGGGGATCAAAATGGTTTTTGACAAAAAGAAGAGAGATAGATTCGCAAGTTGCAAACCGCACAAGTTCGTCTATTTCATTTGTGAAAGTTTCTGATAGTTTTATTGCTTTTGAAACTCCAATGTTTCAGGAGTATCAAACGCTTTATATTGGGAAGGGAGAAAAAGAAGTTTATAGTGCGCAAGATAGGGCAGATATTTATCTCAATACGCATCTCAGCAGTGATGGTTTGCTTGATAATAAAAAAACTGATCGACTTTTGATACATGGTGATGTTTCTGGAAAAACGACAGTTTATGTGCAATTTGTTGGAGGAAATCAGGGCGAGATAGCAACCGGTGAAAATGCTCATAGTATTTCACTTATTCAGGTTTCTGGAAAAGCGGCAGAGGATTCTTTTCAGTTAAATCGTGCTTATATTGCATTAGAGGGGTTGCCTTACCAATATTATCTGCATGCTTATGGTCCAGATTCTGCTCTTGGAAATGCACAAACTTCTCAAAGATTGGTTGAAGGAAATGGAGATTTTTGGGATTTCCGCCTTGAAAGTAAATATATTCAGCCTGCTTTAGAGGTGTCTGCTATTCCCCCTTCTGAGTTAAAGATCAGGGAGGTTGTTCCACAGGTTCCCACTTACCTTCTGGTACCAAATGCTTTGTTTCATGTTGGGCTCATGGATATTAGTCATCAACAAAAGCAGTTGCAAGTTAGGCGGTCTATGCCTCGTAAATTATTAAAAGTTGAAGGGAATTTTGCTTTATCTGTTCAGAGTTATGGTGCACGTTATCGTTATGTCTCAGGTCTTTCTACACTTAAATATGGGTACGATGGTCATGTTGATTATAGCGCTATAAAAACAGACATTTTGCTCAAAACAATAGAGAGCGCATATAGTACGACATCTTTTGGGATTATGGGAACCTATGGAAAGCTTTCCTTACAACCTCGTAACGTGGAACAAAGCCAAAAGAGTACGTTTAATAAATGGTCATTTACGACATACGGTAGTGTGAAATACAACACTGGTTTTTATGTAGATGGTCTTTTATCTTATGGTTTGTTTAAAGGGGATGTGCTTACCCATGCTTGGGGTAAGACGGCGACATTAAAAGCAAATCCTTTGAACGTTTCATTTTCTGCTGGTAAAGTGTTTATGACAGGATATAAAGATCTTATTTTTGATCCGCAATTCCAGCTTATTTATCAACGTCTTCGATTTGATAAGGCTCGTGATATTGATGGATTTGATGTTGAGATGAAAAAAATGGGGCAATGGTTGATGCGTATTGGTGGGCGTTTAAGTAAAACATTTAAAGCATTTGAAAAGGATCGTATCATTTGTTTTTATGGCAATATTCATCTTTCTAATCGTTTTGGTAAAAAACAATTTGTTCATTTTAAAGATGTTTTCCAGTTGGGTTCTTTTGGTTCTTCCTTAGAGACAGGTTTGGGTATCGATGCGCAGTTTTCTTCTAAAGTTACACTCCACAGTGATGTTAGCTATCAGCATAGGTTAACCAAGGCTGGTTTTTCTGGAGTTCATTTTTCTGGTGGTTTGCGCTATCATTTTTAATAAATCTTTTTTAAAAATAATAAATGTGATTTTTAAAGTTTTGTTTTATTTTATTGATTTAAACCATTGATAGTGCAGCAATTTTAATTGCTTCTTTTAATAATGGCATCATGTGTTTTAATAAGTATGAAAGGATCACGTTGATTTATTTTTTATCTGGTTGATAGGGGAGCTTAAATGTTTCAAAAAAATTTGATAATGAGACTGTAAATTTATTGGTGTTATTTTGGCTATAGACATTTGGGATCTATTCGTCATCAGATTTTTAAAATAGTAGCTTTATTATCCTATTATGCTGTAAAGTCCTGTCGTTTGAGGTTGCTGATATCAATCATGAAAGGCATGGAGGTGTTGACTGTTGATTTAAGAGCTTTTGCTGTTAAGCAAAGGAGCGCATATGTTAAATATAAAGCGCTATTGTTTCATGGATAATAGGCATTTTTATGCTTTTAAATTTTGTAAAAAGCATTTTTGAAGCTGTTCGTATCGATCGCATTATTGTAGGTGGATAATGAGAAAAGTGGTAAAGCTTGAACACTTTTACTATTAAATTCAACATCTTCAGTTCTTATAATGATAAATCCTTTTAAAAAATTGTTCTAATGGCTGTATTGAATATGTGAAGAAGATCATGTCCTATTTGTGAAATAGATATGAAATATAACTTTTAAATCAAAGTGAGGGCTGTAAGATCTTTTTTTCTTCTTTGAGACGTGGGGAGAAGAGGTTGGTCGTATTGAAAAAGTCGTTTAGAAGTTTTTATTATTGTTTCAAATACAGAAACATTGAAGAGCTTTTATTAAAATGGGGTGCAAAAGTAGATCATATTTCCCTCAATTCCTGTTTTTTGAAATATGCATCTTTAATGAAAAAACGTTTGCAAAGTTTTAGGCAATCGCATTCGCATTGTGACTTCGTTTGTATCGATAAGATTTATATTAAAGTTCAGGGGCAGTAAAAATATCTTTATCGGACTATTGATAAACATGGTGTTTCCATATGATGCTTAAGGTGTCATCGAGCCATTTATGGTAATTGCGTGCTTCTTCGTTTGAGTTATGAACAGAGAAAATAAAACCAGGATATCCACCAAATGCTGGTGGAGGTGGTGAGATATGATTGGTTTCAAAGAAAATGATAGTTCTGGCGGTTTGAGGATGCTGTGCAACCTTATCTAGACCTAAAAATCCAGAAAACTGTCCGTGACCACGAAGAGGAATAATGTAATTTGCCGACACTTTTTTAGCTGGGAGTATATCGGGAAGGTTTGGGTTTGGTTCAGCTAAAGCGGCATTCATACAGAGTTTTGCAAATGAAATCCCTGTGCCTTGCTCAACAATAAAATGGGAGACACTCGATCCACCTATACGAGCGCCGATCTCAATTATATAAGGTAAATTATTAGCATCTAGGCGTAGCTCCACATGGGCAGCACCCATGTTTATGCCAAGAGCTTTAACTCCAGAGCATGCAGCCTCACATAAAGCAATAATTAAAGGATCATCTATATCACAGCGTTGACGATAAATTGTTTCTTCAAACCATGGTCCCTCGGGGCTTCCCTTGTCTCCAACGGACAGAACGTGTACACCTGCTGTATCAACAAAGCATTCTACGACAAACTCTTTTCCTGGCAAATACTGTTCTATAACTAAACCTACAGATTTATTTTTATCATTAAAACGTGCCATGTCTTTATGCTGAACATTCCATACGGCTTTAATGAGATCAGGAAGTTCGGCGGAGTTTTTAGCTAACATTACGCCTGCACTGGCCCATCCAGAGACGGGTTTAATAACGAGCGGATAATCCAAGGCTTGTATTTGTGATAGGTCATCTGGATTATCTATATAAAAGAAACTTGGTGTTCTCAACCCTGCTTTAGCAAAAGCTTGACGCATGAGATATTTATTTCTGGTTAATGCGGCTACTTCTGGTTCAATACTTGGAGTATTGATTTTTTTTGCAGCCAAAGCTGTCCATAGGATGGCTTCTTCGCGAAGGGTCATAACCCCACGAATATTGCGTTCTTTTACACCTGCTGCAAAAGTATCTAGAGCTAACTCTGGGTTATCAAAAACAGGAAGTTGCCAAGTTGAAGTGACTGCTGCGGGGTGTTGAGTGGGAGCGCTTTCAGCGGTATCATAGATCATGACTAATTCGATATTAGCTGCTTGTGCTGCTTCAAATATAAATGGTAATTTTGCATTGCGCTGGCAAACTAACGCGAGTTTTTTCATTTTGTTTCCTCATTAAATTTGGAATTTTGAGAATGACGTTTCTGTTGCCATGTAGATACCTTTGATGCATCTATAAATAAGAGTATCATCCCTATAACAACTACAATCATAGCAATTATTTTGATCATATTGAGAGAAGGGCTCGAGCCGATTATCCATTCACATGCAACCACTGCAAAAGGGGATAATACGCCGATAGTATTGGCGTATAATACGCCTCCTTCGGCTAAAACTTTTTGGTATAATACGTAAACTGGTGCCGAACAAACAGTCCCTAAAATCAATATTTTAAATATATCTTCTAACTTAAGATAGAAGAGTGGGGCAGGATCAAAAATAAATAATGGTATAAATGATGCTGCAGAAATTGTCGTGATCCAAGCCAATGAGGTGAGCAAAGGTAAATTTTTAAGATAACGTTTAGACAATAAGCCATAAGCAGAGTAAGAAAGTGCTGCTGTTAAAGCAAGAGCTGTTCCTATTAGGCTGTAATATCCACCCTCTGCACTGTTTATATTAAATGCTATAGCCGCTACACTGACAATGATCATACCGATAAGCTTTAACCATGAGAACGTAAGGCTATTCGTCAGTGCACCCAATATGTAGGTAATACCTGGAATAGTAGCGAGAACCATAGTTAAATCACTGGCTTTGAGTGATTTTAATGCACCAAAACTGCATACAAAATACAGCGAAAATCCTAACACTGAGAGAATTAAAAAAGAAGGTATCATAGAAAGTAATGGTAGGGATCTGAAAACAGCTTTCTCACGAAATACTGCAATCAGCCATAAGGTGGCAGCGGTGGCAAACAACCTAAGTCCAACCGCATGCATTACTGGTATATTGCTAACCAAATTCTTAGATAATAACCAACTTATGGAAAATAACGCTAGAATGGCGAAGGTAAATAAGAATAACCGTCCTTTTAAGAAACTCAATGATTTACCCCTCCAATAACGCGTTGTGCATAATATGATGTTGAAAAATTAAATCGTAACTTTGAGGTTTCGGGTTTTCCAAGATTATTTTGGATATAATCTTTAGCTCCTGCCAAATAAGCGTCATCATCTAATGCTTCAAGTGTTTCTATATCCGCTATCATCAATGTTATTACTTCTTCAAGACGCTCCAAATCAAATTGAAGATAACCCTCATTTGTTTCCATCAATGCTTTGTTCCGCGTCAATATTTCAAAAAGCAAGATACCTGTACCAGCATCGAATGTCATATGCTGATCAGAACCTTTTGGATAACGGAATATGCGTTCTAATAGGATAAATTCAGTTATTTCTTTCCAAAATTTTGGATGATTTTGTAGCATAATACGCACTGTAATTAAATCAACTTTAGTTTCTTCTAGAAGACCTGTAAACCAATTTAATTTTATATACAGATTTTTATCTAATGGCCGCGGTCCGGTATGATGTGCATAGTCATGGTAATAGCCCCACAAACAGCGAGCATCGTAAATCTCTTCTTTAGATAAGTTACGACTATGCAATTGACCGAACAGGAATTTACTATCTCGACCGAGTAAACGTTCAGCTTCCACAATTGTTTGCTTGTTGTAAATATCAAAGAATTTACTGAAAAAAAACAAAGCAAATGCTTGCTTATCAATTTTTTTAGCAGCCGCTACAGATTCTGGGAATAGAACAATGCAATTGCCTTCTAAAAAACCTCTTGATGCTATTCCCATTTTTATACATTGAAAAGGTGATACATAATTATTTGTATATTTTGAGGCGTCAGCAAGATAGGCCGTTTCATGACGATATCCTGTAACTAATTCCAGCCGGAATCCTTCTGGATCAGGTCCATTTGTTGCACGCATTGGAGCCAAGAAAAACAAGGGAGCATCTGGTAATGGGGCTTTGAAAGCAGCCAAAGTGTTATCAAATTTAGGAGGGGTCGTTAAACCGCTGATTATCCACTGATGAAGATCATCAGAAATGGTCGCTAAAAGTTTTGGAGATAATCCGTCAAGAATATTGGCATGGTGGTTCAGCAGAGTGATCAATTCATTGATCATATTATTATCTGCTGAAGTTGGTTCTTTAATGCTCCCATCTCGTTCTTGGCGCATACGGAATTTGTCAACCAAGTTAACAATGGAAAGAAGCGCTTCAGATTTTTTCATGATTAGTTGACTTTAGTGAGTGGAGCAAAAAGGCCATTGGCACTTGTCCAAAATTTTCGACAATATTCAGCCTATAGCGATTTGCCGCAACCGATGTTGTGATACAAGAATCTTGCTTTTTCAGCCTTACAAAGAACGGCTGCATCAGCATTGCTGTTGGCAAATACTTTGTCATATTGATGAGCTACCAGAGATTGTGGGGCAGGATGAGTCGCTACGGTTTTAATTTCATCAGCGTTATTGCGTTTAGCTAAAACCATAGAGTGAGTAGGCATGATAAAGCTGTCAAATAATTGCATATCATCTAAACGGGTAAATATGAGTGTATGCAAATCAGGGTAAGTAGCACGGCTTAGGAGATACCTATCTTTTTTTTGAGCAAGTTCATTAAATGCTTCTTCAAGAGTTGCGTATAAGATAATACGGGATCTCGAGTCAGTGGACAAAATATTTTTATTGTGATTGTTAAGCCACCATTATTCTGCAGTTGCACAGTTAGTATCTGCAGGGCCAAGTGTATAGATAAAAGTATTATTTTCAGATTGCATGATCTCTATTCTTTATAATTATGTGCCTAAATTTAAATTAGTGTAATATGATAGAGTATATAAAGAACAATGCGTTAAGTAATTTAGTGCTTTATAAAATCATGTATATGTGAAAGAAAATTTACGATAAATTTTGTCTTGTCATTATTCTATCATGCCGTAAAACATCGTCGTTTAGGGGAGTGATTGAGCAGGAAAAATTCTATGCAGGGTATTTATTGGATATGTTAGAGAATTATTGGAATGGTTAAGCGAAGGTGAATGACACGTAAACCGTACTGCTCTATCATTTTTTGGATGAGCAGCGTTTTTGAATCTATTCATATTGATAATACTATTGTAGATGAATAATAAGCAAATTGGTAAGGCGTGAACATCTTTGCCATAAAACTCAATATATTTAATTTCTTAATTAAGATCATACTTTTAAAAATTGTTTTACTATTATGATTGTATTGAATATATAAAAGGCAATCATCATTGTCTTGTTTGTAAAAGAAACATGAAATATAACTCTTAAATTAGAGTGGGGGGTGGTAAGGTCTTTTTTCTTCTTTGGAATCGTTAAGAAGGTCAGATTAAACCTTATTGAAGCTACAGAACCTAAAAAAACAGTCGTTTTTTTGAAAAGATCAGAGGTAAACAATATGCGTGAGATTTTGGATCGTTTTGATATACCATTGAATAAGAAGAGTTCTGTTCAAAAGATTCAAAATCTTTCATGCCAATCACACCCAAAACGGTTTTATAAGCAAGTGAAGATCGCTTGTGAGGAGGTCGGCTTTACGATTTTGTTGGATGAACGTCCCGTAAAAACGCCCGCGAGGCGTCATTTTCATGTGCCAACAGAAGTGTTTGCTGAATATGTTGCTCAGGAATTTGAGAACCAAAAGCACGTTGTTGATCCTGCAAAAATGCCGATGACGCGTTTGGTTAATACTGTTATTGATGGTATCGCTGATGATATGCAGGTGGTTTTTGAAGATTTATTGCGTTTCGTTGCATGTGATATGATCTTTTATCGTGCACAGACACCTAAAGAGTTGGTGCAAAAACAATCTGAGCAATGGGATCCTTTATTAGATTGGGCAGAAAAAAAACTGGGTGCAAGGTTTTATTTGACAGAAGGGCTGATGCATGTGGAACAATCACCAGAAGCACTTCAAGCTGTGAGTCATTATTTACGTAGCGTTGAGTCTGCTTATATGCTTGCTGCACTTCATATGATGACAACCTTAACGGGATCTGCTCTCATTGCTCTTGCTGTTGCTGCGGGAAACATTGATGCTGATCATGCTTGGTCTATTGCCCATTTAGATGAAGATTGGATGATGGAGCAATGGGGAATAGATAAAGAAACAATGGTACGTCGTGCTCATAAAAAAGTTGAATTTAAGGCTGCTGCTACAATTGTTACAACTTGTTTATAGGGGTAAATCTTTTATTTACGTGCATTCTTTTGGCTCAGAGTATTTTTGTGACTTTTTGAGGATTGGTTTTTACTTTATCAAGTCCAGGAAATAGTTCATTGGTTATGGTTAAGAGCGCTTCGTCATTACCACGGATAAAATACCATTGGTTATCGTGAAGTAGGGCAATAATTTCAGTTTGAATAGAGCATTTTTTTCCAGCATTTGTTGTGGTTACAAGCTCCACGGGTATAACAAAATAAGGGGTACCATTATCAAGGGTACCTTCACGTTTTTGTTTTTGATCAATGTTGATCGTTTCAATCTTGTAACTTTCTGCCAACCGTTCTATTTGGCTTTTCATGATTTGTAGAAATTGTGATTGATTAAGATTTTTTTTGGCGGTTAAGCGGTTGATGACTTGGGGAGGAATAGCATTTAAGATGGCATTTGCATCGGCATTTTTAAGTGCTTTACTATAAGCAGATGTTGCTTTTTCAAGAGTTGTAAGTTTCTGGTTGGTTATTGTATGTGCTTGAGTTGTTGATGTGATAAAGACAATGCATAAAAGAACGGGAACGAGAAAACAAATTCGCGGCATTAGAAACCTTTGTTAATTCATTTGAAGAGATTCAACACATTATAAAGGAAAAGCGGATGAGCAAAAAGCCTCTTGCGCTTTTGCATGAGAAGAATATCCACAAAAATGGAGGCTTTTGCCTCCATTTCAAAATCAAAAGAATGCGTATTGATTGTTTAAACAGAATAGTACATATCAAATTCAACAGGATGAGGTGTTGTTTCGTAGCGCAAGACTTCTTGCATCTTTACTTGAATGAAGGAATTAATCTGATCATCATCAAAAACGTCGCCAGCTTTAAGAAAGCCACGATCTTTGTCAAGTGCTTCAAGCGCTTCACGTAGACTTCCTGAAACGGTAGGGATTTCTTTGAGTTCTTTTAAGGGAAGATCATAAAGATCTTTATCCATAGCATGTCCGGGATGAATTTTGTTTTTGATGCCATCAAGACCAGCCATTAAAAGGGCTGCAAATGCCAAATAGGGATTTGCTGTTGGGTCTGGAAAACGCACTTCTACGCGTTTTGAATTTGGTGAGGAGCTCATAGGAATACGGCAAGATGCAGAACGATTACGTGCTGAATAGGCAAGAAGAACAGGAGCTTCATAACCAGGAACCAAACGTTTATAGGAGTTTGTGGATGGGTTTGTAAAAGCATTGATTGCTTTTGCGTGCTTAATAACACCACCGATAAAAAACAGACAGGTTTCTGATAGTCCGGCATATTCATTTCCTGCAAAAATGGGTTTGCCATCTTTCCAAATGGAAATGTGGACATGCATTCCAGAGCCGTTATCACCAAAAACTGGTTTTGGCATGAAGGTTGCTGTTTTCCCATAACTATTTGCTATTTGATGTACAACATATTTAAAAATTTGCATCTTGTCAGCCTCGCGAACAAGTGTATCAAAACGAATACCCAATTCATGTTGGCCTGCTGCTACTTCGTGATGGTGTTTTTCGACCTGTACGCCCATATCCTTGAGTGCTGTGAGCATTTCAGAACGCATATCTTGGCAGGAATCAATTGGCGGAACAGGAAGGTAGCCTCCCTTTATTCGTGGGCGATGCCCTAGATTTCCTGTTTCATATTCCGTATCATCATTGGAGGGAAGTTCACTTGAATCGAGTTTAAACCCTGTGTTGTAAGGGTCCGTTTTATAGCGCACATCATCAAAGATAAAAAACTCTGCTTCTGGACCTACATTGATTGTATCTCCAATGCCTAAAGATTTCATATAAACCTCAGCCCTTTTGGCGATAGAACGAGGATCTCTACGATAAAATTCACCAGAGACAGGATCAAGTACATCACAAAATATGACCAAAGTAGATTGAGCAAAAAAAGGATCAATGTGTGCTGTTTCTGGATCTGGCATTAAAACCATGTCAGATTCATTAATTGTTTTCCAACCAGCAATTGAAGAACCATCAAACATGACACCATCACTAAAAGTATCTTCGCTGATCTCTGCGATATCCATTGTAATGTGATGCAATTTTCCTCGTGGATCAGTAAAACGTAAATCAACAAAACGGATTTCGTTGTCTGTAATCTGTTTGATAATATCTGATGCGGTTGTCATATTCAATTTCCTTAATGTGGCGTTGAGGTGGATAAAAAAGTGAATTTTCTCGTTATTTATTAAAGGGCATCGATACCGGTTTCGTCCGTGCCTATACGAATTGCATCATCAATGGAAAAGACAAATATTTTTCCATCTCCTATATGTTTGGTTTGAGCTGCTTTACGTATTGCATCAACAGTTTGTTCCAGTTTTTCATCGGACACAACAATTTCAATCTTTACTTTAGGTAGAAAGTCAACAACATATTTCGTACCACGATAAAGTTCTGTATGTTCCCTTTGACGACCAAAACCTTTCGCTTCTGTTACTGTAATACCATGTAACCCAATTTTTTGAAGCGCTTCTTTCACTTCATCAAGTTTGAAAGGTTTTATAATGGCTTCAATTTTTTTCATGCTGAAATTATCTCCAACGTTATTTTGTCTTTTTAGACTGCATCACATTATATTGACAACTGTAAGATGTCCAACAGATACTTTGTGCACAAAAAGTCGCAAATAATGACACTCTAAGCTCTGTTAGGAGAGTTTCTTTTGTAGAATACAGCCAAATACTGTTTTTTGGGAAAAAACCTTACAATTCTTTTACAAGAATTCAAATTATACAATAAAAGAGTTTTGTTTCTTTTTTTTTAGATAACACATTTACTTATAAGGATAATTAGACATTTTCCACATTAAATGAGAAACTCTAATAGCGTAGGATTTTCTCATTTTAGATCTTTTTGTCGTCAATCAATCAAAACAATACCTTTATATATCATAAATAGTACGAGTGTGTGGGTAACAACATTTGAAAAAAGAAATAAAATGTTTTTTATGAAAGCTTTCGATAACTAAAGGCCTTACAATATTAGGGAGTAGGGGAGATAAATATTGGAAAAGAGTGTGATGTTGCTGATTATGCTTCTTCATAAACGTAAAAATGGTGGTGTACAATAAATGAGTTTATCATTATAGCATTCATAGCTGTTGTTGTGAAATGGGCTTGGGAGCATTGAGAAATGTTTCTTTAAAACAGATGTGTGAATTGGCAATGCAAATATATTCCGTTTGGGGCGTTTTGTCCCTTCGTGAGGAATATGATCCCATTAAGGAACGCGATGAATAAAAGCGTGAAGCAATGGCAATCTTCATTATAAGATATTGCCGCGGATTCCTTTGAAATCATAAAGATAAATTAAGAAGTGATGTAAAGATAGGAACTTATTTATACCCTTAAAACTTCGTATTTTTCCCAGTTTAGGCTGTCTGGTCGTTTCAGGTATAAACAAAACAGAGAATAAATATGCAATTATGCGCGCATTCTTATTTGGCAATACGACAACTGAAACAGCTTATAAAGCGCTAAATTGTTTTTAGTCTTTGCTTCAAACGTGTTGCACTACTGGAATTAGGTGTTGGTTTACAGGTAATAATAAAAGTACAGGCTTTGTTAGTATGCTGTATTTTACAATAAAAAGCGTTTCTAAGAATTGGAATTATAGAGAGATGGGCGTAGTAAAACATCTTTTAGAAATTTTCCCGTATAGGAAGCGGGAACCTTAATGATGTCTTCAGGGCGTCCAATTGCAACAATTTCACCACCGCGATCTCCACCTTCTGGTCCTAAATCAATAATCCAGTCGGCTGTCTTTATAACATCAAGGTTATGTTCAATGACTATAACTGTGTTGCCTTGCTCGACTAGTTCGTGAAGCACTTCAAGAAGTTTGGAAATATCATGAAAATGTAAACCTGTTGTCGGTTCATCCAAAATATAGAGTGTACGTCCCGTTGTTTTACGAGAAAGTTCTTTCGCAAGTTTTACACGTTGTGCTTCCCCACCAGAAAGTGTGGTTGCTTGCTGTCCTACTTTTATGTAACCCAATCCTACTTTAATGAGAGTTTCCATTTTATTATGAATAGCGGGAATAGCTTGGAAAAATTCTTCTGCCTTTTCAATTGTCATATCCAAAATATCGGCTATAGACTGTCCTTTGAATTTTATTTCTAGTGTTTCTCGGTTATAGCGTTTTCCTTTACAGACATCGCAAGTAACATAGACATCAGGTAAAAAGTGCATTTCAATTTTGATGACTCCGTCGCCTTGGCATGCTTCGCACCGTCCTCCTTTAACATTAAATGAAAAACGCCCAGCTTTGTAACCGCGGGCTTTTGATTCTGGAAGATCAGCAAACCACTCACGAATCGGTGTAAAAGCACCTGTATAGGTTGCGGGATTAGAGCGTGGGGTGCGTCCAATAGGGGACTGGTTGATATCAATGACTTTATCAAGAAATTCTAATCCTTCAATTTTGTCATAGCTGGCAGGGCTGTGATGAGAGCCCATGATATGATGTGATGCTGCTTTGAAAAGCGTTTCAATAAGAAATGTTGATTTTCCTCCTCCAGAAACACCAGTTATGCATGTGAAGGTTCCAAGAGGAATATTCGCATTGATATTTTTGAGGTTATTGCCTTTGGCGCCAATGACTTTAAGTGTTTTCGTTTTTGATATTTTGCGTCGCTTTGTCGGCATTTTAACAGCCATTTTTCCTGAAAGGTATTGGCCTGTGAGAGAGGCTGAATTTTCTATAATTTCCTGCGGTGTCCCTTGCGCTATGATTTCTCCACCATGAACGCCCGCGGCAGGCCCCATATCGACAACATAGTCTGCTGTGAGAATAGCATCTTCATCATGTTCAACGACAATAACTGTATTGCCAAGATTGCGTAAATGGCGCAGCATTTCCAAAAGGCGTTCGTTATCGCGTTGGTGTAAACCGATAGATGGTTCATCTAAAATATAAAGAACGCCTGTAAGACCAGAACCAATTTGAGATGCCAACCGAATGCGTTGGCTTTCTCCCCCTGAAAGCGTTCCTGAGTTTCGAGACAAGGTAAGATATTCCAATCCTACATGATTTAAAAAAGCCAAGCGTTCACGAATTTCTTTTAAAATACGTACGGCGATATTACGTTGTTTTTCTGTGAGATATTGATGAATATTGGCAAACCAATCATCTGCCTTTAGAATAGAAAGATCTGATATTTGCCCAATATGCATTCCGTTGATTTTTACAGCAAGTGCCTCTGGTTTTAAACGATAACCGTGACAAGCTGGGCAGGGTGAAGAAGACATATAACGTTCGATTTCTTCTCGAGACCAAGCAGAATCGGTTTCTTTCCAGCGTCTCTCCATATTAGGGATGATTCCTTCAAAAGGTTGGGTTGTCTTATGCGAACCAGAATTATTTTTATAGATAAAAGAAATTTCATCTTTTTTTGTACCGTAGAGGATAGCCTGTTGTGCTTCATTAGAGAGTTCACACCATTGATCTGTGAGTTTGAAACCGTAAGCTTTTCCTAATGCTTCTAAGGTTTGGCTATAATAAAGTGAATCTGATTTAGCCCAAGGAGCAATGGCTCCATTCTTTAGGGTAAGGTTTTTATTTGGCACAATTTTTAGTGGATCCATTGCCTTTTTGATACCCAATCCATCGCAGAGAGGACAGGCCCCAAAAGGATTATTGAACGAAAAAAGGCGTGGTTCAATTTCAGAAATAGAGAAACCCGATACTGGGCAGGAAAACTTTTCTGAAAAAATGAGCCGTTTGTGTGTATCATTTTTTGATTTATGAGCAGATTCCTTTGTCGTTTCTTTTTGTGCTAAGGGTTGGTCTGCCATTTCAGCTATGGCAAGCCCATTTGCTAGCTGTAAACAGGTTTCTATACTATCAGCCAAGCGAGAGGTGATATCCTTCTGTACAACAATGCGGTCTACCACGACATCGATGTCGTGTTTATATTTTTTATCAAGAGGTGGAATATCAGCGATTTCATAGAATTTTCCATCAACTTTAGCGCGTTGAAATCCTCTTTTTAAAAGTTCTGTTAGCTCTTTTTTATATTCTCCCTTTCGTCCTCGCACTAAGGGTGCCATAATAAAAATTCGCGTTCCTTCTGGTAAGGACATAATTTGATCCACCATTTGACTTACTGTCTGGCTTTCAATAGGAAGTCCTGTTGCAGGAGAATGAGGAATACCAATACGTGCAAAGAGAAGACGCATGTAATCGTGGATTTCAGTAACGGTACCTACCGTTGAACGAGGGTTGCGACTGGTTGTTTTTTGTTCAATGGAGATAGCTGGAGAGAGACCGTCTATGCGGTCGACATCGGGTTTTTGCATGACTTCCAAAAATTGGCGTGCATAGGCTGAAAGGCTTTCGACATAGCGGCGTTGTCCTTCAGCGTAAATTGTATCAAACGCTAAAGATGATTTCCCTGATCCAGAAAGTCCTGTTATAACAATGAGTTTATCACGAGGCAGATCAAGATCAATATTTTTAAGGTTATGCTCACGTGCACCGCGAATGGAGATATATTTTTGATGAGTCATACTTTATCCTTGGCATATGTGGCAAAAATTGAGCACCTAAAATGGAATAAAACTGTTTTTTTAGAATTATAATGTGTTTAACTGCTTTAATGCAAAAGGAAGGTATAAGTTTTGTGAAAAAAATACAAATGAGCAGCTTTTTATTCTCTCGTGGTGGAATAAACTATGCGTTTTTATCATCTTTTGTTATAATTACACTGAATACAATATTGGTAAAGGATAGCATACCCATATTGATGGTCAATTGCGACATGTAAATTGAAGGTCAAGATGGTTATAACTGTTATAGAACAGAGTATTTTACGAATTAAAATTTTGGAGTTTATACGATGGCTGGTAGCCTTAATAAAGTTATTTTGATTGGTAATCTTGGTGCCGATCCTGAAATCCGCCGTTTGAATTCTGGTGATCAAGTGGCAAATCTGCGTATTGCTACTTCAGAAAGTTGGCGCGATCGGAATACAAATGAGAGAAAAGAACGCACTGAGTGGCATAGTATTGTTATTTTTAATGAAAACCTTGTCAAAGTTGCAGAGCAATATTTAAAAAAAGGCAGCAAAATTTATATTGAGGGGCAGTTACAGACACGAAAATGGCAAGATCAAAATGGAAATGACCGTTATACAACAGAGATTGTTTTGCAAAAGTACCGTGGCGAATTACAAATGCTTGATGGGCGGGGAGCTGCGAGCGGGGAGCAAGGAGCAAGTCAAGGGGGGAGTTATAGTGGTGGCTTTGCCGATAGTCACTCAAATCAGAGAAATACTTTTGGTCAAAATAATAATCAATTGGGAGAAAGTTTTTCACACAAATTAGATGATGACGTTCCTTTTTAAGAGTCTTTAAATTGCAGTATTATAATCATTTTATGGTTTGCTTGTTTCAGATTTTTGAAGTTTAGCGAAGTGAAAATTGTTAATTATTATTGGTAATTTAAAATATAAATTAATAACATCTTGAAAAATATTGTTAAATTTCTTTTTTGTCATGGGAGAGAAATTAGCATTTTGGTGTATTTTTCGCTATAAATAAAGTGAAATGATTCTTTTTTGAAAGTTTTGAAATTGTGACCGATCTTACTCCACACCCAGAACGTGATGTGCTAACCGGTATTGAACCAATCAGTATTATTGATGAAATGCAACGCTCCTATCTCGATTATGCGATGAGCGTGATTGTTTCACGTGCACTCCCTGATGTCCGTGATGGTCTTAAGCCTGTTCATCGACGTATCCTTCATGCTATGAATGAGATGGGGCTTTCTTTTAATAAGTCGTATCGTAAATCTGCTGGTGTTGTTGGTGAGGTTATGGGGAAATTTCATCCCCATGGTGATGCTTCAATTTACGATGCATTAGTGCGTATGGCGCAGGACTTTTCTTTAAGAAATCCATTGATTGATGGTCAGGGAAATTTTGGTTCCGTTGATGGTGATCCACCCGCGGCCATGCGCTATACTGAGTGTCGTTTAGAAAAAGTTTCAGAAGAACTTTTAGCTGATATTGATAAAGATACTGTTGATTTTCAGGATAATTACGATGGGCGTGAGCGTGAACCGGTTGTCTTGCCAGCGCGTTTTCCCAATCTTTTGGTTAATGGGTCAGGGGGGATTGCTGTGGGAATGGCAACCAATATTCCTCCCCATAATCTTGGTGAAGTCGTTGATGGTTGTATCGCTTTGATTGATAATCCCGATATCACACTCGATAAAATAATTGAAATTATTCCTGGTCCGGATTTTCCTACAGGGGGCATTATCCTCGGACATTCTGGTGTTCGTGCAGCTTATGAAACAGGGCGTGGCTCAATTATTATGCGTGCTAAAGTTGAGATCGAAGAGATTCGCAGTGGTCGACAAGCAATTATTGTGAGTGAGATCCCTTATCAAGTTAATAAGGCAACGATGATTGAGAAAATGGCCGAATTGGTGCGCGATAAACGCATTGAAGGAATCTCTGATTTGCGTGACGAATCTGATCGTGATGGATATCGGGTCGTTATTGAGCTGAAGAAAGATGTTGTTGCGGAAGTTGTTTTAAACCAATTATATCGGTATACGCCGCTGCAAACTTCCTTTGGTTGTAATATGGTTGCTTTGAATGGGGGAAAACCCGAACAGATGACGTTGCTTGATATGCTTCGTGCATTTGTTTCTTTTCGGGAAGAAGTTGTCAGTCGGCGAACAAAATATCTTTTGCGTAAAGCGCGTGAGCGAGCACATGTTTTGGTTGGTCTTGCCCTTGCTGTTGCCAATATTGATGAAATTATAGCGCTTATTCGCAAAGCTCCTGATCCGCAGACAGCACGTGCACAGTTAATGGAGCGACGCTGGCCAGCGATGGATGTCGCGCCTTTGATTAAACTTATTGATGATCCTCGTCATATTATTCATGAGGATGGTACTTATAATCTCTCTGAAGAACAGGCGCGTGCTATTTTAGAATTGCGTTTGCAACGATTGACAGCCCTTGGGCGTGATGAAATTGCTGATGAATTGAATAAAATTGGTGTGGATATCGCTGACTATCTTGAGATCTTGGCATCACGCGTGCGGATTATGTGTATTGTTAAGGATGAGTTGAGTGCTCTTCGTGAGGAGTTTGCAACGCCGCGACGTACCGTATTTGGCTTTGGTAGCGCTGAGATGGAGAGTGAAGATCTGATCGCGCCAGAGGATATGGTGGTAACGGTAAGCCATAGTGGTTATATTAAGCGTGTGCCTCTTAATACCTATCGTGCACAGCGACGTGGTGGTAAGGGGCGTTCTGGTATGTCCACGAAGGATGAGGATTTTGTAACGCGGTTGTTTGTTGCCAATACGCATACTCCGGTTCTTTTCTTTTCATCACGTGGGATTGTTTATAAGGAAAAAGTTTGGCGACTGCCGCTGGGGACACCCCAATCGCGTGGGCGGGCTTTGATCAATATGCTTCCCTTACAACAAGGTGAGCGTATTACAACGATTATGCCTTTGCCTGAAGATGAAGCGAGCTGGAGTGCATTAGATATTATGTTTGCGACAACACGTGGAACTGTGCGTCGTAATAAATTATCAGATTTCGTTCAGGTTAATCGTAATGGTAAAATTGCGATGAAACTTGATGAAGAAGATGAAATTCTTTCTGTTGAAACCTGTACAGAACATGATGATGTTGTTCTAACAACAGCCAATGGACAATGTATCCGTTTTCCAGTTGTTGATGTTCGGGTCTTTGCTGGGCGTAATTCTGTGGGAGTTCGTGGTATCAATTTAGCTAAAGGCGATAAAGTCATTTCGATGACAATTTTAGAGCATGTCGAGGCGACGTCCATTGAGCGTTCTGCTTATATTAAACGTGTAATGAATGAACGGCGTGCTTCTGGTGCAGATGCTGATGTTGAAGATGTTATAACTCTTGATGAAGAAGATGGGGGTGCTGAAACAGAGTTAACAGATGAACGTTATGCAGAACTTCATGCACGTGAACAAATGCTTTTGACAGTGAGTGAGTTTGGTTATGGTAAACGTTCTTCTTCCTATGAGTTCCGGATTTCGGGACGTGGCGGAAAGGGGATTCGCGCAACAGATCCATCTAAAACAGCTGAAATTGGTAAATTAGTAGCGGCTTTTCCGGTGAAGGCGCAAGATCAAATTATGTTGGTATCAGATGGGGGGCAGCTTATTCGTGTCCCTGTTGAGGGAATTCGTACTGCTGGGCGCTCAACTAAGGGAGTCACAATTTTTAATACAGCCAAAGGTGAAAGAGTCGTATCGGTTGAACGTATTTCTGAACCTGAAGATGATACGAGTTCATTAGATGATGAAGGTGAGAAACATTCAGATACAGTTGATATGAGCGAAGAAAAATAATTTTTAAGAGGAAGGAGTAAAGTCATGAAAATTGCTCTTTACGCGGGTTCTTTTGATCCTCTTACAAATGGTCATCTTGATGTTTTGAAAGGGTGTTTTGTGTTAGCTGATAAGGTGGTCGTCGCTATAGGGATACAGGCTGACAAAAAAACACTCTTTAGCTTCGAAGAGCGTGTTGATTTCATTACGCAGGTCGGGAAAGACTTGTTTGGTGCAGATTCTAATCGATTGCAGGTTCTTTCATTTAACAACCTTCTCATTGAGAAGGCGCGTGAAGTTGGTGCTTCATTTCTCATTCGTGGATTGCGTGATGGTACTGATCTTGATTATGAAATGCAAATGGCCGGGATGAATGGCGTTATGGCTCCTGAATTGCAAACTGTTTTTTTGCCGGCAAGTGTTTCTGGGCGTGCGATAACTTCTACATTGGTACGCCAAATTGCCTCTATGGGAGGTGATGTAACACCATTTGTACCGCCCAATGTTGCACAAGCTTTGAGCTCGAAATTCCAATCTTTTAGGGGAGAATAATTGTGTCTCGTAGAACTTTTGCTGTTTTGATATGTGTGTTTTGTTTTTTTTCATTGTCCGCTGTCGCTGGTAATCCTAGACCAGCAAGCGATGCAAGCCTTCTTGTTTTATCTCTCAAAGATGGTGATGTCATTATTCGTCTGCGTCCTGATTTGGCGCCAAAACATGTTGCGCAAATCAAAAGATTAACAGAGGAGGGGGCCTATAATAATGTTGTGTTTCATCGCGTTATTCCTAATTTCATGGCACAAACTGGTGATGTAGAATTTGGAAAAAAAGGCAGTAGAGATTTTGATTTGAAACGCGTTGGTATGGGTGGCTCAAATTATCCCAATATACCGGCAGAGTTTTCAAAGCAGCCGTTTAAGCGTGGTACAGTTGGGATGGCACGGTCACAAGATCCGGATTCCGCGAATTCTCAATTCTTCATTTGTTTTGATGATGCTGCTTTTTTAAACGGTCAGTATACGGTTGTTGGAGAGGTTATAAAGGGAATGGATGTTGTTGATAAAATAAAAAAAGGTACGACAAGTAATAATGGATCTATAAAAAATCCTGATGTTATTAATGCTGCTACTTTACAAGTTGAGAAATGAATCAAGGGAGCTTTCCATATGGCAGAGAATAAAAATCCAGAAAATACTTTAATTCTTGAAACAACAAAGGGCAGAGTTGTTATTGAGCTTTTTGCTGATTTAGCACCTTGTCATGTTGCACGTATTAAAGAATTGGTACGTGAAGGTGCTTATGATAATGTTATTTTCCATCGCGTTATTGATGGTTTTATGGCGCAAACAGGGGATGTGCAATTTGGAAAGAAGGATAGTGAAAAATTCAATTTATCACGTGCGGGTATGGGGGGAGCAGAAAAACCAAATTTAACAGCAGAGTTTTCAAATCTTTCTCATAAGCGTGGTACAGTTTCTATGGCACGGAGTCAGAATCCAAATTCTGCTAACTCTCAGTTTTTTATTTGTTTTGCAGATGCTCCGTGGCTTGATCGTCAATATTCCATATGGGGGCAGGTTGTTGAAGGTATGGAAAATGTTGATAAAATTAAACGTGGTGAACCTGTTTCAGATCCAGATTCAATTACCAAAGCCATTATTGCTGCGGATGCAAAATAGTATAAACTATACTGATTTTAATTGTAAGTTTCTAAGAAAAAAATACTCTTTTCTGATCAATAAAGGCACACAAAACTCTTTTGTAGTATCACGCTTACCTTTTATAATTTCGAGCTAAGCATTGTCCATATATTTCCTTCAATCGGATCTTCCTTAAGAATATAACGCAAAGGATTTGTACAAACACTTGTCAGAATAAGAAAACGCAAAGTCTGTTGTATTATGGTTGTTGTTTGGCAAAGTGTTTTATAAAAAATTTGGCAGTTCTCTTCCATCCATTGTCGGTCTTAATAGTTTTATGATGTTACTTTCCTGAGAGAGCGTGTGCTTTTGTTTCTGCTTGTAAATCAACATCCAATCCTAATGCAGAAGCATGTTTGAAACACATATTAAGACGGATAAGAGCTTTACTCGCTCATCCAGTTTTCTTAGCAAGGTGGAAAACCAGCATTTATATATATATATATTGGCGTAATCTTTAAAATAAGAAGACAGTTTAATCTTAGAAGAATATAATAAAGGCGCAGAAGTGAAATAAATGGCTAGTCTTGCCATCTCCTTTTTAATTCAACTTTACTTTTTTAAGTATCTAACGCAATATCTTTTAAATAATGAAGATTATGCATGGACTTACGCTTTTATTTTTCTCGTTTTTTTATAGAGGAACGCTCCAAACGGAATACACTTGTGTTGCATATTTACGTGTTTTTTTAAGAAGCATTTCTCAGTACATATCAACATTCACTTCCACGATGACATTCATGGCATGTATAGTTTTAAAGCTATAAATAGTATAAAATATTATGCACCACCATCTTTAAAGCTTGTGAAGGAGCAAACGGGTACCATCATACGCTTTTTCAGCCTCTAATGTTACGATAGAGCTTTTGGTATTTGAGAATCTTTACAAAAAGCATTTTTAGTTTTTTAAAGTATTTTTATTTACACGTTAATTTCTTTTGTGAATTATCTCCAATGCCAAGAGCTATCTCAATATTGTGAGTGGATAAATGATTATGTTCATTTGCACTTTTATTAAGCGTGAGGATCGCTGTGCCCAGTAGATGAAAAATTTTTATCTGTAAAAGTTAAAGAATATTGTGAGCTGTACAATGCGTTCAAAATTTTCTTTTATGGGTACAAAGTTACTGCTTATGGAAGTATGTGAAGATGAAATTATTGTGATAATAATTTTGCAGTTCTGTTAAGGATAAGCGTAGGTATTTTGAGGTATGATATTATAAGGATTTTACTATTTTTCTAGAGTTAGATTATCACTTTTATTATGGTGATTTCTTAACAAGAAATGTTCTTTTATCTCGTTTAATTTTTGATGCTGGTTACAATATTGAGCGAATCAAAAATTAATTCATAAAGCTTATGACAATGCGCGTAAGGGGATATCTTTTTTCTTTCTATAGAGATATGCATTGATGGAATCAAAAAGACGAGAGTTATGATAAAGACATTTCATTATAGAAAAATTGCTCAAGATGGGTATGCACGTCGAGGAGAAATTATAACGGGGCGAGGATGTGTTCGTACACCCGCATTTATGCCTGTTGGGACGGCAGGAACTGTTAAGGCTATGTATATGGATCAAATTCGTGATCTTGGTGCAGATATCATTTTGGGGAATACTTATCATTTAATGTTACGTCCAGGAGCTGAACGTGTTGCGCGTTTGGGAGGATTACATGAATTTTCACGCTGGAGCGGACCTATTTTAACCGATTCTGGTGGCTTTCAGGTTATGTCATTGGCGGGAATCCGTAAAATTACTGAACAAGGTGTGATTTTTCGCTCTTACATTAATGGAGCTTACTATGAAATGAGTCCAGAGCGTTCTATCGAAATTCAAGGACTTCTTGGTGCGGATATCCAGATGCAGTTGGATCAATGTATTGCATTACCAGCAACTGAAAAAGAAATGGAAGAAGCTATGGAACTTTCATTGCGGTGGGCGCTGCGTTGTAAAACAGCTTTTGGAGATCAGCCAGATAAAGCATTGTTTGGGATTGTTCAAGGTGGTGATAATATGAAACTGCGTGAACGTTCTGCTCAAGCATTAAAAGAAATGGATTTAAAAGGTTACGCTATTGGAGGGCTTGCTGTTGGTGAGCCGCAGAGTGTTATGACAGCAGTATTGGATACTACTTGTCCGATTTTACCAGAGGATAAACCACGCTACCTTATGGGAGTAGGGACACCTGATGATATTTTACAAAGTGTTGCACGTGGTGTTGATATGTTTGATTGTGTTATGCCAACGCGTGCAGGACGTCATGGTTTAGCTTTTACACGCTTTGGTAGAATTAATTTGCGTAATGCGCGTTATGCAGAAGATCCACATCCTCTTGATCCACAGTCACTTTGTCCAGCAGCACATGATTATAGTTGTGCTTATTTGCATCATTTGATCAAATCTGGTGAATCTCTTGGGGGGATGTTGTTGACTTGGAATAATCTTTTTTATTATCAACAACTTATGCAGGGAATTCGTGATGCCATTGAGGAAGGCTGTTATGCTGATTTTTGCGCTGAAACGCGTGCTCTATGGGCACAAGGACGCTAAAATATTAATCGTAATATAGCGCCGCATTTTTTTATTGAATTTATTCTCGCACTTACAAATTTAGTTAAAAATATGAAATCAGAAACATCTTCCAAAATTATAAAATTTCACTATCTTAAAATATAACAGTGCGGTTTTATGAGGGCACATATTCTGTTTCTAATTACTATATAAAAACAGAAACTGTTACTCCGGTACGCGCTACCTGATCCGGAGAAAAACAGTTTTTCTGTTTCTGATGACTGTTTACAGCAACAATGTTAATGAGGCGTTAGCGAACTCTTAAAGAAGTATGAAAATTGTATTTTTATGAGATATTTTGTGTTTTTTATTATTAAAGGTAAAGAATGGATTATATACAATCGAACAGATAAATTTTTAGAAAATTAAAATAAAACTAAAATAATATTACATA